>CAVHFS010000051.1:0-2083 GCA_963635715.1 Subdoligranulum sp. CAG:314 | reverse complement strand
ACCGAAATCAATACATCAAGAACCTCATCAGAAGGGACATGGAGGCAGCGGAAAGTCCAATGCCCGCCGTCAATAAAGCCGACGCTGATATCTCCGTTCTGCATGAGCATATCGACAGTTCCGCCGGCGCATGAGGCGTTGTCCGGTCGGAGACGTCGGTTTCTTGTCAGCGTCTTATAGATACGTATAATATAGCTAGCAATAAGATAGATATCTATAAGATAACAGGTGATACGATGTTCGTCGGGCGTGAGAAGGAACTTGCCGCATTCGAGAAGCTGTACGCTTCGGGGCATTTTGAAATGCTTGTTGTTTATGGTCGTCGCCGCGTGGGGAAAACGCGTTTGATCGGCGAGTGTATCGACGGCAAGCGCTCGGTGTACTTTCAGGCCCGTCGCACAAACGCCAAGGCGAACCTCGACCTGTTTTCGTCTGCTATTTCCGCAGGAGCGACCGATGGGGTATCGGGTTCTTTCGATTCGTTCGATGCTGCTTTTGACGCCTTGGCGCGACTGGGGCGCAGCGAACGGCTTGTTGTTGTGATAGATGAGTTTCCGTATCTCGCCCAGGCCGACCCCGGCATCTCCTCGCTGCTGCAGGACAAAATCGATCACGTGTTTAAAGACGAAACGCAGCTCATGCTTATTCTTTGCGGCTCATCGCTTTCATTTATGGAAGAGCAGGTGCTAGGTTACCAAAGCCCGCTGTATGGGCGCAGGACTGCTCAAATAAAAGTAACCCCCTTCGATTTCTTCACCGCTTTTGAGTTTCTCCGTGGTATGGAATCCGAAGATGCGGCGGTGATGTACGGTGCGACCAACGGCGTGCCTGCCTATGTGGAGATGGTCGATCCGGAGAAAAGCGCAGGCGACAACATCCGCGCCCTTTTCCTTGAGCCAGAAGGCTATCTTTACGAAGAGCCCGGCAATTTGCTGCTGCAGGAATGTCGTTCGCCCGAGCAGTATGACGCGGTTGTGCAGGCCATCGCCCGCGGCCGTTCGCGCTTGAGCGAGATAGCTTCGCTTGCGCGCATCCCGGAAAGCAACACCCGCACGTACCTCAAGAAGCTCGAGAGCATCGGCATCGTGAAGCGCGAGCTGCCGTTCGGCGGCGACGCTTCGAAGAAAGTCGTGTATTCGTTGCAAGATTCGATGTTCCGTTTTTGGTATCGATTCGTTCCGCAGAATATCGGGCTCATCGAAAACGATATGGCTCAAGCGGCTTTTCAGCGTATCGAACCAGGCCTCTCGGAGTTCATGGGGCCGGTGTTCGAGCGAATGTGCGCACAATGGATCGTCCGGAAAGCGAAAGCCGGCGAATTTCCCGTGATGCCCGCCGCCATGGGACGGTGGTGGGGCAACGATCCCAGGACCAAATCGCAGGAAGAGGTCGACATCGTTGTGAGCGACCAGGCTGGTGCATTGGCGCTGTGCGAATGCAAATGGCGCAACGAGCCGTGCGGGGCCGACGTGGCGAAAAAGCTGGCAAGTAGATCCGAGCTGTTTCGCGCTGATTCGAAGAAGCTGTTCGTCTTCTCGAAATCGGGTTTCACGGCGGAATGCGTCGAATATGCGGCCCAGCGCGGTGACCTGACGCTTGTTGCGTTTGCCGATATGATTGAGGCCGGCAAGATGGTGCCGCATCTTTCGGATGCTCTCGATTAGGGTGCGAGCTCTCGCTCGCACCCACGAAAGACCTGGTAGAAGCGTTGACTTAACAACTGGAATTCGTGGGTGCGAGACATGTCTCGCACCGCACTAGAGAGCGCCGAAGGCGCGACGCAAATTTTGAGACGGCGCGGGGTATCGCCTCCCGGACAGCTTCCGCCCCGCGTTGAAAACACTGGCGCACCCTTCGGGTGCTTCCTAATAAGGTGCTTTCGCTCGCACCCACGAAAGACCTGGTAGAAGGGTTAGCTCGCGTTGCGTTGGTGTAGGCCGTTCTAGTGCGACGCCGCCGCGAAATCAGATCCCCAGGCTCTCCTTGAGGATTCCGGCGAAATCGGCTTCGGGCTTCGACGCTTGGGCGAGCAGGGCGTCCTTCTGGTCGCGGGTGAGGCGCTTGAAGCGGGCCTCCGCGCTCA
>CAVHFS010000050.1:0-2207 GCA_963635715.1 Subdoligranulum sp. CAG:314 | reverse complement strand
GGGCCACGGCTCGCTACCGCTGCGCCCTTCGGGCTTCGCTATGCGCTCGCCTGGCGGTGTTCAGCTTTGGAATCAAGGGCGAATTTGAACACCGACGCCCCCGCCCGCGCCGCTTGCCATTCTGGCCTGCTTTGGACGTTCTCGCGTCCGCCCGCCGGAGGCCGTCCCCTCCGAGGTCGTCTGCGCTCAAACCTGTTTTTCATTTCAGGGTTAAGCGCAGCCAGGCGAGCGCATAGTGAGCGAAGCGAACGGTAGCGAGCCGTTGCCTCGGAGGGGATGGCTCCGGCGGATGGCTCGTTGTAATCGTTGTTGGAATGATGGGGTGTGCGTGTTTTCGGGAGGAGGGATTATGGCTGTGCAGAGAAGCGAACGCTCGGATGTTGGCAGCATGCTCGAGGCTCTTCGCGAAGGGTCCATCGCCTATGCTGCGAAGCCCGCGGCGATTGATGAGCACGTGAGGCTGACGTACGCAGAAGCGTATCGAAGCGCGCTGTGCCTTGCCTCGCGTTTGAAGGCGCTCGGCGTGCGTCGCGGCGATAACGTTGTTCTCTGCGTGAGCAATGCGTCGGGTTTCATCGTTCTGCTGGCGGCATGCGAGGCTCTCGGTGCCATCGCGGCGCTTACGGCCCCGACGATTGCCGCCCAAGAAATGAGACGACGCCTCAATCTGATTAAGCCTGCGGCAGTTATCGTGGACGAGCTGAATAGCTTCGGCTCTGCGCTCGACGGATGCGGGGCGACCGTCCTTTCTTCCAGCGAGGCCTTGGCTGCTACGAGTGGTGCCTGCGGTGCGTTCGACGAATCTGCTGTTGCGGCGGACGGCTGCGACAGCGGCGGAATTATCGTGTTCACGTCGGGCTCGACTGGCCTGCCGAAGGCCGTCGTATGCCGCTCGGCGGCACTCTTTCGCAACGCGCGCCTGATGAACGATTCCTATGGGGCGGTTCCTGGCGACGTGCTCTTCGACCCGCTGCCGTTCTCCCATGTCTTCGGGCTTTTGGGCGCGTGCGCGTCGGTCGTTGCGCATGCCACGCTCGCCACGCTCGGGCGATATGCCCCAGACGACGCCTCGAGCATGGCGTTTTCCTGCCAGGCGACGATTGTGTATGGTGTCCCGACGATGATGCGGCGACAGCTGCGCGTGCCGGGCGAGCGCGACTCGATGTGCGGGCTCAGGGCATTTGTTGTGGGCGGCGATTCGTGCCCATCGCGTCTGGCCGACGATTTCGAGCAGCGTTTCGGTTGCAAGGTCGTGCAGTCGTGGGGGATGAGCGAGGCGTCTTCGACCCTCGCGACTATGTCCTTGGGCGCCTCTCGCGAGCTTCGTCGAGAGAGCGTGGGGTGCGCCGTGGACGGCGTGGAGCTTTCGGTCGACGAGGCTTCGGGCGAGTTGCTCTGTCGCGCGCCTACGCTTGCGCGGGGCATCTTGGACGAAGATGGCCTGCATGAACTTCCCGTGGACGCCCAAGGATGGTTTCACACAGGCGATGCGGGTTCGATAGACGAAGAAGGGATGGTGCGTATCTGCGGACGCATCAAAGACATCGTGGTGCGCGGCGGCATGAATATTTATCCCGCCGAGGTTGAGCGAACCTACCGTGAGCACCCCGATGTCATCGATTGTTGCTTGGTGGGTTTTCCCGACGAGGATTTGGGCGAGCGCACGTGCCTATGCGCGGTTGTGCGCGGCCCGGGCGGTGGTTCTGCGACGGCCTCGTCGCGTGAGCTTCGTCTGTGGGCGCGAGGACGCATCGAGAAGTGCCGCATCCCCGATGTGGTTCTGGCGATGGAATCGCTTCCGCTGCTGGCGAACGGCAAGGTGGACAAGCGAGCGCTGAGAACCTTCGTCAAACAATGGGTCGATGAAGAATCTCCGCAGTTCAAGCACTGAATTAAACAGAAGTTTGTAAGTGGAGTTCCTAAGGGACTTCCGCTGATATCAAAGAAAAAAGACGTTGCGGTTTCCACAAACGACGAAAGGGGAGTACCAATGAATGATCGCGTGCAACGCATGAAAGATGCGCTTCGTGTGACGAAATACCCGCTGTGCATCGAGATGTTTCGCATCGCCAACGAATCGCTCGAGCAGACGGCGGGCGAGTCTATGGTTATGCGCCGCGCCAAGCTGCTCGCCAAGATTCTGGACGAGGTCACCATCTTCATCGAGCCCGACGATCTGCTGTGCGGGTCGGGCGCGAGCAAGCCGT
>CAVHFS010000049.1:0-3323 GCA_963635715.1 Subdoligranulum sp. CAG:314 | reverse complement strand
CGTTGAGATTTTCATTGCGCGCATCGCCGCCTTTCACGCGCCTCGGTCGCAAAGTACAAGCCCGGCAAAGCCGCCGGAAACTACGGTTAACCTATTATACCCTTGAAATCCCTAGGATTTGGATCCTTTACGCGACGAATGGCTCTTGTCGTGCCCCTGTTGCCGACGAGCGGCAGCAGAAGTGTTCGGCGCGCCCTTCTTTCGCGGACGGATGAGGCACTTCTTGTCGTAACCGACCAAGTCCAGGCGCCCCGCTTGGCGCAGCGCTTCGAACACGAGGTCGTGGTTCTTCGGATCACGATATTGGATGAGCGCACGCTGCAGCGCCTTGTCATGCGGTTTTTTCGGCACATAGACACGCTCCATGGTGCGCGGATCGACCCCGGTGAAGTACATGACGGTCGAAATCGTTGACGGCGTGGGGTAGAAATCCTGTACCTGCTCGGGATTGAACCCCATGTCGCGTACGTATTCCGCCAGTTCGATGGCCTCGTCAAGCGTGCTGCCGGGGTGCGACGACATCAGATACGGCACCACGAACTGCTTCAGCCCGCATTCGTCGTTGGCCTCTTCGAACAGTTTCACGAAGCGCTCGTAGACCTTATGCTGGGGCTTTCCCATCACGCCGAGCACCGCATCGGAAACGTGTTCGGGCGCCACGCGCAGCTGCCCGCTCACGTGATGTGCGCACAATTCGCGCACGAAGGCGCGCCCGCCGTCTTTGTCGGCCAGGGCGAAATCGAAGCGGACACCCGAGCGCACGAACACCTTCTTCACGCCCGGCAAGCTGCGCAGCTTTCGCAGCAACGCCAGGTAATCCGAGTGGTCTGCGTTGAGCTTGCGGCATGGCGAAGGGGAAAGGCAGTGCTTGTTGCGGCAGGCGCCGCGCCTCAGCTGCGCCTCGCAGGCAGGTGCGCGATAGTCGGCCGTCGGACCGCCCACGTCGTGGATGTAGCCCTTGAAGTCGGGGTCCGCAATCATCTCCTTCGCCTCGGCGATGATCGATTCGTGGCTGCGAACCTGCACAATACGCCCCTGATGGAACGTGAGCGCGCAAAACGAGCACTCCCCGAAGCACCCGCGATTGCTGGTCAAGCTGAACTTCACCTCTCGGATGGCGGGCACGCCGCCGGCTTCGTCGTACATCGGGTGATACGTTCGCGCATAGGGCAGGCGGTACACCGCGTCCATTTCGGAAGTGGAAAGCGGCTTGGACGGCGGGTTCTGCACGACGAATTCGTGATCGGAATACGGCTCGACCAGGCGCTTGCCGGTAAACGGGTCGCTGTTTCGATACTGCACATCGAAGCTGCGCGCGTAGTTGAGATTGTCGGCTTGCATGCTATCGAAGGCGGGAAGCAGTTCGTAGTCGTATACGTGATCGAGCGATTTCGCACGCACCACCGTACCATCGATGAACGTAATGTCGCCGATGGAAAGGCCCGCGTTGAGCGCATCGGCCACCTCGACGATGGAATGCTCCCCCATGCCGTAGCTGACCAAGTCGGCCCCGGAATCAAGCAGAATGGAGCGTTTGAGCTTGTCGGCCCAATAGTCGTAATGGGCAAGGCGACGCAAGCTTGCCTCGATGCCGCCGAGGATGATGGGCACGTCCTTATACGTTCGACGAATGAGATTACCGTACACCACCGCCGCATGGTCGGGGCGCAGGCCCATCGTGCCGCCAGGGGCGAATGCGTCAGAGCTGCGGCGCTTCTTCGCCACCGTGTAGTGGTTCACCATCGAATCCATGTTGCCCGAGGAAACCAAAAAGCCAAGGCGCGGCCGGCCGAGCACGGTGATGCTGGCGTCGTCGTGCCAGTCGGGCTGGCAGATAACGCCCACCTTGTAATGATTTGCCTCCAGCAGGCGCGTGATGATGGCCATGCCGAACGACGGATGGTCGACATATGCATCACCGCACACGAATACGAAATCGCACTGCTCCCAACCGCGCTCTTCCATATCCGCACGGCTAACAGGCAAAAATGCGCTGCGAGGCGGCCGGGAAGAAGGCGTTGAAGGCTGCTTGCCGCCGGGCTGCTTGCCGCCGGCATGTTTGGAGCCGGCCTGTTTGCCAACGGGTTGCTTGCCGACCGGCCGGCCGGGGTTAGCGCGTTTGCTGCCGGCGTGTTTAGGATGAGGGCGTCGGCCACCGGAGCGCTTGGAGGCAGGGCGACTGCGATCGCCATCGCGCGAAAAGGACTTGCTCACAAGCAGCTCCTACCCTCGAGCGGAGCCGATGTGCTCGAAAGGCATCGGATCGTCCTGACCGCCCCAAGCCGGCACGTCGAACTGCCTCGTCCAGTAGCCCAGCGCACGAGACTGGATCACGATGATGAACGCCGCCATGCAGGAGACAGCATAGACAAGCAGCAATGCGAAGAAAATGGTTCCCAGCACGCACAAGACGACAAGCGCCACGTTGCCCGAGTTAGCGAGATCATTGAGGGAGCCCGTATATCCCCAGCCTATTTCCGACAGCCCAACGCCCAAGGCCGCTCCACCGAACAGCAAGCCGATGATCAACGTGATAACCAGGACGACCGCATAGGCGGCGATGCTCAGAACAACGTACATGCCAAGTAGGCGAACCAAACCGCGCGAATCGTGGCGCATCATGGACCATGCGCGCGTCACCTGAAAACCCGGAGCCAGGCGGCAGTAGATGGTCGAGCGCATGGAGCCGACCCAAGCGAAGAACAGCGCGAAAACGCTCAGCGCAGCAATAAGCAAATACAGCAGCAAATCAGGCAGCACGCCGTGAACGCCCGATCCGAGCATCATTTCGGAAGCGGTGTTCAAGCCTCGACCAGCCATAGCGTCCCATACCGCTTCGATGATGCTGGGGACAAGACTGCACACGAAAGCGATGACCAGCACGAAAAACCCGCGACTGAACAGGCGGCCGTCCTCGTTCGCGAAGATGCGCGCAGGCATAGGGGTTTTCATGTTCCAGGCGATTTCACGCGCCCAGCCGTACGAGTAACCCAAAACGACGACCTGCCCGAAAATGGGGATCAGGAACACGAGGCCAAGCAGCAAGATTTTCGCAAACCAACCGGGAGTTTCCTTGATGTCGTTCCAGCACGTTTTGAAGTAACCGGACTCCATGCGCGCTCCTTCCTTTTGCCGTCATCCGCCTTTGTACCTTACACGTCGCGCGTATTCGCATGCCCATTCGTTGCCAAGACGTTTTCGGGCAGAAAAAAGACCCGCCGCAACAGGTGCAGCGGGTCTTGCAAACGCTATCTCTTGTTACAGAGAAAGAATTTACTTCAGGGAGACAGCAGCGCCGGCGTCTTCCAGGGCCTTCTTCATTT
>CAVHFS010000048.1:0-4152 GCA_963635715.1 Subdoligranulum sp. CAG:314 | reverse complement strand
CGTCGGCGTTGATCTGGTCGCGCCCGCGCGCGAAGCTTCCCGACGCCATGAAGTCTTTCATAGTCTGAACCGCGTTCATGTCCTTGAAGCGCATGCCGGCAACCTCGTCGAACGTCACGCAATCCCATGCGCCCACCAGGCCGGCTCGCACGGCGGCGGTGTCGTTGCGGCTCGAGTACATGCGCCCGAACAGGTTCGCCGTGGTGGTCTGACCGCCTGAAAGCAAGATGGAATACGGCGAAACCTCCTTATAGATATGCGATTTGCCCGTGCCGCGCGGCCCGAGCTCGCACAGGTTGTAGTTGCGCTCCACCAGCGGCACCATGCGCTCAAGGAAATGCATCCGCTGCTGTTCGGTTAGCGTAGCGGGCTCGTAGCCGGCGCTGCGCAACAGCAGGCTCATCCATTCATCGGTGGTGAAGGCGACTCGGTTGGAAATGAGCTCGTCAAGGTCGAGCCGGGGCATCTGGATGGGCTTGAACGAAAGCACCTGAAACGGGCTGTCCGCCGCCGTGCGCCTGCCGCTGTTCTTCTTTTTGGGCTTCGGTTCGTCGCCGAATATTTCGGCAAGCTCGTCCCCCTCGTCGCCAGGCCTCACATACTCCATGCGCATGAGGCACCAAATGCCGCCCTGCAAAATCTTCGGATATTGCACCACGTATTCATCGGGCATCACGAACGGCTCGATGGCCAGGTTCGTGAATTCCGCGACATAGAAATCGTCGCGCTCGCTCAGGCGCGCATGCACCTTGTCGATGACGGTGTAAACGCCCAGCTGGCGGATCTTCGACTTAATGATCTCCGATTCGTCGGGGCGCACGTAATTGTTCACCAAAATCTTGCGAATGCGTGCAACGCCTTCGGCGGCAACCTCCTCGTCATCGGTAGAGCAGTACTGCCCAAGCAGGTATTCCAGCACGAAGGTGGGCACGTTCGTTTCGGCCTTCATCATCGAGGTGAGGTCCTTGCGAACGATCTTCCCGCCGAAATGATCGAGCACCTTCCAGTCAAGGTCGTCGGGCTCCAAATGGGGAACGCGCATGGTTCCTGAAGGCTGGGTAGTGCCTGCGTCTTGCGTGTATTCGGCCATATGCCATCAGCTCCTTCGCTGTTTAGAATCCGAAATCATCCATGGGGGCGAACGCTATGTCTATCTGGTAGGTTTCCTTCCAGGCGATTTGCCCGGAGTCTTTGTTGCGGCATAGCAGGTAGTACGTATCCCTTGCGTCGTATACCCTGCCAGGCTTCAGGCCAATCTGCAGACGCACGATGCGCGCCTTTTCCTCGGAGGCTTCCATGTCGGCGTGCACGCGGCGCGTCTCCGACACCTCGTTGCCCTTCTCGTCGAGCATCACCAACGCATATTCGGCGGGAACCACCTTACCGCCCACCGCTTCGGGCTGATAGAGCTCCACCTTGAACAGCATCGACGTGATGCGCCGCACCGTCGAAAGCAGCTTCAGCTCGGCCTGCGAGCGCTCCTCGTAGCCCTTCGCGCCCGCACGCATGTCGCGGTAGCGCAGCACGGGAACGCACAGCTCCTGCAGGCTCACGCCGCCGTGCACGAAATTGCGCGACCCGGGCGCCTTGATGCGTACGCATTCGCGCGGCGAGAACCAGGTGTAGCTTCCGCCGTCAATATCGTCCATGCGCACGTTGACGAACACCTCGGACTCGCTGCAGGCTTCGGCGCGAAGAAAGCGCCGCTCCACATCGACCAGCTCGCCCGCTACCTCGTCGCGCGAGGCCAGCTGCGATTCGGGAATATCGCCTCGCGTATGCAGGAACCCGTGGTCGGCCGTGATAACGACGCGAGAAGCGCCCATGCTGTTCACCGCGATGCGCACCAGGCTTGCCATATCGTCGACAGCATCCGAGCAGGCGTCGAAGACGTCTTGGCCAGTGTGCTCGCCGTGACCTGCGGCATCGATGGTGTTGTGGTAGACGTAGATGACCTCGTTTTCTGCCGCGAAGCTCTTGCGCTCGGCCGCCGACATCGCAACCAGGTCGGCGTATTGGATCGCCGCGCTTTTGAGGCGGCGCGCCTGCAGCACGGCTTGCCGCTCAGCGGTTCTCTTCGTGGGCTGGCCGTCGGCGAACACCTCGCCGATTGCTTCGGAAAACTCCAACCTGCCATGCGGCAGCAGAGCCGCCATGCCGAATTTCGTTTCGCTGGGAAACGCCGCCTGCACGGCCTCGACCTTCGATGCGCCGCGCATCGTTCGGTCGAGGCGAGCGGCAATCTCTTGCGCCACCTCGAAGCGAAGCGCATCGGAAACGGCGACCACCACGCGTTTCGCGCCGCCGACAAGCTCGGCGCTCACGTAGTCGTCGTAGAAACGGCGCTGCACCCCAACGCCGGAAACGTAGCCCGTAGATGCCCACGCATCGGCGGCCGCGTTCGTCCAACAGGCGTTCGAGCCCGCCAAAAACCAGCTCGCGTACAGGTTGTCCATCGCCTGGGCAAGCTCATGAACAGGCTCGTCGAGCATCGCGTTGCCCTCGCGAGCGCACAGCCGGTACGCGCTGCAGAACGCGCGATACGCCGCGTCCATACGCCACCAATCCTGCGTGTACGCCTCCCAGACGAGCTTCGCGTTCGTTTCGTGGAAGCCCTGCGCATGCGCGCGCTTGAAATCGCCCATCTGCACGGCGGCCACCAGGCAATCGGAGTACGGCGTGAAAAGGGCATGCCAGCGCATCTCGCGCCGAGCCTGCAAGACCCGCAGGACCTCCTCGCCACGATCGGCGCCCGCCGCCGCGGAGGTCATGAATTGCAGAAGGATCGCCTCGTCGATGACGGGAAACACGTCGCCGTCCGCCAGCGCATCCATCGAGGCGTTGGCGAAACGCTGCGCCAGGAGCAGCCTGCTTTCGACGCCTCGGCACAAATCGAGCAGCCGCATGCGATCCTCGTCGCCCCCATTGGCCCATTCACGGAAAATGCCCAGGCAGAACTGCGCATTGCCGGGCGAGATATAGCGTTCAAGGCCAGCGAGCGCATCTGCGGGCATGGTGGCGGAAAGCGCGCTTACCAGCAAGTGCGCCACCAGCGCATCGGCATCGGCCAAATCGCCCCCGTAACCGAGCTTCGCTTTCATGAAGCCGGAGAACAGGTCGCCAGCGCCGTATTTGGCCAGGTCTGCGAAGGGCTTCGGACAGGCAGGAGAATCGGCGGCCCGCGAGTCGCTGGCGCCCTGGTCGGCCGCCGAAGCCGCCATCGCATCGCCGTTCGGACCATCCGCCTCGTCGAGCAAGGCCGTCACGTAGGCTTGCACGACCGCCTCCACCGTCGGCGATGCGGAGCGCAGTGTTGCCGCGAACACGCCCATCGCCAATTGCTCCCGCGAATAGGTTGCCGGCACCAGCGCCTTGTATCGGTTCGTGCGCTCCTTCGCGGCGAAGAAGGGCTTCAGCTGCGCGACGGTCTGGCGAATATCCAACGTGTCGGGCGCCTGCAAGTCGTCAAGCAGCAGCGACACGTAGTCGGCCTGGAAATGGTCGGCGTACAACTCAACGTCTGCCAGCCAGTCGCCCTCCAGCGCGCCGCGGGCGCGGCGGCGATACAGCAGGTAGTTCGACTCTGCGCAATCGCGCGTAATCTGGCGTTTCGAAGCGAACGTGTTGCCATCCGCTATTTCCAGACACCGCACGGCGCCGCCCGGCAAGCCCGAATCCTTGAACGCGATTCCGCCATCGCCCGCAAGCGACGCGAAATCGTCGGCGAACTCCCCTTCTGGGTCGTGCCAAACAACGATGCGGCGCTTGGCACGATCGGCCAAAGGGGCCGAAAACCGCTGCCGAACCTGCTCGATAATGTCTACATTCGCCATGCTGCTACATCTTTCGTACATCCGTCATTCCATAATTGCGCCAGCGGCACAAGCGCCCAGGGGTGCCGCCGCTACTTCACCTTGGCCAGCACGTCGGCGAAGATTGCGTAGTTCGCCTTCACGCCGTCATCCAAATCGATGGCAATCATCTGGTCAGCCAGGTGATGCAGCTTCTCCTCGAACGACGCCGTCTCGCTCAGCTGCTCGCGCAGCTTCTTGAGGCGCTTCTCGTGACGCACGCGATCGGCGCCCGACGTTTCCTCGACGGACGCCTCCTCGTTGGCAATCTGCGTGCGGTAGCGTTCCTGCTGCTCGTGCA
>CAVHFS010000047.1:0-4795 GCA_963635715.1 Subdoligranulum sp. CAG:314 | reverse complement strand
TGCGAGTCAAAATACGGCCTAGCCAAAAATGTTCCTTCGGGAACGCTCCGTAGGGAGCAATCCGACTTGCCAAAAGCCTCTTCGGAGGTTTTTTCTTTTCCCATCCTACCCTGCTTATTCACTGCCTTGCTTTAGCTGACGGCCAACGGCCTGACTGGTAAAGTGGCGGTTTTGGCTATGGTAGCAGCTTGCTTTGTTTTGGGTGTCCATTCTGCTGCCCACCTTAACTATTGCCACGAGCTAAAGAATTCGCACATGGACATGTTCGTTCTGCAGGATCTCTATCTTGAGCACGCTGGCCTTACCGCACAGATTGACTTTCTGATTATCACGCCGCGGCGTTTTTTCGTATTAGAGTGCAAGAATCTCTATGGCAATATCGAGGTGAACGAGAAAGGCCAGTTCGTTCGCACTTTTAATGGGGGCCGAAAGGAAGGCATCTATTCGCCCATCGCCCAAAACCAGCGGCACCTCGAGCTTATCCGCTCCATGAAGCGGGACAATCGCGGCTTTATAGCGAATTTTTTGGTGGACAAGGATTTTGGTGACGTTTATCAATCGCTGGTGGTGTTGGCAAATCCCAAAACGGTGTTGAATGATCGCCGCGCTAAGCGAGATGTGAGGGAGCGGTTGGTTCGCGCGGACCAGCTTATTGCGAAAATGAAAGCCATCAATGCAAAGAAGGGCCCCGGCCACGATAAGGCTCCAAAATCGATAGCACGTCGATCAGCGGAATGGTTTTTGGCGCAACACAAGGAGAATCGGGTTGATTACGCTGCCAAATATCGCGAGCTGTCGGAAAGCGCCGCTCTCGAGGCATCGCAGGGGATGGGTGTCTCATCGGGCGGCGCAGCGTCCGATGAGCAGGCCATAATGTGCCCCAGATGCGGCGCGCCCATGGTTTTGCGAACTGCGAGGCAAGGCGCTCGGGCTGGCAAACAGTTTTACGGTTGCAGTAACTATCCTCGATGTCGCGGCATCGTGAATGTGGGAGATTAGCGGGCCGACGTTGGATGGTTGAGGCGTTTGCTCGTTGGGTGCTTGCTTCGAGTGAGGCGTCTGCCCTGGATGGGACGCTTGCCTCGAATAGGACGTTTGCTCCAAGTGGGACGCTTGCTATAGGCAAGCGCTCGTCTCGAATGGGACGGTTGTCTTGTTGTCTTGTGGGCATGTTGGCGGCGGCCCATTGGCTGAAGCGGGCGTGACGCCTGGCCTCTTCCCCGGATCTCCCAGCAAGGTTTGGCCGTTTTCGCTTTGAAATGGCACTAGCTCGGCAACGTTTGCTCGGGCAAGATTTTGACATATATTCGAATTTTGCCATATGCTCGAAGGTGATCGCCATGCTTACTCGTCGAACGTTTGTCGCTGCCGGAATGTCGAGTTTGGCGGGGCTTATGCTGCCGAGCGTGCCTGGGCGTTTGGGCGAGTTTCTGCTGCCAATTGCGCCGCGGCTGGCCCACGCCGACGAGGGCGTGGATTCCGATGAGGCTTTCAGGATTCTGGTTCTGTCGCCCTCGATGTTCGCGGTTTCGGTGGTCGACGTCACCAAGGGGAAGAATCTTCCAATAGAAGGCGCAACCGTCACGCTTGCGTCTCGTTATGCTGAGGGGCGCTCTCTTTCTGCGGTCACCGACGATGAGGGCACGGCCATATTCGAGATAGGCCCGCTTTGCGAGGACTACGTCGACGATGAAACGCCGCTCGACGAATATGGTTTCAACGGCGGGATTTCGATTCGCGCCGAGGGATACCGCGATGTCGAGATGCCGCTCGTGCGAGTTGAAGGCGCAACGGCAATTTGCGCGCCCACTCGCTTGCTTCAAGACGGCTCGCCCCAAGAGGAGCCGCCGTATTTCCGCGAGCTCACTTTCGACGAGTGGGATATCCAGTACGCGGATGCGACGTTTCTTATGCCGATGGCGGAAAACGACGCCGAGCCCCTCGAGCATACATTTTCCGTTCAGGCGTATCTGCCGCAGGGCGGTCAGGCGGACCTGGTCGTATACAAGGTGCTTCCCGCCGAAGGCGACGACGACGAACGGGTGGTCGAGCTTGCCTCGAAGACGCCGTCCTGCGACGGCGGGTCGCAGCTTGCGCGTTGCGAGTTGAGCGACACGTACCTCGACGAAGCTTCCGGCCTGCTTGAGCAGGGCTGCGGCATTAGGCTTGAGCTTCGCTACCGGGGCAAGACGTACACGCTCGACGCGCATATGCAGGTTGCGACGTCCCCGCTCAAAGAGACAACTACGGGGGATGCGCTCATCATTCCGGGCGACGGTTTGGACGGAGGTTTCACGCCGCTCGACTTCCCTGTGGGCTTTCCGAAAATCGGCGGATCGAAGTTCACCTGCTGGTATCCCGAATTTCCCTTTATTTTCGACATGTCGCTTATGGGCACGGTACTCTTCGGCGTGGGCGCCAAGCCGAAGAACTTGAAAAACGACAAAGGGATAACCGATTACGACGGGTGGAAGAAGGCTCCCCGCGAGTCGAGCGACGCGCAGGCCAAGGGGTTTTGGGACGACCAGTCGAACAAGCTCGCGGCGTATGAGAAAATACAGTCGGGATCCGACCCGAAGCTCGGCGTCTTTCGGGGAGGCGGCTGGTCGGCAGACCTCTCATTTAAGGTAAGCATTCAGGGGTATATGCGACTTGCTTACGAATGGTCTCGGATCCTCGAAAGCGGCGAGCATCCATGGACGGGTTCAATCAATGGCCTGGTCGAGGCGAAGACCGATCTGTCGTGGACGGTGCAATGCTCGGCCGGACCCATTCCTTTTTTCATTGGCTTTAATCCCTGGTTTACGTTCAAATCGGGATTCACGTGCGGCGCTATAACCCACGGCTCCGACGCCGACTTCTTCAAAAACATAGGGTTCGACTTCAATGGGTGGGGAGTTACGCTTCTCTTCCAGGTCGGCATTGCCGGGACGCTTGGATTGGGCGTTGCGGGGGTCGCTTCCGCTGCCATACGTGCCGCAACGTCCATCACGACGAGCTTGGCCTACCAGCAGCCCGAAGGCGACAAGGCCATTCCTCGGGTTCGGTTGGGCGCAAATACTGACGTCGACGTCATGATTCAGCTCGTGATGTTCAAATGGACCAGCAAGGTCTATGCAGGCAATTGGCCCTCGCTGCTCGATTCGTGGAAGATGAGCGATTTCAATTCCGAGAACGGCTACGCATTGCGGAAATCCGTTTTGGCGTTGGGCGATGAGAAACCGTATTCCTTCGGCATGCCGTCGGATGCGTCGAACTCGTCGAATGCCGTGGTGAATATGGCCGATTTCATCGAGAGCGCGACCATCGTGACCGAAGGCGACATGGCCGGCCGAGCCGAGTTGAGGGCGACCGCCATTCAGAGCGCTCCCAAATTGGTGCGCAATTGGGACGAAGCTGTTCGGGCCGTTAACGAAGCGTCCGACCCCGATAGCCTCGACGCGAGCTTGGATTCGGTGGAGCACTATGTGCATGCCATGGTTGGCGAAGAGCAGGGTGTAAGTCCGTTTTACACCTACGAGAACATCGGGGGCCATCGCGTCGCCGATACCAACGATGCGCCGCTGGGCGTTTCGGGTGTATCGGCCCTCGATCGCGGCGGCATTCGCCCGTCGAGGGATGCCACCCTGTTCGAGAATGTGCTCAGCGAAGCCCACATGAAATTCGTCACGGTGAATGGCGTCGAGTGTCTCTTCCGCATCGGTGCGGTGCTTTACGAGCAGGAGGGTCGTTCGCGACTGCTTGTTCAGACGAAAGAAAATGGCGTCTGGTCCGACCCTTGGCCTGTTGATTTCGACCTAGGGTTTGCTGAAGACGCCAACGACGAATCTTCAACCAGTCGCCTCGATTTGTTCGATTACGACTTCGATGTGATTGAATACGCCCCCGCATCGGCGTCTTCGCAAAGTGCGTATGTGCTGATCATTTCGGGCGAAAGGCCCAGCGGGGATGCTACGAGCTTCGCAGTGGCGAGTACGTCGGCGGTGTTGAGCGTCGTTCGCCTGAACATTGCGAAAGGGTCGGCGCCAAAAGTCGTTTCCCATACCTCGTGGCGCAGCATTTCGGGCGGCAAGCGGAAAGAGGCGGGCTACCACTGCGTGCAGTGCCCGCGCCTTGTGGTGGGCGACAGGTCGTTTGCCGCTGGGCATTTGAGCGGCGTTTATCTGAACAGAACAGGCAAGAGCGCCGAGCAGGCCTTGGGCTCCGATGCCACCGTCTACCTCGAGGGCTTCGCCATTTCCGCCGACGATCCTACGGGCGACACTTTGAAATTCCGCAGGCTAACTGCATTCAACGAAGCGCCCACGTGCATCGAGCTCGGCGAGCCAGCCTACGAGAAAACGTACATGATTGTGCCGGTTGTCTACGAATGCGCGAGCGGTTGCGGGCTGTACACCTACGCCGTGCTGCTCGGTGGCGGCATCACTTTTTGGGGCACCGTCGCTCCCGACGGGGAATTGCAGCATATGGTTCCGTGGCGCAAGCATGAAGGTTTCCTGGCGTCGAAAGGCGACAGAATCCACCATATTACATGGGCAGGCAAAGGCTTATCTTCCCAGCTCAGCGCCACGCCTATTGGGCCTGCCGACTGCGCTCCGATTATGTTCGGCGTGAGCGCGAACGGCCTGTGCGTGCTGTATGCGGAAAATACTGAAGGCATAATCGCCCAAGAATACGATTCAGAGGATAATCCCGTCGGCATTGAAGGAAACATCTATCGCATCTATGCCTGTTCCTATATGAATGGCCTGTTTACCGAGCCGTTTGTGCTTTGCGAACTCGAACGTGCGAGCGA
>CAVHFS010000046.1:0-4872 GCA_963635715.1 Subdoligranulum sp. CAG:314 | reverse complement strand
TGGCTTTCAGCATGGGGCCTCCTTGCTTCCTTACGGCGATGAAATGAGTTGCGATGGGTCACATTATACGGCAAGCGGCGAAAGTGTGAACCCGCAAGCATTTCAATTGCACGAGCTTTTCGCCCCACTTCAAGACAGCTGATTCGCCCCGCTTTCGGAGCGAATCAAAGCCCCCATCCCATCTTGCTGCAGCCACTTCGCATGGCGAATGCATCAGGATGCGGGCGCGGGCAGCGTGACCACCACGTTGTTGAGGCCAACCGCGTTCTGATATTCCACGCCACGCACACCCTGGCGCATCATGCGAATACCGATGGCAGCATACGGATCGGCAGCGGAAAGGTCCAGGTCCATGGGGTTGAACGGCACGCCGTTGTCGCGCACGCGCAGCACCAGCGTACCGTCGCGCTTCAGGATAAGCTTCACGCTGATGGCCGGACGCTTCGCTTTAGCAAAGCCGTGCTCCACCGCGTTGCCGGCCATTTCCTCGACAGACAACGGAATCAGATAGGAACGACGTCCATCAATGCCCTGCTGCTCGCACCACGCTGCCACCTGCTGCGAGCAGGCAACCACCGCATCGGCGGTAGGCCGGCAGGAAAAGGCAGCCGCAGACCGCCAATCTGCCTGAAACGTATCGGGCAGATACATCATCTTGTCCAGCAGCGTTGCCGCGCGGGTCGAGCGCTTGCGGCGCCACAGCACGCACGCCACCGCAACCTGCAGCACCAGAGCAACAACCTCGCCAACCAAAAACGACGTCCATACGCCCATGGCACCCCACATCCACACGGTGCACAGCGCGAACAGCACGGCGAAGAAGCCCGATTGCCCCACAGCGATGGCGCTTGCGGCACGCACGTTGCCCGTGCTTTGGTAATAGCTTACGAACAGCTGGTTGATAAGGTCGATGGGCACGCACAAGATGAACGCCCGCACAGCCACCACGCCGAACTCCGCCGCCTGGCCATCAAGGCCGAACAGCCCTACCACCTGCGGTGCAAACGCGAACACCAGCGCGCACAGAATGCACGACAGCACCAAGCCCATACGCAAGCCCGTGCGCAGCGTGGCCTTCATCGCCGCACGGTCTTCCTCGCCAAAGAAGATTCCGCACAAAAGCGTGACCGTCTGCCCCACGCCGATGGTCACCGAGGAAGCGAACGAATTCACCGACGACAGCATGGACAGCGCCGCCACCGCAGCGCCGCTCGCCACCGTCAGCAGCAGCCAGTTGAACGTGAAGGTGCGCAGCATCACCGTGGCGCGCGTGAGCGAATCGGGCAGGCCGGTTCTAAGCACGCCGCGAAGCTTCCCCAGGTGCGGCAAGGGGTTTATCAGGCGCAGCGTGTTGCGCTTGCTGGCAAAATGCGTGCAGCAGACGGCTACGGCCACGCAATACGCCAGCGCCGTGGCCGCGCCCATGCCCCACAGGCCCAGCCCCAGCACGCACACCGCTACCAGGTTGAACGCCACGTCGCACACACTCATGCCGATAATGGCGACCATGCCCAGCTGAGGCGCATTGTCCAAGCGCGTGAAGCCCATGAGCAGCTGCAGCAGCACGATGGCGAACGCGCCCATGCATATGCCGCCCAGGTACGCCGCCGTGTCCGCATGCAGCTGACCGTCCGCAGCGCCCAAAAGCGTCGCCAGCCCATCGGATAAGGCAACGCCGCCAACCGAGAGAACCACGCCCGCAACAAGCGCGGCCAACAAAGACACACTGAACAGCGCGTTCACGCGTTGAGCATCGCGGTTGCCCAACGCGCGGGCGCACAGGGCGACCGCGCCCGTTTCGATGATTCCCGCGCAACCCGAAAATAGCATGAACACGGAAAGCGACATGCCGATGGCCGCCACGGCGTCCGAACCCAGCAGGTTGCCGGCGATGACGTTGTCTATCATCATGCCCAGCGTCGCCGACAGCGTAATCAAAATGGACATGACAAGGTACTTGCCGAACGTGCGCTTGATAAGGCTGTCGTTTTCCGCAGCCGCATCGCCTTTCGCCACCAACGTTGGCGTATTCGCGTTTCCCGTCATGTCCATACGCAAACCCTAGCCTTCCATCTCTCCGTCAACGAGCGCGAAGAAGAAGCGGTACTTTTGATCGGTATCGATGATGTGCACCGGCTTGATCTGATTCGGAGCCGCCCCGCGCACCACGCGCATATCGCGCCACAGTAGGTTCGTTTCATCCTGCAGAACGCGCGCGACCGCCGGCGCAAACGTGCCGTCTTCGGTCATGTAATCCATGTCGTAGTTGCCCGCGCGCAGCTCCTCGTCGGTCACACGCGACAATTCGGCCAGGTCGATGGCTGCATGGTCAGCATGGAAGAACTCAAACAGGTACTCGTAGCGCGCCGGATGATGGTCTACATCGGGATACACGCTGAAGTCAACCAACTCCAAGCCCATGCGCTCGGCAACCTTATCGGCCACCTTGCGCAGCACCATCTCCGTGGTCTTCTCGCCGTGCATGTTCACCGTTTGATCCAGGCGGAACAGGAATTCCATGGTGGGCATGGTGCCCTTGTGCCCCACGCAGTGGATGGCGTCGCGCATCTTGTAGCGGTAGAAGCCCGATCGGCTGGTGATGATCACCTCGTAGTCGCGGCCCTCTTCCAAGTCCTCCACGCCCAGCGTGTGCTCGTAATCGGGATTGTCGAGCGGCACGAACTCGAAGTACACGCTGCGCGGCAGCAGCACGCTTGCGGGGTTGTCGACTTCGAACGGAACCGAGAACGCACCTTCCGACGCGCTGTAGCCCGTGTACAGAATGTGCACGTCAGGGCCGATGAAACGGCGCAGTCGCTGCGTGTAGGGCGCGAAACCGCCGCCGGCGACGCTGCGCACCACGGTAAGGTTCGGCCACATGGCAGGCGCGATGGGCTTGTCGAAGCCGCGTTCGAAAATGGCCCGCAGCTCGGCGGCGCGAGCCGGGTTGGGCTTGATGCGCGCAAGCAGGCCGGCGCGCACGTCGGCGTCCATTTGGATGGATGGGTCGATGGTGCCCTGCTCGATATCGCGCACCAAAAGCTCCCAGCTGTCCTCGATATAGCGCATCAAATCAAGGATGCCCGTGATGAACACCACGCTGATATCGCGGATGTCGCGCTCTTCGATGGCGAAACGCGCGTGCAGATAGCGCGTATCGGTGCCGGGCTTGGCGAACACGGCCTCGTCGGGGCTGGTGGTGGTCGCCGCCAAAAACGGGCGGTTTTCCGCGATGGCCTTGCACGACAGCGAACCGAATGTGATGCCGCTCTTCAGCGTGTTGAAATGGCTTTCCATCATGGTGAACATGCGCCCACCGGCCAGCTTGTCGCCCGTGGCCTGCGCCGTCACATAATAGGTGTAGGCGCCGGAATAGCCCATGAGCACCTCGGCCATGCGCTTGGTGTACGGGATGCCCTTGGGGTTTCCCATGGTGCCCGACGTTTCGTTGAAATGCACGATTTCTTCGGTGGTGACCACGCCGCGCGTTCCGTGCTCCATCACCTCGTAAATGTAGCCGGCGTAATCGTCGTACATGGTGAACGGCACTTCGCGCTTGAAGTCTTCCACCGTTTTGATGTTCGCGAAATTGTGCTCGCGGCCAAACGGGGTGTCCTTGTTCGCGTCGAGCATTTCGAACAGCAGCTCTTCTTGCACCGCTCGCGCCTGTTGCACATCGGCTTCAAGCTGGGCCGACAGCGCGCGGCCGGTTTCGCACTGCTTTTCGAACATCATGCGACGCAGCGTTGCCACGTCGGGGACGCTCGCCGGCGTCGGTGCCGGCGCCGGCGTCGCTTCCGCATGAGCATCGTTGCTGGTCAATTGGTCGATTCGTTCATCTCGCGCCATAGCTTCGCCCCTTACTGCTCGACGGTCAGGATATCGGTGAAGCCCGTGGCCTCAAGCACGTCGGCGATGTACTCGTTGGGGTGGCG
This sequence comes from Subdoligranulum sp. CAG:314, assembly GCA_963635715.1. Lineage (GTDB taxonomy): Bacteria > Actinomycetota > Coriobacteriia > Coriobacteriales > Eggerthellaceae > Slackia. The sequence continues at coordinate 937 of CAVHFS010000046.1, read as the reverse complement.
CAGCACAAGCCCGCTGCCGACCTTCGCCAGCTCCTTGTGCGCGAACAGAAACACGCGCAAACCGGCGCTGGAAACGTACTGCACATCGGCAAGATCGATAGCCAGACTTGTGACACCTGCCAGGTTTTTGCGCAGGTAACTTTCCAGATCGGGCGACGTGTTCGTGTCCAGGCGACCCGACAGCACCACTTCCAAAACCTCGCCGTTTTTCGTCCCGTTGATTTCCATGAGGGCTCCTTTCTATAATCTGTTGCCTACTTCATACAAATCGTTTCGTCATGCGCAGGATGTTGCGTCCATCGGTGCGCGTGTAACGCAAGTCATCCATATATTCGCGCATAAGCAAGATTCCCAAGCCGCCCTTACGCTCATCGTCGGTAGGATCCACTTTTTTCGCCTCGTGCGACAGCGGATCGTAAGCAATGCCCTGGTCGCTGAACACCAGGTGCAGGCAACCGGCGCGCTCATCCACGGCCATCTCGATGTCCACGGGCAGGCGCGGCTGACCATCGGGGAACCCGTAATGGCAAATGTTCACGAACACTTCCTCGCACACAAGCATGAGCTGCGCCATCATGCGCGGCGTGCGCCCGGCGCCTTCGCACGCAGGCTCGAGGAACGCGAACAGGTTATCCAGCTGCTCGTCTTGCGCCGGCAGTGTGAGGCGGCGCACGGGCAGGTTCCAGCGAAACGCCAGCATGGTGATATCGTCAGCCTGCGGCGCCCCGTCCGCGAACGCATCCACGCTTTCCACCAGGGAAGACATAGAAGCTTGAGCGAGGGATGCAGCGGGCAGGAACGAGGTTGTCGAGGTTGCGGGGGCGTCTGGAGCTGCGGAATCAGGGGCTGCGGCGGCCGAGGCCGCAGCGTCCGGGGCCGCGGGGGCATCTGGAGCCGCGGGTACGTCCTCCTCCCCACCGCTTGGCGCATCGGTTCG
>CAVHFS010000045.1:0-4972 GCA_963635715.1 Subdoligranulum sp. CAG:314 | reverse complement strand
TCGTCGGCATACCAGCGTTGGGACTGTCCGACCTCGCCGCGCTGGCCATCGCCGCCATCGCGGTCGCCGCGATCGCCGTCCTGCTGCTCCCGAGGGAAAAGGCGGGCGACGCCAGATAGCCCTATCCCGCATACGGCCTGCTCAGACGGCTGCGCAAGAGACGCTTGCGCGCAGGTGCGGGCGATGAAAGGGACGCTTTCTGGCCATCGGGCGCAGCCGCATGTAGCCTCGCCTTCGAGGAAGGGGGTCGCGGGCCCGTCCGCATGGCCTGAGGCATACCGAGAGAGGAGACGAGCCGTGGACTTCGGCAGCGTGGTGAAGAAGGTCCGCCGTGAGCGCGGGCTCACCCAGGAGGAGATGGGCGACCGGCTCGGCGTGACGCGCCAGGCGGTGTCGAACTGGGAGAACGACCGCAACCTGCCCGACATAGAGATGATCGTCGCCATGGCCCGCGCCTTCGACCTCTCCCTGGACGAGCTGATATTAGGAGGCAAGGAAATGAACAACATGACCAAGAAGCTCATAGATGACGGCAGCGAGAACAGGAGGGCCAGGCTGGGCGTCATCGGCATGTGCCTGGGCGCGGGGCTTTTGGCCCTGGGCGCCGTGTCCCTGGGGCTCAACGGCGCGGCCAGCCACGTCGACGCCGACGGAATGCTGCACGAGAACGGGCTGACCATGCTCCTCTCCTTTGTGGGGCTGTTCGGCGGGTTCGCGGCGTTCCTGGGCGTGGGCGGAGGCTCGCTTGTCTCGCTCGTGAGGAGCGGCGAGGCGAGGAGGAGCCCGGCGGCGCTGCTCGCCGCCGCGGGGTTCGCCGTGTTCGCCGTGGGCGTGGTGGCCTTCATGCTGCTCTCGCTGGTGGCGTAGCGCGGGGCGGCAACCACATCGAGAGCCGGCAAAGACGTTTCCATGACAGCGCCCCGCCGCCCGGCGGGGCGCCCATCGATCAGGAGGAGAAAATGAAGAAGGCAGCACGCATCGCCTGCGTCGCCGCGGCGGCCCTCGTCGCGATCGGCGTCGCGTCGTTCGCGACGAACCAGCTGAGCCCAGCGTCGCACGACTACGAAAGCATGGCGGCCGCGGACCGGCAGGCCCTGCGAGAGCTCGCCGACCTAGCCGAGGGCGAGGCCGGCTCCCCGCTGTGGGAGGGTTTCAGCGTCACGGCCCGCCCGGTGCTCGCCCTGAAGGGCGCCGCGAGCGGCGGCTACCTGGTCAACCCGACCGCCGACCCCTCCGGCGTCTTCGCCCGCGAGGTCGACATGCCGGAGGGGTCGGGGATCCGCGCGTACAGCGTGGCCGGGCTCGCGCCCGACATGCTGCGGTTCGCCCTTCCGGGGAACTTCAACGGCATCGGAGAGACGGTGGGGGTGCTCGGCAGCGACGTGTACTACCTTCGCTACGGGGACGAATCCTTCTCCAAGCCCTGCGACTCGAGGCACTTCGCGACGATGCTCGCGCACGAGGCCTTCCATTACTACATGCAGGGCGGCTGGGCCGGCGAGAGCAGGTTCGACACCGACGGGCTGGGAGCCGCAGACCTCGACCTGTTGGAGGAGCAGTACGGCGTGCTCGACGAGATGGCCGACGAGCTGGCGAAGGGCGAGCCCGACGCCGAGGTGATGGGCGCCCTCGCCGACAGGTACCTCGGCATCGCCGACCGGCGCATGGCGGCCAACCCCGAGTACATGCGCGACGAGCAGGCGGCCGAGACGATAGAGGGCACGGCGACCTACGTCGGCGCGAGGGCCTCCGAGATGGTCGGCTACGACTTCAGGGTGATGAGGGTCGCCCAGGGCGACGAGTCCGTCGACCTGTCGTTCGCGGCGCTGGTGCCGCTGATGCGCGACGGGACGCTCGGCGTGGACAGCATCGCCACCGACTGGACCTACCAGTCGGGCGCGCTCCTGTGCCAGGCCCTCGACTGCCTGCAGGCGCCTAACTGGCAGGCCAGGCTCAACGCGCAGACCGCCGACGCTCCCGTGACGCTCTACGACCTGCTCGCGGAGTGCAGGAGATAGCCCGCGTTCCCCCTCGGGCGTCTGCTTTCCCTGCGGCCAAAGCCGATTTTCGGACGAGCGCGAAGCTTATGGCCTTTCGAACCTGCGCTCGTAGTCGTCGGTCCAGCCGGGCTCGTCGTACCAGCTCCCCGAACCGTCGGGGACGAGTTTTTCGGGATCGAAGCCCTTGCGCACGACGATGGCGTCCTCGCAGAAGTCGTCCAATGAAAGGGCTATGTGCTCCAGGCCGGTGTTTCGGTTTAAAAACGGGCCACCCCCATGCTTTCCTAACCGGCTAGTCCATCATCTTGTTCGTCTTCTCTATCCACTCCTTGGTCTCGATCACCCTGTAGCTCTCCCCGGTCATGTCAACCACGTGCGCCTTGTGGGCGATGCGGTCGACGATGGCGCCCGTGAGGACGGGGTCGTCGAAGACCTCGTCCCAGCGGTCGAACATGAGGTTGGTGGTGGAAGATCACGAGCGGGCTTTCCGATGCGACCAGGACCTCCTCGCCGGCCGATTCGAGCGCCGCGGCGATTCTCGATGCGGTCTCGTGACCGATTCCCTGCGATGCGCTCATTGCTGGCATCCTTTCGTTTTATTGACTTTATCCATTATTCTGGCCATAATTCTGGTTATCTATCAGAGTGTTAGGAGTTTCCGATGGCGGTTCTGACGATGGGCCTCGCGGAGGCCAAGAGCAATTTCTCCCGCGTGACGGCGGAGGTGAACAGGACCGGCAGGCCCGTCACCGTGCTCAAGAACAACAAGCCGTGGGTTGTCATCCAGCCGGCGACCTCCGAGGCGTCGGCGGTCGACGTCGCCGTCGATTTCATGGACGAGTACGCCGACGTCTTCGAGGAGCTCGCCAAATGAGCGCCCGCCCCATAACGAAAGAAGAGGTGCTGGCGATCCATTCCGCCGCGATCGAGAGGTTCGGCGGCGTTGACGGCTTGCGCGACGAGGGCATGCTCGAATCCGCGCTGGCCCAGCCGTTCCAATCCTTCGCCGGCGTCGATCTGTACCCAAGCGACGAGGCGAAGGCGTGCAGGTACGCTTACGGCATAATCAAGGACCACCCCTTCACGGACGGGAACAAGCGAACCGCGACGGCCGTCATGGGCGCGTTCCTCAGGATGTCGGGCCTTGTTTTTCGGCCGAAACACGCCGAGCTTCTGGAAGCCATGCTCGGCATCGCGGACGGCTCGTGGGATTTCGAGGATTTGCTCGCATGGGTACGTGGCGCCATCCAATAGTCGGAAATCGGCCGCGATGAATTCGTTTCATCTCAGCTGATAAACCCTTCGTCCCGCATGATTAACTCGTCGAGCATGACTTGCATTCTGGCTTCGCGCTTGTACCGCGACCAGGCGGCCAGGAAGGCGAAGCCGACGATGCATGCGATTGCCCCGAGGGTTGCGACGAACAACCCGGACTGAATGGATTCCGGATTGCCATCGCCTCCGGCAATCATCGCGGCCGCGGCGCCCACGAGAACGACCCACAGCATGTTGGCCGCCACCGTAAAGATGCAAATCGGGACATCGGAGCCCTGTTCGGCGGAAGCCTTGCGGCGCGCGAAAAGAGCAATACAGCCGCCCGGGTCCTCCTCATGAAGCTTGGTGATGATTCTCTTCCGCTCGTCGTATTCCCGAGAAGCACGCTTATACCTGTTCATGGGATTTGCCCTCCATTCCCTAGCTTGCATGTCGCGCACCGTCGTTCGTTCGTGCCGCGGCTTATCTTCAATCGGAACGGCTAGCCAATAGCGAATCTCCAATGATATCCGCCCGATGTCCTATTCGAGTCTCTTACGTCGGCAGGGATTCCAATTTTCTGTTGGTCGCGCATATTTGGCCCCTTTCGCTCGTGCCTGTCCCGCATGTCGGTATTGATGAACAAGCAACGTCCCTGTTTATTTAAGTTTTTAGCGTTCTGCAGGTTCGATGAATTTGCGGCATAGATGGCTGAATTCACGCGTGATGCTTTCGGTTGAATTGCGTAAATCCAGCAATGAGAATGAAAGGATGGCGAAGGATTCCGCTCCGTCTCCTTTCGAATAAGCGGCCCTTTTTTAAATTAACGAATACACAATCGCAGCGCAGCCCCGTTTTGCGCTTGCATGCCATCTACAGAGCCTCGATGCGCGGCGTTTCCCGATCGTCGACGATGAAGGTGCCGTCGTCGAGCTCGGCGATGCGGGCGTTGAGCTTGCCAAGCAGCTCGAGCATGCGGGTCTTGTCGGCTTTCTCCTTGCCTTCGTTGAACCAACAGGCCTGACCATGCGAGTCGAACTCGTAATACGATGAATAGAGTTCGGATATACAGTCATTGAGATCTTGCAGGGCCGCATCGTTGTCAACAACGGGGATGCCGGTTGAAAGTTCGCCGTCGACGAGTTCGTCTTTCCATAAGGGACCCGACAGGTAATCGAGCGAGATCGCAAGGGTTTTCATCGTTGCGCCTTTCCATCCGTACGGCGAGTATAGGCTGATTCGATCGAGAAAGCGTGAAAAACACCATGTCGGAGGCGTTATTTATGCCGTGACCCGCTCGTGACCCAAAAGCAAGAATTTTCTCTTCCGAAAATTGATACATAAACGTATCAATTTGGAAATTGCGGGCGGTTTGCGGGTTGGGCTCGAAACGGGCGAGACGTTTGCGCAGCTAGTGATACGAAACTGTATCAATTGTTATTCTTGCTGCTTTGCAAGGCATTTTGCCTTTGTCGCAGGTGAGAGTAATGGTCTCAACCTGCAAGCCACCCGCAAAACAGGGCGTATTCCTGGGTCATTCCGCTGGGTCACGCCCATGCGTTTTCGTTTTCAGGCACATGTCTGCAGACATAAAAACACCCCTTGAGCAGGTAATTCTCAAGGGGTGCCTTGGGTCACGAATTGATACGTTTTTGTATCAGCCATTACTCCCACTCAATCGTGGCGGGCGGCTTCGACGTGATGTCGTAGCACACGCG
>CAVHFS010000044.1:0-5149 GCA_963635715.1 Subdoligranulum sp. CAG:314 | reverse complement strand
CAGCGGACTTAAAATCCGCCGCCGCAAGGCTTGTGGGTTCGAGTCCCACCGCTCCTACCAGGTAAGAGTAGCAGGACTGAAGGGTTTTCTGCTTCGTGGGTTTTCGGGTCCGAAGGGACTCGAACCGATGAGGTGGAATTCCGTCAAGAAAACTGCCCAGTGGGCAGTTTTTAGGAATTCGCCCGAGGGCTTTAGCCCGAGGGGTCGGGCTCGCGCAGCGAGGCCGGAGTCCCACCGCTCCTACCAAGCCCCTATTCTCACCACGTCGTATGGCGATGGTATCGCGATCGGAAAGACCGGCATGAACTCAGCTGAAGTGCGAAATGAAAGTATGGACGAACTCGTTGCGGGCATGAGGAACCCGCCTGCGACGTTCGAGGAGTATCTCGTCACCTATGCCGAGACGGTCGGCCGATTAGTGAACTCGTATATTCCCGAAGGCACGCATCCCGATATGGATACGTACCTGTATGGCCCGCTGATGAAATACAGCGAAAACGGAGGCAAACGTCACCGTCCGCTCATCTGCTTTGCGGCATGCGCTGCCGTAGGCGGCGATGTCCGAAAAGCGGTATCGGCCGCTTCGGCCATCGAACACTTCCATTCCGCGGCGCTCATTCATGACGATATCGCCGACGAGGCCACGCTTCGTCGCGGCGAGCCGTGCATGCATCTCACTGAAGGGCTGGGCATCGCCATCAATACGGGCGATTTGGCCCTTTCCATGGTGAACGGCGCCGTAATGAAAGACCCGCTGCTCACCGATGCCGAGAAGGTGCGTGTTGTCACCGAGCTCATCGATATGACGCGCCGCACCATCGAAGGCCAGGCGCTCGATTTGGGTTGGGCGCGCGACGCTCGCTACGACATCACTCCAGAAGACTATCTGTGCATGGCAACGCATAAAACCGCGCATTATTCGGGCGCGGTGCCTCTGGCCGTGGGCGCCATCGTGGGCGGCGGCAGCGAAGCGCAAATCGCCGCTCTGCGCGAATATGGCCTGGCCACGGGCCTGGCCTTTCAGATTCAAGACGACCTTCTGAATATTGAAGGCGACGCCGATGTTGTGGGCAAAGATTTCTGCAGCGATATCACCGAGGGTAAGCGTACGCTCATGGTGGTTCATGCGCTGAACCATTCCGATGCACGCGACCGCTTGGTTGAGATTCTCTCGTCGAAGACCTCGGAGACAAGCGAGCTGCGCGAGGCCGTGGCCATTATGCGCGAAGCGGGCTCCCTCGACTACGCTCGCGATTACGCCGGCAAGCTTACGAGCGGCGCGAAGGCGAAACTCATGGAGGAAATCGAGGACAGCCCGGCGCGCGTCGTGCTCATTTCCATGGCCGATTATTTCATCAACCGCCTGAAATAGCGCAAACGAGGCGAGAACATGATTCCTGAGGCAATTCATAGGGAGGGCGAAGCCGACGAGGGCTTCGAGCTTGGCGAGCGGCTGCTCTACCTGCGAACTCCGTATTTTTCGGGCAAAGATGTCGAGCAACTGCAAACGGCGCTTGGCGCATTGGGGTTCGCATGCGGAGGAGTGAGCGGCACTTTCGGCGCGTATACCGAAGGCGCCCTGCGCAAATTCCAGCTCAATATGGGCCTTGTCTGCGACGGCATTGCCGGCGTGAAGACATACGCCACGTTGCGCCATCTTCATAATGCGTGGCAAGACAAGCCTCAAATAGAAGATCGCGCGTACATGGGTTTCGCTCGCGCCGCTGATGTGCTCGAGGCGCATGCCGTGTGCCTTTTCGGAACCGAGGAATTCACGCGCAACGTCGCTTCGAATATGTCGAATTTGGCGATGGCAACCAATCCCCGATCGAAGATGGTCAGCGCCGAGACGCTGCTCGTGCCGCCCGATGTCGATATGCTGCTCGCTCATATCGTGCGAACGGGGCAGCCATACGAGGAAAATGTGCCGCGGGTTGTCTGCGACGATTCGACGGCGCTCGCTCGTCGCATTTCGAATGCGATTGATGCGGCGAATTCTGCGGCAGAGGCCGGGCAAGCTCGGCGCATCGTGCTTGAAATCGCTGGCCCTGGGGCGGACGAGAGCACCGCGGCCGTTGAACGTGCCGCGCACCACGATGCAATCATGCTGCTCGACGCGTTTTGCACGGCGTTTTAGCGGCGGTTGCTTTCGCCATTTCGCTGATCGTTGAGTTTCGTTGACGCTTGCCAAGCCTCGGCTTTCCTGCGTCTTTATTGTTTTTGCAAAGCCCGCTCTGTGCGGGCTTTTGTTTTTATCGGGCGGGGCTGGTAAAGTATGGTTCGTATGATTTCAACCAGGCGATGGGAGCCGGGCTTATGGATAATCAGGAAACGAATCTCACGCGTCGCGCCTTCGTTGGCGGAGCTGCTGCCGTAGGTGTTGCTGCCGCATTGCCGAGCGTCGCTTTCGCCGATCCCACGGCGGCGGAGAAACAGGCCGAGGCCGACGCCATGCTTCAAAAACTCCTTACGCTCAACGAAGAGATCGACGCAAAAACCAAGGAGTATTTCCAGGCCGTCGACGCGCACGATGCCGCTGTCGAAAAAATGGACGAGTGCCAAGGGAAAATCGACGAAAACAACGAGCGCATCAAAGACTTGCAGGGCAAGCTGGGCAATCGGGCGAACAACATGTACCGCGATGGCCAGACGACGTTTCTCGATGTCATCCTGGGTTCGAATTCCTTCAATGACTTCATGAAGAACTGGGACATGCTCACCAAGCTCAACGAAAACGATGCTCGCATGGTTTCCGAAACGAAGAGCTTGCGCGCCGATAACGAAGCTCAACATGCCGAATACGCCAAGCAAGAGCAAGAGGCGCAGGCTCAGGTGGAGGCTTCGGAGAAGGCCGTTCAAGAGGGAAATGCCCTTGCGGAGCAGTTCCAAACCTCCTACGACGAGCTTTCTGCTGAAGCGCAAGAGCTCTACGACAAGGAGCGTCAGGCGGCGCTTGAAGCGGAAGCCAAGGCCGAGCAGGAGCGCATCGCTCAGCAAAGCGCCAGCGAAACCTCATCGAGCAGCACTTCGGGCGGCTCTACGAACAACTACATTCCTCCTTCGGGGTCCGTCGTCGATTATGCGCAAAGCCAGATCGGCGTGCCGTATGTCTACGGCGGCTCGACTCCCAATGTCGGCCTTGATTGCTCGGGGCTTACTTCGTGGTGCTGGCAGCAGGCAACGGGCATTTGGATTGGTCGCACCGATAGCGCCCAGTATGCTTCGGCTCGCTGGCGCGGCTCAGTTTCCGAAGCTCAGCCAGGCGACGTGCTGTGGACGAGCGGCCATGTGGGAATCTGCATTTCGGCGGGCGGCGGCAGCTATATCCATGCGCCTCAGCCGGGGCAGACGGTTTGCGTTTCGAGTTGGCCGCAGTTTTCGGTCGCGCTTCGCTGGTAAACGGAAACGATGCATTGCTTGCGGGCCTGCCTTGAGAAAGGCGGGCCCTTCATATATCTAAACGCTTTATGAATAGCTCCTCTGTTTCGAGTTCCTGCACACTTTTGCCTTATCGCTTGGAAGATGGCGCCTTCGACCGCAAGATATAGCGTGCTGGAAAGCCTTTTGGCCATCATAAAGCCTAATACCTTTGGAAATTAAAAGATAAATAGACAGTAACTTACTTAAAGATACCTTATTTCATCTGGAAATGAGGAATATAGCTTTGTGAAAGCGCTGTGACGCTTGGTCGATATGGGGTGCAATCGCTCGCTGAGCTTTGGTATTCTCGTGTGCCGAAGCGTTGCATTATGGACGCTTTCTTATATATGAAGGGGTTCGTTTATGACTACTCTCAACGCACATTTGACGAGACGAGCCTTCCTCGGTGGAGCCGCCGCCTTTGGCGCTGCGGCCATGGTTTCCCCGAAGAACGCTTTCGCCGACCCGACGTCGGCCGATGTTCAGGCGCAGGCCGATGAGGCTCGCCAGAAACTGAATTCTATGCGTGAACAGCTTGGAGAGGCGTCTGCCACCTACAATCAGGCGGTTATGGAGCACGACGACGCCGTTTCGAAGATGGATGAGTGCCAGGCGAAGATTGACGAGAACAATGCTCAGATCGACAGCCTGCAGGCAAAGCTCTCGAAGCGCGCGCGCAACATGTATCGCGATGGCCAAACGACGTTTCTCGACGTCATTCTGGGGTCGAATTCCTTCGAGGATTTCGCTAAGAATTGGGATACGCTCACGTCCCTGAACGAGAAAGACGCCGAAATGGTCGAGCAGACCAAGAACCTTCGCGCCGATAACGAGGCTCAGAGGCAGGAATATTCCAATCAGGCCGACATCGCGCAGCGCAAAGTGGAAGAGGCCGATGCCGCGAAGACCCAGGCGGAAACGCTTGTTTCCCAATACCAAAGCGAGGTCGATTCTCTCGATTCCCAGGTAGCCGAGCTGCTTGCCGAAGAAGAGGCCGCTGCCCAGAAGGCCGCCGAGGAGGCTGCCGCGGCAGCCGCGATTGCCGCGCCGACGACCAACGATAGCGGTTCGAATGGCGGCGGGTCTAGCAACACCACCTACGATGACGATGACGATGACGACGACTACGACGGCGGCGGAAATTCCGGTGGGTATTCTGGCGGCGATGGTGGCTCGAACAACTACGGCGGCTCCGTTGTGGCTGCCGCGCAAAGCCAGATTGGCGTGCCGTATGTATGGGGCGGCACGGCTTGGGGCTCTGGCTTGGACTGCTCAGGTCTTACGTCGGGCTGCTGGCAGCGCGCCGCGGGTATCTGGATCGGTCGCACGACATGGGCGCAAATCGCTTCCGCCCAATGGACGGGCTCCGTATCGCAGGCCCAGGCGGGCGACGTTTACGCTTGCGACGCTCACGTAGCGATCGCCACGGGCGGCGGCGGCTATATTCACGCTCCGCAGCCAGGCGAAGTGGTGTGCTATAGCTCGCTTTCCTGGTACAACCCGTTCTACTGCTCGTTGCGCTGGTACAGCTAATCATTTGTTCTCGCCGCGCCCATTGTCTTGATGACGGCTTTTGCCGTTGGGATATGGGTGCGGCGAATCTTTTTCAGAAAATCGTTGCGGATGAGCGGGAGTGTGTTAGTATATAGCCCGCTGTTTGCGAGAAGTCGGGACGTGGCTCAGCTTGGTAGAGCGCTGCGTTCGGGACGCAGAGGCCGCAGGTTCAAAT
>CAVHFS010000043.1:0-5625 GCA_963635715.1 Subdoligranulum sp. CAG:314 | reverse complement strand
TCCAGGCTACCAAATTCTTACAGGTCAGGAAGAGTTCCTGGCCTGTTTTGCTTTCTGGTCAGGTTACAGGGATTCGAACCGATGAGGTCGATTCGCGTCAAGGAAACTGCCCAGTGGGCAGTTTCCAGCGAATCGCGAGTCAAGCTTTAGCTTGGCGAGGTGGAGCGCGCGAAGCGCGATCCAGAATCCCCTCCAGGCTACCAAATCTTCAAAGGCCGGCTTTTCAGCCGGCCTTTTTCGTCGACGCTGCGCTGGCTTCTGGCGGCCCATTTCGGTTTCAGCCTTCGGCTTGCGTAGCGCTGCTACGCGGCACCTCGGCTTCAACCGAACTGAGCTCGCCAGAAGCCATGCTCGCTGACCGACGTTCGGGCGGCGGCTCTTTGCCGTTTTCAATAGGTTCCTGGCCTGTTTTGCTTTCTGGTCAGGTTGCGGGGATTCGAACCGATGAGGTCGATTCGCGCGAAGAAACCGTTTCATTTTCCTTTCAATCGTCGCGCATTCCATAGGCAGACACTTTAGTTTGAAAAAGTGCTTCACAGAGCGCGCTTGTGGTGCTAGCATTCGTGTCGCTGTTTCAGGGCGGGGTGGAATTCCCCACTGGCGGTGAACCGGGCGTAGGCAAAGGGTCTGCGTGCGCGAGTCATCTGGGCTTGGCGCGAACCGGCAGTCCGCGACCCTTGCTTGCGCTGGCGCGCTTGCGAGGCTGATCTGGTGAGAGTCCAGGACCAACGGTCAAAGTCCGGATGGAAGAGGCAGGTGATCTCATGTCTGAGCAGTCTAAGCATGTCCAGTTCCAAAACACGAATCGGTGGGACACGAAGCAACTCGTGACCATGGCGCTCATGTGCGCCATATCGACGTTGTTCATGTTCGTGCAGATTCCGCTGCTTCCCGCGGCGCCTTTCCTGACGTACGACCCGTCGCTCGTTCCGGCGATGGTCGTGGGCTTTGCCTACGGCGCGGGCCCGGGCGTTGCCGTGGGCTCGCTCGCGATCGTGATTCACGCGCTCATCACGGGCGACTGGGTAGGCGCCCTCATGAATTTCGTCGCGGCGCTGCTGTTCGTGCTGCCCGCGGCAATCGCCTACAAGAAGATGCATACCTACAAAGGCGCCATCATCGGTCTCGTGCTCGGCGTCGTGCTCGCGACGCTCGGCTCCATCGTCTCGAACCTGACCATCGGCGTGTGGTTCTGGTACGGCTCGGCTGACGTTATCTTGCCGCTCATGGTTCCTGCCGTCATTCCGTTCAACCTCTTGAAGACGGTGCTCAATTCGGTGCTCACCTTGGTTGTGTATAAGGCCATCTCGAACTTGATCACTCCTAAAAAAGAGCAGGTCAAAGGCAAGGTTTCCGCTTAAGAATCTGTACGGGGCCCAGGTGTTGCGCGAAGCTGCGCAGGCGTCTGGGCCCCGTGTGCGTCTGAAGGGTTTTCGCTATGATCGATTGCTCCAACGTTCGCTTCACCTACGACGGCGATCGCTTCGTGCTCAACGGTGTGAGCCTGAGCATCGCCGCAGGTGAATTCGTCTGCATTCTGGGTGGCAACGGGTCGGGCAAATCCACGCTCGCCAAGCATATGAACGCCCTGCTCGTGCCCGATGGGGGCAGCGTGCTCGTCGATGGTCACGATACGGCCGACGCCGAATACGTCTACGATATTCGCTCGACCGCGGGCATGGTATTTCAGAACCCCGACGACCAGATTGTGGCGTCGCTCGTCGAAGACGACGTGGCGTTCGGTCCCGAAAACCTCGGCGTGGAGCCTGCGGAGATTCTCGAGCGCGTGAAGGGCGCATTGAAAGAAGTGGGGCTCATCGGCTTCGAGCGCAACGAGACCCATGCGCTTTCGGGTGGGCAGAAGCAACGCGTTGCCATCGCGGGCGTGCTCGCCATGCAGCCCAAGGTCCTCATTCTGGACGAAGCATCCTCCATGCTCGACCCGCGTGGACGCAAGGGGCTCATGCGCGTTTGCCGCGAGCTCAACGACCGAGGCATGACTATCGTGATGATCACGCATTACATGGAAGAAGTCGCCGAGGCCGACCGCGTCATCGTGATGAATGCGGGGCGCGTTGCCTGCGAGGGCACGCCCGAGGAAGTGCTCACGCGGGCCGCCGAGCTTCGCGCGTTGAACCTCGAAGTTCCCCCGGCGTGCCAGCTGGCGCTTTGCCTGCAGGAAGAGGGCGTTCCTGCGACGCCACATGTGCGCGAAGATGCAGTGGAGGCGGAAATCGTGCGGCTCGCGCGCGAGGCGGGCGTGCTCGGCGAACTGTGCGAGGTGCCGGCCGCGCTTCATCATGCCGATGCTATCGAGTGCAGCGGTGAGCCGCTCATGCAGTTTGAGCACGTCTCTTACAGCTATACTCCCTCGAAGTCGGAGCGCTCCCGCAAAGGCCGCCGCAAAAAGGCATCCGAGCAGGCGAAATGGGGAAGCGACCCCCAAGCCGTGTGGGCGCTTCGCGATGTGAGCATGAAGGTGTGCCAAGGCGAATTCCTAGGGATTGCGGGGCATACGGGCTCGGGCAAATCGACGCTTATCCAGCATATGAACGGGCTGCTGCACCCGAGCGAGGGGCGCGTCGTCGTCAATGGGCGCGACCTGTCCGACAAATCGGCTTCGGCTGCCGCGAAGGCGCTGGTGGGCGTGGTGTTCCAGTATCCCGAAAGGCAGCTGTTCGCCACGACGGTCTTCGACGACGTCGCATTCGGTCCGCGCAATCTGGGGCTTTCCACCGACGAGGTCGATTCGCGCGTTCGGGAGTCGCTTGCGCGCGTGGGGCTGGAATTCGACGAGCTGTGCGATGCGAGCCCCTTCGAACTTTCGGGCGGCCAGCAGCGTCGCGTTGCCTTCGCGGGCGTGCTCGCCATGCGCCCCGAGGTGCTCGTCCTCGACGAGCCAGTTGCCGGGCTTGACCCAGTGGCGCGGCGGGAGTTCCTCTCGCTCATCGAAGGGCTTCATAAACAGGGAACGACGATCGTCATGGTTTCCCATTCCATGGAAGATTTGGCGGCGCTCGCGCAGCGCGTGGTCGTTCTTAAAGAGGGGACCATCGTGCGCCAAGGCACGCCGCAGCTCGTGTTCTTGAACGAGGCCAAGCTCAACGAAATCGGCCTGGGGCTTCCCGCGGCGCAGCGCATGGCGTTCGCGCTCATTCGCGCGGGCGTTCCCCTGCGGCCCGATCGCCTGTATTCCGTGGAATCGCTCGCCGCCGCCGTGGCCGAGTCATTGAGGGGCGGTAGCGCGCGATGAATCAGATTTTTTCGTTCGGAAGCTATTACCCAGGCGATAGCCCCTTGCATAAATGCGACCCGCGCGCGAAGCTCGGCCTCGGGTTTGTGTTTCTCATCGTGGCGCTTATGGCGCGCGATTTTCCCGCGCTCGCCGTTATCGGCGTGTTCGTGGCCTTTCTCTACGCCGCGGCGCGCATCCCCTTCGGCAAAGCCATGCGCTCGCTCGCCCCGCTTCTGGCGATCGCACTTATCTGCGCGCTGCTGAACCTGTTCGTCGACCAGAGCGGGCAAACGCTGTTCAAGTGGGGGATTATCGAAATCAGCGAGGGCAGCGTTCATTCGTGCCTGTTCATCGGGTGCCGCATTGTGCTCATGATGATGGGGATGAGCCTCATTACCATGACGACGCTCACCTTGGATTTGACTGAGGCGTTCGAGCGCCTGCTCGCTCCGTTTCGCCGTTTCGGGATGCCGGCGCATGAGCTCGGCATGATTATGGGTATCGCGCTGAGGTTCATGCCGCAGTTCGCCACCGAGCTTGTGAGCGTCTATCATGCGCAAATCAGCCGCGGCGCGGCACTCGATGGGAGCCCCGTGAAGGGGATGCGCATGCTTTCGAGTGTGACGATTCCCCTGTTCGCGAGCGTTTTTCGCCATGCCGAAACGCTTTCCGCGGCGATGGACGCGCGATGCTACCACGGCGAGGAGGGCCGCACGAAGATGCGTCCGCTCGCTTATTCGCGCTACGACGCGTTCGCCTTGGTGGCGTTCGCCGTGCTCATTGCGGGCGTCGTTGCGGCGAACGTGCTCGCGCCTGCTTTTTAAGGAAACGCGAAGCGATTCTGACCGTTTTGCGCACGCGCGGCGGCTGAGTTGAAGGTCTGCGGGGAAACCCTAAGGGCGATGGTCGCTTCGCTTGGCGAGACTCGAAGCCCGCGCTATGCGCGTGTATTCGATAGGAGACGAACATGAATGAATCAAACGATGGTTTGAATAAAGTGCTGCAGTATCTTACGGCGGTGCCTGCGTGGTATTTGGCGACGAGCGTCGATGGACAGCCTCATGTGAGGCCGTTCTCGTTCGCGCAGATTCAGGATGGCAAGCTGTGGTTCGTGACCGCCACGACGAAAGACGTCTGGCGCGAGCTTGAGCAAAACCAGCTGTTCGAGGCAACGTCGTGGTGGCCTGGGCATGGCTGGCTCATCTTGCGCGGCAAGGCTGGCATGGTGGATGCGGCGAAGCCCGATATGCGTGAAGCGGGCTGGAAGCATCTTGAGGCACTTGGCGAGCACTACGATGGGCCGAACGACGAGACGCTCGTGTTCTTCAGCATCGAGGACCCGAAGGCATGGATTTGCAACCATGATGAATGGTTGCCGGTGGAGTTGTAGGAGTTACTCATGAATGAAATCGTACGGTATTTGACGGGCATTCCGGCGTGGTATTTGGCGACGATCGATGCGGAAGATTCCGCGCAGCCCCGCGTGCGCCCGTTCTCGTTCGCGGCGGAGGCCGAAGGCAAGCTGTGGTTCTCCACGTCGCGCGACAAGGATGTGTGGCGCGAGCTTGAGCGCAATGCGAAGTTCGAGCTTTCCGGTTGGAAGCCGGGGGAGTGTTGGATCGTGGTGTCGGGCGAGGCGGAATTGGCCGACGATGCGAGCTGTCCCGCGCAAGTTCGCCAGGCGGGCTTCGAGCACATGGTGGGCATCGGTGAGCATCACGATTCGCCCAACGACGGTAGGCTTGCATTTTTCAGCGTGAAAAACGGCGTATGCCGCATCTGCGACATAGACGGAAGCGAGCGAAAGTTCGCCTTCTAGGAAGGCAGCGATTAAGGCCGCCGTGCGCATGCTGGGACGATGAAAGCAATCGGATACGCTCAGCTCGTCGTCGAAACAAACGCCAATAAACAGGTATCCCCGAAACGCTTTTCAAGCGGTATCGGGGATACCTGTTTTAGTATACAGCGTAAAAATATAACGAATCTTACAACGTATACAAACATAATACCAGTTCAAACGCATAGTGAATTTTTGCGGGCAAGTCATGGGAATTATTGTGCAAATTTGTTCTCGCTCGGCCGCGGCCAGTGCCTTTGGCGGGACTAAGAGGCGTATCTGTGGGTTTCAATGGTATAGTCGAATGCGATATGTATGCGTAGGTCGCTTTGCTGACAATCCGAGTTCGGCTTTGTGTGACGCGCATCGATATTTCCGAACTGAAAGGGGCGTCGACGGTTGGAAACGAATAGCATCTCCGAATCCGCCGAATCTGCTCTGGAAATGACCCCCCCCCTATTCATCAGTAGCAAGCAGCGTTTAGAAGCTAGGCCGCCTGCGAGCGGCGGGTCGCTCACGCGCGAGCAGTTCCTGCTGCCCGAAATGCGCAGGG
>CAVHFS010000042.1:0-5707 GCA_963635715.1 Subdoligranulum sp. CAG:314 | reverse complement strand
TTAGGAATTCGCTCGAGGGCGCAAGCCCGAGAGGCCAGAGCGCGCGAAGCGCGATCGTGAATCCTGGTGGCCCAGCCATCTTCCAACAAAGAATGGTTGCGCCCATCGACACGGTCGTGGCGATGGGCGCCAGTCGGCCGAGCGCAAGGCTATTCGAGCGGCACCATTGCGCGCCCGTCATCCCATGCGGGAATGCGATTGCGCGCCTTCGAAGAATTTCAGAATTTCGGGCAGGCTTATGGGCATGTATTCGTTCGCATCGACGCCCACGTCGTAGCG
The DNA here is from genome assembly GCA_963635715.1 of Subdoligranulum sp. CAG:314. Classification (GTDB taxonomy): domain Bacteria; phylum Actinomycetota; class Coriobacteriia; order Coriobacteriales; family Eggerthellaceae; genus Slackia. Next base: position 5,428 of record CAVHFS010000042.1, on the reverse strand, counting down.
CAGAATGCCGCGCTCTCGGTTGCGCTCGTTGTAGTCGGCGCCTTTCGAGTGAATGTGTCCATGCAGCTGGATGGCGTCGCGGCGCTTGCCGTTCCAGCTCATGATGGGGTAGTGGAATAGCACGAGTTTGTGTCCGCGAGCATACCCAGGCGCGATTTCCAGATAGTCTTGCTCGGTCTCGAACACGCCGGCGCCAGCTCCCGCCGACCACGAATCATCGTGGTTGCCGCGCAGCAGGTGCACATGCTCGCAGGCGATCTGTTTGCGCAGTCGCAGGGCGTTTTCGGCGGTTGTCTGATAAGCGAAATCGCCCAGCACATAAAGCGAATCGCTCGGTGCCACGCGCTCGTTAATCGCGGCGATGAGCCCCTGGTTCATATTTTCGAGGGTCGAAAACGGACGCCCCATCTTCGAAAGGATGCTCGAATGGCCGAAATGCAAATCGGCGGTGAACCACATCATGGGCGGCCTCCCAAAGGCTTGAATAACGTTGTGCGGTGGCTATTGTAACGGGGCCCTGCGCAATAAGAAAATCGCCGCGGATTCCGTTTTGCAGTGCGCTTCGCGCGTCCAAGTCGTGTCGGCGCTTATCGCTCCACCAGATCGAGCAGCTCTTGCTTGCTGTGCACGTCGAGCTTGGTGTAGACGTGTCGCGCATGACCCTTCACGGTATTCTCGGTAAGGTAGAGCGTCTCGGCGATGTAGGCTTTCGTGCGTCCTTTCACTAGCAGCTGCATAACCTCGAGCTCGCGCGGGGTGAGGCCGCGCTCGGCGGCGATGGCGCGGCAGCGATCGTCGAGGGTCGCGAAATCGGTAGGCGCGCTGGACCGCTCGCCCGAAAGTTCCGCGAAAATCCACTTGGTGTCTTGGTCGCGCAGCTCTAGGCAGAAGGCGGCCACGATAATCAGAACGAACATAAGCGCAAGGGCCGTGGCGGCATCGAGCGTGCCCATGGGCGCCAGGCTCGCCACGACGGAGCCCACCGTAAACGGCGCGGTGTAGCATGCCCAGCCGATGCCGAAAACGAGCGACGCGGGTATGCTGGAATGGCGTGCGATGTCGGCAAGCGTGAGCCATGTGAACAAAACCACCAGGTCCCACACGCTGCTTTCCACGCAGCGTAGCAGCGTAGCCTGGGGAACGGCGGCTTGGCACAGCATGTCGGCCGCCAAAGCCAGAAGGGCGATGCGCCACAGCTCCGAGAAGTTGAACGATTTGCCCAGCTTCAAAACCAGGAACAGCACGATGCCCGAAATGGCGATTTCAACCAAGCGGGCCATCAAGAAGCCGGCCGCGGGTACGGCGCTTTGATTCCCTGAAAATCTTGCGATAAGAAACGCGGTCACGAAGCTGAATGTCGCGATGGCGGCACCGACTTTCCACAGGCCTCGAATATTGTGCGATTCGAATACCACTGTTGGCTTTTCGCCGACGTCATTCGCAAGCTGCCACGCGAGCGCGGCGCGGCATAGCGCGACCGAGGCTATGGGCAGCGCGCATGTGATGGCGCATTCAAGAAGGGTGGGGCAGAAATGCGCGGCCGTTTTCAGCAGCGAGCCGGCAATGTTGGCTACGAACAGGCAGCCGACGGCGGTGCGGCACCCAATGCGCGCGTAGAACAGCCCCCATTGCAGATACAGCCACCCAAGCACGCATGCGCATGCGATAGAGGCGGGGATTTGGAGCGCGTCTAGCTCAGGTGTGAGAAACGACGCGGCAAGCGCGCCCGACGCGATGCATCCTATGCCTGCTGCGGCAATGCCCGTGCTACGCGATTCGAGCACGGATGACCGCTTGCTTGCCGCAAAGCCCAGGGCCACCACGGCAACGGAGAGCACGGCGTATGACAGCTGCCATGCGGTTTGCTGCCCTGGCGCGCCTTCGCCTGTCGCGTTCACCAGAAACGCCCATGCCAGCGTGCAGGCGATGCCGATGGCTGGCACGCCCGCTCGCTTGGCGGGTTCACTCTGCGCGAAAGACTCTTGTTTGATGCTGGCTGTGCCGGCGCGTTGCGTTTGACGTGGCATGGATCCCCCTCCTTCGCTGCGAAATATTACCACGCTTGGCGTAACGCATATTGCCGGTTTATATCGTAGATATCTATTTGAACTGGGAAAACAATAAATGACCCTTTTCGGGTTGGACGTGCTTGAGCGTATTTTCGACCAAAAACAACCCGCTTCGGACGGCGCGCGGCTCGCTTGGACCGCGTAGGGTTGCCTTCGTCAAGCGACGTTCGGCGCGCCAGCAAGCATGGAGGCCTTCGGGGAATGCATGGGAGCTTGCTGCGCCTGGGCGACGAGAATCGCGGGTTCGCCGTGGTGCGCGAAGATGCGCCGAACGGCGCGCGACCCGAAAGGTCCCTTGAAGGAGGAAGAGATGGACCTCAATGAAAGCCTGAATCTGAACGCCAGCCGCCGCAACTTCATCAAAGCTGCGGGCGCCACGGTGTTTGCTGGCGCGGCCGCAGCGATGCTGGGCGGCTGCGGCGCGAAGGGCACCGCCGCGAACAAAAACAATGCGGCGAATTCCGTCGCGGAAATCGACTGGGACGAAGAGACCGATGTGCTCATCGTGGGCGGTGGCCTTGCCGGCCAGGCCGCGGCGGCAACCGTCGCCACCGAGGGCAACGGCGCGAAGGCTTTGCTGTTGGAGAAGGGCGCTATGACGCTGGGCCAGGGCGACAGTCCGTTTTCGGCCGGCCGCGTGCTGTGGACCGACGACGAGCATGCCGAGGGCTTTCGCCAATATCTCTACGAGCTGCGCGGCGAGATGGACAACACGCCCGATGCCGTGCTCGACGCCTTTGCCGAGGGCATCCACGAGAATCGCACGTGGATCGAGAGCCTGCCCGATTTCAACCCCGACGATGTGAACTTCAGCGAGCACTTCCACAAAGGCACGGGTGAGACGTGCTATCCCGAATACGCCGAGCTACCGCATGGCTACAACCTGGGCGTAATGTATTTCAAAGGCGAGGAATACGACCACGTGATTAAGTTCGTGAACCACGCGTTCGCGAATAACGACAACATCACGCACAAGCTGAACGCCCCGCTCACCGCGCTGGTGCAAGATCCCGAGACCAAGGCCGTGCTCGGCGGCGTGTACACCTACGAGGGCAAAACGGTGTATGTGAAGGCGAACAAGGGCGTCATCATGACGTGCGGTGGTTTCGAGAACAACCCGCAGATGCGCGGCGACTACCTGTCGGGCACCACGGCGCGCTGCATCGCCGGCCGCATGAATACGGGCGACGGCCACTATATTTGCAGCCGTATCGGCGCCGACATGTGGCACATGAACAGCTGCGCGGGCTTTTGGACCAGCGTGTCGCCGATCGAGGGCGAAGAGGTCACCATGCGCACGCCGAAGCAATTCGGCATCACCGTTGCGGTGAACGGCCGCCGCTTCTTCATGGACTGGGATAGCGACCACGAGCACGATTGGGACGTGATCGACCAAAACCCGTTGTCGATCAACGTCGGCAGCCGCCACGGCCATATGCAGTTCGGCGGCGAATGGCCGCACCTGCCCATGCCGAAGACTACGTGGTACATCCTCGACGATGACGGCTACAAGAAAATGATGGCCTACGAGACGGCTCCGAATTTCGAGCCTTCGAGTGAAGGTTTTGGCTTCCGCGCCGATTCCATCGCCGAGCTGGCCGAGAAGGCGGGCCTGCCCACCGACGAGCTGACGAGTACGGTCGATCTGTGGAACCAGTATTGCGACGCGGGCGAAGACCCGGCGTTCCATCGTCCGGCTTGGACGCTGACGCCTATCAAGAAGGCCCCGTTCCACGCATGCCACTGCTCCACGACGCTGCTCAACACCGATGGCGGCCCTCGTCGCAACGAGCGCGCGCAAATCATCGATCTGAACGGCGATCCCATTCCTAACCTGTATTCGGCGGGCGAGTTCGGCAGCGTGTGGTGCGACATGTACAACGGCGGCGGCAACCTGGGCGAATGCTGCGCATTCGGCCGCATCGCCGTGCGCAACGTATTGGGCATCGCGTAATTCGCTGGCGCTAAAGTGAGGATGCACTATGAGCAATTCCGAAGAAACCAAAATTGATGCGGGCGCGCCGGCAGGCGCCGAGGCTGAGGCTGGTAATGCCGCGGCCGAGCCGCCAACCGCCGAGCGCGCATCGAAGCGCAAGCGCCGCGGGGTCGTCGCCGGCGTTGTGGTGGCCGTCGTGGTGCTGGCCGCCGCTGGCCTTATGGTGTGGCATGAACAGCCGAGCTTCTGCGCGGCCATCTGCCACGATCCCATGGATTCGTATTTGCCCACGTATGAGGCGACGCCGGGTCAGAGCGGCACCGACAAGTGGGGCAACGAGGTGGCCGACTCATCGAGCATGCTGGCCGCTGTGCACGGCCAAGTAGGCAAGACCTGCATGGATTGCCACGTTCCCCAGCTGGGCGAACAGGTGACCGAAGGCCTTGAATGGATTTCGGGAAACTACGATAGCACCCTTGGAGAGCGTACGGTGACGCAGCTGGTGGAGGCGCGCGGGCTCGACAACTCCGACGAGTTTTGCATGAATGACGCGTGTCACACCTTCTCGCGCGAAGACCTGCAGAAGAAGACCGAGTGGATGGGCGTGGTCAATCCGCATTCCGATCGCCACGGCCAGCAGAAGTGCAGCACGTGCCACAAGGCGCACCGCGCGTCGGTGATGTATTGCACCCAGTGCCACGCCGATGCTGTGGTGCCCGATGGCTGGCTCACGTATCAGGAAAGCCAAAGCCTCGTCGATGCAGCTCAGCTGCCCGAGGCCAACTAATTTCGATGTTTTGAACCCAGCGATGGCGAACGTTGGCTTCGCGGCGCGATTGTTGTAGCAAACTTTCTTCGAATGGGCGTGTGGCCGATGCGGCGTTTGCCGCATCGGCCACATCTATAAAGATAAAGGGAAACCCAGACCGCCCGGGAGGGACGCGACCTGGGTTAGGGAGGGCTGGTCGCTCGCGTTTATTGCGCGGGCGTTATTGCATCTGGGTGATATCGCTTTGCAGATCGCGCGGCCATGCGTGGCAGTCTTTGCACATCATGTCGTCCTTCACGGTCGTCTCCGCGTCGTCGTTGTGGCAGTTGTCGCAGGTCTGCGTGGTGCTGTGAATATTGGTGCGCGGGTTGGAATCGCCGTATTTCTCGGTGTCAAAAAATGTTACCGAATTCGTATCGTATGCCAAATGAGTAGCTAGATTGGACTCCCGACAGTAGCTCGAAGAATCGTCGCGGATAACCCCAGGTCAAAATCGTGCTGGTTTCGGGCTTCTCCAAGAAACGCTTTCTAGCTACTCATTTGCCATAGGATCTTTTAGAAACCATAAAACGAAGGACGGTTCATTGTGCCACCGAGGGCTCGGATTGGCCGTTATGCCGCCAAGGCGCTGCCATAAAATCGGGGGTTGAAGCC
>CAVHFS010000041.1:0-6413 GCA_963635715.1 Subdoligranulum sp. CAG:314 | reverse complement strand
CCTGATGGCGCGGCCCGACATCGACTACAACGAATGCACCATCATGGAGTTCTAGACTGCAAAGGAAGCCCCTGGAGTGCAGGTTCGCCCGAACCTCACGCACCGGGGGCTTTTCGTTTGGCGAAAACGCAGCAACCGAGTTGGCGATGCAGGAAGCGCGCGACATTATGGCTGGCAAGGTGAAGGCTGAATCCTGCGACAACGCGAGCGAACTGTTTGCCGCGCTCGATAAGCAGCCGCTCATGGATGTTGGGGCGCGTGTCTGAAAGGAAACTGCGCCCCGCTTGGGTGTTTTGCGGGCTTTACAGCAGGGTGGTGCCCACCGATAAGTACATGGCGTAGAACGATAGGCGAACAAGGAAGGTACCCACGGCAACTTCGATGAGCGCGCGTATGGCGACTGCGTTGGTCGCCCCCTTGGCGAAGCTGCGCGAAAGTTCGACGGCGGCAATGGCGATAAGCGCCAAGCCGACCGCCGCGAACGGGGCAACCGTCCAGGCGAGCTCCGAGCCGCTGGCCACAGCTGTGACCGTGCTGCCCAGCTCAACCAGCTGCGCGACCTCAGCCATGATGGCCAGCACGGCACCCGCAATCGCTGCGATGCTCAGCACCTTGCCGGCGGCTTTTGCTTCTGTGTCGGCCCCGGCGAGCGCCAGGGCGCCAAACGCGCAGCCGCCGACCAGCGCATAGCCCACAACCTCAAGGGGCAGCATCGCCGAATTCCACGACGACACCGTGGGTATCATGTACGCGAAACCCACGAACGCGCAAAACGCTACAGCCAGCACGGCAACCACCGCGCCCAACGGTTTGCGCGCCTTGGCGAGCTTGCCTTTGAAAGCAAGCACCACATACACCAGCGCAGCCACCATGAATACGCCGCCCACGACGATTTCGTTCGTCAGCGGCGAGCGACCGATGCCCGCAATGGCACCTACGGCCGCAAGCGGATTCGCCAAGTGGAGCATGGAAGCTGCGAAGCCCACCAGCGCCACAAGGTACGGAACAAGCGACATCCTATCGATGCGTTGCGCATGGCCATCGGCGTATTCCGTGGAAAACGCGGCCAGCGCGAACGCGATGAAACCTGCGGCGCCAAGGGGAGCCAAGGTCGTGAACACTGCCAAAGGCAGCTCGGCGAGGGCGGCCTGCATTTACATCACCTCCGGAACGTTCACCACGCGCCCCTCGGCATCGTCGCATGGACGAGCGTTGGCGGCGTGGTTGATATAGAAATTCGGGCTTGTGTACGTGTTCTCGGGAAGCGGAGCCACATCGGCGCAGCCGCCTTTCTTCGACATCTCCTCAACCGGGCCGAAGAGGAGCGCGCGCTGAGGGCAGGCCTCAACGCAGATGGGCGACTTGCCTTCGGCCACGCGGGCCATGCAGCCGTCGCACTTCACCGAATGGCCGGCCTCGCGGTCGACTTTCGGTGCGTTGTACGGGCAGGCCATATGGCAATATCCGCAGCCGATGCACCGGTCGGTATCCACCGACACCAAGCCGGTTTCGGCGTCTTTGTGCATGGCGCCCGTCGGACACACCTTCGTGCACGCTGGGTTGTCGCAGTGATTGCACGACATGGACACGTAATAGGCGAACACGTTGGCCACCGGGCAACCGGCTTCGTCTTCGCTCCAGCTGCCGCCTGCGTACTCGTAGATTTTGCGGTACGCGAATTCAGTCGACAGGTCGTAATAATCTTTGCAAGCCATCTCGCAGGTTTTGCAACCCGTGCAGCGCTTGCCATCCAAATAGAAAGCGTATTGCGTCATCGGATTCGCCCCCTTATGCCTTCTTCACTTCAACGAGAATGGTGTGCGACGGGTTCGCCTTCGCCAACGGCGAAGGATGCCCGCTCGTCAGCGTATTGATGCATCCGCCCACGTCGACGCCGTTTTTATCGAGTTCGACCCAGGCGCCCTGATCAAGCGCCACGCATCCGGGAATGATGCGCTGCGTCAGGTGTGCTTGCACCTTCAGGGTTCCCTGGCCGTTTCGCACGAAGATGTCGTCGCCGTCTTTGAGGCTGCGTACGCTGGCATCGGTGGGATTGATCCACAATTGACGCTGACGGTTGGCTTGCTTCAGGACCTCGACCTGCGTATACGATGAATGGACATGACCCTTGAAGTGGTAGCCGATCATCTGCAGCGGAGTTTCCTCGGTCGCATCGAGGTAGCCGCCGTTTTCGGGCGCATACACCGGAAGCGGGTTGATGATGTCCTTCTCGTCGAGTTCCCAGCTGTCGGCGATTTCCGCCAGCTGCTCCGAATAGATTTCGATTTTGCCCGATGGGGTCTTCAGCGGGTTTTTCACCGGATCGTCGCGAAAATCCTTGAACGCGATGTGGCCATCTTCGAAATCAGGATCCTTGCGACGGATGACGCCCTGCGCTACGGCTTGCTCGAACGGCGGGTAGTAGTCGTGCTTCTCGCGAAGCTTGTTGTACATATACTCGAGCCATTCCTGCTCGTTGCGGTTTTCGGTGAATTCGTCTTTGCATCCCAGCTTGTCGGCGATGAGCGTCAGCGCTTGATACAGCGTTTTGCGCTCGTATTTCGGGTCGGTAGCCGCCTGGCCGACGATCGCGTAGCCCATGTTTCCGCCGTATTCATCCACGAAGAACGTCGGCTGCTCTTGCGGCATGGCATCGGGAAGCACGATGTCGGAATACTTGGCGGAGTCGGTCATGAGCACATCCCACGTCACGATGAGCTCGCACTTCGAGTCGTCGGAGAGGATCTCGTGCGCGTGTTCGATCTCGCCATGCTGGTTCGTCAGGCAGTTGCCGGCATAGTTCCAGATCATCTTGATGGGCGCATTGAGCTTGTCGACCTTCTGGACGCCTGCGTTCAGGGCCGTCATCTTCTCGCCATGATCGACCGCGTCAAGCCAGCTAAACGCGGAAATCGACGCTTTCACGGGGTTGTCGGGCATGGGGACGCTGATGGAGTCGGCCTCGAAATCGGCGATCTCGCTGCCCGTGTTGCCGCCGGCGATGCCCACATTGCCGGTAAGGATGTTCATCATGCATACCGCGCGCGCCGCCTGCTCTCCGTTGGCGTGGCGCTGCATGCCCTTGCCCTGATACACCGCGCACGGCTTGGTCGTGGCTATTTCGCGAGCAAGGTCTTCGATGGTCTTCACCGGCACACGCGTGATCTCGCTTGCCCACTGCGGGGTCTTTGGAGTGCTGTCGGCGCCGTTGCCCAGAATGTAGTCCTTGTAGGACTTGTTTTGGCCCTTGGCGGACTCCGGCATCGTCTTTTCGTCATAGCCGATGCAATACGTATCGAGGAAATCGTGGTCAACGAGGTCTTCGGTGATCATCACGTAGGCCATGGCGTCGATCATCGCGGCATCGGTGCCGGGGCGGATGGGAATCCACTGATCGGCACGCGTGGCGGCCTGGTCGCTGTAGCGCGGGTCGATAACGACGAGTTTCGCATCGCCGCGCTCAAGCGCCTGCGTCAGGTGGTAGCCCGCGCCGCCTCCGCTCATCTTGTTTTCCACGGCGTTTTCGCCGAATTGCACGACAAGCTTGGAATTCTTGATGTCGGAATTCGCGTTGCCGTCCTTTTTGCCGTAGATAAACGGAAGCGCGCGCGAGATTTGAGCCGAGCTGTACGAGTTGTAGCGGTTCAGGTAGCCGCCGTTCATGCAAAGCAAACGCTTCAGGAAACCATTGATGTTCTGCGCGTTCACGCCCGTCGAATACGCAGGGTAGATCGACTCGGGACCGTATGCATCCAAGATGCGCCGGTAGTTCTCGGCGATGATGCTGGCGGCCTCGTCCCAGCTGATTCGCTCGAATTCGCCCGAACCGCGTTTGCCCACGCGCTTCAACGGGTATTTCAGGCGGTTCTCGTCGTTGATCCAGCGGCGGATCGAGCGACCGCGCTGGCATGCGCGAATCTGATGGTCCCCGTACTCGTCGTCGCCCGCATCGTCGGTTTCGACGCGGTAGACCTCATCGTCTTTCACATGAAGGCGCAAGGCGCAGCGGCCCTCGCAATTCACGTGGCACGCCGACCACACGCACTTGTCTTCTTCGGTCTCGTTTTCGTCGGCATGCGCCGCGAACCCTTCAGCGTTCGCGGCAACCGTGCCGCCCGCCGCCAATGCGGCCATAGCTCCTGTTGCCTTCATGAAAGTCCTTCGACTTACGTTCGCGCCCGGCATAGCCTGGACGCTTTCGTCTTGCCTCGACATGTGTTCCCCCTTCGGTGTCTCGGACTTCGTGTTTCGACGTTGCAAAAGGTAGTCCGATACAGCGAAAACGATGTCACATAAAGCATGTGAATTTGTTGTCACATGCGCTTAACCTGGTGTTTTGTCTGTATATCACAGGGAAACGTGTGACATACGAACCGGTGTGGTTGCGCGCGAAGAGCACCCAGACGCATGGTTTTCGTGGGCGCCACGCCCGCGCGCAGCGTGCATCACACTCCCACGCCAACTGTCAGATGCATCATGTAAAACGCGAATCGTATAACGAAAATACCAGCGAACACGCATACGAGCGCAGCGACGGCCAGGCCCAGGCGATAGCGCGCAATGCCCGCCTGCATAGCTGCGAATCCCGCAATGCCCGCGGCGCTCAGTGCCGCAAACGCCACGACCATCGGCCAGTAACACGGGACCAATTCCTCAACTGAAGCGATGTGGTTTTGAAGCCCCAATATCGCAACGCCTTGCGCGGCATAGCATGCAATGCTCGCGACCAGCGCCAGTGCCGGCACGGCCGAAAGCACCGCCCCGACGCGCCCCTCGGCGGGCTTCCAACCGGAAAGGCGCAACGTGACCATCGCCAAGAGCGGTCCACCCAAAAGGGCCGTAAGGGCAATGCCCGCCGGACCATATGGCGTATTCCACGTGATAACCGTCTCGGCCGAATATGCCTGTCCCACGAAGAACACGAATGCGCCCGCAGACATGATGACAGCCGCAAGCCACGCTTTCTGCAGCATGCGGTTGGGTCGTAGCGCGAACGAGTGCAACCAGTACACGCCTGTCAAGCCTAAAAACAGCACGGCGCTGAGTACCTCGTTTGAAAGCGGGCTGCGCCCTGCGCCCATGAACACGTACAGCGCGTTGCCGGGGTTTCCCAAATGCGTGGCCGACGCCACCAAGCCAACCATCGTGATAACGAGCGGCACGCACAGAAACACGTTCATCCGCGCGCGGCATTGCTCGTCTGCCTGCGCGAAGGCCAGCATGCCCGCCACTATGGCGATGGCGACGGCACCTGAAGGCGCAAGCGACGTGAACAGCACCAGCGTTATTTCGGAAAGAGCATTTTCGAAACCCACGACATACCTACCTATATGGCGATCGACCCCTCTGCTTGCCCCTTTCTGAAGGCGAGCAGCCCTCCCTCTTATGCCATCTTGATGCGCGCTCGTCAAGAAACGTGCAGGTATAATTGCGGGCATGGCAAGGAAAACGGGCGTACTCAACCTCATCATGCCGAACACGGCATCGCTTGGCTTCGCGCTGCTCTTAGCGGTCAATGCCACCGGCACGTGGGGTGGCGTGTTCCCGTTTTTGCCGCTCGGCTTTCAAACCGCCGAGCTCACCACGAGCTTCTTCCTGGCTCAGTCGCTCTCGCTCACCGCAAGCTTCGCGCTTGCCGCAGCAAGCGTGTATTTTCGCCCCGCGATGACCCAGCGCCTCTTCATGGGCTTTTCCGCCGTGCCGTATTTCCTCGGCTGGGCGTGCCTGGTGGCGGCAATGTATGTGCATGGCAGCGAAATGCCGCTCGCCATCGTCGGCGGCATTCTGCTTGGCGTGGGATCGGCCGGGTTTTTCGTGCAGTGGCAACGCTGCTTCGCCGGGTCGGACAGCGAATCGGGCACGCGCGACCTCATCGTGGGCACAGGGCTTGCGGCGCTGCTGTATTTCTCGCTGTACGCCATTCCTCGATCGGTGACCGCGTATCTTATTCCCACCGTGTTCCTGCCGCTGTTCGCGCTTGCTGCGGTGCTGGAAACGCGTCGTATCGACTTGAAGCAATCCATGTTCGAAGACGTGCCGCGCGAAAACCCCTCCGTCTATCGCGCCACGCTGCGCGACTACCTGCAAAGCGCGCTGTGCGTGGGCGCTATCGGCTTTTGCGCCGGCATCGTGCGATCGATCGCCATTGACGAACCTGCCGCCGGCACCATGCTGAACGCGCTTTCGATGGGCGCCTCGCTCGCCGCCGCCATCGCGCTGCTGGTGATGTGGCGCAAAAAGGACATCCAGCTGAACGTGGTCAACATCTATCGCGTTGCGTTTCCCTTCGTGATCACCGCATTCGCCGCCATGCCGTTTTTGCCGCGCGGCTACGAGCATGCCCTGGCATCGGCCCTCTACGCTGCCTACAGCGTGGCCATTTTGCTGATGATGGTGCAATGCGCGCAGGCTTC
>CAVHFS010000040.1:0-6695 GCA_963635715.1 Subdoligranulum sp. CAG:314 | reverse complement strand
TGCGGGGGCGACTGGTTTCGACATGGTACGTTTGAACTGAGGAGCAGGTCGTGGTCTCCTCGCCACGCTAAACAGGGGTAAAGTCAAGTTAATTGGCAAAAAATCTTATCAGAGCGCTCCTGCGCTCGCCATGGCTGCTTAATAGCACCTGGCACGTCAACCCTAGGTTGTCCCCGACCTAGGCGCGACGTCATTTCAGGGGACTGCTTCGAAGCACGTAGCCTGTATGGCTTCGGAAAAGATTGAACGGGCTAGGGAGGGCGACGTTGGTTCGCGAACCGACCTCGACCGAACTTTGATCGCGAAATAAGCTTGTAGAGCCTGAGCAAGAACGTAGTATGGACCGGAGTTCGATTCTCCGCGCCTCCACCACATTTTGAAAGGGCCGGCTTGTCAGCTGGCCTTTTTTGTCGACTGCGCGAGCTGGGGCACCTGCTCGTCGTCGTTTTTTGCGAGCGATACGCTTTTGATGAGTAGAATAACACTGAATTGGTAACGAGCCTGAAGGGGTTTAATGGCCGTTTCGAACGACATACGCACGCCTTATAACGACGCTCCCATTGGCATTTTCGATTCGGGCTTCGGCGGGCTTACCGTGGCGCGCGAGATAGCTCAGGAATTGCCCGAGGAATCGATCGTCTACTTTGGCGATACGGCGCGCTGCCCGTATGGGCCTCGTTCGCAAGGCGAGGTCGACGGCTTTGTTCAGCAGATTTGCGATTGGCTTGTTGGGCGTAGGGTGAAGCTGCTCGTAATCGCCTGCAATACGGCGACCGCCGCAGGTCTCGAGCATGCTCAACAACGCTTCAGCATTCCCGTGATCGGCGCTGTTGAGCCTGGCGCTCGGGCCGCCGCGCGCGCGACGAAGAACCGCCGCGTGGGCGTCATCGCCACAAAGGGCACGGTCGATTCTGGCTGCTATCCGCAGGCCATTCGCCATATCGATGCTGGCATCACGGTGTTTTCGACGGCCGCTCCGAAGTTCGTCGACATCGTTGAGCAGGGAATACGCATGTCGCGAGGCCCCATCGAAGACCTCACGAGCCTTGCGAGCAAGGCCTACATCAGGCCCGCCTTTCAAGAGATAGCGCGCGATTACCTCGAGCCGCTTCGGCGCTGCGAAATCGATACGCTCGTACTCGGCTGCACGCACTATCCCATGCTCAAAGCGCTTATCGGCGGCGTTATGGGCCATAATGTGCTGCTGGTGTCTTCCGCCGAAGAGATGGCCAAAGACGTGCGGAGCACGCTGGCTTTGCGAGGCGAATTCGCGCATCCGGGCAATGTCGCCACGCGCGAATTCTTCACCTCGTCGTCCGACCTGGACGATTTCCAGGCGTTCGGGTCGCGCGTGTTCAACGAGCCCATAGCGCGCCCCTCCCATATAGACCTCGCTTGCTTGGATGGGCGCTAGTTGGTGCCCCTAAGGCTTTTCTGCAGCGTATATGCCGCCCTTGGCCAATCGCGTTCCTTATAATCAATGCACTGGCTTGTTGGCCAAGTTTTTCGCATACACGCGGATGAACCCGCCCGATAGGAGGAATAATGCTTGCAAACAGAGCGAACGACCGCGATGAGCGCGCCATGCGTCCCGTGAAGCTTACGCGCGGCGTTATGAAGAACGCCAACGGCAGCTGCCTCGCCGAATTCGGCGACACGCGCGTGCTGTGTACGGCCACGATCGAAGATCGGGTGCCGGGCTGGCGCAAGGGCTCGGGCAAAGGCTGGCTTTCGGCGGAATATGCCATGCTGCCCGCCGCTGGCAATAAACGCACGCGCCGTGAGACGAACGGTCGCAACGGGCGCAGCATGGAAATCGAGCGGCTCATCGGCCGCAGCCTGCGCAACGTGTGCGATCTGAACGCCATGGGCGGCGAGGTGAGCATGACCATCGACTGCGACGTGATTCAGGCCGATGGCGGTACCCGCACCGCGGCCATTACGGGCGCCTGGGTAGCTGCGTACGATGCCTTCGAAATGTGGAAAACGGCGGGTCGCATCAAGACGAACCCGCTGTTCGGCCAGGTGGCGGCGGTGAGTGTCGGGCTGGTAGAAGGCAGGCTCATGCTGGATTTGGATTACGAGGAAGACTCGCATGCCGAAATCGACATGAACGTGGTGATGAATGCGAAGGGCGAATTCGTGGAGCTGCAGGGCACGGGCGAACAGGTGAGTTTCTCGCGCGAGCGTCTGAACGAATTCCTCGACATGGCCGAGGCGGGCATCAAAGAGCTGCTGGCAGCGCAAAAGGAAGTATTGGGAATCGGGTAATCGGAGAAACGTCGACGCGGGGTCGTGCTAGGGCGCGCTTGCGGCGTCGAGTCGTTTCTTCGTTCGCCAGAACGGAGAAAAAGACAATGCAGGTCGTAATCGCCACGAACAACAGGCATAAGGTTGCCGAAATCGAGACGGCGCTCGACTTCCCTGACTGGGAGTTTCTTACGTTGTCGCAGGTTGCGAGCTATCCCGAGCCCGCCGAAGACGCCGACACGTTTGCGGGCAATGCGCTTATCAAAGCGCGCGCGGCCCATGCGGCCACGGGGCTCGCGGCGCTTGCCGACGATTCGGGGCTTGTGGTGGATGCCCTCGACGGCAGGCCGGGCGTGTATTCCGCACGCTATGCGGGCACGCATGGCGACGACGCCGCGAACAACGCGAAGGTGCTTTCCGAGTTGGAAGGCGTGCCCGACGAGCAACGAACGGGCCGCTTCGTGTGCGCGCTTGCCTTTATCGATGAGGCTGGTAACGAAATCACGGTTGAAGGCACGGTGGAGGGCCGCATTGGCCATGAGCTTCGCGGCAGCGAGGGCTTTGGCTACGATCCCATGTTCATGCCCGAGAAATTCGGCTTCGCGAAATCGCTCGCCGAGGTGTCGCAAGGCGAGAAAAACGCGATCAGTCACCGCGGCAACGCTCTGCGCATTTTGCGAGCGAAGCTCGCTGAGTAGCTTCGGTCGACGAACCGATTCCGCGCATTCGGGGAAGGGCTGAGGCTGGTTTAAGCGCGGCCTTTCGGATGTCTGGATCAAACGCCTGCCGATTTCAACGCGCGGATAACGCTTTTCGGGCAGCGCGAGATGCCCTCGCCCAGCGATATACTGAATACGGGTCGCCGATGGAAACCGTCGGCGCTATGTGCTAGGAGGCTTATCATGAAGAACATTCTCGTTGCCTACGACGGCTCCGAAACGTCCAAGCGCGCGGTCGATGTCGCGGCCGAGCTCGTTGCGCCCGATGCGCGCATTCACGTGGACATCGTGAACGTCGTGTCTATTCCGATGCTCTCCGATGACCAGGCGTCGAGCTTCGCCGCCATTTTGGATTTAATGAAATCCGACGCCGAAGACGTGCTGGCCGATGCGTTGAACCAGTTCAACGAAAGGCATCAGCAAAATCCAGTGGATACGCTGCTCGTGTTGGGCACCGACGCGGCGGGCGAGATAGCCAAGCTTGCCGATGCGGGCGAGTACGAC
The DNA here is from genome assembly GCA_963635715.1 of Subdoligranulum sp. CAG:314. GTDB lineage: Bacteria > Actinomycetota > Coriobacteriia > Coriobacteriales > Eggerthellaceae > Slackia. Next base: position 3,222 of record CAVHFS010000040.1, on the reverse strand, counting down.
ATGGTCGTGATTGGCTCTCGCGGGCTTTCGGGCATGAAGCAGTACCTCGGCAGCGTGAGCCATAAACTGCTGGGCATTACCCAAGTTCCCGTGCTCGTGGTGAAATAGTGGCCGAGATTTTTGCCTCGTAAGATTTTCTTGAACGGCTGGCCTGCTTTGCTATAATGGGCAAGCTGTTCGGTCGACGGGACGTGGCGCAGTTTGGTAGCGCGCCTGCTTTGGGAGCAGGATGTCGCAGGTTCGAATCCTGTCGTCCCGACCATTTACGCGGGTGTGGTTCAATGGTAGAACTGAAGCCTTCCAAGCTTCTAACGCGGGTTCGATTCCCGTCACCCGCTCCAGCGAAACCGCAGGCCAGGGCTTTATATGCCCTGGCTTTTTTATTTCTTGTTTCGGTGTCGATCTCAATCGCTGTTTTTTTGTTGCAAAGAAGAAATAACCCGTGATCCAAACAATTTTCCCTGCAAATGGCACTCGGGGGGGGGTATCATGTAACTTCCATTGCAAAAAAACGACCTGTTGGGAGCGACTCTTGCTCGGCCAGTTGTTCGTTAAGAAGCAATGGACTGTCACGCGATGGTCACGCTTTGTGATGAAACGGAACGCTGGCGGACTATTCTGCACAAATCGAGAGAGGTTGCAGATTGTGAAACATGAGGAAGCCGTCGAGACGGTTCGCGCCTTGAATCAAGTGAGAAGCATCGTTAACCACCTTGGTGGGTATCATCGATGCTATTTGGAAGGCCCCATTCACCTCGAATTCGTGAGCGATAATTTCTGTTCAATGCTCGGCTACAAAAAGCACGAGCTCAGCGAGCTGGTTGGGGAGACCTATACCGCCTTGCTGCATCCCGACGACAGCGTGGCGTTCGACGAATTTGTTTTGAACCTCGCGAACGAGGAAAGCTGCGAGAGCATTTCGTACCGTCTCATCAAAAAAGACGGGTCGATTATCAGAGTCGTCGACACCATGACCTCCATCAGGGGCAACGACGGCGATATGCGGGGGTATTCCGTTATTTGCGAAATTCCCGATGAGCGAGAGGCACCGAGGGCTTCCTCGTCGGGCGAAAAGGTTGCCATCATCAAGGTTTCGGGCTGTGCCGACGCGCGTATCGAGCAACTATGCGGCATTGCCGAAGACCTCTTCGAGGTGGAAGGCGACGTTCGCGGCCTGCCCTTTGCCGATTTCGTGTCGCTCGCCGACAGGGCCAAGGTGCAGGACGCCTTGGAGCGCGCCTATGCCGAAGAATATTCCGGAATGGAGCCGTGCACGCTGGTTTCAGCGTGCGGAAAGGGGATCGATTGCGACCTTTGGGTCGAATGTGTCCATATCGGCGACAGTCTCGACACGAGTTCCTTTTGCATCAAGGTAGAGATAGACCTCGACTATCAACGCGAAAACAAAGAGGTCGTTTCTTTCAGCAAGGCGCTGTTCTCGAGTTTCGCGGAGGATGTGTTTGAGGTCGACAGGGTCGAGGGTTCCGTAAAATACATCTGCCATAGCGAAGATGGTCCCATGTGGGCTCCCCTCAACGTAAGGATGAACACCGACGATTTTCTCCAGTGGTTTCTTGAGCGCGTCTCTCCCAGCGACAGGAAATCCGTGAGGGAATTCTGCCTCGAGGCGATAACGCTCGGCCAAGAAGATAGCCAAGAGATTCTCGGGCCGACGAAAGTCGCGTTTTCCATGACGGAGGAAAGCGGTTTTGCGCAGTCCGCCGTCTTGGTCATGGTCCCCGTTTCGCGGGCGAAGTACTTCATGTGCTTCAATTCCGAATTCACCGCGATGGGGTCGGGCTTTTGCTCGACCGCTGTTGCGGACAGGAGGAAAATTTCGGTAAGGATGTTCGGCTCGTTTAGCATGGATGTTGACGATAAGGCCGTTCATATCAGAAGCGAAAAGGGTAGGGAGCTGCTCGCCCTGCTCATTGAGAAACGTGGGGCGTATCTCACCACGCGCGAAGCCATAACCTCGCTGTGGGAATGCGAGCCAGATGAAACGTCGAGGGCGCGATACCGCAAAATCGTATCGAGGCTTATGTCGGAGCTGAAGAAATACGGCATTGATTATATTGTCGAGAGCGATCGCGGAGCGCGACGGATAATCCCCGAGTTTATCGACTGCGATTATTACGAATACCGGGATGGCCTTAAAGATCCTTCGGGCGATTTCCTTCCCGAATACTCCTGGGCGGAGTACGTGAGAATCGACTGATCGTTGCCGTTTGCCCACAAAAAGAAGCAAGGCCGGCAGCTTTAGCTGGCGTCTCTTTGGGTTTGCAAATTCAAAATGAAGAATATGGCGGCTGATGTCACGGGGCGCGAAGGCGCCCCTTTTTCTTGTCGAAAAACGGCCAAGCCATGCGTTGGCGCGTTGCAATCTGCGATGCCGGTCTTTTTGCTTGCTGGGGAATATTCTCGCTCAACCTCCCTATTGACCAGGCGATTTTAAGACGTTGTCACAAATGAGTCACGGAAGCGCTCGATGCGGAACGGCGCTTTTCAACCCGTCACAGCAGACATGGAGAATGGTTGTTTGCATGGATTGCCATGTTCTGGAAAAGCCATCGGAATTGTTCGAGGGCGTGTGGTTATCCATCGTGCGAGCGTTCGCGCTCCCCGTTTGCCCGATTGATTTTCTGGGCGAAAGGGAATTCTGATTGCCAGAAAGTTCAATGCAAAGGAAAAGGGCATGGAGAGATTTCGTAAATACAGATTGACGGCGCTCCTTCTCTCTCTTGCGCTGATTATAGGCACGCTTCCAGGAGGCCTGGGGGCGTATGCAGGCGATGATGAGCAGAGCGAAAACGTAGTGGCCCAAGAAAGCTTGGATGACGGCGATGGGGGCTTGGACGGTAGCGATAAGGGCCTGGACGGCAGCGATGAGGGCGAGGAGAGCTTTGGGGAAGAAGAGGGTGTCTCGCTTGCCAGCTTTGAAATAGAGGACGATTCCGACGACTCCTTTGTGGGCGTATCGTCCGAAGCACTGACGCTGCTCTCCGAGGAAAATGGCAGCGGGCAGAGCTCAACGGTGTACCTGAACGATGACGTGACGGCGACCCTCTCGTCCGATAAGTCGGAATACACTGCTGGGGAGACTGCGACTTTTACCATCACGGTCACGAACAACAGCACCAAGGAGCAAGTCGAGAATGTCGCTGCCGCCAATATCTCATTCGCTGATTCCACTTTGAACGATGCGGTGAAAGACCAGATTGC
>CAVHFS010000039.1:0-7353 GCA_963635715.1 Subdoligranulum sp. CAG:314 | reverse complement strand
AGTCCTGCTCGCGACGAACAGCACATTAAGTGCTGTTCTGCTCGTGCGGAATCTACCAGAGCCGCACGACTGGCCAAACCGACGCAGAATAATCCTCCAGCAAGCGGCTTGCGTGGATGTGCGATTCCGATAGATTCCGCACGAGTAGAAGGCGCCAGTGGCGCCTTCGTCGCGAGCAGGACTTGACCGAAGCGGAAGCGCATGTCCACGCAAGCCGCTTAGACGAGCTCTTACTTGTCCAATTCTTCGCGCAAAATGGGAATCAGTTCGGCGAATGTCGCGTCGATGGTCTTCTTTTTCAGCTCGCATTCCCAGATGACATGGACACGCCACCCTTGGGCTTTTAGCTTGGCCAAGTTTTCGGCGTCGCGCTCCACGTTGCGTTGAAATTTCGGCACCCAATATTCGGGATTCTTCTTCGGCATCGCCGGCTTGCATTTGGGGCAGCGATGCCAAAAACATCCATTGATGAGCAGGCACACCTTCTTGCTGGGCCATGCCACATCGGGACGGCCCGGGGCCTTCCATTGCAGGCGATACCCTGTAAGGCCAGCTTGCCGCAAACGCTGGCGCACCAGCAGCTCGGGCTTCGTGTCTTTGCTTTTATTCCCCTGCATGCTGGCGCGCGTATGCTCGCTCACGAATTTGCGTCGCTCGGGCAGCGCCGCCAGAACGCATCGCACGCCGCGGCAGGCATCGCGAGTAAGCGAGCGATTCTCGCGCGAGGCGGCCACATACCACAGCCCCTCGCGGCTCGGCTTTTTGGCGCGATGGGCACCCGCCTTCAAGCCAGCCACCGCGCGACGGGCCTGAGCGTGGTTGCGCGGCGAAGCCGAAGACGCTCCGAAGCGCCGTGTTCGCTGATGCGGCGGCTCGGCGTGGTCCATCTCAACCTTTCGCGAAGGGGTCGACCGTTTCTTTGCGGCACCCTTGGCCATCATTCGCTCGCCTGCAATGCGGCCCAAGCGCGCTGGATTGATTCAAGAAGCGCAGGCTTGTCGTTTTGGCTGAATTCGTAGCGCACTGTCTGCGGCTGCCCCTCGGCAGTCGGCATCTCCACGCGAACGAACGTCGCTTCCACGCGCTCGAAACCACGCTCAAACGCAGCATATGCGTAGCACTGCGCTTGCAGCTGGTGTTTCCCGTGCAGGGCCTCAAACGTCTCGTCGGGCGTCCCGCCAGTCTTATAGTCAACAATATACGCCGTGCCTTCGCCCATCGCATCGCATGCGAGCAAGTCGATGGAACCCTCCAGATACGCAGACGCCTCATCTCCGCTCGACCGCGGGAACGCAACGAAGAACGGCAGCTCGGCATGCAGCTGCGCATTGCTCGCCATCGTATGAGCAGCATCGCTTGCGCACCAACGCTCCAACGCGGCCCGAACGCGATCTGCCGTCGTTGGAGAGCACCCCATACGACGCACGGCGGCTTCGATGGCTTCATATCGAGGAACCTCTATTGCCGCCGGCCGGCCATCGGCATGGCAGATAGCTGCCTGACGAGCGGCACGTTGGGCAAGCACGTGGAACGCCGAGCCCACGTCGGTCGCCTTGTCGGCATCGGCCGCAAGGCGAGCACCGAGATCGACCCAAAACGCTTCATCGTCGGAAACGTCAATTCCCCTGCTCGCCGCCGAAGCATCTTCGTCACAGGAAGCCTTAGAAAGCGCCGAATAGCTGGTCACGTTCTCGCGCCCAGGGCGATAGGGCGCCTCTACCATTTCGGGTTTGGGATCGGGGGCGAACACGTCGACCATTTCGACCTGTTTTTCGCCATCTGGGCTGACAACGTCAGCAGCAGACTCGTCTTCAGGTTTATCGAACTCGTGCTCTTGCACGTCGTAGCGCGAGATACGCGCTGGTGCGCTGCCTCCGAACGGCACGGCGCATTCGCCTTCGGGAATATCCCCCTCTTCGCCGAACATCGCATGCGCAATGTCGGCATACACGCCTGGCGCCGACACTGCGCCCGACCCGCCTTCCTTATCGCGCTTCGTGACAAGCGCAACCACAAGAGCTTCTTTCGCGCGAGTGAGCGCAACGTAGAGCAAGCGGCGGCGCTCTTGGAGTTCCTGCGCGCGCTCATATTCCGTCATGGTTTCACGACGCATAGCGGCCGTAGGAGCCGCAGCAACGAACGACGCGTCGATTTCATCTTCGAAATCAGCGAGCGCTGCGTAATCTTTCGCTTTGCACTTGTTCAGCAGCGAAGTCGATTTCGCGAATGACACCGATCGCGACGGGGCAAGCGACGCATACGACATGCCATCGATGGACTCGAGCGCAAATGGGACCGACCGACCCGCCCCCGATGCCATCTCGGCCACCGCCACAATGGGAAATTCCAAACCCTTGCTCGCATGCACCGTCATGATGCGCACGAAGTCGCCGCCCTCGGCGGAAAGCGCGCCAGGAGCCTCCTTCGCGCGTTCGATATGGGCGGCAAGCTGCGCCGCGCACGATGTCGGGCCGCTAGCGCCAGCGGTCTCGAAGCCCTCGACCAAGCGGATTGCTTTCATTACGTTGCCCGCAACCGAAAGCCCCTCGGCCCCCTTGCGCTCGAGACGCGTAAGCCATCCAGAGTCGCGAACGGCCTGTCGCATAATTTCAGATGTGCGAACCTGGCCTGCGTCGGACGCAAGCCCGCACACAATGCCAACGGCCTGCACGAGCTGCGGCGACACCTCGATTGTGCCCGTCTCTATTTCGCTGGCCAGCGTTGCGAATCCAACGTCGAGCCCCTGGCGGCGATCGATGCCGCGATTGGCATCGAAGCGCGTCGACAACATAATGAAGTCGTCGGCAGAAAGCTCGAACATGTCGCTTGCAAGCAGCTCGAACAACGAAGCAGTCGCTTTCGGGTTCGCAATCACTTCTGCCAAACGCTGCATCACGCGCACCTCGGGGGCGCGTGAAAAAATAGAACCGCCCGCAATGACGCACGCAAAGCCAGCATCGCGCAACGCAGCCGCATAGACACCCGCGTTCGTCATGCGACCCAAAAGCACCACCATATCGGATGCCGCGTGGCCAGCTTCGCGCATCTCAGCAAAGCGTTTGGCTATACGCCGAGCCTCAAGGGCGATAACATCCACTCGGTCTATACCCGAAGCTCCCGGATAAGTCGTGTTCAGAATGTCGATACGACTCGGCCCCGCAAGATAGGGTCGCTTTACCTTCGATTCGATGCGCGAAGACGCAAGCGACATGAAATCATCGCCGAACACATCGAGCTGTTCGAAAATTCGGTCGACGAAACTCAGAATGTCGCGATGGCTGCGGAAATTATCGGGCAGCACGATCGGCATCGTCGGGTCGCCTTCGCGCACGCGCGCAAGATGGCGCTCGTACACCGCGACATCGGCGCCACGAAAGCGATAGATGCTCTGTTGAGCGTCGCCCACGGTGCACAGGCGCTCGCCACGCTTACCCGCCATAGCGCGCACCATATCAACTTGCAACTGATCGGTGTCTTGGAACTCATCCACCATGATGAGCTTGAATTTGTCAGCGAAGGCGTCGCGAACCTGCTCGTTGCGTGTAAGCGCATCGGCCGCACGAATAAGCAAGTCATCATTGTCGAGCATAGCGAGCTGGCTTTTTTTCTCGCTATACGCTGTATAGACTTTTCCAGCAAGCGAAACCAAATCGCGCAGCAGCGGTTCGGCAAACGCAAAGCGCGCCTCTTGGCCGAGCTTTGCCGCTTCGCGCTGCATTTCTTTTGCGAGCGCTTTGTACTCTTTCGAACCGAAATTCGCCGCTGGAAATGGGCATGCATCGGTGAGCTCGATAAGCTGCGCAGCGGAAACCTCCCCAGCGATCAGAGCCTTTTGGGCTTTCTCGATAAACGTGCTTGCCGCCAACAAATATTTGTCGGCCGTCTTCTTGCCCTCGAACGGCAATGCCGCATCATGGGCGCGCATCGTAAGCTCAAGCAGCAAACGCACAATTTCGCCTGGCGCATGCGTGACCGGCGGCAAGCATATGCAGTCCATGCCATTCGGGTTTGCGATTGCGACGTGTGCGATCTCACGGATCATGCCCTCGATGGAGCCCTGATCAAACGAGCTTTGCGAACGCGCAGGATATTCCGCAAACAACGCATCGAGCCCTTCTGGCGACCAAAACTCGTTTTGCCCAGCAAGAACCTCTTCTACCGAAGCGTCGAACAAATCAGCCGCCTCGGCCTCCCCAAGCACCGAAAACGCCGGATCGATTCCAAGCTCAACGGCATACATGCGCAGAATGCGCGAACACATGCCGTGAATGGTCGAAATCCATGCGTCGTCGACTTTCAACGCCTGCTCGGCCATCCCCTCCGCCGAAAGCGTCGATTTCACTCGGGACTTAATCTCGCCCGCCGCCTTATCGGTGAATGTAATAGCGAGCACCTGGCCAATGTCGTCAAGAAATGGAGCACCGTCCTCGCCCGACCCAGGCAGCAACGCCCATGCGATGCGTTGGGTAAGCGTGAAGGTTTTACCGCTACCCGCCCCAGCCGACACCACCACGGGGGCATCGAGCGTTTTCACGCAGCGCAGCTGTCCTTCTTTGAACGTCGAGAAATCCATGACGCTAGCACCTCCTTTGCGGGCACGAAATCTCGGGGCAGAACGTGCACGCCGAAGGATGATCGGCGCACGCGGGCACCTCGCCCGCCAGCAAATGCTCAAGCGCCGAAGCAACGCGCGCTTCAGTGGCATCGAGCAAATCGTTGAATTCAGGGCCGAATTCGCCTTTATATACGCAGCGGTCGGGTTTAAGGCCTGGCACATGCAGCGGCTCGATGCTCTTATCGAGCGCCCCCGAAACCGCATGCGAACGTCCGTAGCACACATACAACGCGCCGACGACCTCCAGGCCCAGCATACGCCGAATCGCCTGGGCGTAGATAAGCGCCTGCACTTTTCCTTGACGCATGGCACCGCCCTGCTTTTCGCCTTCGTATAAGTCGTATTCCTGCGACAGCGTGCTTTTGTAGTCGACAATCACCGCGCGCCCGCGGTCATCAACGTCGATGCGATCAATTTTGCCCGTCAACAGATGCCCGGCATACTCGGCAGGCTGCGCCGAAGGAATTTCGAACTCGAAATACGCGGGGCGAAACCCTGGCAGCAGCTCCGCTTCATGGTCAAGAAAATCGACAAGCTTGCGCTTCAAATCGGCCATTTCGCGGCACTCGAGCTGGGTTATTGCCACAAGGCGATTGCTCAACGGCCTCATCTCGCACTGCGCCGCCTCATGCTCTTCAAGCACGACGCGCATCAAATCGCGTGCCGCAGGCAACGTCTCGCCCGTCACCTTCGGCGCCACATCGCCCTGGAAGCGTTTGTAAAAATCTTCCAGAACGCTGTGCGAGAAATCGCCCATCTCCTTCGCGCCAAATCCCTCGTCAAGTTCGTCAAGGCGCAGGCGTCGCAGGGCAAACCATTTTTGCGGACACTCTAAATAATTTTCGATTTGCGAAGCGGAAAAGCACGGCTGCGAAACGATGACCCCACCCTTGCCAACGCGTGGCAAGATCATCTTCCCTTGAAGAGTACCCGAAACGCGGCCCATATTCGGCTTTGGCACGCGCACGAGCGACGACTGCGCGCCCCCTATGACGCTCTCGTTTTCATAGAGCGCCTCTTCCCCTCGCTGCAGCATGCCGACCTGCAACTGTTCGGGAAGCGAAAACGCATTGTCGATATTTCCGAGGTCGGTGGGATCGTCGCGATAGCAGTCCACAAATTCCTGGACAACAGCGGCAGGATAAGTCGGAGCAGCGTTCTCATCGTTCAGACAACGCTCAATCACAACGCCCTTGCGAGCGGCAAGCACGCAATCGGAGAATTCACGGCGCGCTCGAGGAAGCGCCTGCGCTCCCGCATCGAGGCCCAGCGCAGACAGCAGTCCGTCGGCCGCATCGTGCGATTCCTTTAAGGGGTAGTTGGCGCTCGTCATGTCGGCAAGCATCACCCAGTCAAAAGAATCTGGTCCGCCATCAGCGAGCTGCCCCATCGACTGCACCACAACGCGAGGATCGGCTTCCCCGCAGCAACGCGAGGCATCGACGAAAGACGCTCTCAGTATGGAAAGACACGCCTCAATCGTCGCCGGCATCTCGCTCGCAGCAATCCAAATATCGCGCAATTTTCCAATAGCCAATATCTGCTCGCGAACGTAGCGCTCGCCCGTCGACGAAAGGGCGTGCGCCACGTCTTCAAACACGCCCGCCACCTCCACGGCATCGGGCGCGCTCAGCAGTTCTTCGAAATACTCGAACGTGCGACTCGCCTCTCGAAGCATGGACAGGCACTCATCCCTACCTATGAGCCGATTCCCGCGAAGGCTTGCCGCGAAATCAAACGCTTCCTGTTTTTCCATACGCGAAAACGGATTGAGCGCATAATCGGCGGCGGCGCATATGTCCAGCGAATCGCCCAAAACAAGCCTTTCGGCGCAAAAGAGCGCTCGCCCAAAATCCGTCGAGCAAAACGGCACCGACGCTCGACACGCCGAAGGAATGCCCCGACTCGCGAGCCGCGGCGCAAGCTCCCGATAGAGCTCATCCGCGCATGGCGTGGTTATGGCAAGCGTGTCTCCTTCGGGAAGAGACTGAACGAAATCGCATATCAACGAGGGCCTTGCATAGCGGCCCGAAGGAAAAGCAAAGCGTACCTCTATGCCCGATTTCGCCCGAGAAATGACGGGCGCCTCGTTCCCGCTATCGAATATATGGGCATCTTGACTCTCCAAAAACTGGCGCAAGGCAAATGCCGTTCCTATGCCACGAAGCTCAACATCGCAGCCTTTGCCTAAAACGCGTTCGCCTGAAAGAACCTGCCAAGCGCGCCCCAAATCGACCAAGCCCGCCTCGCTCAACACTCGCTCGTAGGCCTCCACGCACGTAAGTATCGCCACTGCCGATTCCGCGAGCGCAGAGCAATCAGAAAGAGCCCCGTCGAGCTCCCGAGTGCCCAAAACCTCGCTAATAAATCGGCCGACGACTTTGGCGACACCGCCCCTTTTAGAAAGGTCGGAGCCGCAAAGCTCGAGAGAGCGACCCAGAGCCACCTCTCGTTGCGCGTTCGATGCGATGCGGCGATCGTCGCCATAGGCTTCCCATAGATCAACAGCCCACGCCCGTTCGGTTGAAACAATCGAAGAAAACGATTCGGGCGAGTGTCCATCGGCCAAACGCTTGCGCAAAGCGAGCACAGCGTCCATAGTCGGAAGCAGTATGACTCTTTCCATGAAAACCTCCGCGCATATACGAAAAAAGCCGCCCAAGAAAGGCGGCTTTCAAAATCGATGGTGCCCCCAACGAGAATCGAACTCGTGTCTCAGCCTTGAAAGGGCCGCGTCC
>CAVHFS010000038.1:0-7605 GCA_963635715.1 Subdoligranulum sp. CAG:314 | reverse complement strand
GCACGAGCAGAACAGCACTTAATGTGCTGTTCGTCGCGAGCAGGACTTGACCGAGCCAGAGACGCATGACTGGCCAAACCGACTGTCGGTGAACGGTTTTCTTCGATAATTCTCTCCGCTCACCTTCGATATTCTGCCGTTCGCCGCCGCTCCTTTCTCGCAGCTCCCCGTTCACCGAAGCCGTTTGCGCGTCGACGTATCGTTGCGCTTTAGTCGTCGATAGCGCAGCGCTTCCGCTGATACCATGCGTTCTGTTCTATTTCACGCATGCGCGCCCTTTTTGCCCAAAGGGCGCGAAAGCAGGGGGATGCGCAGTCGCGAGGCCGCGCTCGGAAGAGGAGATAACCTATGGCGAGACAGCTCAAGTCCATGGACGGCAACAACGCGGCGGCGTGGGTGTCGTATGCGTTTACCGAGGTGGCGGGCATTTATCCCATCACTCCGTCGAGCCCTATGGCCGACTTGGTTGACCAGTGGTCGGCGCAAGGCAAAAAGAACATCTTCGGCACGCGCGTGAAGGTGTGCGAGATGCAATCGGAGGGTGGTGCTGCTGGCGCGGTCCATGGATCGCTTGCGGCGGGCGCTCTTACTACCACCTACACTGCCTCGCAGGGCTTGCTCCTCATGATTCCGAACATGTATAAGATCGCGGCCGAAATGCTGCCGAGCGTTTTCCATGTGAGCGCTCGCACCGTTTCCACCCATGCATTGAACATCTTCGGCGACCACTCGGACGTCATGGCCTGTCGCCAGACTGGTTTTGCCATGCTGGCCGAAGGCAATGTGCAAGAAGTCATGGATCTATCTGCGGTGGCGCATCTTTCCGCCATCAAGGGCCGCATTCCCTTCCTCAACTTCTTTGATGGCTTCCGCACGTCGCACGAGGTGCAGAAAGTTGCCGTGTGGGATTACGATGACTTGGCTGAGATGTGCGATTTCGACGCGGTGCGGGAATTCCGCGCTCACGCGCTCAACCCCGAGCATCCCGCGATGCGCGGCAGCCATGAAAACGGCGACATCTTCTTCCAGAATCGCGAGGCCTGCAACAAGGTCTATGACGAGTTGCCCGCCGTCGTAGAAGAGTACATGAAGAAGGTCAACGAGAAACTCGGAACGAATTACGACCTGTTCAACTACTACGGCGCCCCCGACGCCGATCGCGTGATTGTCGCCATGGGTAGCATTTGCGACGTGGCCGAGGAGGTCATCGATTACCTGAACGCCAAGGGCGAGAAGGTCGGCCTGGTGAAGGTTCGTCTGTACCGCCCATTCGTCACGAAGAAATTCGTCGAATGCCTGCCTGAAACCGTGAAGAAAATCGCCGTGCTCGACCGCACCAAGGAGCCGGGCTCCACGGGCGAGCCGCTGTACCTCGATGTGGTTGACGCGCTGCATCGCGAAGGGCGCACGGGCATTCTGGTGAGCGGCGGCCGCTACGGTCTTGGCAGCAAAGACACGCCCCCTGCGTCGGTGTTCGCCATCTTCACCGAGCTGGGCAAGGGGGCTCCGCGTCCCGAGTTCACCATCGGCATTGTCGACGATGTGACGGGACTATCGCTTCCCGAAGACGCTGATTCCCCCAACACGGCGGCGCCTGGCACCATCGAATGCAAATTCTGGGGCCTTGGCGGCGATGGCACTGTCGGTGCGAACAAGAACTCTGTCAAAATCATCGGCGACCACACCGACAAGTACGTGCAGGCTTACTTCCAGTACGATTCGAAGAAGACTGGTGGCGTGACCATTTCGCACTTGCGCTTTGGCGACGAGCCCATTCGCAGCTCGTACTACATCAATAAGGCCGACTTCGTGGCGTGCCACAATCCGAGCTATATCCAGAAGGATTTCCCAATCGTCTACGACGTGAAGCCGCATGGCACGTTCATGATCAACTGCCAGTGGACGCCCGAAGAGCTCGAGCATCACCTGAGCCCAGCGGCGAAGCGCTACATCGCGCAAAACGATATCAACCTGTACACCATCAATGCCATCGACCTCGCTGTCGAAATCGGAATGGGCAAGCGCACGAACACCATTCTGCAGTCGGCGTTCTTCACCCTGGCGAACATCATTCCGCAGGACGAGGCCATCGGCTACATGAAGGATGCGGCCACGAAGTCGTATCTGAAGAAGGGCCAAGACGTCGTCGACATGAACCACCGCGCGATCGACGCTGGCGCTACCGCTTTCGTGAAGATTGACGTTCCCGCCGAGTGGGCCACCTGCGCCGATGTCGAGGACACGCGTGAGCTCGAGGGTCGTCCCGAGCTCGTGAAGCAGGTTCGCGAAATCATGGAGCCGGTCGGTCGCATGGTGGGCGACTCCCTGCCCGTTTCGGTGTTCGTCGACCATGCCGATGGTCAGTTCGAGCAGGGCGCTGCCGCCTACGAGAAGCGCGGCGTTTCGGTTACCGTGGCCAAGTGGGACGCTTCCAAGTGCAACGAGTGCAACAGTTGCTCGTTCGTGTGCCCGCATGCAACCATTCGTCCGTTCGGCCTGACCGAGGAAGAAGTCGCCGCCGCGCCCGCCGCGATGGAGGCCATCCCCATGAAGGGCAAGGCGAAGGATCTGCAGTACACGCTGGCTATCTCGCCGCTCGACTGCATGGGTTGCGGCGTTTGCGTGGGTGCGTGCAATTCTGGAGCATTGTCGATGGTCTCTGCTGAAAGCCAGCTGGCGCAGCAGGAAGTCTTCGACTACTGCGTGTCCGAGGTTTCCGAGAAACCGCAGATTGAGGATGCGACCCTGCGCGGCAGCCAGTTCAAACAGCCGCTGCTCGAGTTCTCGGGTGCGTGCGCGGGCTGCGCCCAGACGTCCTATGCGCGCCTGATCACGCAGTTGTACGGCGACCATATGTACATCTCCAACGCGACTGGCTGCTCTTCGATTTGGGGTGGTCCGGCTGGCACCTCGCCGTATACGGTGAACAAAGCGGGTCATGGTCCTGCCTGGTCGAACTCTCTGTTCGAAGACAACGCCGAACACGGCATGGGCATGCTGCTTGGCTACGAGGCCGTGAACAACATGCTGGCCGCCGATGCTGAGAAGCTCATCGAGGCTGGCGTTGCCGCCGATGCCGCGCAGGCGTGGCTCGATGCTCGTGGCGACAAGCAGGCCGCTCGTGAGACGGCCGACGCCCTGATTGAGGCTCTCGCGCCCGTTGCCGCCGGCGACGGGGAGGTCGCCAGGGCCGCCCAGGAAATTCTCGATAACAAGGCCTACCTTGCGAAGAAGTCCATCTGGATTTTCGGCGGCGACGGCTGGGCATACGACATCGGCTACGGCGGACTCGACCACGTGCTGGCATCGGGCGAGGACGTGAACATCTTCGTATTCGATACCGAGGTCTACTCCAATACGGGCGGCCAGGCGTCGAAGGCTTCCAATATCGGCCAAGTCGCGCAGTTCGCGGCCGCCGGCAAGGAAATCAAGAAGAAGTCGCTTGCCGAAATCGCGATGGCCTACGGCTACGTGTATGTGGCGCAAATCGCCATGGGCGCCAAGCCTGCCCAAACCATCAAAGCCATCACCGAAGCCGAGGCCTATCACGGTCCATCGCTGATCATCGCTTACTCGCCCTGCGAGATGCACTCCATCAAGGGCGGCATGGTGAATTGCCAGACGGAAATGAAGAAGGCCGTCGATTGCGGCTACTGGAACCTGTTCCGCTTCAATCCTGAAGGTGCGCCGGGCAAGAAATTTGTGCTCGACTGCAAGGAGCCTGCGGGCGGCTATCGCGAGTTCCTGATGAACGAGGCTCGCTACAGCCGGCTGACGCGTGAGTTCCCCGAGCGCGCTGGCGAGCTGTTCGAGCGCAACGAGCAGGCCGCTATGGATCGCTATCAGCACTTGCTGAAGCTTAAGGCGATGTACGACGCCGAATAAACAGCGACGGAAAAGCTGCAGGTATGAGGAAGGCTCCCAAAAGGAGCCTTCCTTTATCTATATGCGATCCTCGAAAGCCCGTGGCCCCGGATTCGCCCCTCGGGCCCGCCAAGGTCGTCTGCGCTCAAACTTGCTCTTCATTTTAAAATTAAGCGCAGCCAGGCGAGCGCATAGTGAGCGAAGCGAACGGTAGCGAGACGTGGCCTTGGCGGGCCCGAGGGGCGAATCTGGGGCCGTCCCGCCGTTTACTTCGCCAGCAGCGCCTCTACGGCGGCCAGCTTCACACAGCAAATGAATACTTCCATGGCCTGCCGCAGCTCGGAAAGCGGCGGCAGGGTGGGGGCGATGCGGATGTTCGTGTCGCGAGGATCGCGCTTTAGAGGCCATGTGGCGCCCGCTCCCGTCATGGTGACGCCAGCGGCTTTGGCCAGCGCGACGGTACGCTTCGCCGTCCCCTCGATTCCCTCGAAGCTGATGAAGTAGCCGCCAGCGGGATTCGTCCAGGTTGCGATCCCCGTCTTGCTCAGGCCTTCTTCAAGCATGCTTTCTACCAGCTCGAACTTCGGACGGATGATGGCCGCGTGTTTGCTCATGAGTGCGTCAACGCCCGCTGCGTCTTTCAAGAAACGTACGTGGCGCAATTGGTTCATTTTGTCGTAGCCAACCGTCTGTACGCTGATGCGGCTTTTGATTTCCGCGATGTTCTCCTTCGATGCGGCGACGGCGGCGATGCCTGCGCCCGGCAGCGTAACCTTCGAGGTGCTTGCGAATTTGAAATAGCGATTCGGATTTCCGGCGCTCTCGCACGCATCCGCGATGTCGGCCACGCGTTGGCGGCGCTCGTCGTATAAATCGTGCACGCAATAGGCATTGTCCCAAAAGATGCGGAAATCGTCAGCGGCGCAGGGCATTTCAGCCAATCGGCGCACCACTTCGTCGGAATAGGTGATGCCTGTGGGATTCGCGTATTGCGGCACGCACCAGATGCCTTTGACGGAAGCATCCGACGCGACGATGCGCTCTACTTCGTCCATATCGGGGCCGTTCTCGCCCAGGGCGATGGGAATCATCTCGAATCCGTAGCTTTCCGTGATGCCGAAATGGCGATCGTAGCCTGGCACGGGGCACAGCCATTTCACGGAATCGAGTTTGCACCATGGGGTGCTGCCCAGATATCCATGCGTATAGCCCTCGGTTACGAGGTCGTACATAATATTGAGGCTCGAATTGCCGAAGACGCACACATTCGCCGGGTCGTGTCGCATTACTTCGCCCATCAGACGTTTCGCCTCGGGAATGCCGTCCATTACTCCATAGTTGCGGCAATCGGTGCCATCTTCCGCGAAGAGGTCGGCGGAAGAATTCAGCTCATCGAGCATGGGCAGGCTGAGGCTCAGCTGATCGGCGCCTGGTTTGCCTCGTGCCATATTGAGCGTAAGCCCTTTTGCGCAGTGGTTTGCATATTCCTGCTCAAGCGAGGCCTTCAGCGTTTCGAGCTCGTTTGTGGACATATCGACGTATGACATGTATGTCGGCTCCTTATTCCGATTCGTGCCGTTTGCTCGACCACTTTACCAAAATAAAGCGTCCGTAACATATGTCTGCGTTACATACCGTATAATCGGCGGGTATTTTCAGAAAAAGGGCTTCAAGGCCAGCAAAAGGAGGAACGGTGGCTTCTGACGACATCCAAGTCATCATTGCGATGGCGCTCTATTTCATCGTGGTGATTTCGGTCGGGTTCTTTTATCTGAAACGATCGAACTCCTCCTCTGAGAATTATTTCCTTGGAGGTCGCGGTTTGGGCCCGTGGCTTACGGCGCTTTCCGCCGAAGCTTCCGATATGTCTGGCTGGCTGCTTATGGGGTTGCCCGGGGTGGCATATTTCACAGGGGCCTCCGATGCAATGTGGACGGCCATTGGGCTCGCCATAGGAACGTACCTTAATTGGAAGCTCGTTGCGCGTCGCTTGCGTAAATACTCAGAGGTGGCAGGCAACTCCATCACGCTGCCCGATTTCTTCAGCAATCGCTTTCATGACGATCGGCGAATTCTCATGAGCGTCGCTGCGCTGATTATCCTGCTGTTTTTCTGCATCTACTGCGGGAGCTGCTTTGTGACGTGCGGCAAGTTGTTCTCGACGCTTTTCGATCTCGATTACACCACGATGATGATTCTCGGCGCGCTCGTGGTGTTCCTCTATACCTTTGTTGGGGGATACCTTTCGGTTTGCACGACCGACCTCATTCAGGGCACGATCATGATTTGCGCGCTCGTGGTGGTATTTGTCGGAAGCGTCGGCATGGCTGGCGGCGTGGAGAACACGGTTGCGTTTTTGCAGACGATTCCAGGCTTTCTGTCAGGGACGACGACGGCAACGCCGATTCTCGATGCGAATGGGCAGCAGATCGTCGAAGGGGGCATGCCGCTTTTCGGCGATGCCGCCGTGTATGGCGCGGGCGCCGTTACCATCGTTGGCTGCTTGGCGTGGGGCCTTGGCTATTTCGGAATGCCCCAGGTCCTCGTGAGGTTCATGAGCGCTCGCCATTCCGACGACATCAAGAAAAGCCGCATTATCGCTACCGTGTGGGTCGTCATCTCTTTGGCGAGTGCGGTATGCATCGGGCTTGTCGGTAGGGCCGCGCTGCCGACCGAATTCCTGAATGCTTCGGCGGCAGAATCAATTTTTGTGGTGCTTGCTCAAATCATGCTGCCGTCGTTTGTTTGCGGCCTCGTCGTTTCGGGCATTTTTGCCGCGACGATGTCGTCGTCGTCGAGCTATTTGCTCATCGCGGGCTCGGCTATTTCCCAGAACCTTTATAAGGGGCTCATCAACAAAAACGCCACTGACGCTCAGGCGATGTTCGTCTCGCGCGTTTCCCTCGTACTCATTCTCATCTTCGGGATTGTTATCGCCCTCGACCAGAACTCCTCAATATTTCAGGTGGTTTCGTATGCCTGGGCGGGGTTTGGGGCGAGCTTCGGCCCGTTGATGCTTTTGTCGCTGTACTGGCGTCGGACGAATTGGCAGGGTGCGCTTGCGGGAATGCTCACTGGTGCGCTCACCGTCATCGTATGGAGCTTCTTCGTCAAGCCCTTGGGCGGTATTTTTGGGGTATACGAGCTTCTGCCGGGCTTTCTTTTCGCCCTCGCAGCCATCGTCATTGTTTCGAAGCTTACGACCCCGCCTTCACAAGAGATTCTCGATGAGTTCGACCACTATATGGAAGCCGACGTGTAAGCTGGCGAATTGAACCGAATCGGTAGCGGCGTCCTCTATGCGGGCGCCGCTTTTTTACTTTGAAATTCGCCCTTAGGCAGCGGAAAAAATTTTGGAGAGATTTTTGAGCGGTACCCACAGAGAGGCAATGTTTCGCTTATGGGAATCGTTGAAATTCCAGGTCAAACCGTTGATATGAAGGAATTGGGGAGGGATACGCCCGGGGCCGTGTAATCATTTGACACGCACTAGGAGCAACGGTAATATAACCACGCTCTTGTGAAGCGGATGGAAATCCGCCCGCAAAAGCAGCAGCTTGATAAGTACACATATTTGCATCGAGCACTTTGCGAACTGGGCGTGTGCCCGAGTGGTTAAAGGGGACGGGCTGTAAACCCGTTAGCTCTGCTTACCTAGGTTCGAATCCTAGCGCGCCCACCAGTTTGCCCGTGTAGCTCAGTCGGTAGAGCACTTCGTTGGTAACGAAGAGGTCACCGGTT
>CAVHFS010000037.1:0-8454 GCA_963635715.1 Subdoligranulum sp. CAG:314 | reverse complement strand
AGTCCTGCTCGCGACGAACAGCACATTAAGTGCTGTTCTGCTCGTGCGGAATCTATCGGAATCGTATGCCGCCAACGGCCGCATGCCAAACCGAAAACAAACCAGAATGCAAAAAGAGCCGAGACGAATCCCGGCTCTTCGGAAGCAAGCGGTTCGTAGAACCGCGCAAACTACTTCAGGGTAACAGCAGCGCCAGCGGCCTCGAGCTGAGACTTGATCTCCTCAGCCTTGTCCTTGGCAACGCCTTCCTGGATAGCCTTAGGAGCGCCCTCGACGACCTCCTTGGCCTCTTTGAGGCCAAGACCGGTGATCTCGCGAACGACCTTGATAACGGCGATCTTGTTGTCGCCGAAGCCCTCGAGGATAACGTCGAAGTCGGTCTTCTCCTCGGCAGCAGCGCCACCCTCAGCAGGAGCAGCAGCAACAGCAACGGGAGCAGCGGCGGAAACGCCGAAGGTCTCCTCGATGTCCTTAACGAGCTCGGAAGCCTCGAGCAGGGTCATTTCTTTCAGAGCCTCGATGATCTCTTCACGGGTAACAGCCATGATAGCTTTTCCTTTCAAAGGGGCCTCACGCATCATGCGTTTGGCCAGATTGTTTTCGTTATGCGGCGCACATCACGCCGCGATTGCAATTAAGCAGCCTTCTGGTCGGCGACAGCCTTGGTGACCTGAGCCAAGCCCTGGGGCACACCATTGACGCACACAGCGAGAGCCTTGGCGACGCCGTTGATGGCGGCAGCGATCTGGGCGAGCAGTTCCTCGCGAGAGGGCAGAGAAGCGATAGCTTCGACCTCGGCGGCGGTAACGGCCTTGCCTTCCATCAAGCCACCCTTGATCTCCAGCTTGTCGTTGCCTTTGGCGAAATTCTTGACGGCCTTAGCGGCAGCGGCAACATCTTCGCCAGCGAACACAAACGCGCTCGGACCAGCGAGCATGTCGTCGAGCGTAGGCAGCTCGGCATCTTTGAGAGCCAGGCCAACGAGGGTGTTCTTGTACACCTTCATGGAAGCCCCAGCCTCGCGGATGGAACGGCGAAGCTCCTGAACCTCTTTCACGGTAAGGCCGCAGTAATCGACGACCCACACAGCGCCAGAGTTCGCAAGCTCCTCCTTGATGACAGCGAGAGTCTCTTGATTTTTGACGTTGGGCATAATACACCTCCTTCTTCTGAAACTCGGGTTCCGCCCCGTGGAATGGAGCCGTTTCAGAAGAAACAAAACGGCCCCCGCGTCACAAAACAGCAGGGGCCGTCAAAGCAATTCGCTCTTCAGAACCACCTCGGCGGGCCGCATGCTCGCATGCGATTAAACCTTTCGGTGCCAGCTGTCTTGGGCAGCGGAACTAATGTAATCGTCGCGCCCTTTCGAACGCAAAGCGATATTCTACCCAACTAAAACGGCTCGTCAAGAACAATTTTCCTTCGAGATTCCACTCCAAAAACGCTCCACGAAATGCGCTAGGACTTCGCTTGGGCCTCTTCGTTCGTCGCGCTGCTCTCCGACGATTTCGAATCGGAAGAAGCCGATTGGGCCGTAGATCCATCAGAAGTCGCTACGCTTGTTTGAACTGGGCTTTTCGAAGTTATCTCTTGAACCGAACAGGTTGGCGTGCCCTCAACGTATTTAAACGCTATCGCATCTCCTTGGCCGTATTGCACGATTCCTATCATCCCAGGAAGTGCGAAGTCGTAGATCTTGTCGTCATTTTCAAGGGTGACGTAGAAATGGGAATTGTTCTCTATAACCGCAGTTGCAATAGTTTTGATAGTGCCGGAAGCATTGAGCGCCGACGAGCTTACAGAATTGCTCGTCCCAAGGCCGTTCGCCGCAATAAGAGACAAGTACGACTTCTGAGTATCGGCGACGGTATCGCCCACCGCAACATTCTGGTAGCTCTGGATGTCGACCATTGCATATTTCTTAACGAGCCCCGCGTTGTCCTTAAGCGCCATGAAATACGTCGGCGTATCGCTCACATTGATAAGAATCGGGAAGGTCGATTCGTATCGCAGATTCTGCACTTGGCCTTCGGCCGACTGCATGGCCGAACTCTCCGTGGCACCAGCGCACGAATAGAAATGGGCTTCGGCCGTTCTCTGATTCACCAAAACGAACCCGACGATAGACTCATCTCCCGTGGCGGAGGTCACGCCCGTATACAGCCACACATCGTCGTCTTTAGCGATGTAGTTATAGCCCGGCTCCCCGTCGGTTCCGGGGGTCGTTTGCACAACCCCGTTCTGGCCAAGCCAACTGTTCAGCCAGCCATCCGCGTATTTGCCGTGCCAGTTGTACTGCTGAATGATAAGGCTCGACGGATAAACATGGTCAACCCATTGGGGCACGTCTTCAACAGCGACGTCTTGGCACTCACCCGTCGCGGCATTAACGAGCACCGCACGAGAAATCGTCTCGCCCCCGAACAAGCCGATAGTGAAGTCGCGCACGGGGCAAATCCACCAAGCGTTGCCATCGTCGTCAATCTCGAACGACTTCTCGCCAAACATATAGAAGGGATACTTCAGCTGAACGTAGCGATCGATGTTGCGCGCCAAAGGCTCGCTTTCGGAGTATTTGATGGAATGGTCCGAATCGAGGCGAACGACTTGGGCATCCTGCGAGGTCATGTCGACGATGACATATGCGGGGATTCCCTGCTCGCGGTTCTGGAGCCATTTGAAGAGATCAGCGTAGCCAAGCGGGCTCACACGAACCGGATGGTCTTTGTAGTTGATCTGGCTATAGGTAGGCTCGATCTCAAACTGGCTCACCAAATCGGACATGCTTCCCATGGTTCGATTACCCAAAAGCATCGCCGAATCGCGGTCGATAACGGGAATCTCGTCGTAGTTGACCTCTTGGATATCTTCGGTGAACTCGTCGTCCGCGGGAGTCAAGATATCCGCGTATTTCTGGGCGTTGCCTGGGAAAATCGACAAAGAGGCCACCGTCCCAACGACGGCGATTGCGGCGACGGCAACGGGAATCCACGACAGCGTTTTGAAGGCCTTCGCCTTGCCCTGCGATGCGGACACCTTCGCCGTGCCCTTCCTGTAAGCGGCACTGCGCGTCCTTAAGAAGAGAAACGACGGGAGCAAAATGAAGACGGCGATGAACAGCCATGTATCGGTCGAATGGATATTGATGGGAGGATGAAACCACCAATACGCCACCGCAATAACGATAATCGCGATAATCGCCGAAGCAATCATCGCCTTCTTTCCCATGCCCGCGAATTTATCCTTCAGCTTGTTGAACTCTTCGTTTGTGTTGAATTCAATCTGAGGGCCGCGCTGTTGCGAGCCCCCACCCGAAAATCCGCCTCCAACGCCAAACGGGTCGTCGCCGAAAATAGCGGCGAACGGGTTCTGGTTGCCAGCCATGCAATGCCTTTCTCAATAGCATTCGGGCCTTCCCTTTTCGCCCGAATCATTTCCCACAGCGCCGCACCGACACACGAAAAACGGCCGCACCGAATCTGGTGCGGCCGCCTGAATGCTTGTATGCACGGACAAACAGGCGCCAAGCCTCCCGTCAGCGCTTAGGCAAGACTGCGAAGCACGTATTGCAGAATGCCGCCGTTGCTCATATAGGCGCCTTCGGTAGGAGTATCCACCCTTACTATAGCCTGAAACTCCACGGTTTCGCCGCCTTGTTTTAAAGCCGACACCTTCACTTCTCGCGGATTCGGCAAACACGGCTTGCCCTCGCCGAAATCGATAGGCTCAATGGTAAACGTCTCGCTGCCGTCAAGCCCCAGCAGCTGCGCGTTCTCTCCCTCGCAAAACTGGAGCGGAAGAATGCCCATGCCGACGAGATTGGAACGATGGATGCGCTCGAAGCTTTCCGCAATGACTGCGCGCACCCCCAACAGAAGCGGCGCTTTCGCCGCCCAATCGCGCGAAGAGCCGCTGCCGTACATCTTGCCGGCCAGCACCACGAGAGGCACTCCCGCCTTGCCGTAGTCAACCGACGCATCGAAAATAGTGTCGATCTCGCCAGTCTGGAAATTCCGCGTCCAACCGCCTGATTTCCCTTCGGCCAAGAAATTCTTCAGCTTGATATTCGCGAAGCCTCCACGAGCCATAACCTCATGATTGCCGCGCCTCGATCCGTACGTATTGAACATAACGGGGTCAACCCCGCGCTCGGCTAAGTATTTCGCCGCAGGAGAATCGGGAGCGATGCTGCCCGCCGGCGAAATGTGGTCGGTCGTAATGAAATCGCCCAAATTCGCCAGCACGCGAGCGTTGGCAATCGGCGCAAAGCCCTCGGCGTCTTTGCCCATGCCATCGAAATACGGCGCACGCCGCACATAAGTGGACGACTCGTCCCATTCGAAGATATCGCCCTGAGGAGCCTCGAGCTTCCGCCAGGCCTCGGTGCCCTCATAGAGCCCCACTGCACCCGCCTCGAACAGTTCGGGCGTAACAAATTCCCTCATAAGCCCCGCGACCTCGTCATCGCTCGGCCAGATATCGCTCAAGAACACATCGTTGCCCTGAGCGTCGCGGCCCAGCGCCTGTTTTTCGAAATCGAAGTCCATCGTACCGGCGATGGCGTAGGCTACCACCGCCGCGGGAGCGCACAGGAAATTCTGCGACACGTCGGGCGAAATTCGGCCGTCGAAGTTGCGATTTCCCGAAAGCACGCTCGCAAGCTCGATTTCATCGGCGACTTCATGCATCTCGGGCCATACGGGACCGGAATTTCCAATGCAGCTCATGCAGCCAAAACCGCAGGTCGCAAAACCAAGTTCGGCAAGAGGAGCCGCAAGACCGGCCCGCTCGAGCATAATTTGCGTGGCATGCGAGCCGGGCGCCATCACACGTTTTACCCACGGCTGAGCCAAAAGGCCCGCCTCGCGTGCATGCTTCGCCAAGAGCCCGCACGCAAGCATCATCGCGGGATCGGTCGCCGTAGTGCAGCTCGTCACCGCAGCAATGGCAATGGCGCCATGAGTGAGTTCAACGTCGCGGCCATCAAGATGCACCGTAACGCGTTTCTCCATATCCAAGCCGCGATCGGCGCAAATCGACTCGAAGCGCTCACGAGCATCGCATGCGGCGAAACGATCATGGGGACGGCTCGGACCCGAAAGCGAGCGTTCGACCGTAGATAGGTCAAGCTCGATGACTTCTGAATACGTGCGCTCGACTCCGTCATTCCACATACCTTGGGCTTTGGCGTATGCCTCGAGCAATGCGACCTGGCCTTTATCGCGCCCCGTAAGCAACAGGTATTCTGTCGTACGCTCGTCAACGGGGAAAAGCGTGCACGTGCATCCGTATTCAGGAGTCATGTTCGCAATGCAAGCGCGCTGCGTAGCGGAAAGGGAATTCACTCCCTCGCCAAAGCATTCGACGAATTTTCCAACGACGCCGCGGGCACGCAGCATCTGCGCAAACGTGAGGGCAGCGTCCATCGCCGACACGCCGTCGCGCAACGCTCCCGTCAAATGCACACCCACGACCTGGGGAACAAGCGTCGTGATGGGCTGGCCAAGCGCCGCCGCCTCAGCCTCGATACCGCCTACGCCCCACGACAACACGCCAATGCCGTTCGCGGTGGTGGTATGGGAGTCGGTGCCGACTACGGTATCGAAATACGCAAGGCTGCCCGTATCGGTCGGTTTCACCATCACTCCACGCGCAAAACGCTCCACATTAATCTGATGGCAAATTCCCGAACCAGGCGGCACGATGCGCACGTTTTGAAATGAACCCTGGGCCCATTTCAGGAAACGATAGCGCTCGCCGTTGCGTCTGAACTCCATGTCCATATTCTTCGACAGAGCATCGGAGCAACACGCCGAATCGGCTATAACGGAATGGTCGATAACCAAATCAAGCGGAATCTGAGGATTGATGCGCGACGGATCCGCGCCCAAATCGCGAGCAGCCTCGCGCATGACGGCCAAATCGACGAAAACAGGGACGCCCGTAAAATCCTGCAGCAAGACGCGAGCCGGCATATATTCGATTTCCCCGCCTTGCGCGCCCTGCATGCCTGCATCCACAATGCGCTTCGCATACAGCTCGCGCGTCGCATCATCATCGACATTGCGAAGCACATTCTCGAGCAGAATATGCAATGAATGCGGCAGCTTGGCCGCTCCTTGCACCTGAGAAGTCGCGAAAATCTCAAACGACTCGCCGTCAATATCCAAGGTTTGCGTTTGCATGGCCATGGGCAATCCATCCATCTATCGAAATCGATATGCCGCGAACAAGGCGGCCCTATTCTTCAAAAGGCACAAGCCAGCAAGGCCAGCGCCGAAGGAGTCTTTACAATGCAGCAATCAACGCATCGGTGAACTCGGTGCACGAGCAGGCAGGCTTAGCGCTTCTCGTCGCCTTGCGAATATCGCCCGTCAAATGCTCCCCGTCGGCATACACCTTCGCAATGGCCTTGCGAATGCGATCGGCGGTCTCCAACTCCCCAATATAGTCGAGCATCATCGCCGACGAGAGAATCTGAGCCGTGGGATTGCATATATCTTTGCCCGCGATGTCGGGAGCGCTGCCGTGTACGGCTTCGAAAACCGCATATTCGTTGCCGATGTTCGCTCCGGGGGCGATCCCCAACCCTCCGACAAGACCGGCGCATAAATCGCTTGCGATATCGCCATAGAGATTCGGAAAAACTATGACGTCGAACTGACTTGGGTCGCTCACGAGATTCATGCAGAACGCATCGATAATGCGATCGTCGAAATCGATGCGTCCCTGGTAATCCTGCGCGACCTTGCGCGCCTCCCGCAAGAAAAGCCCATCGGAGTACTTCATGATATTGGCCTTATGGGCCGCCGTTACCTTTTTACGCCCATGTTTCATCGCATAATCGAAGGCGAAGCGCACAATGCGATCCGACGCCGTTACCGATATCGGCTTGATCGAAATTCCCGAATCGGGACGAATTTCTCCCGCTCCTTCCGATGAACAGAATTCGATAAGCCGCTTCGCGCTGTCGCTGCCCTGCTCAAATTCAATGCCAGCGTAGAGGTCTTCGGAATTCTCTCGCACAATTACAAGATCAACGTCCTCGTAACGCCCGCCTGCCCCCGGAATGGAGAGAACGGGTCGCAGATTGACATAGAGGTCGAGAGTTTTTCTCAACGCAACGTTAACGCTTCGAAAGCCCGTGCCGACAGGAGTCGTAATAGGGCCCTTGATGGCAACCTTATTGCGCTTTACGGCCTCAATGGTGGAGTCGGGCAAAGGAGAGCCTCCCGTTTTCTCCATGACGGCCGCCCCCGCCTCGGCAATCTCCCATTCAATATCGGCTCCCGCCGCTTCGAGGACCCGCTTCATTGCGGCAGAGGTCTCGACGCCAATGCCATCGCCTGGAATTAACGTAATCGTGTGTTTCGCCATAAAGAATTCCTTTCCTCCGATACGATCCTCAAGCAAGCCATAGCCACCGATTCATAAGGCATAAATCTTAGCATGCAAGTGTTTCTTGGCGATAAATTCAAGCAATCCCATCGCCAAACGGCAGACGAAACGACCAATAAACGAAAGAACGCCCGAAGGCGTTCTCTTCTAAGCAAGATTTTCGAGAATCTGGTTTGCACGTTTCTTCAGGACGCCTTTTCCGCTCTTCGCATCAAAAGACATACGAGCTTTCAGCTGATCGGCAACCTCGTCGGCCAGCTTGCCCTCCGAGAAAGCGATAACGGCAACGAGCATCTCTTGGAATTCGACATCACCGTGATAGCATTGAATAGCTTCGTCGATCAGCGACCAAACTTTCAGACTGCGATTTTCGGTTGTGGAACCCAGGCGGCAGAGAAATCGCATGGCAGCCAAACGAAGCGGCCCAGAATCCTCGTCGAAAAGAGCGCTTTCGGCGCCGGGAATAGCTTTGTCGCATAATCGGGACTCAACGGGCACAATATTGGTCAATATATTGAGGCACTCCCATCGAGTTTGAGCCTCTGGACGATTCAAAGCCTCGACAAAGACATCCGAGAAATCCGTCAAAGCGGCTGCATCCATAGACGATGCCACAGCAAGCGTTGAAGCGGCCGATTGACGCTTTCGACGAGAGTCCCCCTTAAGGTCTTCTATGAGACCTTCCAAAACGCTGCGATTTTCAAGTGCGATTTGAGCAGTTTTCTCACGCTGCTCGCGAATAGATGAATCGGTCACAATACCAACTCTTCCCAATCAAAGCGAGTACATCGATAATTCTATAGTCCACCGACATAATACGATATGGTTCGCTAAATAGTGGGAAGCAACCAACAACAAACATAAAACCCAGGTCATCAAGGTCTTATAGCGAAATCCCGCAGAATAGGCCTCACGGAAATCAACTAAAGCTGAAGATTTGCGAAACCTTCCGAGAAGCCATTCATAACAAAAAAGGTCGGCATATAGCCGACCTGTAATTATTGGTGGAGCCTAGGGGGATCGAACCCCTGACCTCATGGCTGCCAGCCATGCGCT
>CAVHFS010000036.1:0-9990 GCA_963635715.1 Subdoligranulum sp. CAG:314 | reverse complement strand
AGACCACGACCTGCTCCTCAGTTCAAACGTACCATGTCGAAACCAGTCGCCCCCTTGTTGTACGAGCCGAAACGACCCAAGAGGTGCTGTCCACCATGCGATATGCCTTTGTCAAGCGTCCCAGCCAGAATGCCCTGGCGGAATTTCTATTCTATCGGCGCGGCGCGCGATGTCAAATGCGCGGCACACCTTGGCGAGCGCCCGTTGAAAACGAGAGCGCC
Source organism: Subdoligranulum sp. CAG:314 (assembly GCA_963635715.1). GTDB lineage: Bacteria > Actinomycetota > Coriobacteriia > Coriobacteriales > Eggerthellaceae > Slackia. The sequence continues at coordinate 9,769 of CAVHFS010000036.1, read as the reverse complement.
CAGCGGAATTACTTCAGAAGATCCTTCATGTTCAGGCCGCCCGTGATATCGTCGAGGGCCTCTTTCAAATCGCGCGCGGCCATGGCGGTTTCTCGCGCAAGCTCAACGCCGCCTTTCGCCGCGTTTTTCACATCGCCCTGCGTAACGCCCTTGAACAGCACCTTGTCGTCTTCGTCTTCCTCTTCGGCGGGGCACCAATCGTAATGCTCGCAGTTGTCGCAGTCGCCGTCGCAGCCGTCCTCGTAGTAGGCCTCGGCCGCCGCCTTCGCAGCGCGCTCCTCATCGGTGAGGTCCTCGTCTTCGTCGGAGTCGTCGGCTTCGGATTCCTCTTCTTCGCCAGACTCCTCGGGTTCATCGGACTCGCCAGCCCCATCAGCGGATTCGGCTTCTTCGGCCTCTTCAGGCTCCTCGGTCGGCTCGTCATCGTCGAACGTGCCGTCGAAATCATCGGGGCACCAATCGTAGTATTCGCAGGTCTCGCACTCGCCGTCGCAGCTGGTTTTATAGTATTCCTTCCACTTCTCGGTCATGAGCGCGTTGTATTTTTCCTGCAGCTCGTCGAATTCGGCATCGGAGTGCTGGGGTACGGCCGGCGCCGCATCCTTCGCCTTGTCCTCGCCGTTTTTCGATTTCTCGTCTTCGGGCATGATGATTTGCTTGGCGGCGTTTTTCGCCACGCGACCGCCCAGTCGAGTAGCCTTCTTGAACAAGCCCATGTAAATACCCCCTGTTATGCCTTCGGCAATGTCGTACGACTCTGCTAACGCGAACGCATCTTAAGCGCGCGCGCAATTTCTCGTTTGGAATCGCGCTCGGCCATCGCCTGGCGCTTATCATGAAGCTTCTTGCCGCGCGCGAGCGCGATCTCGAGCTTCACCAAACCGTTTGACGAAAAATAAATCCCGATGGGAACGATGGCCAAACCCGCTTCGCCCGTCTTCTGCTCAAGATAGCGAATCTGCTTGCGATGCAGCAGCAGCTTGCGCTTTCGGTCGGGGTCGGGGTTGTTCAGATTCCCATGCGAATACGGCGAGATATGCAGCCCATTGAGCCACGCCTCCCCCTTGCGGATAAGCACGAAGCAATCGGTCAGCTGGCAGTTGTTCTCGCGCAGCGAGCAAACCTCGGTGCCCGTCAGGGCGATTCCCGCCTCGAAGGTCTCGAGTATCTCGTAATCGTGGAAAGCCTTGCGGTTTTTCGCAATTTGCTTTTTCTCGCGCGCCACGCGCCACCTCTCATTCGTGTTTCCCGCATGCCGCAAACGCGGCAGACTGCGACATTATAGCGTTGCCGCCCGCCGTGCACTGTCATGCAGAATGGTGAAATCACCGCAAAGCTAGCCTTGCAGCAGCTCGTAGAGGTCGTCGGCGGAAAGCGATGCAAGCGAGGTACCGCCCGCTCCCACCACCTGCTCGGCGAGCTCGCTTTTCGTTTGTTGCAGGCGCACGATGCGCTCCTCTATCGTGTCTTTCGCCACGACCTTCTGCACGCTCACCACGCGCGTCTGGCCAATGCGATGTGCGCGATCGGTCGCCTGGCTTTGCGCGGCGGCGTTCCACCATGGGTCGGCATGGATGACGACCGAGGCTCCCGTCAGGTTCAGTCCCGTGCCGCCCGCCTTCAGCGATACGAGGAACGCCGGCGTGTCGTCTTCGTTGAACGCATCTACCAAACGCACACGCTCTTTTTTCGGAGTTGAGCCCGTGATGGAGTAATGGGAGATGCCCGCCTTGCGCAAACGCTCGGCGATAAGCTCGAGAAAACTCGTGAATTGCGAGAAGACGAGCGTCTTTTCCCCGCCCTCCACGGCGGAAGAAACCAAATCGACGATCGCATCGAGCTTCGCCGCAGGGCCGCGATAGTTTTCGTACACCAGGCGCGGATCGCAGCACAACTGGCGCAGTCGGGTGATTTCCGCAAGCACCTCGACGTTGCTCACGGGCTTTCCCGCGGCACGCGCGGCGGCGCGCTCTTTGCGAAACTTGCGCTGGGCGGTGAGCTCTTCGCGCAGGCGCTGTTCATGGGCATCGTAGAGCTTTCGCTGCTCCCCGCCCAAATTCGCATACACCACCGATTCGAGCTTTTCGGGAAGGTCGCTGAGCACGTCGGACTTCAAACGGCGCAGCATGAACGGACCGACGATGCTTTGCAAGCGGCCGGCCATATCGGCATCACCGCCCACAATCGGCGATTCGAAATGCTCGCGGAAGCGTGCGTAGCTCCCCAAAAGCCCCGGCATAAGGAAGTCGAAGATGCTCCACAGCTCGGAGAGGCGATTCTCCATGGGCGTGCCCGTGAGCGCGAATTTATACTGGGCCTGCAGGCTTTTCACCGCGCGCGTCGTGAGCGCCGCGGGATTCTTGATATATTGGGCCTCGTCGAGCGCGCATACGAACAGCTGCCTGCTCGACCAATCGTCCGCATCGATGCGAAGCAGATCGTACGAGGTCACCAGCACATCGGGCCGATCGGCGCCCCGAAATGCCGCGGCACGCGCCGCGCGCCGCTCGCTCGCGCCGCCAGCGACGGCGACAACCGAGAGCTCGGGCGCGAAACGCTCGAATTCGGCCGTCCAGTTATACACGAGCGAAGCCGGACACACCACCAAGCTCGGAGCCTGCCGGTCGGCGCTTTTCCGCGCAAGCAGCAGGGCTATGAGCTGAAGCGATTTGCCCAGGCCCATCTCGTCTGCGAGCACGCCGCCAAAACCCGCATCGCATCGCGCCGAAAGCCAGCGGAAACCCTCTTCCTGATAAGGCCGCATCACGCCCGCAAGCGACGGCGGCACTTCGTAGTTCGCCTCGTCCACCGCTTTGAAATGCTCTATGTAGCGCGTGAAATCGCGGTCACGGTCGAGATCGGCCTCTTCGTTGAGATAAAACGCCCTATACGCGGGCAGCAGCACATGCCCGCTCGAGAGATCTTTCGACGTCAGGCCCAAATCGCTCGCAAGCCTGTCGAGCTGGGAGAGATCGGCGTCTTTCAGGCTGACAAACGCCCCGCTGCGCAGACGGTGGTAGCGCTTGCGAGCCCGATAGCTTGACAGAAGCGAAGAGAGCTCCGATGCCGGCAGGTCGCCCGAATCGATCGTGAGATTAATGAGGTCGCCCGACAAAGACACGCCCATGGTAACGCGCGGTTTCGTATCCCGAATGAGCCGATCGAAGGCGGGCGTGGTAAACACCGTGCCCATTTCGCGAAACTGCGCAAGGCCTCCGAACAGAAGGGCGGCGACGTCTTCCCCCTCGGCGAGCGCGAGCGTTCCGGCATCGCTGAAATATCGCAGCGAGAGCGAGCGCGCCCGAGCCTCGAGCTTCGCGTTGCGAACCGGCAGCACCTCCTGGCTATCTTGGCCGCTCTGGTCGGCGTCGGCGCCTTCGCCCGCATCGCCCACCAAAATATGGTGCACGCTTCCATACGCGGCTTGGGTAACGAGCGTCACGTTGGTCTTGTCTTTGTCGAAGAAGAATTCCAACGAGCAGTCGACGGGGCGATACTTTTCCACTTCAGGAGGCAAATCGACACGAAGGCGCTTCTCGATGGAAGGAAGGGCCGTCGCGCAGAAGGCGGGCATGTCGCGCAAGGCCACGAAGGGCTTCGACTCCTCGCTTGCGTACACGCCGCGCAAGAAATCGGCGCACTTCGCAAAATCGCACGAACAGCGATACACCTCGCTTTCGCCGAGCCACACAAACAGCTCGCTTCCATCGCTCGCAAGCCATATGCGATTCGCCCTCTCCACGGTGAAGCCACCGCGCGACGATGCGCAAAGCGACAACGATATTTCGGGGTCGGCATCAACGACATGGGCAAGCGTCAGACTCGGCGCTATGCCGTCGTCGCCCCTAATCGAAAAGGAATCATCCCCAAGCGCATTGAGCACCTCAACAAGCTCATGCTCGCACAGCGCCACCACTCGCCCGATCGAGGGAGAGACATAGCGCCACGACGAGGCCAAAGTCGACGCCCGATGGGCATCGACGATTCCCCGAACAACTCCGACAATAACCCGCCCTCGCTGAGTAAATCGCGACGGCACGTGCGCGAACGCGAGCTTTTTGCCGTACGAGAAATAGGCCCCGTCTTCCACTCGCTTGCAGAACTCCGAGATATTTTTCACGACATACGTCGCGCCTTCGCAAGACACACGCAACCCGAGCGACCACTGCCCATATTCCACAACGAACTCGCACAAAACGTCGACGCTCGCGTCGGCGACAGCATCGCGCTCAAGCTGCTCTGCGCGGTTCATAAACGCCGTGATGCAATCCGACGAGCAGGCCGCCCTATCGCGGCGAAAACCGGCATACGCATCGGGGCGCTCGTCGAAGTCGAAGGCGAGCGCGACGGCATGCTTGCAGAGACCTTGGTATTGGAAAGCCGCAGGACAGGTGCACGAATAATCGTCAACGAAGCCGCCCTCTTCGTCGAAGGCGACCATCGTCCGATAACGCTCATTGGGGTTCGTCTGCGAAACGATCGAGGCATTCGCTATCGTGAGCTCCCCGTCATAGCGCACGCGCCGGTCGTAGATGCAGCGGGCGCCTGCGGCCAAGGAACGCCCGCGATGCAGCGTTCGCGGAGCGCATGAGCGCTCAATCATCTTTCTTATCGACACGGCGACGTCCTTCCTTCGCGCGTTATGCGAACTTCCAGTATAGCCTCGCGAATATCATGCGCGGCACAAAACGCGAACGCCGTGCGGCGAATTCTATGACGAAGCCACGAGCCTTGGCCCTATGCGACGCACGAGAGCGAAATTCGCACGGCGGGCATAGGGATACACCGCCGCCACGCGAATGCGGACTTTCATGCCCAGTCGATACAGCTCGCCTGTTTCCGAGCCAATAAGAACCCTGCGCGCCGAGTCGAGCATGAAATGCTCACCCGCATCGCCAAGGGATACGAACCCCTCGCTGGTATCGGAGAGCCGCACGAAGAAGCCCTGCGCCACAACCGAGCAGATAACGCCGTCGTCTTGCTCGCCGATTCGCCGCTCGAGCAACTCATAAAGCTTGAGCTCCTGGGATTCTCGCGAAGCCTGCTCGGCCGTGCGCTCGGCCGTCGAGGAATGCTCGGAGATGCGCGCCATCGCCGATTCGAGGGCCGAAGTCTCGCCCGTGCGGCCAAACAGCGCCACTTTCAGCATCCTATGCACCATAAGGTCGGGATAACGCCTGATAGGGCTTGTGAAATGGGCATACGCATGGCTCGCAAGGCCGAAGTGCGCCTCGCACGAATCCTGGTACACGGCGCGTCTCATGGCTCGCACCACCAACGACGAGACGAGAAATTCCTCGGAACGTCCGCGCGCATGCGAGAGAACCTGCTGGATGGCGAACGGGTCGCCCGATCTGAATCGCGCCAGCGACACGTGGCGATTGTAGCCAAATTCCTGCAGAATGGGCGACAGCTCGGCCAAGTCGCCCGAGGCTGGCCGCTCGTGCACGCGATAGATAGACGGAACGCCCGCATCGCGCAGGAAGCGCGCAACGGCCTCGTTCGCGGCGATCATAGCCTCTTCAACCAACGAGGTGGCGTCCGTCTTGCGACGAACGTTCACGCCGATGGGCGTGCCGTCGACCGACAGGCGTACCTTGGCCTCTTCGCTTTCAAAATCCATGCCGCCGCGGCGCGTGCGATTGGCATGCAGGGCATGCGCGACCTCGTCTAGCGTGACGATGGCGCGCGAAACCGCCAGGGCATACGGCCCAGTGGATGCCTGCACGGCGGCCACGGCGGCGGCATCGTCTCCCGCACGATGCGCATCAAGCGAAGCTTGAGCCATGCCGTAGGCCAGTCGCGCCTTCGAGCATATAACCGAAGGGGTTATGCGAACGTCGCGCACCTCGCCTGCCTCATCGATGAGCATCTCGACGCTCATCGCGCGGCGCTCTTCGTTCGGGCGCAGCGAGCAAACGTCATTCGACAGCTTCTCGGGAAGCATGGGCAGCACGCGATCGACCAGATACACACTCGTAGCACGCTCGCGAGCCTCCAGGTCGACATGCGAATTCCACGGCACGTAATGCGAAACGTCCGCGATATGGACGCCCAGCACGTAATACGACTTCGAATCGGCGCCCGAAGCGCATTTCCCCGCAGCAGCAGCCGAAGCCGCGGCAAGCGTCGCAGGCCCAGCGAGCAGCACGCGATCGATTTCTACGGCGTCGTCGAAGTCTTTCGCATCATCGGGGTCGATGGTGAACACGAGCTTCTGGGTGAAATCGGCATAATGGCCGCTGGCGAAGGCTTGCGCAGAATCGACCTTGGCATCGGCTACCTCGGCAAGCGATGCGGCGGAAAACGTGGTCGCGAGCTTATGGCGCGCAATGATGAGGTCGATATCGGCACCTGGCTCGCCTTCATGCCCCAGCACTTCCTCAACGACGCCCTGCGCAGGCTCATGCCGCGATGGGTACGACGTCATGCGCACGCGCACGATATCGCCGTCCCTTACATGGGGCGCATCGCTTCTTAGCGTGAAAATGTCATGCTTGATGCACGGGTCTTCTGGTACCACCACGCCAAACGGCTCAGCCACTTCATAGCGTCCGACGATCGTCTCGTGAGCCCTGCCCACAACGCGGACCACGCGCCCGCGCAGGCGATTATTTTGAGCCTGGTCCAAAGTATCGTCGTGAATCTGGGCGACCTCGACGACATCGCCGTCGAAGGCATCGGCGATCTTCGATGCGGGGATGAAGAATTCGCCTTCCGAGGTTTGCACGAACCCATAGCCAGCGCCAGAGACATTCAAAACGCCTTGGGGCAAAATGCGGGGAGTTCGACGCGCGGAGCGTTTCCGCGTCCGAGAGCGAGCCAAAAGAGCTCCTTTCACAAGCGAGAGCCGCAATCACGGCCAAACCGAAAGGCCCCAATTAGCTCGAAACCAAAGAGGCGGCCGTCTCAATCGCGATTTCCTTCTGATTGTCGTCCGAGCTGCCTTCGCGCAGAGCGATGGAGACGTCGGGCGCCACACCCACCCCGTCGATAGAATAGCCCGCGGGGCTCTTATAACGAGCTGCGGTGTAACGCAAGGCGCCGCCGAACGAAAGTGGCTTGGTGACCTGCACCGATCCGCGGCCCATCGTGTTTACGCCGACGAGCGTAGCCCGATTCGAATCGCGCAGCGCCGCGGCGAGCACCTCCGCCGCGCCCGAAGTGCTCGAATTCACGAGCACCACAAGGGGGGCCTCGGTTTCGATATCGCCCGAGACTTGCTTGGTGGTCTTCGCGTCGACGGTGTCAATTTCAACCACGACGCCGCTTTTCACGAAAAGCGACGCGACATCGACAGCCTTATTCAGATACCCCCCGGGATTGTCGCGCAAATCGAGAACGAAGGAACGCGCGCCCTGCGCAGTCAGCTGGGCGATGGCCTGGCGAACGAGCGAGTCGGCGTTTTGGGTGAACTGCCGAAGCTTGATATAGCCCACTTCGTCTTGAATTTGAGCCACAACGTTCGGCTCCGTATAGTCGCCGCACACAAGCGTGGTCGTGAACTCATCGCCACCCGCCTCGCTTATCGAGGAAGGCCTGCGCCAGGTGACCACAACAGTCGAAGAGGCTTCGCGCTGAACGGCATTGATGGCTTCGGTCGCCGACCATGCCTGGGAGCGATCGCCGTCGATTGCCACGACGAAATCGCCAGGCATTACACCCGCATCGGCGGCGGAGGAGTTCTCGAATACGTCGAGCGCATACGCCTGGCCCTCGTATTCCGAGAAAAACACGCCAACGCCTGGATAGTCTTCTGAAGTCGACACGTCGACATAGGAAGAGTAGCGATCGACGGAATAGTACCGAGTGAAGGAATCGTTCGTGCAAGAGAGGAACGATTCGAGCACAACGGCCGTGCAGGCGTCGGAATCGTAGGTATCCAAGCTCGCATTCGAGAGAATCCCCTCGACCTCGTTGAGGCGCGAAGCGACCTCGCCCGAATACGAAGAGGCAACCTGCGAGGCGCTTTTCGCCTCCGACTCCTCAACTCCGAGACGAGCCATGAGTTCGTGGTTTCCGCGCACGACAAAGCCGGCGCAAAAAAGCGCAACCGCGCACATGCACAAAGCGAGCTGCTTTATGATGCGCGCGTTGCGAGTTGCGGCGTCGATATGTCCTTTGCGTTGTCGCATCGAAGTGGGCATGGAACTGCGGCTACACCTTCAGGTAGCGGCGCATGGCGAAAAGCGAACCGATGCCCGCGATGAAAAGACCCGCCACGATAAGCGCGACGTAAATCAGCAGATACGACGAAATCGGCAGGTCGATAGGCAGCCACGCAAGCGTTCCCGAGACCTGCGGCAAAGCCAGTCGGCGCAAAAGCTCGATGGAAAGAATCGCAAGCAGCGAGCCGATGACGGCATGCATGGCACCTTCCATGAGGAACGGCCCACGAATGAAGCCGTTGCTCGCCCCCACGAGGCGCATAATGGCGATTTCTTTGCGGCGGGCCAGAATGGCCAAACGAATCGTATTGTTGATGAAGACGAGCGCGATGAAGATGAGCAGGGCGATAAGCGCGATGCCGATATAGCGAATGTAGTTCGTCAAATCGAAGAGGCGCTCGACGCTGCTCTGGCCGTACTTGACGCTCTTCGACGGGTCGTCCTCGTCGCAGATCTTCGCGAAGGTCGAATTCGATTCGATCTGCGAAGCAATCTGCTCAACCATCTGCGGGTCGGAAAGCTCAACATCGATAGAGGCGGGCAGCGGGTTCATTCCGTCGAGCTGATCGATGATGTCGTTCGAGTTCATGGACTTGCTGAAGTTCTCGAGCGCCTGCTCTTTCGTGGTGAATCCCACGCTTTCGACGCCGTTCATCGACTGGATGGCCTTTTTGACCGTATCGATGTCCGATTGCGAAGCGTCGTCCGAAACATAGGCCGTGATAGAGACCTTGTCTTCGACCGATTTCACCGTATTGTCGACGATGAGGCCGCCCACCAAGAAAATTCCGATGATGAGCAGCGACAGGAAAATCGTGATGATCGATCCGAGCGTCGTCGAAAGATTTCGCGTGAAGCCCGTGAGCGATTCTTTGAAGAAGTAAAACAGACTAGACATCGAAGCCGTACACACCCCTATCTTGGTCTCGGGTCAGCTGGCCGTTGTCGAGGGCGATAACGCGACGACGCATATTGTCGACCATCTCGCGGTCGTGCGTCGCCACGAGCACCGTCGTTCCCGTGCGATTGATGCGCTCGAGCAGATCCATAATGCCGCGCGAGGTCTGGGGGTCGAGGTTGCCTGTAGGCTCGTCGCAAACCAGCAGCGGAGGACGGTTCACGATGGCGCGCGCGATGGAGACGCGCTGCTGTTCGCCGCCGGAAAGCTGATCGGGGCGCTTGTTGAGCTTATCTTGCAGGCCGACGAGGCGAAGCACCTCGGGCACCTGGGTCTTGATCACGTGGCGGCTTTTCCCGATAACCTCGAGTGCGAAGGAGACGTTTTCGAAAACCGTCTTATTCGGCAAAAGTTTGAAGTCTTGGAAAACGCAGCCTATGTTGCGGCGAAGATAGGGCACGCGCCAATTGCGCATGGTCGTCAGATCCTCGTCAGCCACATAGATATGCCCGTCGGAGGGCTTGAGCTCGCGCGTGATGAGCTTGATGAACGTCGACTTGCCCGAACCCGAATGGCCTACGAGAAAGACGAACTCTCCCGCGTAAATCTGCAGGGAGATATCGTGCAGCGAGGGCTTGTTAGGCTGAGCCGGGTAGACTTTCGTCACGTGGTCGAAGGTGATGACGGGCGCGCCCATTGGCTG
>CAVHFS010000035.1:0-11661 GCA_963635715.1 Subdoligranulum sp. CAG:314 | reverse complement strand
TGCCGCCCGAGAGCTGCACGGCCCAGCAGGCGACGCCCGCCGCGGTGATCGCCGCCGCCACGGCGATGGCGACGGTGAGGCCCTTGCCGCCCCAAGTTTGGCGCTTCGGTTTTGCTGCGGTGGGGGCCGCGGAAACATTCTCAGTCATAATTGGCCTCCCTTACACCAGATAATAGACGGATGGTTTCGTGCCACGATCGGGCAGAAGCTGCATGTATTCGCGCTCGCGAATGAGCTTCGACACCTCGGAGTCGGGGTCGTCGAGATCTCCCCAGAAACGGGCACGCTCAGGACACATACGAATGCACATGGGCTCTTCGCCCTTGGCGAGGCGATGCCAGCACATCGTGCACTTCTCCACCGTATGCTTCTGGTGCGCGGGGACGTTTTGTCCGCCGCACTCGAAATCGATGGTGTACTCGGGCTCAGCCCAATTGAACGAGCGCACGCCCGTGTATGGGCAGGTGGCTATGCACATGCGGCAGCCGATGCACTTGTCATAGTCCTGGCGCACAACGCCAGTCTCTGGATCTTTATAGGTAGCGCCCACTGGGCACGCTTTCACGCATGCGGGATTTTCGCAGTGCTGGCAGGCCACAGGCACGTACGACATGGTCACATCGGGGAATATACCCTCGGGCGTGTCCATGTCTTCACCGCCCTTGGTGAGAATGCGATTCCACCAAATGCCTTTGGGCAGATGGTTCTCCATGCGGCATCCGACCGCGCACGTGTGGCAGCCGATGCAGCGCTTGGTGTCGATGACGAATCCGTAACGCATCGCTTAGCCCTCCCACTTCTTGAAATCGACTCGCGTGTCATACGGCGCGATGGAGTCGGCATATTTGTCGGTCTTCGGATTAGTGAGTTCCTGATAGCATCCAGCCTTAAACTGCGAACGCTGCCAGCCCTTCGGTATGGAAATAATGCCAGGAGCTATAGATTCGTCGATGAGCGCCTTGACCACCGCATGACCGCGATCGTTGAACACCTCGATGTAGTCGCCGTCTTTCACGCCACGCGCTTCGGCATCGACGCTGTTGATTTTGCCCTGAGGTTCTGGGTCGAGCTCGCGCAGCACGGGCGTCTCGAACCACTGCGTATGGATGCGGAAGCGCGAATGCTCCTGCAAATACACCAATGGGTATTTTTCGGCCAAAGGACTTTCGGAGCCGCACTCGTCTGGCTCGCGGAAATACACGATGTGCTCGTCAGCATTGCGCGACGAGAGATCCTGTCCATAGCTCAAACGCGGAGTGACTTTCTCGTAGTACAGCTGCACACGGCCCGACTCCGTCGGCCACGGAGCACTTTTGCCGCGAATCCACGGCGTGCCCTCTTCTTGGCCGGTGAAGTTGATGACCTTTTCCTCACGCAAGCGCTCTTCGCTATAGTCCGCCGCCTGCGACACCTTGTCGGAAAATAGCAGCTTGTACCAATACGACATGTTGTTCCACGTTTCCTCGGGAAACGATTTCTCGTAACCCAACGCGCGACCAAGCAACCCAATGATTTCGTGGTCGCCCTTCGTGTCGTACAGCGGATCAATGGCCTTTTCACTGATGGTCATATACGGGTTGTTATACGCCGTACGAAGGTCTTCTTTCTCGTACCAGCTGGCGATGGGCAGCACCAGGTCGGCATGGCTCGCGGAGTCGTTCATCTCCATGTCGAGCACGATCCAATAATCCATGTTCGGCAACACCTTGTTGATCCAGTTGTTCTGGCCAGTGTTATTGCTCATGGGATTGTGGCAATACGAGACGAGCACCTTAGTCGGATAGTCTTTCCCCTCGAGCTTCTGCTCCTCGAACATCTCGGGGATGCGCACGCTTGGCACCTGCGAGTTGTATTCCTTGAATTCGGGCGTATAGAACCAATACGTAGTGAGCGCCGGCGTGTACGTCTGCGTGAACACCCCCGTGAAGCCCGCACCATCGCGGCCAAGCTGGCCCGTGAGCGCCATTAGTATGGCGACGGCCCACGTGTTCAGGTAGCCATTCACGTAATGGTCGAGACCATAGGTGATATTCACCGAAACGGCGCGCTCGGTGGCGAACTGACGTGCAAGCTCCTCGATACGCTCGGCGGGCACGCCCGTCTTCTTCGACGCCTCTTCGACGCTATATTGCGAAAGCTGTTCTTTGAGCAGGGTGTATGCCGTCGTGCACACGATACCGTCGGACGTGGTGAACGTGCCCTCAAGCGCGGGGTTCGTAGCTTCTTCGGCCAAAACGGGCGCGTCGGCATCAAGGTCCCACACGTAATATTTATTGGGAACGGCCGCAACGGCCGCCGCGACGACGGTAGCGCCTTGGGAGGCATACTTTTCTTTCACGGCCGATACGGTTGCCGCATAGGTTGCGGCGCTTTCGGCCGACCAGTTGCTCGCACGCAGATGGGCTTTCGTGTCTTGACGCACAAGAAACGCGCCCGTCGACTTCTCCTTGATGTAATCGAGATTCTGCAGGTCGTTCTGGATAATGTAGTTCGACATGGCAAGTGCCATATAACCGTCGTAGCCAGGCTTTACCTGAATGTATTCATCCGACCTATGCGCCGTGGCCGACTTAATGGGATCGATGGTGATGACTTTCGTTCCCTTTTCCTTCGCCCATTGAATCCAACGCCAGTTCTGCGGCGCGGTGAACACGGGGTTGGTGCCCCACACCACGACGAGCGACGAATCGAGCACCGAATTGGGCTCATTGCAGTAAGCCCAATCGCCCGTGCCGAGCACGCGATTGATGCCATAGCCAGCTGCGTAATCGTAGCTTTGGGCGGTTTTCGTCGCACCCATGACGCCCGCCAGTCGAGCGAACTGGTTATAGATGCCGTTCATATAGCCGTATTGGCCAGACCCGCAGTCGAAGATAACCGACTTCGGACCGAATTGATCAGCGGCGTCCTTGATATGCTTCGCGGCCTCTTTGATGGCCTCTTCCCAGCTGATAGCCTCCCATTCACCGGCACCGCGCTCGCTGCCCGGCACGCGACGCATGGGCTGCTGGATGCGCGTAGGACTGTAGATGCGCTCCATGTACGACGCGCCTTTCAGGCAACCGCCGCGATAGCCGTCGTTGGGATAATCGCCTGGCTCGAGTTTCACCACTTTGCCGTCACGAATATGAGCGAGCCAACGACATGAGCCCATGCAGTTCGAACGACACATTACCTGATGGATTTCTTCGCCCTCGCCAGCGCGTTTGTCGTCATCGAATTCTTCGGCGACCGCCAAGCCCGAACCTGCGGCACCCAAGCACGCGGCGACGCCCACTGCGCCTGTGGTTTTGAGAAAATTACGGCGCGTGAGGCCCCTGTGCGGGCTTTGTGCTCCTGACATCTCTCCTCCTTAAAAGGTCGTGCCAGGATATCCCCTTTGCATGAGGTAAGAAGATTTCGTTGCGAGCAGCTTGCTCGCCTTCGCGCGGCTTGCGCCGTCCAACCATGGACGTAAGCCCGTTTCCCCAAACTCCCCCTGCGACATGCGCGTTCTTATCGGATATCCCCTGCGGCCCTCGCGAGCCGCCCCTTGCGCTTCGCGTCCCCCGACGAGAAGCGCTCCTGATAAGAATTGGCCAAATCCTTGATTGTCATATTGTCACAATGTCTTGCGACAATCAATCAAATTGATTCTTCTATTTTGGAGATAATAAGGAAAAAGACGGCCGCGAAAATAGCTGGAAAGCTGCACACCCTGGAATGCGGCAGGTGATAAAATGAACTCAGCGGCAGGCCTCACGCTGGCGAGCTAGGCAACGCCGTTATAGCAAAGAGTGGAGCCATCGCTTAACGGCGGTGGCTCTTCTTGCGTTTTGGGCGAGTGCTACGCGCCTTGGACAGACCGACGATAGCAGCCGCAAGCTTGACGATTTCAGTCAGAACTTTGAGCAATTCCATCAATAATTCGACCATGGGGCATCACCTCCTCCCTTGCAGAGAGGGCGTTGCCCGGCACGTAAGACCACCGCTGAGCTACAAGCATTGTACGCTGCGACACGTCGAGCTCATGGGATGAAAGAAGAAACGCCACCGTCGCTAGACGATAGCGTTTTCCTTTAGCTAACGGCGTTGCCCGAGCTACCAGGCGCGAGCCCGCCGTCAAACCGCGTTATAGCATGCAAGGTTTCCTAGCGTCCATCGCGGCGGCGCGCCAGACGCTCCTCCACCAGGGCCTCGATATCTTCGTCGGTAAGGCCAGCCTCGATGCAGCCGCGAATCATGTCGTCCACCAGCAGCTCAACGGGCGTGTCGTACGCCCGCGCCGCGCCGATTTCCTTTTGCTCCAGCACGAACGTTCCCTTGCCGCGCCGCGTAGAGATATAGCCCTCGCGCTCCAAATCCATATAGGCGCGATTGATGGTGTTGTAACTGCTGTCCAAATCCACCGCCAGCGCGCGCACAGTTGGCAGTTTATCGCCTGGTTGGTAGCGCCCCGAACCAATAAGGTACGCGATGCGATTTTTCACTTGAATCCATACGGGCAAGCCGCTCGAATGGTCAACTTGGAAGCCCTCCATGGGGTTTGCTTGAGCCTCGCTCATCGCGCGCCTTCCTTGTCCAAGGCATCGGCCAAACTGTCGGAAAGGGCGCTCGGCACCGTGACCACCGTACCCTTCGACGACTTCACCGTCTCGTATTGCTGCAGCATGGTTCGCAAACGCAGCGCCGCCGAGGGGTCACCGTAGGCCCGCGCGGCCTCGGCCAGCATGTCGGCCATATCGGCCTCGGCCGACGCCACCGTCATGCGAGCGTTCTTCTCGCGATCGGCCTGCGCCTCGAGCGACATCACTCGCTGCAAATCGTCGGGAATCACGATATCGCGCACCTTCACCGAAATAACGCCGATTCCCCAGGCTGCGGCCTCTTTTTCGATATCTTCCTTAATCTCTTGGTCGAGCTGGTCGCGACGCAAAGCCACTTCGGCAACCGTCGAACGCCCAACGGCTTCACGCATGGCCGTTTGCGCCAAAAACGACACCGCCGCGTAATAATCCTCCACTTCGGTGCAGGCTTTTTCGGCATCCCACACCATCCAGAACAGCACCGCGTCAACCGTAACCGGAACCAAATCGGCCGTGAGCGTTTTCTCGGCGTAGAAGGGCGTGGCGATGGTTCGCTGATCAACGCGAATGGTCCCATGTTCCACAATGGGGATGGTGAAGTAAAGCCCGGGGCCCGCAACGCGCGAAAGATTGCCCATGCGCAGCACCACCACACGCTCCCACGAAAGCGCAATGTGAACCGACGACACGGCAAGCAATGCGAGCACGAAGGCAATCGAGACTTCGACGACGCCGACGCCTCCCGAAAATGCGCGCGCGGCGCAAATAACAACGCCGAACGTCAGCAGGAATACCGCGATATTGAACACCGTGGCGCCGTTGCGCGACGATTTGCGCGGCACGAACGAAGTGGCCGCCCGAATCTCGGCGTCTTTGTCGCGCGCATCGTAAGGCATGCCCACGTATGAGCGGCGGCCGGCGTTCTCTTTGCTTTTGCTCAGCATGCGCTCCCCTTTCGCGAAAATGCGGCCCTAATATGGCGAAGCCAAGGCATCGGCCAAATTCGCCGCCTGCGTTATGTCGAAGGCCGAGGCGCCCACGACCAAATACCGCAGCGACAAGCCACCAATCAGCACGAACATGGCAATCCACAAAAGCTGGTTACGACTATTGCCGAAGACCAGCAGCCTCTCGAGCGCAAACGGCACGCCCAGGCCGCATACGACAAGCCCCAACCAGAACGGCCAACGGAGTGAACCCGAAATAAGAGCCCAGCCCGCAACCGCCGTTTCTGGCCGAGCCAGCATCCAGGCAAGGTAGGCGACCACGGCCGCTGCCTCGAGAGCTATCACAACGCTGTCGAAGCGCGACAGCGCAACGGCTGGCCGCACAAGGGGAATTCGGCATTCGACGAACGCCCACACGCCTAAGCACAGCGCAACTCCGCACGAAATGCCCGACAGCGCGAACAACAATGGAATAAGCGGCGTTTGCCACGCAATAATCGACGGCATACCGCACAGCAGCACGCCCGTATACACGACCACCGCGATGCCAGTCACCATGCCAACAATGCCAGCGGGGATAGACAGGGCGGCGCGCATATCCCATAGAGAAAAGCCATTGACCAGCGCGAACGCTGCCGCAATTACGCCAGCAAGAGCAAGCGACCATGCCCCCACCGCAAGCGCCGAGGGCGCGGGCGCCGAAAAAAGCAGCAGCGCGCGATCGACGCGACCCACATCGGCCAAAAGGCATACCACCGAAAGACCCAGCGCCGCCACGCAGGCGGGCCAAGCTCGCGCAAAGAACTCCGACGGCAGCAGCCAATTGCGCGCAGCGATGCGCGGTGAGTTCGCCACCTCGAGGGCAGAAAGAACCACGAGAGACCCGCCGCCCGTTCCTCCCAGAAAAAGGTAAGCCACAATAAGCGAGCTGAATATGCCCATGGCGGCTCCCCTTTCCCTTTTCGTTGCGCGAATTCGCGGCATTATCGCAATGTCGCAATACGTTGCGTCAAAGTATAGCAGCGAAAGAGTCTGGAGAGATTGGAGCAGAAGCCTGTTTGCGCAGACGAACGTTGCGCCGTTATAGCTATTAAGAAACGAAACGGGGTCAGGGAAACGCCGACCAAAGCCGTCTTGCGCCGCAGATTCGCGGCGAGTGCGCGAGGCTAAAGTCAGGCACACCCGCCAACATGGGTAAACGAGGCTTAAGCCTTCCGCACACCACCGCGGGCGGGCTAGCGGAATTGATCGGCGTTTCCCCAAACGCACCAACGCCTTATTCCTTAGCAATTGATTCACGAATCAGACAAAGCTCCGAGGCTCATTTGGACGTCCACAGCCGCTGGGACGGGCTCGAAAATGATTCCAGTTTCGTATCATATGCCAAATGAGTAGCTAGAATTGAACCTCTTTCCTAGCTAGGAAAGAGGTTCCGCATAACCCCAGGTCAAATCTTTGTGAGTTTTCGGCTTCGATCGAAAACGCTTTTTAGCTACTCATTTGGCATGGGATATTTTAGAAACCATGAGTTTCGGAGGCGTTCTGAGCGTGTTTTGGGCATGTCGAAGGCTCGAAAACGTGGCAATTTCGACACGGCGGCTGCGTTAGGCGTCCGCAAAGCCGCTCCAAAAGACCGCAATCTCGCAGAGCAACCCCAGATTGCCCAAGGCCGCCCGAAATTGCGGTCGCCTTCCCCTATTTTCCGCCAGATTCGCTGCGTCTTGCTTTGATTGCCCGAAGGGCGAGGACGAAGGCGCTCAGAAAAAGGATGATTCCGCCGACGGCCCTCAGGAAGTCTTCCACTTCGGGCAAAGACATCGCCTTTTCGAGGAAAGAGTCGAGACCGTCGAAGGCAGACGGGCCAGCATTGCCGCAAGAAACGCCTGATCCGTCCGCGGCATCCGCAACATCCGCGGCGCCCTCGCCGCCATCGGCATCTGCACCATCTGCGGCGCCTGCACCATCTGCGACGCCGACCCCGCTCGCAGCGTCGACGCGTTTGCATTCGACCGCGTAGCGATAGGTGTTGTAG
This sequence comes from Subdoligranulum sp. CAG:314, assembly GCA_963635715.1. Lineage (GTDB taxonomy): Bacteria > Actinomycetota > Coriobacteriia > Coriobacteriales > Eggerthellaceae > Slackia. The sequence goes on along the minus strand of CAVHFS010000035.1, from coordinate 4,117 downwards.
CCATAGGGGTGGCACGTCACGAGCGTCACCAGATCTTCGCCCTGTCTCACGCTCACTGCGGCCACGTCGGAAGGATCAATTACCTTCGAGCCAACGACTACGTACGTGAGCTCCTCCCAAAGCGTGCACACGCGGACCTCATCGCCTGGGGCGAGCTTTTCTATATCGCGGAACATCGCCGCATTCGCGTACCCACGATGCGCTGCTATCACGCAATTGCTCGAAGAACCGCCAAGAGGCGCCGACGATCCTGCAACGACGGTCGCGCCCTTTGCCATATGAGCCTCGCTCGAACCCAGATACAGCGGAAGCGAGCAGCTCATTTTCGGAATTTCTATATAGCCAATCAGGCCGTCGTCTATCCCCTGCGAGGCGAACAGGCCAATCGCATCGCTGAAGGAAAACGGGTCGGCGGCGATTGAGATTTCGCCCGCCGCCACCTTTTGGTTGTACTGCTCAAGCCATTGCCTTGTTTGGGAAAGCTCGTCGCTGGCATCACCTGGGCTTTCGCCGCCAGAATGGGAGCCGTACGCCTGGCGAACCTCGTTAATTTGCCCGTCCATGGCGGCCTGGCTTACGGCATTTTGGACCAACGGCGCGAACAGAAGTGCAGCTCCCACAAGCAAGAGCAGAACAGCGGCGAGGTTGGCAACGAGATTTTTCGAATGGCGCTTTTTTCCAGCCATCTTTAGCGCCCTCGCCGATTTGCGGATAAGGATTTCTCCCTGCGTCGCTTAACGAGTGATGCGACCCCAGCAAAAGCGCCCACAGCCAAAACCGCAATCGCTATGCACAAAGACACATCCTGTATGGAGGGGCGCCACGTCGCCGTCTGCTCGACAGGAGAATCGTCGGTCGGAACCTCGCAGCGCTCTCCCGTCACGAGGAGCCTGTGCGTGTTCTTGCCATAGGGGGTGCAGGTAACGAGCGTAACCAAGTCCCTGCCCTCTTGAACCGCCAGGGAGTCGGACTCGTCGGGCAGAACCACCTGGATATCGCAAACCCTGTAGGCGAGCGTTTCGCCCAGTATCGACAGCGTGAAGATGTCGCCTAGCTGAACTTGATCAAGCGAGTCGAAAATGCGCGTGGTCGGCAGCCCCGTATGGCCGGCGAGCACGCAGTGCGTAGACTCCCCACCAATCGGAAGCGACGTTCCCTGAAGGTGCCCAACGCCCTTCTGAAGGCCTTCGTCCGCTGTGCCGTGGTAGACAGGAAGATGAACGTTGATGCTGGGAATGGCGATCTCGCCCATCACGCCATCGCCACCCAGGTTGAGGCACGATTCGTATTCTTCATCGGTCGCCTGGACGGAGCTCGGATCGAAGGGGTCGACGACCCGCGCAACCCCATTGCGCAGATGCTCTTCGTATGTTCGCGCCTTTTCCATCTCGGCATCGAGATCTTGCTTCGGTGTTTGGGCGACGACCTCTTTGTAGTTGCCCATAACCGAAGCGCGGTTCTGTTCCTCGAGCCAATTACTTACCCAAGGGTATGCAAGCAGGCATACGCCGATAACGAAAAAAACGACGATCAGCGCCGTCCGTAACGATTTGCTCATCTGTCCCCAAACCTCAGGGAGGCAAGGCGCAACGGCCCTGCCTCCCTACGAAAGTCTTCGAATCGCCAACTCAGTTGAGTCTACTGCTCTTCGCTCTTCCTGCGAGAACGGACGATCAGGTAGCCAGCGCCACCGATAAAGGCCACGCCCGCAACGGTCAGGGCCAGGGTGCCAGCGCCACCAGTGACGGGCAGTGCAGCAGCCTCGGGATCCTGCACGCTTGCTTCGTTGACCTTGAAGTTGTTCTCCTCGACATCCTTCGTAGCGGGGTTATCGGCAATAGCATCGGCGGAGGAAACCTCAAATTTGACGTCGACGGCGGTGTAGCCTGCGGGGACGGTGGTCTCTTTGGCGATGTATTTACCAGACTTCAAGCCGCTGAAGTAGACGTATGCCTTGCCGTCCACGATGGTGGACGTAGAAGTGATCTGGCTCTTGTTCTCGTCAAGAACGGGATTGCCATTCTCGTCGCACAGGGTGAAGACAGCACCCGCGAGTGCGGCGTCGTCCTTACCAGTCTTGTCGAAGACGTAGCCGTAGGTTTGAACGACTGTCTTGTCCTCAGGCGTCACGGTAGTGGCGGTGTACGGGTTGGGGTTGAACTTCACCGTCGCGATGTTGCCCGTCACGTCGCCGTCGGCCTCAGAGAACGCGTCCTTGGTCAGCGTGGCGTCGTAGGTGACAACGATAGACTTGCCGGGATTGGCAAGGATGAAGGCCTTCGTGAACTCGATGGTGTAACCCGCGGAGGTTGCGACGAGCGTGTAATCGGTACCAGCGGTTGCACCATCAACCTTGATAGATTTCGTATTGATCAAAAGTCCGTCGGTGGGGGTGTCACCGATGACGAAAGTCGCGTTCGGGGAGTCTGCAGGATAGTTGGGAATGGCGGTTTCGATTTTGAAGGGCACCTCGTCGCCGACCTGGTAGGCATCGGTCGTCTCGGTGTACTTCGAGCCCACGGTCTTGGTCACCGTGACATTGGTGGACTTCACGGCGGTCTCCACGGCTTCATGGGCCTTGTAATGAACGCCATCGGCATCGGCCTGCGGGGTCACGTCGACAATCATGTTCTGGTAGACCTTGGTGTTGCCGCTCGTGGAGGTAACGCGAACCAGGTAGTAGCCGCTCGGCAGGTTGAGGGTCGCCTGGGTGGCGTCAGTGGCGGTTGCAGTCTTATCGGTGCCATTCTTTACGATGCCGTTGGCGATCGCCGCGGCGGCGTTCTGCATGGTGCTACCCTGCACGAATTTGTAGTCGTCGGAGAGAATCTTCGAAAGCTCCTCGACGCTGTTGTACGCCTCAGGCAAATCGTCAACGAAGGTGTATTTCAGAGTGTTGTCGTCGTTGATGGTGACGCCAGCGATCTTGTACGCGCTCACGGTGTCGCCGCTCTGCAGACCCGTGATGGTCACCGAGCTGTCGGCAACGGCAGTGTCTGCGACGGCCGTCAGGGGCGACATCGACATGGCCAAAGCCAGCGCTGTAGCGGCGGTAACAGGCTTGACGAACGCCTTGTTGATTCCCAGATTCTTCATTTTCATTTCCTTTCTCTGCGCTCTTCTCAAGAAAAGAGACACCTTTGAACTTCCTTGGAAGGGTTATTTGCCCGGCAGCCCCACTGCCGAATCCCCTACGAAATGTCCCCTTTCGTTCGGCGATTCTTTATGCTCAACGCCAAGCCAGCGGCAACACATGCGCAACCAGCCAAAGCGAGTAAGCCAATGCCGAGCATTCCAGCAAGCGGCAGGTCGGGGCTCTTCTGATTCTCAATCGTGATGTGGGCAACGCCATTTTCAACCGCGACCTCGGCCTCAGCACCATCCTTGTCGGTAACGTAGACGTTGCCTTCGGTGGTGACTCGGAGCTTGATCGCATCGCCGCTGATCTGATAACCGGCGACGGTGCTCGTTTCCTTGAGCCAATAGGTGCCGGAGCTCATGCCGTAAAAGAGAATCTTGCCCGTATCGGCGGTAAACACCGAGCCAGCAATCTTCTCGGTGCAGGCGGCATCCGAATACACGTCAGCGTACTGGTCGGTTTCGGAGTCGTACTTGCCGTCGCCATCGTCGGAACGAAGCTCGAAGCCGACTCCTGCGAGCGGGGCCTGATCCTCGGAATCGACCTTAAGAACCGAAAGCGCCATCTTGTCGGTCCACGTTAAGTCGACCTTCGCGGAGACCTCCTTGCCTGTGACGGGGATCATACCGTTCGTAGCGTCTTCGGGCGCATAGATAACCTTGAGCTTGAAGTTTCGCGTACCAACTTCGTCCGATTTCACGGTGCAGCTCGGAAGCTCGAGCGTACCCTGGATGGCGCCGTTGACAACGGTGTAGGTGCTGGGCTTGTACGACGGGTCGTCGGCCACCTCAATCTCGGTGCCGTCCTCGGCTACCTCCACCCACGACAGCGTAACTGTGCCGTTGAGCCGGTCGTAGCGGCCGTTGAGAAGCTCACCAGAGTCGAACTTGGCGTAATCCTTCAGGTTGAACTGCGTGCCCACTCGGCCGGAGTCGCTGCCGCCCGTGGCGGTCATGTCGAGCACGGGGACGTTGACCG
>CAVHFS010000034.1:0-13203 GCA_963635715.1 Subdoligranulum sp. CAG:314 | reverse complement strand
AAGAGTTTTCGGATGGAGGAATCGTGGCCGAATACAACGAGCTCACCCCTGAATTGATTGACGCGCTCATCGGTATCGTTGGGAGCGACAACTGCCTTACGGGCGAAGATATCAACGAAGACTATGGGCACGATGAAATGCCCATTTACGGAACTCATATGCCCGATGCCGTGGTGCTTCCCGCAACCACCGAAGAGGTTTCCGCCGTCATGGCGCTCGCGAACGAGAACCGCATTCCCGTTACGGTTCGTGGCGCGGGTACGGGCCTCGTCGGCGGCAGCACTCCGCTTGCGGGCGGAATCGTCTTGTGCACCATGCGCATGGACAAGATTATCGAATACGACATGAACAACCTGTTCGTGCGCGTGCAGCCAGGCGTGCGTCTGTGCGATTTGGCTGCCGACGCCATCGACCATGGCTTCATGTATCCGCCCGACCCAGGCGAGAAAACTGGCTCCATCGGCGGTAACGTGTCCACGAATGCCGGCGGCATGCGCGCGGTGAAATATGGCACCACGCGCGACTATGTGCTGGCGCTCACCGTGGTGCTGCCGAACGGCGAGGTGCTGCGACTTGGCCGCGAGGTTACGAAAACCAGCTCGGGCTACAGCCTGCTGCACTTGGTGATCGGCTCCGAAGGCACGCTGGGCGTTATCACCGAGCTCTCGATGAAGCTCATTCCCAACCCCAAGGAGGACACGAGCTTCATCCTGTCGTTCCGCGATATCGAAACGGCCATTTCTGCCGTGCCGAAGATCAAGCTTGCTGGTTTGAATCCGCAGTCCATCGAGTTTATGGAGCGCGATATCGTGGATTCGTCGGCGGAATACACCGGCAACCACATTATTCCCACGGTGGTCGACGGCAATGAATGCGGCGCATACATTCTGGTCACGCTCGATGGCAACGATGCCGACGAGATTTTCCAGCGGGCCGAAACCTTGGCCGAAATCGCCGACGAGACGGGGGCGTTCGACACCCTGGTGATTGACCATCCCTCCGACAAGGCGTCGGTGTGGGCCGCGCGCAGCGCGTTCCTCACGGTTATCGAGGCAGAAACGCAGCACCTCGACGAGATGGACGTGGTGGTTCCCGTCGACAAGATCGCCGAATTCCTCGGCTTCATTCACGATACGGGCGTTGAAAACGACGTGCTCATCCGTTCGTTCGGCCATGCGGGCGATGGCAACCTGCACATCTATTGCTGCGGCAACAATATCGACAAAGACGCGTTTCTCGAGAAATCGACGCGCGTCATGCATGCCGCGTACGCGAAGTGCGCCGAGCTTGGCGGTCAGGTTTCCGGCGAGCACGGCATCGGCCATGCGAAGAAGGAATATCTGCGCGAGTCGGTGGGCGATACCGCATTTTCGCTGATGGCGGGTATCAAAAACGTATTCGACCCCAATTGCATCCTGAACCCTGGCAAGGTGTGCAACTAACAGTCATATCGGTTGCGGCCCGAAAGCATGCTTTCGGGCCGCAACTGTCTTTGGGCTCTCGGCCATTTCGCTCGCCGATGGCGCAGCCAGCCTTTTCAACTCGACGATAGGAGCGTTTCATGTTCCAGATGGAAGTTCCCTACGACCGTCGCACGATGACGGTGCGCGTTCCCGACGAAAACCTCGCAGGCGTGCTTTCGGGACGCCAAGGTGAATATGTTCCCGAGAACAAACTAAAGGGGAGCGACGCCAAGGTCGCCGTAATCCCCGACGGCCTCGGCGTGGTGGTGAGGTAAAGAAAAACGCTTTTTCTGGCACGATTTCAAAGTTTAGGGGGTGTCGGCCTCCGATTTTGTGGGCGGCTGGGGTTAATCCGAGCTTAAGGGGCTTGATTTGGCGATGTTTGCGTGCCAAATCGGACGATTGTGGCTTCTGACAGTGTCGAAAAAGCCGTCGAGCCCCCTAAACTCGAGTTTTGTGCCGGAAATCGGACTTTTCTTTACGCCAACGAGAAAAAGCGGTCCTTCTTAACTTGCTTTCTATGAAACAGAATGCTCGGTTTCTGCGAAACCTATAGGGCAAGTAGGAATTTCGGTCCATGGCGCCTTCGTGTTCGGTTAGGCTAATGCGTCGCAAGAGATCAAGGGACGAAAGGGCGGCGCATGGACGACTCGAGCTTCAAGGCAATGGCGGCGGAAATCGATGGGCTGTTGGGCATTGACGAAGCCCGATGTAGCGCTTTGCGCACCGATTCGGTTGCGGTGCGCGGCTACCGTGGCGTTGACGAGGCTACTGGATCCATCAGCTTTCCCATCTATCAGTCGGCCACGTTTGCGCATCCTGCGTTTGGCGAGTCGACGGGCTATTGCTACTCGCGCTGCGGCAACCCCACGCGCTTGGAGTTGGAAAATACCATTGCCGCGCTCGAGGGCGGCAGGAAAGCCATGGCGTTTTCAAGTGGCATGGCAGCCATATCGTGCCTGATCAAGCTTATGAAGTCAGGCGACCATGCTGTGGTAAGCGACGATCTGTACGGCGGCACGTACCGCTTGTTCTCGCAGGTTTTCGCGCAATACGGCCTCGAGTTCACCTATGCCGACCTCACCGATGCCGCTCAGCTCGAGGCTGCGTTTCGTCCCAACACGCGCCTTGTGTTTCTGGAAACGCCCACCAATCCCATGATGAAGGTGGCCGACATCGCCGCCGTGGCCGACGCGGCGCATGTCCATGGCGCGCTGCTCGCTGTGGATAATACGTTTCTCACCATGTATTTTCAGCGCCCGTTCGATTTCGGCGCCGATGTGGTGGTGTATAGCGGCACGAAATACCTGTGCGGTCACAACGATGTGCTATCGGGCTTTTTAGTGGTTCGTGCCGAGGATCTTATTGAACCGCTGTTCAATGCGGCGATGAGCGAAGGCAGCCAGTTGGCGCCGTTTGACAGCTGGCTGATGATTCGCAGCCTGAAGACGCTCGGCGTGCGCCTGCGCCAGCAGGAGAAAAATGCGCTTCGCATCGCGGGATTTCTGAAGGCTCATCCCCATGTGACTGAAGTCCATTACGTGGGCGACCCCGATCACCCGAATTACCAGCGCTCTTTGCGCCAGACTTCGGGTTTTGGCGCTATGATTTCGTTTAAGACCGACACGCGCCAACGTGCGGCCGACGCGCTCGAGCGAGCGAAGCTCGTTCTGTTCGCGGAAAGTTTGGGCGGCGCGGAGTCGCTTATGACGTATCCGCTTGTGCAGACGCATGGGTCAATTCCTTCCGAAATGCGCGAGGCGCTTGGCATCGACGAGCGCCTTCTGCGTTTGTCCGTGGGCATTGAGGATGTGGACGATCTGTTGGCCGATTTGGAACAGGCGCTGGCATAAGGAGCGCGTTCGGCTTTGGCGTTTCCTTGCTCGCGTATACTTGGCGGGTCGCGGTAGGGGTGCCGAAAGGGCCGAATGCGAAGGAGACTTGCATGAAATACGATTTCGAAACGCCGCTCGAGCGTCGCGGTACGGGAAGCTTGAAATGGGACGCCTACGCGCGTCGCGGGCATGCCGCTGACGAGCTGCCGCTGTGGGTTGCCGACATGGATTTTCGCGCTATGCCCGAGGCCATTGAGGCGCTGCAGGCGCGCGTGGCGCACGGGGCATTCGGCTATACCATGACCACCGATGCCTACCATGCTGCGGTGCAGGGTTGGTTCGAGCGCTATCACGATTGGCACCCCGAGCGCGAGTGGACGGTGCATGCTCCGGGCGTGGTGTTCGCATTGGCCACGGCCGTTCGCGCCTATACGCAACCAGGCGATTTCGTGCTTATCCAGCCGCCCGTGTATTACCCGTTTCGCCTGATGATTGAGGATAACGGACGTCGCGTCGCCGAAAGTCCGCTTGTGCGTGATGTCGAAACTGGCCGCTATTCCATGGATTTCGACGGCTTTGAGCGCGCGCTTGAGGAAAGCGGCGCGAAGCTCTTCATTTTGTGCAGCCCTCATAACCCGGTGGGTCGCGAATGGAGCGCCGACGAGCTGCGCCGCGTGGGCGAAATTTGCCTGGCGCATGGCGTGACGGTTATCTCCGACGAAATTCACGCCGATTTCGCGCGGCCGGGCGTGACGCACGTGCCGTTCGCCAGCTTGGGCGATGGGTTTGCTCAAAACGTGGTGCTGTGCACGTCGCCTTCGAAAACGTTTAACCTGGCCGGGCTGCAGATCTGCAACATTTTCATTCCGAACGCCGACCTGCGTGCGGCGTTCAGGCGCACGCTCGATCGTACGGGCTACGACGAACCTAATTGCCTTGGTATGTGCGCAGCGCAGGCATGCTATGAGTATGGCGATGAGTGGCTCGCACAGCTGAAGGAAAAGCTCGAGGAAAACTACGCGGTGCTCGAAGCGATGGTCGCGCGCACGCCAGGTTTGAGGTTGACGCCGCTCGAGAGTACCTACTTGCCGTGGATCGACTGCTCGGCGCTTGGTATGGACGACGACGAACTCGCGGCGTTCATCTCGAACGATGCAAAGCTGTGGCTTGATATGGGCACGATGTTCGGACCGCAGGGCTCAGGCTTCATTCGCATGAACATCGCAAGCCCCACGCCCATGGTGCAGGAAGCGTGCGACCGTCTGGAGGCGGCGGTGGGGCGTCTGTAGCCTCGTAAGGAAGCGCCGATCGATTCCGCCAACCCCGCGCACGCGAGGCAAGATGGCCTCAATCGGCGCTTCTTTGGCGAAAAAGGGCCAGCTGTGCGCTGGCCCTTCGTTTACTTTCCGCCAATCAAATCGGCGATGGTTTGCAGTGATAGGTCGGTTGCGGCCATTTCGTCGGCGCAGCGCTTCAGTTCGGATTGCAGGAAATCTTGGTTCGGCAGGTCTTTTTTGTACTTCAGCTCATGCTCGATGCTCGCCCAGCTGTCCATGGCGATGGTTCGCAGCTGCACTTCGAGGCACATGCGTCGGCCGAACTCGAATGGGTCACCGTCTGGCTTGGCGTCGCTTTCGAGCTCTAGACCCTTAAGGGCGCCCGTTGCATTTAGGTGGTCGATGAGCTGCGACAACGATACCTCACGCGCTTCAATGGCCGCCTTGGTTGCGGCGAGGCGTGTGGCCTCGGGATCGAGCGCCGAATCGTTCGAGCGCGCCAGAATCATGTGGTAGCTGCGATATCCGTTCGGCTTCGGATGCAGGATGTAGTCCTTTTCCTGCACCACTTCGAAGCACGGAAGGTCGCGGATAAACTGCGCCACCGACGCCACGTCGTCGACCAGCGGGCAAATCACGCGCACGCCTGCGGCATCGTGCACGGCGTACACGGCGTTTTCGGGCGTGGGTTCAAAGCCTCGTTTCGTGAGCTTTTCTTTCATGCTGTCGGGCGATTTGATGCGAGTGCTCCACGAGGAGATGGGCTTGCGCTCGCTATTCATGCCGCGTTCCATAAGATACGTTTCGAGAGAAATCTCAAAACGCCAGGTAATTTCCTTTAGTTTCTGTAAGTAATCGCCATAGAAATCGGCGTCGGGCGGCAGTTCGATAGAGGGAAGAGCCTGCTCTTCGCGTTCGGGACTGCCCGTGGGCGCTGCGGCGCATTGCTCTGTCGCAGGCTGAATTGTGCTCGTTGGCTGCATGTAAGCTTCCTTTCCGTGCCCCATCATAGTATGGGTGCGAGCGCGTTCGCGCGAAGCTCGTCCGCACGGCCGTTACCAACCCGATGCCTTGCGTTCATTGCTCAGAAAGCATTTCGTCGAAGCGAGATTCGCGACAGGCGAGGAGCGGATTTGCTTGAGCGGACGGAGCTTGGGTGTGCTGCTAGGGTCTCGAAGGCTGGCATGACGCGAAATCCTTGCCCTCAAATGGCGCAATGCGTCCTGCGAATGGCTTTTTCTCTGCCGCTCGCGGCGCAATAGGCCCCGCTGGCGGTGTCGGCGTTTTGTGAAGTTCGCGCACTTTATCGAAATGAAGCGCCAGCGTCCCTTGCACCCCGCCCGCTCGCCCGTATAATCGACCTCACTCAACAAATGCGACGACAGGGCGAGTAGGAACGAATCCATCCCACAGCAAGCAGGTGGTCTGAGAACCTGCGGTGGACGGCTCCGAAAACTCCCTCGAGCAGCGAAGCTGAACGCAGCTGGTCAACGCGGAACACCACCGCGCGCCACCTTCAAGTATGCAACGCCGGCGCCTTCCGTTATGGGCATCGAGCACGGAGCCTCTCCATCGCCCGCATTTCCTTGAGATAAGCGCAAACGCTTGAAGGGAGAAGGGAGAAACGATGCAGCTTCGTAGCGATGCCGTGAAAAAAGGCGTGGCGCGTGCCCCCCATCGCAGCCTGCTGAAGGCCGACGGCCTTACCGACGAGGAGATGGAACGCCCGCTTGTCGCGGTTTTCAATTCCCGCAACGACATTATTCCGGGCCACAACAATCTCGATAAGATTTGCGAAGCCGTAAAGGCTGGCATTTACATGGCGGGCGGCGTCCCGTTCGAGATTTCGACTATTGGCGTGTGCGACGGCATTGCCATGAACCACGATGGCATGCATTACTCGCTCGTGTCGCGCGAAGCCATCGCCGACAGCTTCGAATGCGCTGTTCAGGGCCATGCGTTCGACGCTGCCGTATGCATCCCCAACTGCGACAAGATCGTCCCGGGCATGATTTTGGGCGCCTTGCGCGTGAACATCCCCACGGTGTTCGTGTCGGGCGGCCCCATGCTTCCCGGCCATCAGCCCGGTTGCACCGATGGCCCCACTACCGACCTGAACACGCTCTTCGACGGCGCGGGCCAGGTCAAGGCCGGCACCATGACCGATGAGCAGCTGAAGTTCTACGAGAACACTGCGTGCCCCACGTGCGGCAGCTGCTCGGGCATGTTCACCGCGAATTCCATGAACTGCCTGTGCGAGGCGCTGGGCATCGCGCTTCCCGGCAACGGCACCATTCCCGCCGTGTATTCCGAGCGCCTGCGTCTGGCCAAGCACGCCGGCATGAAGGTCATGGAGCTGCTCGAGAAGAACATCTGCATCAAAGACATCATCTCCGAGGCCGCCATCCACAACGCCATGGAATGCGACATGGCCTTCGGCGGTTCCACCAATACGGTGCTGCACCTTACGGCCATCGCCATGGAGGCGGGCCATCCCATCACTATGGACGATTGGGATGCGGCAAGCGCTCGCACGCCGCACCTCGTGAAGCTGCAGCCGTCTGGCCCGCGTCCGCTCATCGATCTGTATGCGGTTGGTGGCGTGCCGGTCGTTATGCACGAACTCGCCGAGCTCGGCCTGCTCGACAACAGCGCCGTCACCTGCATGGGCACGATGGAGGAATACATCGCCAACTGCACCAAGCCCGCCGATGGCGAGGTATGCCGCACGCACGACAACCCGTTCAGCAAAGTGGGTGCCTTGCGCGTGCTGCACGGCAATATTGCTCCCAACGGGGGCATCGTGAAGAAGAGCGCCGTCGACCCGAGCATGCTGACGCATACCGGCCCCGCGCGTTGCTTCAACAGCGAGGAAGAGGCCTGCGATGCCATCTTTGCGGGCGAAATTGCGCCCGGCAACGTGGTCGTCATTCGCTACGAGGGCCCCAAGGGCGGCCCTGGCATGCGCGAAATGCTTACCCCCACGAGCGCCATCGTCGGCATGGGGCTTTCCAAGAGCGTGGCCCTGATTACCGACGGCCGCTTCTCGGGCGCCTCGAAGGGCCCCTGCGTGGGACATGTGAGCCCCGAGGCCGCAGCGGGCGGCCCCATCGCCCTTATCGAAGACGGCGACGAAATTACCGTCGACATCGAAGGCGGCAAGCTCGAACTGCACGTTTCCGACGAAGAGCTTGAGCGTCGCCGTGCCGCGTTCGTGCCGCCTGCGCCCAAGCACAACCACGGCGTGCTCGCGAAATACGCGAAGCTCGTGTCCAGCGCCGACAAGGGAGCGTATGTGTCATGACGAATGCCTTAAACGATAAGTTGGCCCAAAAGCAGCTTGCCATCGAGGGCAAACCGCTTGGCCCTGGCAGCCACACCGAGCACGAGGGCAAGACGCTCACTGGAGCTCAGGCGATCATCGCGTCGCTTGAGGCCGAGGGCGTCGATACCGTGTTCGGCTACCCTGGTGGCCAGGCCATTAAGATCTACGATGCACTCTATGACAGCAAGAAGCTGCATCATGTGCTGGCTCGCCACGAGCAGGGTGCCACGCATATGGCTGATGGCTATGCTCGCGCCACGGGCAAAGTCGGCGTCGTGCTGGTGACGAGCGGCCCGGGCGCCACGAACACGGTGACTGGTATCGCCACTGCATACATGGATTCCATTCCCATGGTGGTTGTCACTGGCCAGGTCACGCGCGGCGTTATCGGCACCGATGCGTTCCAGGAATCCGATATCGTGGGCATTACCATGCCTGTCGTGAAGCACAGCTTCCTGCTGCAGTCTACCGACGAGCTTACTCAAACGTTCCGCGAGGCGTTCTACATTGCCTCTACTGGTCGTCCGGGCCCCGTGCTCATCGATATCCCCAGCGACCTGCAGGGCGCCGAGATGGTGTTCCACTATCCCGATAGCGTGAACATTCCTAGCTATCGTCCCACGTATAAGGGCAACGCCAAGCAAATCAAGCAGGCGACGACCCTTATTCAGCAGGCGAAGCGCCCGCTGCTCTACGCGGGCGGCGGCATCGTGAGCTCGCATGCGTGTGCCGAGCTTGAGGCGCTGGCCGAAGCTATGCAGATTCCCGTGGTCACCACGCTTATCGGCAAGGGGTGTTTCCCCAGCTCGCATCCGCTGAGCCTGGGGCCCGTTGGCATGCACGGCTCCAAATACGCCAACATGGCCATGACGGAATGCGACCTCATCATCGCTGCGGGCGCGCGCTTCAGCGATCGCGTTACCGGCAAGCTTGACGAGTTCGCGCCGAACGCCAAGGTCATCCATATCGATATCGACCCCGCCGAAATCGGCAAGATTCGCGAGGCGAACGTGCCTATCGTTGGCGATGCCCAGGGCGTTCTGGGCGGCATCGTGGCGCAGCTGGAAAAGGCAGGCGCTACGCCCAACGACGACGCGTGGATTGAAATGGTGAATGAGTGGCGCGAGCGCTGGCCGTACTACGATGACCAGTTCAGCGACTATCCGAACCAAATCGTTCCCGAGGTTGCGCTTGACGAGCTCTCGAAACGGCTCGACCCCGATAATTCCATCGTCACCACCGAGGTGGGCCAGCATCAGATGTGGGCGCACCAGCATATCGACCGCGAGCATGCGCGCACGTTCCTTTCCAGCGGCGGCCTGGGCACCATGGGCTTCGGCTTCCCCGCGGCCGTCGGCGCGAAAATCGGCTGCCCCGAAAAGCAGGTCGTCTGCGTTGCGGGCGATGGGTCTTTCCAGATGAACAGCCAGGAAATGGCCACCGCTGCCATCAACGGCGCCGCGGTGAAGGTGTTCTTGCTCGACAACCGCGCGCTGGGCATGGTGCATCAGTGGCAGAAGCTGTTCTACCACGAGCGCTATTCGTCCACGGTGCTTGATGCGAACCCCGATTTCGTGAAGCTCGCCGACGCCTATTCGTGGGAAGCCGAGCGAGTGGAAAAGCCCGAAGACGTGCCTGCCGCCATCGAGCGCATGCTTGCCAGCGACAAGCCGTATTTGCTTGACGTTGCCATTTCGGCCGACCAGAACGTCTACCCGATGGTCGCGCCGGGCGCTGCGCTCGACAACGTGATCGGCGCGATTGACGTTACGCTGGGCGCGGTTCGCGTGAACGGCGCGGGCGCTGGCAAGAAGGCCGAAAAGGAAGGGGAGCAGGAATAATGAAGCATATCCTTTCCGTGCTGGTCGAGAATAAGTCGGGCGTGCTCTCTCGCGTCACCGGCATGATTTCTCGCCGCGGTTTCAACATCGAATCGCTTACCGTTGCGCCTACCGAGGATCCCACGATGAGCCGCCTTACCGCCATCGTGAACGCCGACGAGATTGGCTACGAGCAAATCACTAAGCAGCTGCACAAGCTGGTCAGCGTGTACAAGATTACCGACCTCACCGACGAGGACGCGATCGAGCGCGAACTGGCGCTGTTCAAGGTGAGCGCCCCCGCCGAGCGACGTCACGAAATCATCGAGATTGCGAACGTGTTCCGCGCCAAAATCGTCGATGTGGGACGCAACTCGCTCACGATTGAGGCGACGGGCGATGAAAGCAAGCTGGGGGCCATGGAAGACCTCTTCCGCGCCTACGGCCTGAAGCAACTCATCCGCACCGGCAAAATCGCAATGTCCAGGAATTCCAAGGACTAGCCGATACATTTATTCGTTACGTACAGTCAAAGAAAAAGGAGAGACTCATGGCTGTTACTATCTATTACGAAAACGACGTAAACCCCGAGGTCATCAAGGGCAAGAAGGTTGCCATCATCGGTTATGGCTCCCAGGGCCATGCCCATGCGCTCAACCTCATGGATTCGGGCGTTGACGTTCGCGTTGGTCTGCGCGAGGGCTCCAAGAGCTGGGCGAAGGCCGAAGAGGCCGGCTTGAAGGTCACCACGATGGACGAGGCCGCCGAGGAAGCCGACGTCATCATGATCCTCGTTCCCGACGAGCTTCAGCCCGAGGTCTACGAGCAGCATATCGCCTCTCACCTGCATGCTGGCGACACCCTGGCGTTTGCCCATGGCTTCAATATCCACTACGGCTACATCAAGGCCCCCGAAGACGTCAACGTCATCATGTGCGCGCCTAAGGGCCCGGGCCACATCGTTCGCCGTCAGTACACCGAAGGCTCGGGCGTGCCCGACCTCGCCTGCGTCGCGCAGGACGCCACGGGCGATGCGTGGGATGTCGCCATGTCTTACTGCTGGGGCGTCGGCGGTGCTCGTTCTGGCATTATCAAGGCGACCTTCGCGCAGGAGACCGAAGAGGACCTCTTCGGCGAGCAGGCCGTGCTTTGCGGCGGCCTCGTCGAGCTGGTTAAGGCTGGCTTCGAGACCCTGACTGAGGCTGGCTACCCTGCCGAACTCGCGTACTTTGAGTGCTACCACGAGATGAAGATGATCGTCGACCTCATGTACGAAAGCGGCATCCACTTCATGAACTACTCCATCTCCAACACCGCGGAGTATGGCGAGTACTATGCGGGCCCGAAGGTCATCAACGAGCAGTCCCGCGAGGCCATGAAGGAGATCCTGCATCGCATCCAGAACGGCGACTTCGCTCGCGAGTTCGTTGCCGACTGCAAGAACGACCACAAATGGCTTCTCGAGCAGCGTGAGGCCATCAACAACCACGAGATCGAGAAGACCGGCGCGAAGATTCGCGAAATGTTCAGCTGGACTCGTTCGGAGTAAATTCGAACTTTCCGCAGAACACGAAAAAAAGGAGGCTTCGGCCTCCTTTTTTCGTTTGTTGGGGATTGTTGTTCTGGGCGAATGGCCCATGCAGGGCAAGACGCCCCTAACGGCGCTTCCTAGTTTTCGAAGGCGCCTTCGTTCCACGAATCGATGTCTTCGATGCGGATGATCGAAGACACGGAGCGAATCGACTCGAGCGCCTCGAGGTCTTCGCGAGCCTTCTCGATATCGCGCTCCTTCGCCTCGTGCGTCATGTAGATGAGCGTACACGTTTCGCTGTCTTCAGACTTCGTCTGGCTGATGTGCGAAATGGAAATGCCATCGTCGGCGAGCACCTTGGTGGTTTCCGCAAGCACGCCGAGCTTGTCGCTTACCGTAAGGCGGATGTAGTAGCGCGTCGAAAGCTCGTCGATCGAACGAATGGGCAGGTTGTGGCCGAAGGGTTCGCTCTCGGGGATGACTTCTTTGCCATGGGCAATGTGGTCGGCGAGCGACATGATGTCGCCGACGACCGCGCTCGCCGTGGGGTACGACCCCGCACCCGCGCCGTAGAACATGGTTTCGCCCACGGCATCGCCTACGACGAATACAGCGTTCATGGCGCCTGATACGCTTGCGAGCTGGTGCGTTGCGGGAATCATCGTGGGATGCACGCGTACATCGACGCCTTCTGGGGTGTTTCGAGCGATGGCGAGCAGCTTAATGGCATAGCCGAATTGGCGCGCCATTTCGATATCGGTGGCAGAAATGGCGCGGATGCCCTGCATGTACACGTCGTCGGTGACGACGCGCGTGCGGAATCCGATAGACGCCAGAATGGCGATTTTCGAGGCGGCGTCGAACCCATCGACGTCGGCGGTCGGGTCGGCTTCGGCATAGCCGAGGCGCTGGGCGTCGGCGAGGACCTCTTCGAAGCCCAGCCCTTCTTGCTCCATGCGCGAAAGAATGTAGTTCGTGGTGCCGTTCATGATGCCTGCGATGGTGAGGATTTGGTTGCCGATCAAATCGTGCTCAAGCGTGCTCACGACGGGAATGCCGCCCGCCGCGGCTGCCTCGCACTTGATTTGAACCCCATGCTCGCTGGCGAGTTTGCCAAGGTGCTCAACATGGCGCCCGAGCAGGGCTTTGTTTGCCGAAACGACGTGCTTGCCGTGTTCGATTGCCCCTTCGAAGATTTCGGTCGCGGGGTGTTCTCCGCCGATGAGTTCGATGACGATGTCGATGTCCTCGTCGCAAACGACGTCTTGCCAATTGGGGGTGAAGACGTCGGCGACCCCGAGCTTTTGCGCCTCGGCATCGCTTCGGCTGCACGCGCGCTTGATTCGAAGATCGATGCCGTAATGTTCGATATAGTCGTCGTGATGGCGCTGAATAAGGCGAACGACGCCCCCGCCAACCGTTCCGAGGCCGATGATGCCGATATTTACGCTGCGCATATGCACTCCCGCCACGTGATTGGTTTGTTCGATCGGCTTATTTTCGCAAATCGCAGGCGCATCGTGCGCGAAAAACGCCAAATGGAGCAAAGGAACACGTGGCGAGTGATTGGCGGTTGGGCAATCGGCGGCGTTATTAGCTCAGGTTGGGGATAACGCCGAGGAACAAAGCGACTCCAGCGGCGAAGACGCCAAGCGCGGCGCAGAAGATGCGCAGGCCGGTGCTCATGGGTTTGTCTTCTCCCAGGTCTCTGTTTCGCACAGCGACGAGGATAAGGACCACGCCGAACACAACCCACGAAACCTGAGAGGCTACCGCGTAAGGTGCGGCGTCGCTGTCAATCACCCCGGCAAGGTCGAGCACCGCGGTGACTGCGGGGATTATGAGCGAAAGGATCCATATCCAGAACAGGGGGTCGCGCTTGCAGTTATTCAGCCAGGTGGAATAGGACTCGTTGGACATGTGGACTCCTTCAAAGCGGTATATGATGCGAA
>CAVHFS010000033.1:0-21388 GCA_963635715.1 Subdoligranulum sp. CAG:314 | reverse complement strand
GGGTGTCGGAGTTGCCCGTGAAGATGACGGGGCGCTGGGTGACGGTCAGCTTGCCCGCGACGCTCTCGCCGAAGGTGTAGGCGCTCGTGACGTCGGCCTCGCCGCGCATGACCTTGTAGGAGACGACGGAGTTGGTGCCCTCGTCGCCCACGTTGGTGGCGGAGCCGGAGACCTCGGCGGTGAGCACGTCGCCCTCGAGCAGGACGCCGTCGGTGTAGGTGTAGCCGCCGTTCTCGAGCGGGGTGCCGTCGTAGACCTTGGAGCCGCTGGCGGCGGTCACGACGATTTCGCCCTCGACGCCGGTGATGGTCAGCTTGCCGGGCACGGTGGTGACGGAGTAGTTGGCGGTGGCGTCGCTGCCGTCGGCGGCCTTGATCACGACGCCGTCGGCGCCGGTGATGGTGCCGGTGGTGGTGCCGGGCAGGGTGCGCGAGGCGGAGGCCTCCACGTTGGAGGTCTGGCCGGCGACCAGGCCGGTGCCCTCGCCGTCGTTGGTGGCGAAGCCGGAGACGGTCTGCTCGGAGCCGTTGTAGGCCAGGGTGTCGGAGTTGCCCGTGAAGATGACGGGGCGCTGGGTGACGGTCAGCTTGCCGTCTTCGGTTCCTACAACAATATATTTGTTAGAAGTATCGACTTTACCGATGGCGCCCTCGTCAAAGCTGTACGAGTAATCACCAACGTTGGTGCCTTTGCCGCCCGCGAGCTCAACACCGTCGACAACGACGCCGCCGAGGATTTTGCCGCCGGCAATAGCGCTATATCCAGTGACGCTCTGCTCTTCGCCGTTATAAACCTTTTCACTGGAATTGGCCTTAAGGGTAACGTTCTGATAGTAGTAGAAGTTGATTTCGGTATCGGTACCAGCCGTTGCCGTCTTCGGCTCGGCGGAAACGGGAGTGTAGCCATCCACGAGGATGGGGCTCTGAGTTACCGTACGGCCCTTGATTAGCCCCGACAGCGTTTTGGACGACGCAATGGGTGTCGTGGTGCCATTGAGGTAGTAGTTCACGACAATGGTCTGATCCATTGGGACGTACTTGGCATAGTAGTTGGCATTTTCCGTCACGGTGTTCGGGAAACTCACGGCGTTGGTGCAAGCCTGATCGGTATACCAGCCCATGAACTTATAGGTAACGCCTTTATAGGTCTTCATCTCCGCAGGCGTGGTGCTCGGCGCAGCCACCGTAGCTTCTCCATTCTGAAGCTTGTAGGTCTTGGCGTCGTACTGAGCAAAACCCGTTGAGCCAGCATCCTGCAGATAGAAGATGGCATTGATGGCCTTCTTGCATTTCACTATGGTCTTGCAGTCAAGATGATAACCACAGCTATTATTTGAGATTTTATACGGAGCCAGCTCAATGGACTCAATATCGTCCTCGGTAATGGTGGTTCCCTGCTCTTTTTCGAGCGTGGACTTCCAGGCATTGAAGACCGCGGTCCAGTACTGGCCGTACGTAGCATCGTCTTTCTTGAGTTCCCAGCTTGAGCCAGTGCTGCCGTCGGGCCAAGAGACAACGCGATTAACCACGTTGTCATAGCTGTTGGTTCCAGAGAAAGTCGCGCCCTCGAGGTTCAGCTTAATGCCGAGCGCATGGGAGCCGCCGCTGGGGAACCAAGCAGCCGTCGAGTTGGTGTCGGGATTGGCCGTTGGGCTGTTTTGGAAGAAAACCCAAGCATCCGTCGACGAGGTGGTTGATGCGGCCACCGTCACATCGTGGGTTGCCGTAAGCACCCTACCCTCGGCCGTGACCGTGGTTGCGGAAATGGTAACGATGCCCTCTTTGACGCCCACGACCTTGCCGTTAGCGTCAATGGTAGCAATGCTCGAATCGCTCGAAGTCCACGTGACATCAGTATCAACGTTGGTGGTCAGCGTAATGTTCTTGAACTGCTCGACCTCATGGCCGCCAGAAATCTCAAGGCTCGTCACCGGGGACTTTTTGAGAACGTGAACCGTGAAAGTTTCAGTCTTCGTATTCCAGCCACGACCCGTCGTATAGGTATGGGTAATCGTGGCGGTGCCAACCGCACGACCCGTTACGGTCACCGTGCTGCCAGAGTAAGAAAGAGCGGCAACCTCATTGTTGCCATTATCCCAATAAGAATCACGACCCGAGCTACCGTTCAGCGTGACGCTCTCGCCGACATAGATGTACTTCTCGTACGCAGAATCGGTCCCCTTGGCGCTGTTGGCCTCGGAGGGTTCTTCGCTTACAACCGCGATGTTCGCCTCGCTCTGCGCGTCGCCGTCTAGCGTGGAGATGTCGACCGCTGCGTTAGTCTTACCAGAGGAGGCGGAAAGGGCCGCAGTCTCAAGCTCGAGAGATGCGCCCTTGGCCACATCCGCAGCCTTTACGGTGTACTCGCCAACGGCGTTCGGGGCAAGCGTGCTTTCGACACCGTTCACCGTAAGTTTCACCGCAGTAAGCTCATAGCCCTCGTCGGCAGCGGCAGTGAATTCGAAGTCCTTATTGGCGGGAACCTTGACCCTCGTCGAAGGAAGGGAGACTTTCTGCTCGCCACCATAGGCGATGTAGGCATTGCCAAGGCCGAGCGCGATATAGGCGTCGCCCGACTCGCTTTCAGTATCCCCTTCAGGTGCGGAATCTTCCGTATCAACCGCATCGGCAGGCTCGGAAGCTGGCTGCGAAGCATCTTCGGCAGGATCGGGAGCGTCGTTGGAGCTGGAGCCAGAGTTGGAGGGCTCGTCTTCGTTGCCAGCCGCCTGGGTTTGCGCGGCGACATCTTCGGCGTAGATCTTCGACGGATTCACCGCCGGAAAGCCGAAGCCCATCAGCACGACCGACATTGCCACCGCTATAGCTTTGTGTCCCAAAGAATAGCGATCGGCCATGCTTTCAACCTTAGCGCTTTGCGTCTTCTTGCTCATCGAACTCACCCTACCAATCGTCCTGCTTTCGCACATGCGATTGCTTGCACATCCATTGCAGCTGCCATATTTACGTTTCCCCATATGGGAGGCCACTTTCCCTCATATTTGAGGGGGGGGTATCAGCAACATAGTTTTTCACGGCTCTATCTTACCATAGAAGGGGGGTGTCAAAAAAGGCTCCCAACTCAATGTTTACAAAACGTTTGGGCTGCTCAAGTTGAAAACTTGCGCAAAATTCAACCTTTGTCCGGCAAGCCAAACGAACCCGCGAAATACCATAGGAGAACGCCCGAATCTCGACGTAGGACATTGCGATATACTCACGCAGATGAACCTCGCTCGGAACAACAAGGCCCTCCACACATGCGCCGCGCTTCGCGCAGCCTTGGTTTGTGCGCTTTTCCTGGGCATTACGGGCATTTCCCTGGGCCTTTCCAGCTGCGGAGAGGGCTCCACCACAAGCGGCGCCGAGTTCGTCGCCCCATCGTCAATAACGCCCGCAGCCTTCAACGCCGAGGCCGCAGTCTCCAGCGGTGCGGCGAGCATCGACGTCTCCCAGGTGGCAGATGGCTTCGTCGGCGCAGCCGCAACGAGCCAGGCATCGCTTAAATTCCAAATAAACGCTGGTCAGTACAGTGCAAATTATGATTTGCCCAACGACGGCACTCCCATCGTGTGCCCGCTCACCTTCGGCGATGGCAGCTATACCTTTCGCATCATGCAAAATACCTCGGGAAATAACTACATCGAGCTCTTCAGCAGCCAGGCAGACGTAACGCTTACCAGCGAATTCGCGCCGTTTTTGCGCCCCAACGTTTTTTGCAACTTCGCCGAGAGCAGCGCATGCGTTGCCAAGGCCCGCGAGCTGGTGAGCAGCGCGGCCACGCAGGCCGATGCCGTGAGCGCCGTCTGCGAGTGGATAGTCAAGAACATCTCCTACGACGACGAAAAGGCGGCGAGCCTCAAAACAGTAAGCGGCTACGTTCCCGACCCCGACGAAACGCTCTCAAGCGGGTCGGGCATCTGCTTCGACTACGCAAGTCTGGGGGCGGCGATGCTTCGCAGCCAGGGCATCCCCACGAAAATCGTGACCGGCTACGTGTCGCCAGGAGACATCTATCACGCTTGGATCATGGTCTATATCGATGGAACCTGGAAAAGCGCACAGTTCAGCGTGGAGGCGAACACTTGGAGCCGCGTTGATCTGACCTTCGCCGCGGGCGGCTCCACGGAAAACGTCGGCAATGGCAAAAGCTACACCGACAGATACGTGTACTGAGAAGATAGCAATGCTGGCAATACGATGCACACGCCGAAAATGAGGGCCCGGCCGCAGCTCCCGCTGGACGCAAAGCCCCGCGCGAAAAGCGAACCGCCTCTATGAATAATCAGGGCGCGGGCAACAAATGCCGATAAAACCGCGACATTTGCCCATTTTAATGCGACAATGCATGCAGGCCTCAATGGAAACCAGGAGAAACCAATGGCAGAAAAACTATTGGATAGCAGCGCCATCAGCGCTTTTTGCAATAGCGTCGCAACCATGCTCGCCGCCGGCATACAAACCGACGAAGCGGTTCATATGCTCTCTGAAAACCGCGAGCAATCGCATTTCAAGCGCGTCTGCGACGAGGTCTACAGACATCTCGTAGCCGGCGAAAACCTTGCAAGCGCTATGGGGCACAGCAAGGCGTTCCCCGATTACGCCGTTGAAATGGTGAACGTGGGCGAGGCGTCGGGCCGCACCGAGCGCGTGCTGCGCAGCCTTGGCCACTATTATGCAAGCGAGCGACGCTCGTTTTCGAAGCTGCGAAATTCAGTGGGGTATCCCGCCGCGCTTCTGTGCGTGATGAGCGTCATTTTGGCCTTTACCGTCATCTGGATTCTTCCCGTGTTCTCGAGCACGTACGACAACATGTCGGGCTCGCTTACCGCCGGCTCGTTTTCCATGGTGGGCGCGTCGGTCGTCATTGGCTGGGTCGCCCTCGCGGTCGTGCTCGTAGCGACCATCGTGGCGCTTGTGATTTGGGGGCTCGCCCATAACGAGTCGGGCCGCATACGCGTGATGCGCCTGTTCGAAAAGCTCCCCTCAACGCGCCAAGCGATGTATCAGCTGGCGCTTTCGCGGTTCACAACCGCCCTTTCGGCGTTTGTGGCGTCGGGCGTTCAGGAGGAATCGGCCATGCGTCAGGCGGTCGAGACCGTCGACCACCCCGAGCTGAAGAAAAAGCTCCAGGCGGCCCTCGCGAGTATGAACGACCTCGACAACCCGCGCAGCCTGGGTCAGGCGATCGTCGAAAACGAAATCTTCGAGCCCATATACGGACGCATGCTTTTGATGTTCACGCGGTCGGGCTCCACCGAAGAGGTGCTCAACCAGCTTTCGGACATTTTCTTCGAAGACGCGAATTCCCAGCTCGACTTGGCAATCGATAGCATCGAGCCGACGCTCGCGGCGTTTCTTACCGTGGCCGTTGGCGCCACGCTCATCGCCGTGATGCTGCCGCTCATCGGCATCATGGGATCGATCGCGTAAGGCGCGCCATGTTCCACGAAGTAACAGACCAGCAGCTCAAACGCAGGCGCAAAATCCGCATCGCGGCCGCCTGCGCAATTGCGGCGCTGCTCATTGCGGCATGGGCGATTTTCGGCGCGGTCCAAAACAATGCGCGCGAACAGGGCGCGGCGGCGCTGCGCGAAAGCATCATGAATGCGGCCAAGCAGTGCTGCGCCATCGAGGGAAGCTACCCGAATTCCCTTGAGCATCTGGAGCGCTACTACGGCGTTTCCGTCAACCACGACGACTACGTGGTGTCTTACGAAAGTTTCGCCGACAACGTTATGCCAACCGTGGTGGTGACGCCGCGATGAGCAGGGAACGCGAAATCCTCGAAATGGACCAGACGAAGGCACTCGCGTCGGTCGCCCATCTGGGCTTACAAGAGCAAGAAGGCTTTAGCGTAAAGCGCATCTTCCCGTCGATCGTGCTCGGCGTGTTTTTCGTCGTGCTGCTTTTGGGCCTCATCAGCGGCGTGATTGTGTATAAGAGCATCTCGGAAAGCACGGCGCAAAGCGATTCCCAGCGCCAAGGCGCCGCGCTCATATGCAATGCCGTGCATGCCAACGACGCCACGGGCGCAATAGCCGTCGGCGAAGGCCCCGAGGGGCGCTCGCTCGTGATTGTCGAGAAGCTTTCGACGGGAACCTACGAAACGCGATTCTACCTTTACCAGGGCGAAGTGCTGCAGGAATACAGCATCGAAGGCAGCGCCTACACCCCCGAGAAGGCGACCGCGGTCGTACAATCGGGCACCTTCGATTTCGCCTACAGCCATGGGCTTTTGACCGTGACCACCGATAGCGGCACCTCCGAGGTGGCGCTCCGTAGCGCGCAAGGGGGTGGAGCGAATGCCTAGCAAGGCGCAAAAACAGGTTAGCCGCAACAACACGGCATTTTTGGTAGAGGCCATGGTGCTGCTGTTTTTCCTGGTAGCCGCCATCGCGATTTTCGTGCAGGCCTTCGGAGCCTCTACCTCGGCATCTTCTGAAGCCAGCAGACTTTCGACCGCCTGCCAGGTGGCGAGTGCCGCCGCGGAGGAATTCGAAGCGTCGCCCGCAGCTGTGGCCAAAGGCGACACCGTAGGCGCGGGCGTTGCCGCGCATGGAACCGAACGCTTCCAGGTGAGCTGCGACGTGAAAACCGAAAGCGCCGGCCAAGGAGCGCTCTACACCGCGACCATCACGGTGTCAGACGAGCTCGGCGAGGCCTATTCGCTTCAAGTGAGCACATACGAACAAGGCGGTGATGCCTAAATGGAGAAGGCACACGGCGTTCGCATTGGACCATCGAGCCTGGTCACTCTTATTGCCGCATTGCTTTTGGCGGTGCTTGCCATGCTTTGCGCCACAAGCGCCCATGCCCAAAGCACCCTGGCGAACCGCGAGGCCCAGGCAACCACCGAGACCTACGCCATCGACTCTTGCGGGCATCGCGCGCTCGCCGCGATCGACGAAAAGCTCAAAAGCACGAACAGGCTCTCGCAATCAGATGCCGACGATATAGCCACGGCAGCGCAAGCTCAATCGGACGAAGACCTTTCGGTGTCGGCAACCGCGCAGGGGTCGCTCATCTCGATAACGGTGTCGGCGCCAAGCGGCAAAACCTTGAATGCCCTCATGAATACGCAAAAAGGAAAAGCAACGATTACCGAGTGGAAATTTATCACCGTGCAAGATTCGAACACGGAAACGCTCTGGACGAATTAAACGACGAAGACGACGAGCAAGGAGACACAACCCATGCAACTTCAAAACCTGCTTAAAGAGATGATCGACGTTAAAGCGTCTGACGTGTTCATCAACGCGGGCCTGCCTTTGTCGTATGCGACGGCTGGCCAGCATATACGCACCGACTCGGCTCCGCTCATGCCCGCCGACACCAAAGAATACGTCAGCGCCATCTACGCGCTCGCCCACCGCGACATAGAGCCCTTCGAGCGCAGCATGAACCACGACGATGACTTCAGCTTCGCCGTGGCGGGCGTGGGCCGCTTCCGCGCGAATATCTTCCGCCAGCGAGGCTCCTACGGCGCCGTGATTCGCGTGATTCCGTTCGGTCTGCCAACCCCCGCCGAAATGGGCATTCCCGACCAGGTTATGGAGCTCGCCGACATAACCAAGGGCATGGTGCTTGTGACGGGCCCTACTGGTTCGGGCAAATCCACCACGCTGGCATGCCTCGTGGACCGCATGAATCACACGCGCACAGGGCATATCATCACCATGGAAGACCCCATCGAGTATGTGCATAGCCACGGCACATGCATCGTGACCCAGCGCGAGATTCCCACCGATATCGCGACGTTTTCGGAGGCGCTGCGCTCGGCCATGCGCGAAAGCCCCGACGTTATCCTGCTGGGAGAGATGCGCGACGCCGACACCATTTCGACTGCGGTGAATGCCGCTGAAATGGGCCAGCTCATGCTTTCGACGCTGCACACCCGCAGCGCGGCCGACACCGTCGAGCGCATCGTGGACGCCTTCCCGCCCAACCAGCAGCGCCAAATTCGCATCCAGCTCTCCATGGCGCTCCAGGCCACGGTGAGCCAGCAGCTCGTCCCCGCTATCGACGGAGGCATGGTCCCCATCTTCGAGATCATGCTCATGAACACCGCCATTCGCAATCTCATTCGCGAAGAGAAGGCATACCAGATAGATTCGGTTATCGCGTCGAACACAAAGTCGGGCATGCAGACCATCGACCAGGCGCTGTTCGCAGCCTTCAAAGAGGGAAAGATCACCAAAGAGACCGCGCTGCGCTACGCGAACCACCAAGAGGCGCTGCTGCGACGCTTCGAGGCCGAAGGGCTCTAACCCCCCCGACAACGCACGAAAAGCCCAGCATGCTGGGCTTTTCTTTTGCCTGAGTGCCGCCGCGAAGCAGACGCTCGACACGCGATGGGCCGAAGAGAATTGCGCGACCTCGAGCAATGCGGCGAACCGAGGGGATTGAGGCGGCAGCAAGCAACGCGGCAAACGACAGAGCCGCAGAAGCGCCAGGCTGCCTTGCCCGGCGACCCTGTCCTTAGAAGCACTCCTTAAGAGTGTCGATGGACTTGTTGTATTCGAGCTCGACGTTAGCGAAAAGCTCCTGTGTGCCCTCGAGGGTCTCGGCGCGCAAAACTTCGGTAAGCTCATTGGCAGGAACGAAGATGTTGGTCAGACCAAGGCTCTGGCATACGCCCTTCAGAGTATGCGCAGCCATGAATGCGGCTTTCACATCGGAGGCTTCCAAAGCCGCCTTCAGGCCGCCGAAGCTCGAATCGTCGAAGAATTTCCGAACGAAACGGCCTAGCATTTCGTCGCCCATCAGGCGCTTCACAACGCCCTCGTAATCGGCGCCGATTTCTTTATAGGCTTGCTCAAGCGTTTTCATTGCTCATTCTCCTATTACTCATATACATTGAAGAGAGGGGGGGGTCAATCGCAGAGGAGTCGAGCTCCTGCTTCACCCGCTCGCTTACTTCTTCGAGGCATTCCAAAAGCAGCGGATTGAAGACGCCGCTCTCGCCGTTCATGATCATTTTCATGGCGGTCTCGTGGCTCACGGCGCTTTTGTATACACGCTCGCTCGTAAGGGCATCATAGACATCGGCCAAGCTCACCACCTGGGCAGATATGGGAATCTCATCACCTTTCAGCCCATCTGGGTAGCCGTTTCCATCCCAGCGCTCATGATGCCATCGGCAAATGTCGTGCGCCGTTTGCAGCAGCAGCTGGTTGTCGGTATACATATTCAGCCGCTCGAGCATCTCGGCGCCAAGTGTCGTATGCGTCTTCATGATTTCGAACTCATCGGCGGTGAGCCTTCCCGGCTTGTTCAGGATATTGTCGGGAATGGCGAGCTTTCCGATATCGTGCAGCGTCGAGGTCATGACGATGGTGGCGCGATCGACGCCCGAGATCTCGTAGCGGTCGGTCTTGCGCATAAGCTTATCGAGCAGGATTTCGGTTAGGTTGCGCACATGCAGCACGTGCGGGCCGCTTTCGCCATTGCGCAGCTCCATAGCACCGCCCATGATATTCACGAGCACGTTGCTGCTCTTTGCCCGTTCGTTGTACTGCTCCGCCAGAAGGGACGACAGGCGCCTCTGACGAATATAGAGGCGCATGACGTTGCTTACGCGCTGGCGCACCACACGGCCGTCGAAAGGGCGGCCAATATAGTCGGAAGCGCCCAGCTCATAGGCACGCAGCACCGAATCGTTGGAATCCTCGCTGGAAATCATGATGACGGGAATGTCTTCTATCCAGCCGCGACGGTTCATGACGGAGAGCACCTCGAAGCCGTCCATCTCGGGCATGATGATGTCGAGAAGCATGAGGGAGATCGACTTGTCGTATTCCTCGAGCGCGGAAATCGCCTCTTTGCCGTTTTTGGCCTGCACGATTTCATATTCATCCCGAAGCATCTCGGCAAGGATGTCGCGGTTCATGGATGAATCGTCCACGATGAGCAGCAGCGGCCGCTGGGAGCCTTCGTCATCAGACGGTTCGCCCTCGAAATCGGTCATCACCATATTGTGGCGCTGCTTGGCGCGATACATAAGGCGATCGGCGTTTTGAACCGCCTCTTCAACCGGGCCGCCATTGAGCATGACTCCGCCAACGCTAATGGACAGCGATACCTGGTCGTAGCCGGGAACGGTCGTTTTGCGGACCGCCTCGGAAACGGCATGCAGGCGTTTGACGAAGACATCCTGGCTTATATTGGGCATGACCAGCACGAACTCATCGCCGCCATAGCGAACGAGCATGTCGGAATCGCGCACGCAGCGAAGAATAGAGCCCACGACGGCCTTGATAGCCATGTCGCCCGCATGGTGCCCGAGCGTATCGTTGACGATTTTGAAATCGTCAAGGTCGATAAGGGCGACTCCCGCATAAAGCCGCTGATGGCGAAGCTCGTCTTCAAAGAAGCGGCGGTTGAATGCCCCCGAGAGGGCGTCATGGTAGATTATCTCTTTATCGATGGGGCCGTCTTCGGCGGGGTTTATCTGCTCAACATAAACGAGCACGTTGGGGATGCCTTCGACATCAACATAGCGCGCCGTCGCCCTGTTGGCCTCATCGCCGATACGCAGCACGCTCGTGCGCTCCCGCCCATCGTCGAGCACCTTGGCGCAAACCTGGCGCATGCACACGCCCTCTTCGAAGAACAGGCACTTCGCCTTCTTGAGCCCATCTGCGTCGATAAGACGCACATCGGCGTATATCTTCTTCAGCCGGGCAACCTCTTCGAGAGCCTGAGCCCTCGTTATGCCGCTATGGCTGTTGTCAGGATTCATGAAAATGAGCTTCCTTTCGCGAAACCTGCCTTACATGCCGTCCCCCAAAATAAATAGCGAAGACAGTTTTCGAACTTAGCAGTTCGATGAGGCGATTGCAACATCGACGAGCGCTTATGGAGGCCAAGAGACCGTTTCGGCATTGAGCGGCGAAACGGTTTTGGCCTCCCCCGCAATTACCAGTCGATAACCAACCCGCTCACATCGTAGCGATACGCCAAATCGCTCGTGCTTTCGATTTGCGGCAAGCCCATAAGGGAGCGCACATAATTCTCCTGAGTCATGAGCGGGACATTCACGAGCTCATCCCACCCAGCTTCGTCGAGGTCGTCCCATACATGCTCGAAATAGATATCCCACATAACATGGTCCTCGAACGAGTCCTTGTCGGCGAAACCAAGACAGCCCATCGGCCAAGCTTCGAGATAGGCGGTTTGCGCATCGCTCGCCACAACGAGCGATATCTCGGCG
Organism: Subdoligranulum sp. CAG:314; assembly: GCA_963635715.1. Classification (GTDB taxonomy): domain Bacteria; phylum Actinomycetota; class Coriobacteriia; order Coriobacteriales; family Eggerthellaceae; genus Slackia. Next base: position 10,177 of record CAVHFS010000033.1, on the reverse strand, counting down.
CCGAAGGTGAACGGCGATGTCTCCAGCCCACCATCGAGCGTGGGAACGCCGGACGACGGCAGCGTAACGCTTACCCCATCGTGGCCGACGAAGGCGTTGTTTTCGATGGAGCCGATCTTGGTTCCGATATTCACCGAACGAAGCGATGGGCAGTTGGCAAACGCATCGGTGCCCAATTTCACGTTCGCGTACTCATCGGGAATAAGCTTATCCAAATCGGCATCCACCGAATCGCTCGGCACGCTCGTCAGCGTAACGCCGGCGTCGTTCACCGTAAAGGTGCAGCCGTTTGCCTCGACCGTCTCGTTCGAGATGATCGTCGAGCCCTCGACTTCGGGCATGTCCATCATGCGACGCAGACGATTCTCGGGCACCAGGAGGTCTTCGGCCATCTTCGCGCGTATTTCGCTTTCAGACGGAACCGGGTCATCGGGGCGGTTCATGAGGTTGTCGAAATATAGGTCGTCGTAAACGGCGCTGTAATACGAATCGTAGCTGTAGTAGCCCACGTAGTAGTAAACCCACGCTTCAAGATATTGCCGCTTAAGGGCCTCGGGCACATTAAGCGAAATTACGTCGGCCTCTTCGTCCACGTCCCAATGTCCGTTGAAGAAGAACGATATCCCTGGGGATTCGAGCGTCAAAGACGAAACGGCATCGCCCGGCAAAGAGATGCTCGTCAAGTTGTTCGATTCGGCGAAGGCAGACGCCCCTATTGTGCCGCTTTGCGAAGCGTCGAGCTCAACGCTTCGCAGCGATGGGCAGTTGGTGAAAGCGTAGCCATTTACGCAGAAATCTTCGGCGAAGATAGAAACCGACTCGATTTCCGGGCAGGTATCGAAGGCATATTTGCCGATGGTGACGCTTTCCGCCCTCTGCTCGGAAGAGCCTATCTCGATGGACCCCGAAATCGCGGACTTCGCAAACGCCTGAGAATCGATCCACGCGAGGCTTTCGGCCGAAGACCAGTCCATATCGAAATCGCCCTGCAGGCCCGCGAACGCGTTGCTGTATATCTCCATCACGGTCGAGGGAAGCACGATGGTGCCGTAATACAGCGTACCGCTGCCGAGCACGATGCGGGGAATGTCGAGCTGGCCATCGTCTTCCACAAACGTGCCGTACAAAACGAGGCTTCCGTCGCTTTGCGGCAAGACCAGGAAATCCTCGACGCCGCTGATTTTCATGAAGGTCGGGTTGTAACCCGCCGCATCCACGGGCGAATACCATGCGCATTCGGCGCCCACATTGCCCTGGTCGGCAAAATTGCCCTCTTTCGAGCGCGAAGCGATAAACCCGAGGTTCTCGCAGCCGTCGAAGGCATCGGCCTCCACGGTGACCGCCTCTTCGGTAGAGATGAAGACGCCCTGCAGCGACGTGCAGTTATGGAAGGCGCCGGCGCCTATCTCGGTCACGCTTTGCCCAAGGTTGACCCATTTGAGCTCGGTGTCGCCCGAGAACGCGTACGAGGAAACGGCGTTCACCTCGAGCATTTCGCCATCTTCCGTTGTAAGCGTTCCGTCGAAGGTCTCTTTCGCGAAGCCCTGGTCGGAAAGAAGCGTCACTTTGCCGGTTTGCGCATCGACGTAGTAGAAGTATTCCTCTTGCGACGCGTCCGCGAACTCTACGTGCGCATCGGGCGCGCCAGCCGCCGCCAGGCGAGATTTCACGTAGTCGTACTGTTCCTCGGTCACGCACACGATGGTGTTTACGCTGCTGTTCGCCAGGCTGCCGTCTTCGAAGACGAAATCGCCGTCATCGAACAGCACGATGGTTTTGAAGCTGGAGTTTCCGCTGAAGGCCCCTTCTTTAATGGTATGGGGCAACTGCAAAAACGCCGTGTCAACGCCGCAATCGAGCGCAAGCTCAACCTCTTCCTCGGAATAGACCATGCCGCCCGAGCAGACATACGTCACGTCGGGGTTCGACGCCTTCGCCAACGAAATGAACGAATCGCCCTCGAGCGCAGCATGATTCTGCTCGACAAACTCTTCGAAGATGTCGTCGTCCACGACGATCGTGGCATCGTTAAGATTTCCCACATCAACCTGCGGGGAAGAGCCGTCGGTGCCATGGATTCGCAAAGTCTCGATGCGATTGGCCTCGGGAATCTTCACCGTCGTGACACCCGAAGGAACGTCGACTTCGGTCATCGACGTGGGAATGCCCAGATACTGAGTGCCGTCTTTGCTCGTAAGGATTCCCTGGCTGTTCGATGCGTAGACGAGGTTGTCCTGCGCGACCGAGTAGGCCTCCTCAACTCGGAAGGGGCCGTTTACATTTATATAGAGCACGGAGCTCGGTATTTCTATATCCGACAAAACAACGAGCGTAAGCCGGGAGTCTGTGTCGTTGCCCGTTCTGCGGTCGTCAATCGCCTGAACGCCCTCGGGAACGCTGAGCTTCAGCGCAGTGATATTGCCGTCGGCATCGGTGGTTTGCTCATACAGATAGTCGTCGGCATCGGTAAGCGTCTGCAGCCTGCAGAAAACGCCGTTCACGACGTCTCTTTGGTAGTCGCTTGTCAAGTGGTACGACTGGAAATAGACCTTATAGCCCTCGTCGATTTGCGCGAACGATGCGGGTTGGATTACATGCCGGCCCGCACTCAGCGAATAGAACCAGTTCAGAGGCGTACTGCCTTCCTTCCAGCCAAGCAGGAGCTCGCTGATCGTGTCGTCGTCGCGCAGGCGGCCGGTCTGCCTGAGCAGTGCCTCTTGGGTACTTCCGTCAATCAGGTTGACGGTCGAATTGACGCACTTATACAGAACCAAAGGTTCGCCCGAATCGTCGAGGGCGTCGCTCACCACGAACGCGCACGACTCTTTCGGGGTTATCACGACGGTTTCGCTTGCGTAATCGGTCGACGTATTGCACCGGTACTCAACGGTTATCTCGAGGTCTTCGCTCGGGCAAAGCTCAGGGTTTTCCAAGCCGCTGACCGTCTTCCACGAGACAATGCGGAAATAGGGATACGTCTCGAACTGGTCTTTCGTGCATGTCCACTGGTAGAGGTCGCCGTCGTAGCCGAACGTGGTCAGAAGCGAGCAGAAAATCGTCCACGAATCGAGCTTTTGGCCGTTGTACAGGGGATTGTCATTACTCGCGACGATGGTGACCTCAAGGTCGCTCGCTTCAACATCCGCCAACCTGCCGCCATCGTTGCCCGCGGGAACGAAGGCGATTGTGCCCTCCGATATTCCGTCGTTGGTCTTGGAGGCAAGGGGGTCGTTGGACAAAACCTTGTAGGAATTCGGCGTCGGATCCACCGATGGGTTCACGTTGGGCTCATCCGAACCGCCGGAGTTCCCGCCAGAATTACCTCCTGAATTGTTGCCCGAATCGCCGCCGGCGCCGCTGCCGCCGTTCTCGACGGGCCCCGTCGAATTCGCCGCGGCGCCCGATTGCGAGCCATCACCGCCTATCGTGTTGACGCTTCCCTGGGCCCCGTCGACCACATTGTAGGCCGCGCTTCCGCTTTGGCCGTCAATCGGGGCATTGGAGAATGCATCTTCGTTCGAATTGTTGGCCTGGGTGCTCTGTTCACCGCTCTCCGAATATTCGTCGTGGCGATTCGCCTGCGCGTCGGATTCCGTCTGAACGGCCTGATAGCCCTGCTGCGATTGCTGGGAGCCGCGACTGTAGTTCGAGATGAACTGGCCGGGGTCGAATTCGACCCCGCTTTGCGAAAGGGCGACGGTCCAGGCACCGAATGCGCCCACGACGACAACGGCCGCCACGGCGGCAGCGAGTCTTTTTGATTGTTTCCGCTCGCGGTTCATATTCGCCCTCCCCTTCCTAAAGAGCCTTTACAAAGCGGCGAATCGCAGCGCCTGCCAGCCCCTTCGGCTGAGCGAGCGCCGCATGCAGGCGCTCATTGAAACGCCGCAAGGTGCGCAGCTCATTGGGCCGCAGCTCTCGCATGCCGAAAGCATGCGCCTGGTAAAGCTCGATTGCTCGGGCATATTCCATGGAGTCGATTCCTGGGAAGCTGCGCTCGAATGAGGTTGCGCAATCGAGCGGGCGATCGGCCTCAAATTCCTCGCAGCCTTCCCTCATGATTGAAGACAAGTGCCTATACATCGCAGGAATGCATACCGACTGGTCTTCGCTCGCCATGCTCGAATTGCGCAGCGCAATGCGAATCGCCCTTTGGACGAAAGCCGCCACAATTGCGCACACCGCCGCAAGGAGAAGCGCCGCGACAATTATCGCGACAATGTAAAGCGGCGCAACCGAGCTCGCGCTTTCCTGAAGCTCCTTCTCCTCATAGGCGCCAGCGACGCTTTCGCCGTCGGCGGCAGTGTCTTCGTTTCCGTTGCTATACGCCTCGCCCACGTCGATGAGCGAATCCACCTGGAGCGTCTGCTTGTAGAAACCAGGCGTGACCTCCACGGGAGTCCAGCCAGCGCCTTCGAGATATACCTCGCACCACGCATGGGCTTGAGCCGCGCCCACCTTCACCGTGCCATCGCCGCTCGCCGCCTGGGAAAGTTCGCTTTGCCCGATGCGATACCCCTCAACATAGCGCGCGGGAATGCCCTGCGAGCGAAACGCGAGCGTTGCCGCCGTGGCGAAATAAGCCGAGTTGCCTTTGTGCTCCTGGCCCAAAAACCACTGGCAGAACGGCTCGTCCGACGCCGGCTGCGAAACGTTTTTCGTCGTGCTCGCAAGCGTTTCGAGCATTGTGCGAACGCGGCTGATCACGGCGTAATCGCCCTGCGCAGCCGAAGAATCCCAGGTTTCGGGATTGAAGATAAGCTCCGTTACCGCCTCGCGCTCTTCGTCGGAAATTCCCAGGTAGTTGTCATGGGCGAACGCGGAGAACACGCTTTCGGCGGAGGCGTACGTGCTTGACGAGCCTTGCAAAAACGAAGCGTCGGCGATGGCGTCCGATGCCGAAACGTCGTCGACCGACATGCTATACGAGCGAACGCCAAGCCCCTCGTTGATAAGCGAGCCGTCCAGATCGAGGCGAGAAGCGCCGCTCACGCTGCGCACGCTGTAGGGAACATACAGATAGCGCGCATCGGCTCGCAGGTTGCTCACCTGCGCATTGACGGATTCGACCGAAGATTGCCGCACGGCGGCAACCGCGTCGTCGAAAGAGGCTCGCTGAAACGCCGGCACGAAATCTTGCGAGAGCAGCCAGGAAGCCATGCCGTACCACTGGCCTTCGTAGGCGGTATGGCCGAGCGGCGACCAAGACGCTTCGCTGAAATCGGAGCCCACGAAACCGCGCAGCAAAAGCTCGTTTTGCGGCAGCCGATCGAATTCGATTTCCAGACAATCGTCGTCGCCTTCGTTCATCGAAGAAGCCGCGAGCATATCACCTTCGGGCAGGGAATCGTCGCCGTAGCGCAACTCGTCAATCGCCTGCTCAATGGAGCCTTTCGCCCCCTCAATCGAAGAGGAGGGAGGATAGACGACGTATCGAATGGCGAATATGGCCGAACAGAGGACGAGCACGACGACGGCAATGGTCAGAAGGACCGAAGCCGAAAACGAGGCATGCTTCAGTTGGCTGAATCGGCAGGCGGTAAGCCACACGGCAACGCCAAGCGCCACAGCGATGCCGCCATAGCCGAGATCGATTCTGATGGAAATTCCGCCCAAAAGCGCAGTGGCGAGCACCAAGACTCCGTTGAGGTGGGATTTCGACAAACGCCACGATACAAGGCCGGAAAGCACGCCAACGAGCAGGCCGAATACGATGGAGTTCGCACCCACATTGCCCGATGCGACCAGGGGAACATACGAGGCGAAAGCGTCGTCATAGCCCGATATGGCGGCATTCGCAAACGAAAATGCCCCCTCCCTCGCCGAGGGAACAGCCAGGATCAGAACGCACGACGCAACGGCGATGGCCGCAAGACCAATCGTGGAGCGCTTCTTCCATAAAGGCGAGAAATGATTCGCAATGCCGAGCGCGAAAGCCGTAGCGCTTCCCGCGCACAGCATGGCGACATTCGCCTGAAGCGCCGAGCAATACCAAAATACGAGCGGAAACAACCATGAGCCAAGCATCGCCGGCACAGACAGTGCGGCAACGCGGGCAAAATCATGGGCAACGCCCGAAAAGCCCTGCGCTTCCGCAGCGGCATCCGCGCCATGTTCGCCAAGATATGTCGCACGCATCGCATCCACGGGCTAGAGCTCCAAATTCTTCACCGAATCGGACAAGTGATCGGACGATAGCGAAGTGACCCTATATGAGCGCATCGACGATGAGGCCATGGGCGCTTCGCTTCCCACAACCAGCACCGACAAATCGGTTTCGGCGGCGAGGCGATCGCACGAATCGTTGGGCGTCGAATTGCATACGAGCACCGTTTTCGCGGCGAGGCGTCGGGTTCGAGCAGAAAACGCCGAGGCGATTTCCCGCTCGCTTGGCAGGGGCGTCGTCACAAGCGTATCGAGCATGGCGTCGAAATTGGTCCGAGATTCCACGGGCATGCGAACAATGGCCCCCGAATCGAAAAAGGTCACGCAATGCCCTATGCCCTGGCGAAGCATCGAAAGGCTCACCGACGCAAGCGCCGAGAGACCACCGTTCACCGAGCCCTCGTCCGCATCGCGCATCAACACGCCGCAGACGACCTCGACGTCCAAATTGGTCGGTCGCGACGCCTCGCGCACCATAAGGTCGTCGAAGCGGGCCGAAACCTTCCAATGGACCGCCTTCAGCGAATCGTTCTCGCCGAACTCACGAATGTCGAAGACTTCGGTTCTGTCGCTTCCCGGCCGATAGGGGTCGAAGGCGCACCCCGCGTCGTCAACGGCGGCCGCATGCAGAAGGCGAACGTCTATCTCGGAAACCGGAGGGTAGACCACATAAGAAGACGCATAGGAAGGCATGGGGATTTCTATCAGCGAAAACCCGAACGTATCGCCCATCTTCGCCGAAACCAAGCTCACGGACACCGCGCCGCACCATTCGCTCTCAAGGGCAAAACCAAAGCGCTCGGTCTTGTCGAGGGAGGGAAAAATCGTGACGGGAACTTCGTCCGTGACGCCCGTAAGCGCGTTGTGGCACGAAAACAGCAGTTCGATGCGACTGCGAAACAACCGCGGGCGCGAGATGACGACCTCCATCTGAATGGGTTGCCCAACCGCGCACGACGATTTGTGGGAGAAGGATAGATTCACGCTCGAGGCCAACGATCGCGAAGCAATCACGCTCGTTCCCGGAAGGAGGAAGATGACGAGCGCGGCGGCGAGCGCCGAGGGACTGCCCGTGACGAAGAACGCGCCCGCCAAGAGCACGCATGCCACAGCGCATATGATCCTGTTTCTGTTCATCCTCGTCCCGAGCTCGTCTTATCGCTTGCCGCGGGCCTGGCCCATGGAGGGAGCTTGCACCTCGTCGGCAACCTGCTGCAAGATGTCGTTCGCGGTAATCGATTCGATGCGCGCCTGCGGACGAAGCACCAATCGGTGGGCGCATACGGCGGGGAAAACCTCGCGCACGTCTTCGGGCGTGACGAAATCGCGCTCGCGCATAAGCGCGCACGCCCTCGCCATGCGCGTGAGCGCCAGCACGCCGCGCGGGCTTACGCCGAGTTCGACCAAATCGAGTTCTCGCGTGCGAACGCAGAGGCGCACTATGTAGTCGAGCACGCTATCGGCAACCTGCACGTTGCCCAGGAAGTTCTGAATCTCGAGCAAATTGTCGCGCGTTATCTTCGCCTCGATATCGTCGAGCGGATTCGTATAGCGCTTCGCCTTCAGGATATCGATTTGGTCGGCATCGCTCGGGTAGCCGATGGAGAGACGCACCATAAAGCGGTCGAGCTGGCTGTCGGGCAAAGGCTGCGTGCCAATTGAGCCGATCGGGTTTTCCGTCGCAATGCAGACGAACGGCTTGGGCACGGCGCGCGTCACGCCGTCGACGGTAACCGAAAGCTCCTCCATGACCTCGAGCAAAGCCGACTGGGTCTTCGCCGAGGTGCGGTTTATCTCGTCGGCGAGCAGCAAGTTGCAGTTGACCGCTCCCCAGGTGAATTTCATTTGGGAGGCATCCCTATCGTACATCGAGAAGCCCGTGATGTCGGAGGGCATGGTGTCGGGCGTGAATTGGATGCGCTTGTAATCCAGGTCGAGCACCTTGGAAAGCGCGAGGGCGAGCGTGGTTTTGCCCGTACCCGGCACGTCTTCGAGCAGCACGTGCCCGCCGGCGTAAATGGCCATGAGCACTTTCTCAACTACGTCGCGCTTGCCAAGCAGGGCACGCCCGACTTCGGAAACGATTGCTTTGGATTGTTCGACGATCACGAGTTCGCTCCTTTGAGGGTCGATTCCGCAACGGCCGCAGCCAATTGCGCCTGAAGCTCGAGGTAATCGAGCGGTTTTCCAACATGGCCGTTCATGCCGGCCGCACGCGAGTTGCGCGCGTCTTCCGTGTAGTTGTTCGCCGACAGCGCAATGATGGGCACCGTTTTCGCATCGGGGCGATCGAGCGCGCGAATGCGCCTGGCGGCTTCCCAGCCATTGACGGTGGGCATCTGTATATCCATGAGAATGGCGTCGTATTCGTCTGGGGCCGAGTTTTCGAACATCTCGATTACCACGGGGCCGTCTTCGGCCACGTCGACCCGAGCGCCGAGTTTCGAGAAGATCTCGATCGCGATCGTGGAGTTGATCTCGTTATCTTCGGCCATGAGGAATTTTCGGCCTTCGAAAGCGTATTCCACCTTGCGCGCGGGGGCCTCGGCCTTCGTTTCGAGGGTTTCGCCACGCGAACGCAGCTTATCTATCTGCGATTCGCTCGCGATATCGAAGGGAATGTACGTCGTGAAATCGCTTCCGCGGCCAAGCTCGGTGTCGACGACGATTTCGCCGCCCATAAGCTCGACGAGCGCATTCGCGATAGGCATTCCCAGGCCGGTGCCGCCATAGCGGCGGGCGATGGTGCGGTCTTCCTGCTCGAAGGGCTTAAAGATTCGGTCGACGAAGCGCGGGTCCATCCCCTTGCCGGTGTCGCGCACGCGAATCATGTAGTTCGCGCGCTCGCCCGAGGTGTACATCTCGCGGAAGACGACCTCAATCGAGCCGCCCTTGTCGGTGAACTTCAGTGCATTGGACACGAAATTCACGATGACGCGATTGAGGCGCATGCGGTCGCCGAGCAGGTACACATCTTCGCAATGCTCGGTTTTCACCGTATAGGAAAGGCCCTTTTCGGCGGCCTGGCTTTCGAACATATCGCGAATCTCCGACGCCACAAGGCGCATATCGAAAGGAAGCGACTCAAGCTCGACGCGCCCATTGGACAGACGCCCCATGTCGAGCATGTCGTTGACGAGTTCGAGCAGGTAGTTCGAAAGGTCCTCGGCGCGAGCCAGGTCGTCCGCCAGGCGCTCGGCATCGGCCGCATGGTCGCGAGCCAAGCCAATCATGCCCTTGATGCCGTTCAACGGCGTGCGAATCTCGTGGCTCATCTGATTGAGGAAATCGATGCGCGATTCGGCGGCGAGCACGGCCGAATCCCGCTGCGAGGCAAGTTCCTCGTGAGAGCTCGCCTCCGAAGTCACATCGACCATGCTCACGAGAATATACTCACCCGAAAGCACGGACGCGAGGGAAAGGCGAAAATGCTGCAGGTCGCAAACCGCATGAGGCCTTTGGTAATCGATGACCAACGAAAGCGGAGACGTGCGATCCCAGTCGCGCAAGCTGCGCCGATACAGCGCGCGGCTTTCCTCGGGAACGAAACGCAACAGCGTTTCCACGTCATCGACGACGCGCTCGGGCTCTACGCCAAACGTGGCGAAGAAATTGCTCGAAATATAGACGGGGTATAAATCGGATGCGCGCACAAGCGCCTGCACGACCCCCGGGACATCTTTGATAGCGGCTTCGAACAGATCGAAACCGCGTTCGTCATCTCGGTTCTTCTTGTTGCCGAACAAGCCCATGCGCACCTCCCTTCAATCTTTTCATTTTCCCATAGAAATATCGAATGTCGTTGGGAAAATGCGCAGCTCAAATAAACACCGAATGCATTTTGCGCAGCGAGGCAAACCGATACGAGAGGGGGGTATTTTGAAGGGGCCGCCCCGATACGAAAAAAGCCGACCCCAGGCCGGCTCGAATTCATGGTGGAGAATAGGGGGATCGAACCCCTGACCTCAGGCTTGCAAAGCCCGCGCTCTCCCAGCTGAGCTAATTCCCCAAA
>CAVHFS010000032.1:0-21770 GCA_963635715.1 Subdoligranulum sp. CAG:314 | reverse complement strand
CCACGCCGCCCGAAAGCGCCAGGATCACGCGGTCGCTTCCGACCTTGGCGCGGAAGTCGGCCGTCATGGTCTCCACGAGGTTGTCCATGGTCCAGCTGGCCTCAAGCCCGCACACGCCGAACAGGAAATTCTTCAGCATCTGCTGCCCATATTCGGAGTGCTTCACCTCGGGGTGGAACTGCGTCGTGTAAATGCGGCGCTCGGCGCACTCCATGGCCGCTACGGGGCACACGTCGGTGCTCGCCGTTATCGTGAACCCTTCGGGCGCTTCGCTCACCGCGTCGCGATGGCTCATCCAGACAGTCTGGTCCTTGGGCGTTCCCTCGAACAGCGCCCCGCCCGCAACATGCAGCGTGGCAGCTCCGTATTCGCCTACTTCGGAATGGCCAACCTTGCCGCCGAGCGTGACGGCGGTAATCTGATGCCCATAGCAAAAGCCCAGAACAGGCAGGCCCAAATCGAAGATGGCGGGGTCGATCCCCGGCGCGTCTTCGGCGTATACGCTTGCGGGACCGCCCGAAAGGATGATGGCCGATGCGTTCATTTCCCGCACCTCGTCGGCTGATATATCGCACGGCACGATTTCGGAGTAGACGTTCAGGTCGCGCACGCGGCGGGCGATGAGCTGGCCGTATTGCGCTCCGAAATCGAATACGAGAACCTTTTGGCTGGAACTGGAAGACGATGCCTGGGTCACGGCTTGCTCCTTCGCGTGATTGCCTGCGCGTGGGTTTTTGCCATGCGCAACGATTTGCCTATTTAGCGGCTATCTTACACGAAGCGACCACGCAAAACCTCCGAAGAGGCCCACGGTTCGCCATGACGACCATGTCTCCATCGCCGCGGGGCATATATCGACCTTCGCGGTAGGTTTATAATCGCCTACGTCATGCGCCCCGACGCCTTGGCGTCGCCGAGAAACGAAAGCGAGCACTTGTGGAAGAAGCTCAGAAAACCTACGCAGGCTACGAAGGCGTTGCCGTCGATCCGCCGAAACCCGCCCCAGGTGACGAAGACGCGAATTCGCGCCTTGTGCGCATAATGGGCGCGCAGGGCATCGAGCGCCTTGCCGACGCCACCGTTATGGTGCTGGGTCTTGGCGGCGTGGGGTCGAATTGCGTGGAGGCCCTGGTGCGCGGCGGCATTGGGCGGCTCGTGCTCGTCGACCGCGACGTGGTTGCCGCCAGCAACATCAATCGTCAGGCAATCGCGTTTCGCAGCACCATCGGCCGCCGCAAGATCGACGTCATGGCCGCGATGTGCGCCGACATTAATCCCGATGTGAAGGTAATCACGAAGCATTCCTTCGTCTTGGCCGAGAATATCGCGGAGCTTTACGCGGAATGCCTCGCCGAATGCGATGGCCGAATCGACTACGTGCTCGATTGCATAGACACCATCTCCACGAAGATAGCCATCGCCGAATTTGCCGAGAAAAACGGAATTCGCCTCATCAGCGCTATGGGGGCGGGCAATAAATTGCAGCCGGAATGCCTGCGGGCCGCCGATCTGTACGAAACCGTGAACGACCCCATAAGCCGAATCATGCGCAAGGAATGCCGCAAGCGGGGCATTCGGCATTTGCGCGTGATCTATTCCTGCGAACAGCCCGTGCCCGTGCCCGTGCGCCCCGGCGCGCCGCGTACCGAGCGCTCGAATTTGGGGACGGCCTCCTTCATGCCGCCTATCATGGGGCAGATGATGGCCGCCGAAGCTTTGCGCGCCATTGCGAAAGTGGGCGAGTTCAGCGAACAATAGCCCCGTCCCTCGGGCGTTTCGTTTCTGGAATTGACCAGCACCGCTCGCTTCTTTGATGGTGTAAAGTACGAATCGTTGCATAAGAAGGGCGCGCATGGGGAAAGGAAGCTTCGATGGCGGCTTGCGATTTGTTCGACATGCATTGTCATCTGGCATTCTCTCCCGATATGCATGCTGCGGCCGTGGATATGCGCCAGCAGGGCGTGGGGTGCCTGTGCGCGACCGTGACCCCCGATGAATACCGCCTGGCCGCAATCGGCCTTGACGAAGAGCTCAGGCGCAATTCGTGTCTGAAGCTTGGGGTGGGGCTGCATCCGTGGTGGCTTTCCGATGGCTCTTGCGGGCCCGATGCGGTCGACAAGCTTGCGGCCTATCTTTCGCAGACGCGCTTCATCGCCGAAGTTGGCCTGGATTTCGCGCCTCGTCGTGCAGAAAGCGCCTGGCAACAGCGCTCCGCCTTCGCGCGCATAATCGCCGCCGCCAAGGGAAAGGTCTTGTCGGTGCACGCCGTGAAAAGCGCGGGCGTGGCGCTCGACCTCATGGAGAACATGGGGCTCATCGGCGCCGACTCGCTGGCTTTTTCCGATGCGGGCCACTCTACGGCGGTCATTTTCCATTGGTTTTCGGGTTCTTCGTCTGAGCTTTCGCGCGCAATCGATTTGGGCTGCTATTTTTCGATCAACTCTCGCATGCTCGCCACGAAGCGCGGATGCGCATACGTTCAGGCTATTCCCGAGGATCGTTTGCTGCTCGAAAGCGATTTGCCGCCGTCGGCGGGCGAGGCGCTCCATGCATCCGAAGTGCGCGAATTGCTGGAATCTTCGTTGAGTCGAATGGCTGAACTGCGCCTGCGCGATCGCGATAGGCTGGCCGATGCCATAGCCAAGACGAGCCGCTCGCTTCTTCTCGGGTAGCTCGCCTCGCAAGGTCGCCCTCGTGCGCCCTGTGCGCCCAGGCGTGTTTCGCTGCCAAACTTTTCGAATTCTTTGAATTCCTGTGGACTCCCAGCCGAGTTTGCTGTAATATACCCACTCGCGTTACATGCGCCATGCGCCGTTGTGGCTCAGTTGGTAGAGCAGCTCACTCGTAATGAGCAGGTCACCGGTTCGAGTCCGGTCAACGGCTCCATGAATGTTCAAGGCCCGCATCAAGCGGGCCTTTTTCGTGCATTAAATCTCTTCCTTGTCCGCCTGCGTGCCAGCTCCAAGCATTTCGAAGAGCTCTTCGCGCGAATGGATGTCGAGCTTCTGGTAAATATGACGCACATGCGCCTTCACGGTGCCGTTCGCCACGATAAGCTCGCGTTCTATATCGGAAATCGTTTTATGCTGCGCCAACAGCAGCAGTACTTCTTGCTCGCGCGCCGAAAGGCCCTTTTCTTTGGCGATCGCGTCGCAGCGGTCGACCAGCGCATGCTTGCGCTCCAGCGGGTCGCTGCCGTTTTCGGCATACAGGAATTTCGCGCCCCAGCGGCTTGCCAGCTCGCGCTCCGAGAGCAAAATCATCGTGCCCGCGATAATGGCGATCAGCGCGATGCTCGACGAGAGCAAATCGCCATTCACGCTGCTCGGTACCAGCGAATCAATGCCCAGGTCAACATAGCGGCCCAGCATCATGAACAGTGCGCGCACGCCGCGTTCGATGCCGAAGAGCCAAATGGCCGAAACGCCATAGCGGTAGCAGATATTCGCCAGAATCAGCATCGTCAGAATGGAGAACGCCGTGTATGCTCCCGTCGCGCAGAAGTTTCCCCAAAAGCTATCGAACAGGCCGAATGCCGATGGCAGAATAAGCGCGCCCGCCATAAGCGGCAGGGCAGTGCGGTATATCACAGCGAAGTCGAAGCGCTTGCCCTGCGACACCACGCCCACTATCACCACGAGCGCCGCGGCTACGGTGCCAAAGGCCGAATGCGGCCCCAGCATGTTCGTGTACAAGTAGCATTCGAGCAGGCCGTATGCGAATGCGTAAATGGCCATAAGCGCGATAATCTTCCACGGCACCGAGAATTTCGCCCAATTGCCGCCAGGCAGGCTTTCCTTCGAAAGCAGGCCGAAGCTGCGCTGTGCGCACATGAGCGAGAACACCGGCAGAAGGGACGTCATCACGAACAGCCAGGGAATCATGAACCCGCGGTACACATAGATGACGAGCGCTCCCACGATGATCGACCCCGAGTAATAGAACGCCACGCGCAGCGGGTTCAGGCAACCGTACAGCTCGCTCCATATGAGAATCATCAGCGCAATGCCCACGCCGCCGGTAAGCGATGCCGCAATGGCGAGCGCTTCGGCGGCTTCGGGGAAGTAGATCGACGAGAACGTGCATACGGTGGCCGCGGTCAACAACGCTCCGCAGGCAATCCATGGCGTGCGTTTCGAGAAGAACGGCGAAATCCTGCGCGCGCCCAAGGCGCAGCCCAAAAGCACGCCGCTCATAACGATGTCGAACAAATCGCGCGTTGCGAAATGAGCGGCGGGAAAATCGACGAACGATCCCACGAATACGATTTCGATCCAGGCGCGATATACGCCCAAGCCTAGAAAGGCGAGCGGGAAAAATCCCGCGAAGCTAAATGGCACATTCCCTTCGGTAATGGCCTTTTCTGTATGTCTCCCCATGGTGCCGAATTCCCTCCCTGGCATCATAACCCGCGTCGATTATAAGCCCCCTCGGTTGGCGTTGGGGCTGCATTCGCGATTTGCCCCATGAAGAATGACGTGCAAAGCGCCTGATGGTTTCTGGTGTTATATGGGTGTGTTACGAAAAATAACCTCGAATATGCCGCATTCGGTCGATTGCAAGGCGCCTCGCTGGTCGTAAGGTGCGGTCATGCGACGAGGCATAGGGAACGCGAATAGAGCGGGCCTCGTCGGAACCAAAGATGAACAAGGAGGGTTTCATCATGAAGGAAATGAGTCGTAGGGATTTGTTCAAAATCGGCGGCGTCGCTGCAGCAGGCGCCATGGGCGCGTCGATGCTGGCAGGCTGCTCTCCCTCGGGCGACAAGAAGAGCTCTTCGAGCGGCTCCTCTTCCGCCGACGATAAGAAGGTCAACGACATCGCTGGCCATTATCGTGCGGGGCAGCCGTCGTTTCTCGCTGCGCCCGATGCCATCACCGATATCAAGGAAACCAAGGAATACGATGTCGTGATCGTGGGCGCCGGCGCCGCTGGCGTTCCCGCGGCGATCTCCGCGAAAGAGGCTGGCGCGACCGTCGCGCTTATTCAGAAAGAAGCAACGGCCATTTCGCAGGGCAACACCGCCACGGGCATCTTGCTTGACGGGTCCGACCCGGCGGGTGTTTCGGCCGTCGTTTCCACGTTGCTGAAAGAGCATCAGTTCCGTGCCAACCGCGCTCAGGTCGAGCTGTGGGCGAAGAATTCTGGCGAGGCTATCACCTGGGTATATAATTTGGCGCAGAAGATTGGCGCGCAGGTTTCGGACACCACTAAGAAGTGGACGTCGAGCGTGCAGACCGTGAACGATTACCCCATGAGCTATCTGTCCATCGACTTCGGCCCCAAGCCCTACAACACTGGCGACGGTATGCGCGCGCTGGCCGATTACGCCGAAGAGCAGGGCGTCGATATCTTCTACAGCACCGAGGCCAAGCAGCTCGTTGGCGATGCCGATAGCGGCGTCACGGGCGTCATCGCGAAGGGCAGCGAAGGAAATATCCAGTTCAACGCCAAGAAGGGCGTGATCTTGGCTACGGGCGATTACCAAAACGACGATGAGATGATGGACTACTACCTGCCCGACCTGCATTATTTGGGCCGCAAGCAGAACAACAAGAACGGCGACGGCATCAAGATGGCCGTATGGGCCGGCGGCCAAATCGAGCCCATCGCGCATACCAAGATGCTGCACGACTTCGATGCGGGCCCGGGTTCCATGTGCGATATGCCGTTCCTCGCGGTGAAGATGAACGGCGAGCGTTTCGCTGACGAGACCGCTGGCATGTCTCGCATGAACTGCTTCCTGCGCAGCGAAGAAGACGCCGGCAATTACTGCCAGATTTTCGACTCGAATTACATGACTCAGGCCGAGAGCTGGCCCGGCAAGCTTTACGACCCCGATGCCCTGAAGGCGTACATGCCCGAAGAGAGCGGCGAGAAGGCGGGCGTCTACGAAGACCAGGTGGCGACCTTTAAGGCCGATACGCTTGACGATTTGGCCAAGAAGCTGGGCATTACCGACACTGCCGCTTTCAAGAAGAGCGTCGCTCGCTACAACGAGCTCGCCGCAGAGGGTAAAGACGAAGACTTCGGCAAGTCGGGTAAATGGCTTACCACGATCGACACCCCGCCGTTCTACGGCATCCATCGCAAGGTGCGCGTGTCGGCCGTCGTCTCTGGCGTGCACGTTGGCGAGCACATGGAAGTGCTGAAGGCCGATTCCACCGACCCAATCAAGGGCCTGTACGCCATCGGCAACACCGCGGGCGACTTCTTCTGCGGCATCGACTACACCATGTGGATGCCCGGTCTGTCGCTTGGACGCGCCCATACCCAGGGCTACGTCACTGGTAAGTACGTCGCCAGCCTCTAACGCCGGCGTTCCTCTGAGCTTGGCGCCATCCCTCCCGGCGCCAAGCTTGATTTCCATATCTGGGCGCCTCCCTCCCTCGCGCCTAGCTTTTACCGGGGCGTGCCGCAATTGCGCGGCGCGCCTTTCGCGTTTGGGTCGCTTGTTGCTGGACAGACGCTTGCGGGGTTCGCAATTGTTACGGTTTTGTTACGGGGTGCGCATTTGATGCTTTCGCACTGCCATTTGCGGTATTCGCCGCGCTTTTCCTCGGTGTGCGTTCTAAAATTGTGCGCCTAACAGCGCGCGCCGAGCTGCCCGATGCTTCGGTGCCGTTTCCTATATATAGGGGGTACCATGACCAAGCTTTCCATTGCGCCGAAAGGCTCGAGCGACGCGGGGATTTCCGCCGAGCTCGAGGCGTATGCGCGCCGCGTTGCCGCAACGCCGCCGGGCATGTGTTCGGTCGCTTCGCAGCTCACGTTGCTCGAAGCGGGCGCGGCCCAAACGTGCGGCAAATGCGTTCCGTGTCGCGACGGCCTGCCGCAATTGGCGAAAATCGTGCGTCGCATTCTGGATTGCCAAGCGTCTCAGGCTGAGCTCGATCAGGCTCGCGTTCTCGCCGAGATGATTCGCGATGCGTCCGACTGCGCCGTGGGTTACGAGGCCGCCGCTCAGTTCCTCGCGGGGCTCGAAGCGCACTCCGACGAATACGAGAGCCATGTGTCGCGCCATGCGTGCACGCCTGGCACCGAGCAGAAGGTGCCGTGCGAGGCGCTGTGTCCGGCGCATGTGAACGTTCCCGCGTATATCGCGCTGGTTGCGGCGGGAGATTACGCCGGCGCTGTGAACATGGTGCGCAAAGATAACCCCTTGCCCACGGCGTGTGCGCTCGTGTGCGAGCATCCCTGCGAGCGTCGTTGTCGCCGCGGCTTGCTCGACGCGCCCATCAATATTCGCGGCATAAAGAAATTCGCCGTGGATTCGTGCGCCGCCGATAAGGCCTCCGTGCCGTCGCGCGCTCCCGAAACCGGTAGGCGTGTGGCCGTCATCGGTGGCGGCCCGAGCGGTCTTACCTGCGCATACTTCCTCGCTCTTATGGGGCATAGCGTAGTGGTGTTCGAAGGCCGCAAGCATTTGGGCGGCATGCTGCGCTACGGCATTCCGGCGTATCGCTTGCCGCGCGAGCGCCTCGACGAAGACATCAATGCCATTCTCGCGGTCGGCGGCATCGAGGTTCGCCTGGAAACGCACGTCGGCCCTCAAGAGATGTGCGCCCTGCAAAACGAGTTCGATGCGGTGTATGTGGCCATCGGCGCGCAAAAAGGCAAAGGCCTGCGCATCGACGGAGCGAAATCGGAAGGCGTCATTTCGGCCGTTGACCTGCTCGGACGAATTGGCGACGGCGATTACCCCGACTTCGCGGGGAAGCGCGTGGCCGTCATCGGCGGCGGCAACGTGGCCATGGACTGCGTGCGCACGGCCGTGCGTGCCGGCGCTGAAGAGGTTTCGTGTGTCTATCGCCGCCGCGTGGCCGACATGACGGCACTCGATGCGGAAATCGAATCGGCCATCGCCGAGGGAGTCGAAATGGTCACGCTCCAATCGCCCGATTCCATCGAAGCCGATGAAACGGGGCATGTGCGCGCACTCATCACTCAGCCGCAAATGATTTCCGCGGTCAAAGGCGGCCGTCCGTCGGTGAAGGCGGCCGACAAACCGAAGAATCGCATTCCGGCCGACGTGATTTTGGTCGCGGTGGGCCAGGGTATCGATTCCCAGCCCTTCGAAGATGCCGGCATGCTCGCCGAATGGGGCGAATTCAAGGCGAACGAATTCCTCGAAGCCCAGGGCGCGCAGGGTACCATACCCGGCGTCTTCGTCGGCGGCGATTGCCAAACGGGTCCGGCTACGGCCATCAAGGCCATCGGGGCTGGCAAGGTTGCCGCGCGCAATATCGACGAGTATCTGGGATACCATCACACGCTCGATTGCGGCGTAGACGTTCCCGCCCCCACGCCCAATGATCGCACTCCGAAAGGGCGGGTCGAAATCTCCGAGCGCCCCGCGCGTGAGCGCAAACGCGACTTCGATTACGTCGAAATGCCCATGAGCCGCGAGGAGGCGGTGCAAGAATGCGGCCGCTGCCTGCGCTGCGACCACTTCGGGTGCGGAGCTTTGGAAGGGGGGCGTATCCAATATGCCTAACATCAATCTCACGATTGACGATATCGCTGTCGGTGTGCCGCAAGGCGCAACCATTCTCGATGCGGCCAAAACCGCGGGTGTGCATATTCCGACGCTGTGCTTCCTGAAAAACGTGAGTGACATCGCGTCATGCCGCATGTGCGTCGTGAAGGTCGAAGGGGCGCAGGGGCTGCTGCCCGCATGCTCTACGCTCGCCGAGGAGGGCATGGTTGTCACGGCAACGTCGGATGAGCTTGACGCCGTGCGTCGCCTCACGCTCGACCTTATTCTGTCAAATCATGGGCTCAACTCAACGAATTTCTGCTTTAGCTGCAAGAAAAACGGCGCGTGCGAGCTGCAGGACCTTGGCCGTGAATTCGAAATGGACGAACTCTCTTTCGAGCCTCCCGCCAAGGGCGCTCCTATTCTCGACAGCAATCCGTTTCTTACGTTCAACCCCAATCTATGCATTGCGTGCCAGCGCTGCGTAGGCGCCTGCAATTCCGCGGCGGGCAACCACACGCTGCGCGCCGGCAAGCGCGGCGTGCGCACCACCATCGAGGCCCCTTTCGGTCCCGACTGGAAGGCGACCACCTGCGAGAGCTGCGGAAACTGCGCTCAGGCGTGCCCGACGGGCGCGCTTACCGAGAAGCGTCGCGGAAATTATCGCGAGTGGGAAGTCTCGCGCGTGCGCACCACGTGCCCGCATTGCGGAGTGGGCTGCCAGCTCGACCTTATCGTGAAAGGCGACGAGATCGTCGACGTGCAGGCTGCGAACGGCCCATCGAACGCCGGCCTTCTATGCGTGAAGGGCCGCAGCGGCAGCTTCGATTTCGTGAATTCGCCGGATCGCATCACCTCGCCGCTCATCAAGAATAAGGGGACAGGCGAATTTGAGCCTGTGAGCTGGGATGATGCCCTTGCGTATGTCGCGGCGCGTTTCGGCGAGATAAAGGCGGATCATGGCGGTGAGTCCATCGCCGCGTTCGCGTGCTCGCGCTCCACGAACGAAGACATCTACATGCTTCAGAAAATGGCGCGCTGCGCTTTCGATACTCCGAACATCGACAACTGCGCTCGCGTTTGACACGCTCCCACTGTTGCCGGTCTGGCGACGACGCTTGGCTCTGGAGCCATGACCAATTCCATAGAAGACGTGTGCGAGCAGGCGCAGGTCATCCTGCTCGTCGGCAGCAATCCCGAAGAGGCCCATCCTGTTATGGGGATGCGCATTCGGCAGGCGGTCGAGCGAGGGGCGAAGCTCATCGTGGTCGACCCGCGCGATATCGGCCTTGCTCGCAAAGCCGACATTCATTTGAAGCTGCGGCCTGGTACCAACGTGGCGTTCGCGAACGGCATGGTGAACGCGATAATCACCCAGGGGCTCTACGACAGGGAATTCGTCGAGACCCGAACCGAGGGCTTCGATGAACTCGCCGCCATGGTGGCCGACTATACGCCTGAAAAGGTCTCGGAGATTTGCGGAATCGACCCTGACGACCTTGTTCAAGCGGCGGCCCTGTATGCGCGAGCCGACCGCGCTCCGCTGATTTATTGCTTGGGGGTTGCCGAGCACTCTACGGGCACCGAGGGCGTTATGTCCATGTCGAACATCGCCATGGTGTGCGGCAAATACGGCAAGCCTGGTTGCGGGGTGAACCCACTGCGCGGCCAGAACAACGTGCAGGGCGCGTGCGACATGGGCGCGAGCCCGACCGATTTCACGGGCTATCAGAAGGTCGCCAACCCCGAGATGCTCTCGAAATTCGAAGAGGCATGGGGCGTCAAAATCAATCGCGCACCAGGCCTGAAAGCCACCGAATGCTTCCCCGCGATGATCGAGGGGCGCATCAAGGGGCTGTTCATCTTCGGCGAAGACCCCATTCGCACCGACCCTGACACGCATCACGTGATGCGCGCTCTCGAATCGCTCGATTTCTTGGTGGTCGAAGAGCTTTTCATGACGGAAACCGCGAAGTACGCCGACGTCATCCTCCCTGGTCGCAGCTATGCGGAAAAGGAGGGTACGTTCACCAACACCGAGCGGCGCGTGCAGCGCGTTCGCAAGGCCGTGGAAGGCCCCGCCGGCCCGCGCCTCGATACCGAGATATTCGCGGAAATCATGCGTCGCATGGGGTATGATCAGCCGTCGCTTTCCGCCTCGCAGATCATGGGCGAAATCGCAAGCCTCACGCCTTCGTATGCGGGAATCACGCATAGGCATCTCGATAGCGCCCAGGTGGCGGGCCGCGGCATTCAATGGCCATGCCCTTCGGAAGACCATGGCGGCACGCCCATCATGCATGTGGGTCAGTTCTCTCGAGGGAAGGGCTCGTACTCGCTTGCGCAATACCGGCCTTCCGCCGAGCTGCCGAATACGGAGTATCCGCTTATCCTTATGACCGGCCGCGTGCTCGCGCAGTACAACGCATGCGCCATGACGGGCCGCACAGAGGGGCTCAACGAAATCTCGGGCGAATCGTTCATCGAGCTGAACACCGTCGACGCAGGCCAGCTTGGCATCTCCGACGGCGATCGCGTGCGCGTGGCAAGTCGTCGCGGAAAAATCGAGACGACGGCTCGCGTTTCCGGCAAGACGAATCCCGGCCAAACGTGGATGCCGTTTCATTTCCAAGACGGAAACTCGAATTGGCTCACCAACGCCGCTCTCGACAACATAGCGAAGGTGCCCGAGTACAAGGTATGCGCCGTGAAGGTGGAAAAGGCTTAGGGAAACGTCAAAAGCCTAGCGTCGCGCCACTCAGCGGTTCTTCCATTCACGTGAATAATTTGCCTTTCATCAGGCCGTAACCGTTTCGGTTGCGGCCTTTCGGCTATCATAGGGCGGTTATGAAAACCCCTTAGAAGAAATGTACGCCTATGAGTTTCAACGCTATTTTCGCCGTTGCGGTCTTTCTCATCGTCATCGCCCTCGTGATGTCGGAAAAGGTGCATCGGTCCCTGGTGGCTATCGCTGGCGCGGCCGTGTTGCTGCTTGCGCATGTCATGACGCTCGATCAGGCCGTAAGCCATGTCGATTTCAACACAATCGGCGTGCTGTTCGGCATGATGCTTTTCGTGGCCGTGGTAAAGCAGTCGGGCCTGTTCGGGTATCTCGCCATTAAGACGGCCCATATCGCCAAGGGCGACCCGTGGCATATCATGATCATGTATGTGCTGCTCACCGCGATACTCTCGGCGTTTTTGGACAACGTCACCACGGTTTTGCTCATTGGTCCCATGACGCTTACCATCTGCAAGCTGCTCAAGGTGAATCCCATTCCGTTTTTCATGGTAGAGATTATGGCCTCGAACATCGGCGGCACGGCGACGCTCATCGGCGACCCGCCGAATATCATGATTGGCTCGGCCGCGGGCTTCACGTTCCTCGACTTCATTATGGTCGATGCTCCCATCGTCTGCGTGATTCTTGTTGTCGTGCTGGTTGTTTTCTACTTCCTGTATGGCCGCGGCCTGCATGTGACCGATGAAGAGCGCAACCGCGTGCTTGAGCTCGATCCGAAAGACCAGATCGAAGACGCGCGTCTGCTCAAGATTTCGGTCGTTATGCTCGCCCTCGTCGTCATTGGCTTCATGTGCCATGGCTCGCTCGGAATCGAGTCGTCGGTCGTGGCACTTACCGCGGCGGCTGTCATCATGCTGATTTCTCGCGTCGACGTGCCGCAGTGCTTGCTGCATGTTGAATGGACCACGCTCGTGTTCTTCTGCGGACTGTTCATCATCGTCGGCGGCATGGTGGAGACTGGCACGATCGATTTGCTGGCGAATGCGCTGATGGAACTCACGGGCGACGATGTGCTGCTCACGATGATCATCTTGCTCGTCGCATCGGCCGTCATCTCTTCGGTGCTCGACAACATCCCCTTTGTCGCCACTATGATCCCAATCCTTCTCGCTATGGAAAGCGCAGGCATGGATGTGACGCCTCTGTGGTGGGCCGTTTCGCTCGGCGCATGCTTGGGTGGCAACGGAACCCTCATCGGCGCATCGTGCAATGTGGTGCTTTCCGATATCGCTGCGAAGAACAAGACGCCTATCAGCTTCGTCCAGTATATGAAGGTGGGCTTCCCGCTCATGCTGCTCACGGTGCTTATTTCGGGTATCTACCTGTACATCGTGTTTCAGCCGGTATAACCGCTCGCTTGTCTTTTCGGCGGCGCAGCCCTTTGGCGGTGCCGCCTACGAAAAAGCCCTCGCAATCGTCGCAAGGCGGTTGCGAGGGCTTTTTAATTGCGGTTGCGGTTGCAGCTGCGGCGTCTACTGCAAATCTGCGGCTGCTTTCTGCAGGTACTCATCCGCCTCTTCGACGGAAATCCCCAGCGAGGCGGCGTATTCTTCCCGCACCTGGTTGCGCGCAGTTTCAAGCAGGCGAACGTAAAGGTTCGAGGGCTTATGCCCAACCGCCTCCTGCTCTGCGATGCGGTGCTCCATGGTTCGCGCAACCCGCATGGTTACGAAGCAGTCGTGCTGCGCGAGCTCTTCGCGGAAGTGCTGGTCGGTCGTGTGCATGTTCTTCTCAACGTAGTTTTCGGGCTCGATGCTCTCCAGCTGCTCTGCCAGGCTTATCGCGTCGGCGCGGTCGATGACGGGGCGTATGAGCTCTTCGGCTTTGTCTGCGGGCACATAGGCCTGTCCGCCCTTGGCGCTTTCCGATTTAAGGACGAAATACTTCCTCTCGGGTGCCGAGCTTTTTTTCGCGTTGAGCGACTCCAAGACGTAATCGGTCTGCTCAATCGTGCATACGCCGAAGCTCTTATAGATGACCTTGTCGCCGACTTTGAACATTTTTCACCTCTTGACCTGCAGATTTCTTTTTCATCATACTCCGTTTTCGGCGGAAGGCGCACAAAATCCATGCGATTGCGGGCAAAAGAAAAGGCCCCTTCATGGCGAAGGGGCCGAAATTCGTTCGGTTTGCGTTTCGCGGCCTAGATTGCGGCGCAGATAAGGTCGCCCATTTCGGTGCAAGAGAGTTTCTTCTCGCCAGGCTTGGCGATATCCCCTGTGCGGTGTCCCGCCTCGAGCACGCTTTCCACGGCCTTCTCTATGGCGTCGGCCTCTTCGGCAAGGTCGAAACTGTAGCGCAGCATCATCGCCGCGGAGAGAATGGTGGCGATGGGGTTGGCGATGTTCTTGCCCGCGATGTCGGGCGCGCTGCCGTGAATGGGCTCGTACATGCCGAGTTTCGTGTCGGAGAGCGACGCGGAGGGCAGCATGCCCACCGAACCCGTGATGCACGATGCCTCGTCGGAGAGAATGTCGCCGAACAAGTTGCCCGTCAGGATCACGTCGAACTGACCAGGGTTCAGCACGAGCTGCATGGCGCCGTTGTCCACGTACAGGTAGTCGGTCTCAACATCGGGGTAGTCGGCGGCGATACGCTGCACGGTTTCGCGCCACACGCGGCTCGTTTCGAGGACGTTCGCCTTGTCGATGCTGGTCACCTTGCTGCGACGCTTGCGGGCCATGTCGAAGGCCACGCGCGCGATGCGCTCCACCTCGGGCACGGAGTAATTCATGTCGTCGTGGCCGGCGCCGGCCTCGTCGCGCCATTTTTTGCCGAAGTACACGTCGCCTACCAATTCGCGGCATACCACCAGGTCGAGGCCCTCGCCAAGGCGCTCGGGCTTCAACGGGCATGCATCGGCAAGCGGCCCCCACAGTTTCGCGGGGCGTAGGTTCGCGAACAGGTTCAGTTCTTTGCGAATGCCCAGCAGGCCGCGCTCGGGGCGGTTGGTGGCGGGCTCGATATGGTCCCACTTCGGGCCGCCCACGGCGCCCAAAAGCACAGAGTCCGACGCCTTGCACGCATCGATGGTTTCTTGCGGCAGGGGATCGCCGAATTCGTCAATCGCGGCGCCGCCGATGAGGCGCTCGTCATAGGTGAACGTGTGGCCGAACTTCTCGCCGACCTTGTCGAGCGCTTTGAGCGCCTCGTCGACGATTTCGGGGCCGATTCCGTCGCCCTTCAAAACGCAAATCTTGAAATCCATAACTCTCCAATCAGGTCAGGTGATTCCCAACAACAATAAAACTCCTAGGTGGACAAAGCGTGCGTCCAAATCCTAGCCGATGGCTCGTAAAATGGGAAAATGGTTCAGCGCGGAGCTTCGGCGGGTGCGGTATTCATAAGGCACGCCTGGAACGTTGTGCCTTATGAATACCGCACCCGCCGAAGCTCCGCTGAGGACTAAATCCCTCGAGCCTTGAGGCTGTTCAGCAATCCGTCGTTGTCGATGATGTTCTGAATGAACTCGGGGAAGGGCAGCGCCTGGAAGGTTGCGCCCGTGGTCTCGTCGGTGACGACGCCCGTGCCGAAATCAATCGAGACGGTGTCGCCGGCGGCGATTGCTTCGGCGGCTTCGGCGCTTTCCAGAATCGGCAGGCCGATATTGATGGCATTGCGATAGAAGATGCGCGCAAAGCTTGCGGCCACAACGCAGGCGACGCCGTTGTCTTTCAGCACGCGCGGGGCATGCTCTCGGGAAGATCCGCAGCCGAAGTTCTTGTTCGCGACGATAATGTCACCCGGCTTCACGTTCTTCACGAATTCGGTGTCGATATCTTCCATCGCATGCGATGCCAACTCTTTGGGGTCGGCGATATTGAGATAGCGGGCGGGGATGATCACGTCGGTATCGACGTTGTCGCCATACTTAAAAACAGTGCCCTTAGCAGTCATTTCCATAGGTTGTCCTTTCGTCGTTCTGACGAACGACGAAGCGGTCGACGCTGCGAGCGAGCCGGGCACCGAATCTTCGACCGATTAGTCGCCCTCGCGTACCGAAGTACGCGTCGTGCGCCTACTCGTCCGAATCTTCGGCACCGGGCTCGCTCTCGCTGGCGTTGTTTCGACCTACTTCGTCAACGTTGTCCTTACAAAGATGCGGGGTCGGTGATGTATCCCGTGATGGCTGAGGCTGCGGCCACAGCGGGGCTCGACAGGTACACTTCAGAATCAACATGGCCCATGCGGCCCACGAAATTGCGGTTCGTGGTGGAAATCGCTCGCTCGCCTGCGGCCAAGATTCCCATATGCCCGCCCAGGCATGGCCCGCACGTCGGGGTGGAGACGATGGCGCCTGCTTCGATGAAAATCTCAGCTAGGCCCTCGCGAATGCACTGCAGCTCAACTTCCTGCGTTGCGGGCATCACGATGGCGCGCACTCCGTCAGCGACATGCTTGCCCTTCAGGATTTTCGCCGCGATGCGCATATCCTCTATGCGCCCGTTCGTGCATGAGCCGATGACAGCTTGGTCGATTTTCACGTCGGCGAAGGCGGTGACGGGCTTGGTGTTTTCTGGCAGATGCGGCGCGGCGACCGTCGAGGGAACCGTGGACAGGTCGATGTCTATCACGCGCTCGTATTCGGCATCGTCGTCGGCCGAGAAAATCACGGGCTCATGCTGAGCGCGGCCCTTCATGTAGGCGAGCGTCGTCTCGTCAACAGGGAAAATGCCGTTCTTCGCGCCAGCCTCAATCGCCATGTTCGAGATAGAGAAGCGGTCGTCCACGGAAAGCGATGCCACGCCTTCTCCGCTGAACTCCATGCTCTGATACAGTGCGCCATCAACGCCGATCATGCCGATGATGTACAGAATCACGTCTTTGCCGGAAACCCACGGGTTCAGTTTCCCCGTCAGGTTGAATTTGATCGCCGAAGGCACGCGGAACCACGCCCTGCCAGTTGCGATGCCAGCCGCGCAGTCGGTCGAGCCCACGCCGGTCGAGAATGCGCCCAGGGCGCCATAGGTGCATGTGTGGCTGTCGGCGCCGATAACGATGTCCCCCGAGGCGACGATGCCCTGTTCGGGCAAAAGCGCATGCTCTACGCCCATGCGCCCCACGTCGAAGAAGTTCACGATATCGTGCTTGCGCGCGAAGTCGCGGCATTCCTTGCACTGCTCGGCGCTCTTGATGTCTTTGTTCGGCGCGAAGTGGTCCATGACGAGGGCGACCTTCGTTCGGTCGAACACCTTGTCCATGCCAGCTTTCTTAAGCTCGCGAATGGCCACGGGGCCCGTGATGTCGTTGGCCAGCGCCAAATCGATATTCGCCTCGATGAGCTGGCCAGGCACTACGGAATCGAGCCCGGCGTGCGCGGCCAAAATCTTTTGGGTCATGGTCATGCCCATATCGAAATCCCCCTTCAGGAAGTCGTACTGCAAAATACGCGTTGCTGGGGCGGCTTCCTTTGGAACGACCGTCCCGGCAACGAAGAGTGCTTCGGGGTGGTGGGTACGTCGGAGGGACGCCCGGAACGTTGTCCCAGAGACGTGCGCACCACCCCGAAGCACGGAGGTTGGGATTATGCCCAACCTCCGAAAATCCTACATACGGTTCAGTGCCGAAATCAGACCCTTGACCGAAGCGGTGATGATGTCGTGGTGCTCGCCTGCGCCCCAGACAATCTTTCCGTCGGCATCCTCGATGCCCACATACGCCATGGCCGAGCTGTCCGAGCCCCTCGTTAGGGCATGTTCGCTGTAGGTCGCCACGTGGGCCTTAAGCCCCAGCTTCTCCATCGCGTTGCAGACCGAATCCAGGCGTCCGTTGCCGTTTCCGATGACGTCTTGCTCAACGCCGTCTATGTTCACGGTAACGAAAGCCTTGAAGGCCTTGTTGTTCTCGGCATGCGTGAAATGGAAATCGACGAGCTCAATATGGCCCTCTCGGTTCACGTAGTTCTCGTGGAAGATCTTGTTTACCTCGGCAGGCGAGAGCTCCGCGTGCGTGTGGTCGGAAACGTCTTTGCTCGCATAGCTTAGCTCTTCGCGCATCTTCGGCGGAAGGACGTAACCGAAGTTCTGCTCAAGAATGTAGCCGATGCCACCCTTTCCCGATTGGCTGTTGATGCGAATGACGTCGGTTTCGTAGCGTCGTCCCACATCGGTCGGGTCAAGCGGCAGGTAGGGCGTGGTCCAATGCTCGGGGTCGTGCTCCTCGCGCCATTTGAGGCCTTTGGCGATGGCGTCTTGGTGGCTTCCCGAAAACGCGGCGAACACGAGCTGGCCCGCATAGGGGCGCCTCGGCTCGACCTTCATGTTGGTCACGCGCTCGTAGAGTTCCACCAGTTCAGGCATATTGGCGAAGTTGAGCTCTGGGTCTACGCCGTGGGCGAACATATTCATGGCGACGGTGATCAGGTCGGTATTGCCCGTGCGTTCGCCGTTGCCGAACAGGGTGCCCTCAACGCGGTCGGCTCCTGCGAGGATGCCCAGCTCCGTCTCGGCGACGCCCGTTCCGCGGTCGTTGTGGCAGTGCAGCGAGAGCTCGACGGCGTCGCGATAGTTCAGGTTCTTGCTCATGTACTCAATCTGCGAGGCGAATACATGGGGAAGGCTCATCTCGACAGTCGCCGGAAGATTGATGATGGCCTTGCGATCGGGCGTCGGCTGCCAAATGTCGAGCACGGCGTTGCAAACCTCAAGGGCATATTCTGGCTCGGTGCCCGTGAAGCTCTCCGCGCTGTACTCGAATCGGTAGTTATCGTGATTGCCCTGCTCAGTGAGCTCTTTGAGGAGCTTTGCGCCCGTGATGGCGATTTCTTTGATCTGCTGCTTGTCGCGCTTGAAGACCTGCTCGCGCTGGGCAAGGCTCGTGGAGTTGTACACATGCACGATGACGGGGGTCTTGCAGCCCTCCAGGGCGTCGAAGGTCTTCTTGATGATATGCTCGCGTGCCTGGGTGAGCACCTGGATGGTCACGTCTTCGGGAATCAGGTCGTTCTCGATAAGCGTGCGGGCCAGTTCGAATTCGGTTTCGCTTGCAGCGGGAAAGCCGATTTCGATTTCCTTGAAGCCGATTTCGACGAGCTTCTTGAAGAATTCGAGCTTCTGCTCCAGGCTCATAGGGATGATGAGCGCCTGGTTGCCGTCACGCAAATCAACGCTGCACCATTTCGGCGCTTTGGCGATGTATTCCTTGCGAACCCAATCGAAGCAAGGCTCGGGCGGCATGAAGTATCCGCGCTGGTATTTGGTGTAGTTGGGCATTCCGCTCATGGGAGGCTCCCTTTCTATCTGGCTGCTTGCAGCATTGTAAATCAACAGATTGAGAAGGGCGCTCTCGCTTTCATCCGGTCGTCGGCCGCGCGAGAGCGCAGAGTGTCCAGAACGCGGGGCGTCTGGCTGTGTTGACGAAGGGATTTATAAGGCGCAGACCCGAAGGCGTCGCAAGCGGCGCTTACAGGTGCGCCTGAATAAGCTTGGGCCTGAAGCCGCCTTCTTCAAGCGCGGCGACGATTTGGTGTTTGTGCTCGGTGCCGAATGCCTCGATGGTTACGCGCAGCTCCACGCCCGCATTGCGGTTCGTGCTCACGAACTGGTTGTGATCCAGGCGAATGACATTGCCGTTCTGCGCGGCGATGGTCTGGGCGACGCGCACCAATTCGCCGGGGCGGTCGGGCAGCATCGTCGAAACCGTGAACACGCGGTCGCGCTGAATCAGGCCGTGCTGGACGACCGACGCCATCGTGGTCACGTCCATGTTGCCGCCAGAGAGAATGGCGACGACCTTTTTGTCCCTGAAAGGCAGATGCTTCAGGGCGGCTACTGTGAGCAGGCCCGAATTCTCAACGACCATCTTGTGGTTTTCCACCATATCGAGGAAGGCCGAGATGAGCTCGTCGTCATCGATGACGATGATGTCGTCGATGTTCTTCTGGATATACGGGAAGACTTTGTCTCCCGGCTCCAAGACGGCGGTGCCGTCGGCGATGGTGCTTGCGTGCGGCAGCTTCACCACATGGCCGGCTTCGAGGGATGCCTTCATGCAGGCGGCGCCTGCGGGCTCAACGCCGATGACTTTGATGTGCGGGTTCAGCAGCTTCGCCAGCGTGGAGACGCCCGTGGCGAGCCCGCCGCCCCCAATGGGGACCAAGATATAGTCAACGAGCGGAAGCTCTTTCACGATTTCCATGGAGATGGTGCCTTGACCCGTTGCGACCGCGAGATCGTTGAACGGGTGGATGAAGGTATAGCCCTTCTCTTCGGCCAGCTGCATGGCGTATTCGCATGCCTCATCGTAGACGTCGCCGTGCAAAAGCGCGGTTCCGCCATAGTGCTCGGTACGCTTGACCTTGATGAGTGGCGTGGTGGTTGGCATGACGATGGTGGCCTTCGCGCCGTAGCGGGTGGCGGCGAAAGCCACTCCCTGGGCGTGATTGCCCGCCGAGGCGGTAATCAGGCCGCGCTCGCGCTCTTCGTCGGACAAGGTCGAAATCTTGTAGTACGCGCCACGCACCTTGTATGCGCCAGTGCGCTGCATGTTCTCTGGCTTGAAGAAGACTTTGTTGCCAGTCTGCGCGCTGAAATGCGGGCTCTCAATAAGGCTCGTCCTCTGCGTGACCTCCTGCACTTTGGCGGCGGCCTCTTCGAACGCATCGAGTGTGAGCATCTCGGTCATGGCGATTACTTCCTTGGATCATTCCTGGCTTTAGCGTAATAAAGCAGTATACCCATTCGAACCGCAATTGGAAGAAAACCTCGCAAAGTCTCGCGAAGCTCATATTGTTCTTAGGTGGAGTTTCGCATATGCGCGAGCTATCGGCGTTTTCGGGGCGTTCTCTTATTGCGATGCAACACCTACATATATATGTAGTAGAGTTCCCGCATCGCAGACAATCAGAGGAGGCTTTTATGAAGACCATCGCTACGAACAACGCACCTGCCGCCGTGGGTCCCTATGCTCAGGGCAATATTGTGAACGGTTTGCTGTTCGCTTCGGGGCAAATCGCCCTCGTTCCCGAGACGGGCGAAATGGCGGGCGACACCATCGAAGCGCAAAGCCGTCAGGTTATGAAGAACGTGGGTGCGCTGCTTCAGGCCGCCGGCACCGATTTCGATCACGTGGTGAAGACGACGTGCTTCCTCGACGACATCAATGACTTTGCGGCCTTCAATGCCATTTACGCCGAATCGTTCGGCGAAACGCTGCCGGCCCGTTCGTGCGTAGCCGTTGATAAGCTGCCCAAGGGCGCCCTTGTCGAAGTCGAGGTTATCGCCGAGGTTGTGGAATAGCTCGTGGCATCGAAGAAACCGGCAATGTTCAAAATCCACGACGCCACGGTGCGCCGCAAAGAGAAAGTCATCCTGCATGTGGATGACTTCGAACTTGCCGAGGGCGAAAATATCGCATTGCTCGGCCCGAACGGAGCGGGCAAGTCGACCTTCATCCAGCTGCTCACGCGCGAGGTGCTGCCGCTGCATCGCGATTTGCCGCCCGTGGTATTTCGCGGGCAAGAGCGTCCCACGCTTTCCGAAATCAAAGCCTGCTTCGGCGTAGTGAGCGCCACGATGCACGATCAGGTGCGCGTTCATCTGAGCGCTCGAGAAATCGTATGCGGCGGCTTATTCGGAACGCTTGGGGTTCCGCGCCACGTTCATGCCACCGAGCAAGATTTCGAAAAGGCCGAAGAGCAGCTGGAGCGCTTGGGTATTGGACATCTGGCCGATCGCGACATTATGGCTATGTCCACGGGCCAGGTGCGTCGCGTGCTTGTGGCGCGCGAGCTCATCCACGATCCGCAGGCGCTCATTTTCGACGAACCGTGCACGGGCCTCGACCCTGAGGGCATGTACCAGTTGCGCGGCGTCATGCGTCAGCTCGCCGCCGAGGGCCGTTCGGTCATTTTGGTGACGCATTACCCAGAAGACATCATTCCCGCCATCGATCGAGTGCTTCTTATAAAGGAAGCGAAGATCTACGCCGACGGTAAGAAGGAAGATCTGCTCACGGGGGAGCGCATGACCGAGCTTTTCGGAGTCCCCCTGGCCGTGGAAAGCAACTGCGGATGGTATTCGCTGCGGGAGAAATTCGATCGAGAGTAGCGTGGGCGGCCAAGGGCGTCTCAATGCGTTTGGCCGCCAGGCGTTGCTGTTCGAAGTGAACGTTCGGATGCCGCTGGGAATTTGATGCGGGGTCACGTCTCGGAGGCTTTCCTGAATATAGGTCTCGCGAACTCGAGCTCTGATGCTAGGTGCTTTACCAGGATGGAGTTGTCGGCATCCTGTGTGCGAGCCAGATTGTCGGATTGCGCTTTCGGAAGGCGCGTATAATACCGAACTCGCCGCTGCGAAGGGGATATCCCGAAGCGGACGGCAGCCCGCATCCCGCGGGATGGTCCGAAAAAACTTTTTAAAAAAAAGTTCTTGACACGGCCAACTGGGCAAGGTAATATTCAATCTTGCGCCAAGCGGGAACGCGAGGCGAGACCTGAGCGAAAGCCCCAGGTCGGGAACCTTGAGAACCGGATACTGTGGATGGAATTTA
>CAVHFS010000031.1:0-22376 GCA_963635715.1 Subdoligranulum sp. CAG:314 | reverse complement strand
GAGAACACGCCGGAGGCGATGGAGGTGCTCAGACGGCGCCACAACATGCACCGTTTGAGTGGCAGCTGGGCTGGGCGGAGCGAGTGCCATGTGGCGAACTCCGGCGACTGGCTGGTGATTTGGTCGTCCAACGATGAAGTGGCGTTTTTCGAACGTACCGGCAGCCACGATGAGCTGTTCAAGTAGGACGAACCCCTTTCAGGCCTAAGTAAATCTATTCTACGTGTTCCTACTGATTGCTGCGAACTATGCAGTAATCGGTAGGAGTTGTGCACTAAGCAGTAACGCTTATTCTTCAGGAGAGTCCTTTTTGATCCGGTGGAGCCGATGGGGGTCGTTCGGGCTTTTCCCCACCCATTCGAGCATGTTGGCTTCAGCAAGCTTTCGAAGGGTCCTCGATGCTGTCAATCTGCCAATCCACAACGAATTTACCGGCATTTTTGTGGTGACCTTGCCTTGCTCAGTTGCTATTTTCATGGCAACTGCCTGCTTATTGTCGGTATTGTTCGGGTTTTCTGCTGAGGAGCTTGCGGCGGTCTTTGGCCTATCGCCGTTGTTGATCGCATTCCGTCCTCCCGACAGATCAAATCTAACGACGGTGGGGTTGGCAGCCTGCTTGAACTCGAACGTCGTGCCTGCCGCATCGCACGCCTCTTTGATGCGGGGGATGTCGGTGCCGTACCGCTTGATCACGCCTGACGCCGTCGGCTCTCATCTACCGGGCCATCTCCTCGTATTTCGGTTCCATGTCTTCTCCCTTATTGCGGCGCCTGTCGATCCGTGAAGTCGGGTGCTCGTCGACACTGGCCCGATGGTAGGGCAACAGTACCCCACAGTAGACCCACAGTAGACCCACAGTAGACCCGCAGTAGATCGACAGTTCCAGGCGGCAGTACAGTTGTGCGGGCGCTATAGGCGCGGTAAACGGTAGTGCTGGCGTGGATCCCTCGGTCCTTTGCCGACCCATTCGAGGATGCCATCATCGGCAAGGCGGCGGAGCGTCGAGCGAGCTGCATCGCGTCCGACCCCAGCGCTTTCGGCCAAGCTCTTGACGGAAACCCTGCCTCGCTCACGTGTAACGTCGACGGCGATTTTCTCGTTCTCATCGAGCTGGCGCGACGGCTCGGCTTGGCCGCCCTTTCCTTGCTTTCCTGCCCACGCGTCAGCGTGCGCAGGAACGGGGTTGCCGTCTTCGTCCATGTAGGTGGCCTGCGCACCTAGGCGGTCGAAGCGGATGACGGTGGTGTTGACGGTCTGCCTGTACCCGAATTTCACCCCGGCGGCATCGCAGTCTTTCTTGATGCGCGGGATGCCCGTGCCGTAGCGCTCGATCATTCCAGAACGGAATAGCGCCTGTGCGATGCTGGGGTTGCGCTGGCTGAAGCCGCCGACCGAGCCGTCGAGGTGCGCATATCGCTGTTGAACGTATCCGTCCCAATGGGACGGTTCCGTTCGGGGGAGAGAGGCCGTCTTCGGACCCGGCCCAGCCCTCCAGCTCGTCGTCGGGCGTTTTTATTATGCGCAAAGCGGTAGCGCGACTCGCTAGCGCAATACGCTATCCGCACTGCTTTCGGCAATACGGGAACATGCAGGTCAAACCGATGATCAAACCGGGCTGCGGTGGAAATTCTGAGCCAATTTCTGCGAACTAAGCTGCCGGCAACCCAAGCCCTTTGCGGTATTGGGTTGCTAATTTCAGGTTGCATTGCCATTGCGCCTAAATTGCGGAATCGCGTACTTTCGTGTATATCTATTTTGCGGAATCGTGTAAAAATATCAGATAAAAAGTTGCGGAAACGTGATTAAGTTTAAGATGCGACTGAATGCAGAGCGCGATTGGGGCGTATGGTGCTTGAGCGAAAAGCCTATCAAAAGCTACTGAAATGGAAGAACGACTCGGACGGCAAGACGGCGTTGCTCATAGAGGGCGCGCGAAGAGTGGGCAAGTCGACGCTTGCGCTCGAATTTGGCCGCAGGGAGTACGCATCGTGCGTGTTCATCGATTTCGTAGACGCCTCCGACCAGGTCATCGACCTGTTCTCGGATTTGCGGAACGACTTGGACAGCTTCTTTCTCTATTTGTCCGCCATCATGGCGACGCCCCTGCACGAGCGCGACACCCTCATCGTGTTCGACGAGGTGCAAGCGTACCCCAAGGCGCGCGAGGCGATCAGGCGGCTTGTGGCCGACGGCCGCTACGACTACATCGAAACCGGCTCGCTCGTCTCGATCCGCGAGAACGTCCGCGGTATCCGCATACCTTCCGAGGAGCGCGCCATGGATCTTGCCCCGATGGATTTCGAGGAGTTCCTGTGGGCGATGGGCGAGCGCCCCCTCGCCGATGCCGTGCGGGACTCGTTCGAGAAAAGGAAGGCTCTGCCCGATGCGCTCCACCGCAAGGCGGCGCGGCTGTTCCGCGAATACATGCTCGTCGGGGGCATGCCGCAGGCTGTCTTGGAGTACGTGGGGACGCGCGATTTCGGCCGCGTCGATGTTGTGAAGAGGGGCATCCTCTCGCTCTATCGCAACGATATAGCCAAGCATGCTGGGCGTGCTCGCAACCGCGTCACCGCTGTGTTCGATGGAATCCCCGGCCAGCTCTCCAAGCATGAGAAGAGGTTCTCCCTCTCGTCGCTTGGCAAGGGAGCCCGGATGCGCGAGTACGAAGATGCCTTTTTCTGGCTGTCGGATGCTCGCATTACCAACGACTGCTTCAACTCGACCGACCCGAATGTCGGGCTCGGGATGAGTGAGGACCGCACGTTCGTGAAATGCTATATGGCGGACACGGGTCTGCTCGTGAGTCATGCCTTTGCGGACCGGGATGCCACCTCCGACGGCGTCTACCGCGATGTGCTCCTTGGGAAGGTGGGCATCAACGAGGGAATGATTGCCGAGAATGCGGTTGCCCAAGCGCTGAGGGCGAACGGGCACAGGCTGTTCTTCCTCTCGCTCTACGATGAGGTGGCCAAGCGCAGCCTTGAAATCGATTTCCTTATCACCGAAGGGTATCCCGATGCCGCCATGAAGGCCAGGGTGAGTCCCATAGAGGTGAAATCGAGCGCGACCTACACGACCAGCTCGCTCGACAAGCTGCGCCCCCGCTTTCAGAAGCGCATCGGAACCGAATACATCCTGCACCCTAAGCAGCTCAAAGTAGAGGGCAGTCGGGTGTTCCTTCCCCTCTACATGGCGTTTTGTCTCTAGGGCGCAAAGGCTGGAGACGCTACGCTGTCTTGGACCATTTCGGATTGGGCGATTAGTCCCAAATCCCTTCGATACTGCCATTGGGCGCCTGTAGGCCAGGTCGCATTTCCCGATGGATTCTAAAAAGGACGGATGCGGGACGGAGCCGTCTTGCCTTGCGGCTTCATGGAGGGCATTCTTTTTGCCCAGATTCGGTTTCTGTCCGTTGTGATGCTTGGGGGCCGTTTTTGGCGTCGGCCGTGTTTCCTTCCTCGGGATATGATGCCCGCGAGAGATTGAAAAGGGGATTTCGTTCAATCGATCTCAAGGAGGAATTATGAGCGAGCAGTCACTTCCTTTGGCGGGTGTGAAAGTCGTCGAGCTGTCGACGTTCATCGCCGCATCGACCACGGGCCGGTTCTTCGCGAACATGGGCGCGGACGTGGTCAAGGTCGAATCGGGCAAAGGCGACCCCGAGCGCAACGGGGCGGTCGGCGAGGGCATCAATCCCGATCCCTTGGAGAACACGTCTTTCGAGCTGGAGAACGGGAACAGGCGCGGCGTCGCGCTCAACCTCAAAAGCGAGAAGGGCATGGAGGCGTTTTTTAAACTCCTCGGATCGGCGGACGTCTTCATCACCAACAACCGCAAGCAGTCGTTGGTCAAGATGGGCATCGACTACGAATCCCTGAAGGGCAAGTTCCCAAAGCTCGTGTACGGCATGGTCACGGGGTTTGGGGAATACGGCCTGGTGAAAGACGTTCCGGGGTTCGACTTCACGGCGTTCTTCTCCCGCGGCGGCTACGTGAACACCATGCGCCAGAAGGACGGCGACGTCTTCAACATGGTTCCCGGCTTGGGCTACCACAACGTTGGGCTGAACCTCGCCGCAGGTCTCATGGCGGCCCTGTATAAGGCGAAGGCCACGGGTATCGGCGACAAGGTGGAGTGCAGCCTGTACGAGACTGCGGTGTTCAATATGTCCATGAATCTCTGCGCCGCGCAATACCCTGAATACGGCATGCATTACCCCATCAACAACTACGAGAGTCAGAATCCCTGCAATACGGCCTTCCGTACGAAGGACGACAAGTATATCCAGGTCTGCTTCCCGCAGTACAACATGTTCTTCGAGCGCTACATCGCCGCGATCGGCTGCGCCGATCTGATTAATACAAGTACTTCCCGCAGGAGAACCTGTTGAAGAACGGACTCACGCGCGACCTGTACGACCAGATGTGCGACGCGTTCAAGAAGCTGACCGCCGACGAGGCGGTCGAACGCCTGACCAAGGCCGACGTGCCCTTCTCGCGCTGCTTCAGCCTCGAGGAGATCATCGACGACGAGCAGGTTTGGGCGAACAAGTGCTTCTACAAGTTCAAGTTCCGCAACGGCAATGAGAAGAACCTGGTCGAGCAGCCTATCCGTCTGGAAAGCATCTCGGAGTTCGACCATCGTCGCGCCCCCGACATCGAGGAGAACACCCGCGAGGTGCTGGGCGAGATCGGATACTCCGACAGCGAAGTCGACGCTATGCTCGAAGGGGGCGACGCGTTCTATATTCCGAAGGAGGCGAAGTAAAGGCAGCATCGGCCGTTTGCCGTCGTGGGAGGCAATGGCGACCGAAATGAAAAGGCCCGGCTCTTGCAGCTGGGCCTTTTCGCGTTCTGGATTTTTTGCTGGGCGGCTTCGCCGAAGCTACGCCTGGCGTCTCCTCGCAATCGGGTGCTCGCGCACGGCCGCGGTGAGCGCCTCGTGGTAGAAATTCCAAAAGGGATTCGTGTCGCTGCCGAGCATGGTTGCGGCTTTGTCGCTTTGGCAGATGAACCTGATCTGTGACACGTAGACGGACAGCCCGATGTCCGCGAGGAATTCGGCGGTTTGCGGGGGAAGGTACCTGCCGCCGCGCACGAGCTGGATGTCTTGGTTCACGATGGGCCGATACGTGTCCTCGAAAACTTTGATGAAGTCAGTTTGGTGAGGTGGGGATTTTCGACCGTGTCGATGTGGCGAATAGGGGCACTCTTTCGTTCTATGATGGGGCGGTACGCCTCATATTTCTGTGCGGACTTTATAAAAAGTTGCCGTATTCTGCGTTATGCCATATATTGCATAACGCAGAATACGGCAACTTTTGAAAGGTTTCGAGCATGGGCAAGGTGATCAGCGCTCAAGCGGCGGGCGGCATCGTTCGGCGGATTCGCGAAGATCGCGGGATGTCGCGCGCCGCGCTTGCGAAGCAAACGGGAATTGGCGCTCGTACTATTTATGCGTTTGAGCAGGGTGAAAGCAGGAATTTTGGTCTCGAAAGCTATCTTAAGCTGCTCGATGCGCTTGGGTTGAGCATGTCCGTTGATTTGGCCGATAGTTCCACGCAGGAGGGCGGCGCCTCTTGCGCTCGCACTACTCCAGTTCCCGAGTTCAAGCTGGGCGATATCTGGGCGCTTGACGGCGATGCGAAATGAGTGCGCACGGCGAGACGCTGGATATGTACATCGCAGGCGAGCTCTGCGGCCAGCTTTCCGAAGACCGCCATGGCGCCGTTTCTTTCGTATACGTCCCGGGATATGATGGTGTGCCCCTCTCCACCTCGATGCCTATCAGTTTGGAACGTTACGGCGATCGCATTGTGCGCCCGTATCTTATGGGCCTTCTTCCTGACGAGGCTTCAACCCGAAGCGCAATCGCCGCTCGGTACGGAATCTCTTCCAATAACCCTTTTCGCCTCTTGGGAGCTATTGGCATGGATTGCCCGGGCGCTGTTCAGGTCTGCTCGCACGGGTCGATTCCTCCCACGGAAAACACGGCTTGCGAACTGATGAAATTGTCAGATGGAGATATCGAGGGGAAACTCGCCGCGGTTCGCGAGAACGCGGCAGCGGCATGGGTCGATGTTTCTGCCGCGGAAGGTCATTGGTCGCTTGGGGGCTGCCAGGCAAAGTTCACCTTGCGGCGGGAAGATGGACAGTGGTTTGACTGCTCTGGCGCGGCCGCGTCGACGCATATCGTTAAGCCAGGGGTTGCTGGACTTGCGGGGCAGGCTCTCGTCGAATTCGCCTGCATGCAGCTTGCTGGGAGAATCGGCTTGCCCGTTGCCAAAACCGAATTCTGCATGTTCGGCGCTCAACCCGCCATCGTGATAGAGCGTTATGATCGCGCAAGGGATGAGACTGGCCGCGTCATACGCGTTCATCAGGAAGATTTTTGCCAGGCTCTCGGGGTCATGCCTGACGCCAAGTACGCTGAGCAGGGAGGCCCTGCAACACCGCGTATTGTGGAGATGCTGAAGACGACGGGGGAGAGGGCTAAGGGCAATGTCTATCGCTTCATTCTCTATCTGTTTTTTAACTATCTGATTGGCGCGACGGATGCTCATGCGAAGAATCACTCGCTGATGATTCTTTCTCCTGGTGATGTTAGAATCGCGCCCTTGTACGACGTCGCTTCCATCGCACCTTATCGGTCGCTCTCGCTACGGAAACGCAAACCGCTGCGTGCTGCGTTGTCGATCGGTGGGGAGAACAGGTTTGGGATGCTCGGTTCCGAAAATGTGGAGAAAATGGTTCGCGACTGTGGGCTTGAGGGGCTCGGCCTTAGTTCGGATTTACTTTGCGAGCGGCTTGCGACTATGGCCGAACTGATTCCTGGCGAGTTCGATGCCATGGTGGCTGAAATGCGCACTCTCGATCTGTGCGACTCTGAGGTTTTAGAGGGCGCGATGCGGGAGGAGATAGCCAGCAATTGCAAACGCGTACTTAACCGCTTGCGGCTTTAGGTGTCTTATGTGACCACGGATGGCATCTGCATGAAGAAGCTCTATCCCGAACAGGCGATCAGGCCGAGATTCCACATCTCGGTTAGTATTTCGCCCCACCCAAGTCCAGCTTGATGTTTAGGCGTGCGCTTCGTTAGCGCGTTTCCTTCCTTCTATATGCCGCCAGTTCGCGTTCCACTTGCTCGTTTCCGGTCTGGTTCACCCACCAGGGCCACTTCATGCGATCGCATGGCTCATCGACGCTGGCGAACCACTCCGCGAGCTCGTCCAGGCTCACCGGCGCATAGGCGTTCGCGTCAACGCCTACGTCATAGCGCAGCAGTCCCTGCTTGCGATTGAAGAGGTTGTAGGCGCTCCCTTTGCTGTGGATATGCCCGTGCAGATGCCAGCTTCTGTGCGACATGCTCGGCCAGTCGGCAAGCGGGAAGTGGCTCAGGATGATTTTGAGTCCGTCCACCTTGAGCGTCGCGATTTGAGGCTCGATGATGAAAGCGCCCGCTACCGCGGGCTGCGACCAGTCCTTGTCGTGGTTGCCGGGCACGAGGTGAACTTTCTTGCAAGCGATTTTCTTGCGCAGCTCGTAAGCATCCTGAGCGGTCATTTTGAAGCTGTAATCTCCCAGAATGTAGAGCTCATCGCTCGCGCCAACGCGGTCGTTGATGCTGTCGATGATTGCCGCGTTCATCTGCTGGATGGTCGGCCACGGCCGGCCGGTGAGCTGAAGCACGCGCTCGTGTCCGAAGTGCGTGTCGCTGGTGAAATAGACCACCGTGCCTCCTTTCGCTAAAATCGCCCCTCCCTCGAGGTCAGGGATGCGGTACCATCATCGCAGATTATGAAGCGCATGAAAGGAATTCGAATGCGAAATTGCTTGCGAGGGAAGCTGTTTGCCGCCATCGTTGCTGTGCTCTGCCTGGCGCCTGCGAGCGCTTGGGCTGACGAGGCGCCGGTCGCTATCGACGAGGCCAACTTCCCAGACGAATACTTCAGGCAAATCGTCTGCGAGTACGACGCCGATGGCAACGGCGAGCTCAGCCCAGAAGAAATCGCCGCCGTCACCGAGATAGACTGCTCGTACGGTTACGCCGAAAGCCTCAAGGGAATCGAGCACTTCACCTCGCTTAAAGAGCTCAACTGCATCTACAATTCCCTGACCTCTCTCGATTTAAGCCAAAACACCGCTTTGGAGACGCTGGAGTGCGGCGGCAACCAATTGGGCTCGCTGGATTTGAGCCATAACACCGCTCTGGAGTCCCTCGAATGCGAGGATAGCCAGCTGAACTCCCTGGACGTTTCCAAATGCGCGCTGCTCAAGAAGCTCTATTGCTACGATAACAAGCTGACCTCCCTCGACCTCGCCCAGAATGCCGCGCTTACCGAACTGTGGTGCGACAACAACCAGCTCGACTCGCTTGACCTAAACTGGAATCTTGCTTTGGAATGGCTGTCGTGCTCTGGGAATCCGTTGGAAGCCCTCGACCTCAGCTCCCTTGGGAAATTGAAAACCGTGTATTGCGAAGAAGCCCAGCTGACTTCGCTGAACCTGGGCGAAAACGCCGCGCTCAAATGCCTGAACTGCTCCAGCAACAAGCTCTCCTCGCTTGATGTGGGCGGCCTCGCTTCCCTGGAGGAGCTGGAATGCGGCTATAACGAGCTCACCTCGCTCGACGTGAGCAGGAATACCGCGCTCAAGAAGCTGTATTGCCACAACAACAAGCTGACCTCGCTCGACCTGCGCCAGAACACCGCTCTTGAGGAATTGGAGTGCGAGAGCAATCAGCTCACTTCGCTGGACGTGAGCCAAAACACTGCGCTTTGGCGAGTCGTCTGCCACGACAACGCCTACGTAATCGGCATCGACGGCAATCGCCAGTTCGATATGTCCGTTATGCCGGGCGGTTTCAAGGCGGAGAATGCGAGCGGCTGGAAGGGCGGCAGCGTGAGCGGCAGCATTCTCACGGTTGACGACGACGCGACTTCCGTCACGTACACTTACAGCTACGGGGGCGGTAGAATCGCGAGCTTCACGTTGGAGGTCGGCTACGCCGTGGTATTCGACACGGGCGAGGGCAGCGGAGTCGACGCCCAGACGGTGAAGATTGGCGCGTGCGCAACCAAGCCCAGTGCTCCCGCGTGGGCGGGTCATACGTTTGCTGGCTGGTATGAGGATGCCGCATGCACCCAGGAGTTCAACTTCGCCGATCCCGTGAATGCCTTCACGACCGTCTATGCGAAATGGGTTGTCGACGGGGATACCCCCTCTGTTACTCCCGATTCGCAGGACGACAAGGCCCCTGTCAAGGAGAGCGTAGCCGCTGGTTCTGGGCAGAAGGCAAATGCGGCCGACGGCAGCCTTCCGAATACGGGAGACAGCAACGGTGCCCTCGTCTTTGCCGCTCTTGCCGCATGCGTCGCGTCGCTTGCCGGGCTTGCGATTTGCTCCAGAAGGCGCATGAATCCCCCCGCCAACAAATTCATGACGCGATAGCCCTCCCCAATTATGAGGTCATGGTATAGAATCTTTCGCGTTTGTAACGGTAGGTGAGTTTTTCGCCGTTGATGTTGGGGATTTGCGGTGCCTTTTCGTTTGATGTCTCAGTCGCGCTATGCCAAGAAGCGTGCGCGTCGTTTGCCGGCTTCGCCGAAAGCTCTCGGTTTGGCCACTTTTTCTTTGGTGGGCCTTTGTTTCGGCTCTGCGGCGTATTTGGCCGCTTTGCCGAATCTCATCGTTCAATCTCCCGCGGCTTTGGCCGTATCGGAGCAGGGAGGGAAGGCCGTCGAGGAAGTAAGTTCCGCAGTTCAGGGCGCTGCAGAGGCCATCGTCGATAGCGTTTCCGCTTCCTCGGCACAGTCGTCGTCGGTGTCGCCGGCGGCATCGGCAACGGCGAGCTCCCTCGAGCTTAAAAGCCCTTCGATTACCCAATCCAAGGGCTCGACCTTGCAGGAAGAGGCGACATCCGAGACTCCCGCTGCCAATACAGAAAGCGCGAAGTCCGAGGAGAGCACCGACGACTCTGGCCTCAACCCGGCTCCAACTCCGAACCCGACTCCTGGCCCAACTCCCAACGACGGTCTCGATCAGGAGACCGAAAAGGTATGGCGCGACTACTACCAGAAGTCGTTTGACAACCTTGCTGTGATGGTCGATTCGTACAATGCGTGCGTTTCCGACGTGAACGAATTGAGGTTTGCCTCCTACGGGGAAAGACAGGCGGCGAAGGCTCGCTGCGACGTTCTTGCGGATGATCTTATCGAATGGTACAAATACATCATTAATTCGGGTATTCCCGATAATTCGAAATACTGCAGCGCCCGAAATGCCCAGGCGGAATGCTATCGAAGCCTCGATTGGGCGTTGCTGTCGATTGCCAATATGTGGGACATCAACCTGACATTCCAAGACCCAGAAGGCCACGAAGACGAGTTCATGAAGCCCATCGTGGACGACGAGGTCGATGGCGTGAACAAATACATAAGCCAGTTCAACCAGTATTACCCAAGCGGGTGCCCGGTCGATGAGTAGTTTTTTCGAAGGGGAGTACGAAGCTCCTTCCGACGCTGAGCTGCCCGAAGGCAGTTCCGCGCAGGAGAAAGCCGATCTCCCAAGCAGCAAACAAAACCTTCGTGTGGTGTCGCCCACCGATTTCGAGCCCGCCGAAGCGGTGAGCTCCGATAAGTCCGACGCCTATTTCAGCCGCTTTTCCATCCTGTTCGTTGACGAGGAGTCGGCAAGGCGCGGCGGAATCGGCGTGGTCTATTTCGCCTCGAATTCCTTCGGCGAGCGCCTGGCCCTTAAGGTCCTCAAGCAAGAGGAGCCCGATGCCGCAGGTCACGATGGGGAAGAGGGCCTGCACGGCGAGAAGCTCGAGCTGTTGTTCCGCGAAGAATTCGAATGCCACAAACGGCTTTCGGGCATCAAGGGGTTCCCTCGCTTATACGGCTACTGCAAAATCGAGGGCGCTCCCGCTTTGGTCATGGAGTGGGTCGAAGGCGTAAGCATCAAAGAGGCCCGATCGCTTCTCGCGGTTAACGACGACGGAGCGCTGTCTCCCATCGTCGTTGGCCGAATCGGCCGGGATTTATTTGAGGCCGTCTCGCGCTTGTCGGTTTTGGGCGATAGCGTCATCCATCGCGACCTTTCTCCGGCTAACGTCATAATCAGAACCTCTAAGATGTCGCTTTACGACCAGCTCGACGAAGGGTCCTTCGACGTCTGCCTCATCGATTTTGGCTCGTCGACTTTTCCGCACGAGAGCGATCTCTCGTTTACAGAGAGCGCCTCGTTTGTTCGCCGGGCAACGCCCAATTACGCCCCGCCCGAAATGCTCGCCGAAGCCGACGGGGGAGCGTCTGCGTCCTTGCGCGCGTCGGCGAAGATCGACGTATACGCCACCGCGAGCATTCTTTTCGAATTGTGCTCGGGGGTCGTCCCCTTCGATTTGGCCGAAGCGTTTCTCGAAGGGAAGACCTTTGCCGAATACAAAAGGGAGGCCGAGCCGCGAAAGTTCCGCTT
This sequence comes from Subdoligranulum sp. CAG:314, assembly GCA_963635715.1. Lineage (GTDB taxonomy): Bacteria > Actinomycetota > Coriobacteriia > Coriobacteriales > Eggerthellaceae > Slackia. The sequence goes on along the minus strand of CAVHFS010000031.1, from coordinate 10,902 downwards.
TCCCCATTGCGAAAAAGAGGCTTTCTACGGCGCGCTCGAAAACGAGCCCGAGCTCGCGGTTTCGCTGGAGCTCAATGGCCACGACCTTTCCGATTTCGACCAGAATCTTATCGAGGCCATCGATTTCGTGGACAGGCAGCTTGGCGATATGCTGCGCTCGTGCTTGAGGGGCGAGCAGTCCAGCAGACCCGACCCCGATGAGATGTGGGGAGCCCTGTCTTCCTTTTGCAGCTACTACTACCGCAACATCGAGCTTGCCTACAAGGGCGAGCCGCTCATCCCATGCATGATAGACGGCGAACCTCGTGGCGACGCCGATTTGCTCATTGAGCTGCGGGATACCATTCGCTCGGTTTCGAAGGGGGCTTCGCTCGCCGTGCTGCTCGTTGTGGCGATATCGGCGGGCCTGCTCACGGCGGGAACGTCGGTAACGCTCAATCTCGCCTTTTTCTCATGGGAAGGCAAGTTGTCGGGCTTCGACGTCTCCTTCTTCCTAATTCTCCCTTCGATTTTGGGCAGCGCCTTTTTTCGAGGCTCCTCGAAGCGCAACTCTTTTATGGGCGCAACGGCCGGCGTTGCGGCTGGCTCGCTTATTTCCGCGCTGTGCGTCATGGGAACCGAGTGCGCTTCGACCGGCTTCCAGGGCGCATTGTACGCGGCGCTTGCGGCGTCGGCTTTCGCCGCATGGTGCCCGGTTGTTATGGATTACTCGCTGGGCAAGATCGTTCCTTTGGCTAGGAAAATCAAGCGGAAGGCTTTGCCTGGAGCCCGTGAAGCCAAGGGCGCTTTCGGCTTGGCGCAGAGAAAAGAGCTGCCAGCTTCTTCTGAGCAGTTGGAAGGGGGCCAGAAATGATCGGCGATAGGCGTCTTTCTCCGTGCGGCGCGCTGTTCGATTTCCTAAAGAAATACGGTCGCATCAAGCACTCCGAGGCGGCGGCGTTGCTTCTTTCCGGGAAGCCATTGTCCGATGGCAAGAGCGCGCTTGCTCGTGCCGGGGAGCCAACCTGGCTTTCGCGCTTCATCGTGAATGCGCCGCAGGAAACCCTGCAGCGAACGTATTTTTCCGACCCTGGAATCAGTTCGATCAAAATCGCTTCGAGGCTGGTTGCCAACCATGGGGTCGAGCATGCGCTCGAGCTGGCCGACTCCCGCTGCAAAGAGGCGCTGTTGGATGCCTTGGAGCCTTATGGCCAGGCCCGCGCTTTGTTCTCTAACTCCTACGAACGATTCCGCCATGCCCCTGGCTTGTCGGCGTGCGAGCACCTTGAGGCTGTGATGGTCCTTTGCGTGTCGACTGCGGTGCTGGGAAATGTTCGCGAGGCCGTTTTGTACACCTTGGATTATTGCCGCACCATATGGGGCGGCGTGGCCATGAAGACCCTCGAAGCCTCGCCTTTGCCAAACAGCCAGAAGCCTACCGGGTCGGCATCGCCGTTGGGCCTGCTCAAAGTCGTGGACGGGCACTGCAACGGGTCGGCGTATTGGATTCAACCCGGTTTCGACGGATGCGTGATTGGGTCTATGGCCCTGAACGAATTCGACATTTCCGATGTTGGCCCCCATGTGTCCGCCCAGCATGCTCGAATATGGGACGAGAATGGGGCCTGGTTCATCGAAGACCTCGATTCGACCAACGGCACCGTTGTTTCTCGCAACGGCGAGAACTGCGCGATCGTGAATTCTCCCGAGGGCAACAGGTTCGAACTGAAGCCAGGCGATCAGCTGATCTTGGCGAACGAGACGCGGTTCATCCTCGTTTCGTCTAACCCCGCTATGGCCTAGGAAGGCGCTGGTCAAAGCCGTCTTGCGCCGCCGCGTGCGGGCGTGCGATTAGCGAAATTGGCCAGTGTTTTCCTGGAGGCTCAACTAGCCCTGCCATTCTGGCGCTCGCCTGGCGTGCTGGTCCAGGTCTCGTATCGCTTGCTCGGCGAAGGGGTTTGAGCTCCGCCCGCATGCACGCGAAGGGGCCATTCGGTTTTCGCATGTGCCTCTTCGCCGAAGGCTCCTCGAAACATTCCCACGCTATAATTGCGGCCATGGATATTTCAACGGGAAAACTCGTGCTGTGCCCAACGCCCATCGGCAATTTGGGCGACATCACGCTGCGCACGATAGAAGAGCTTCGCTCATGCGACGTGGTATGTGCGGAAGATACGCGCGTCACGGGCAAGCTCCTCGCCCATTTGGGCATCGAGAAGCGCCTCGAGCGCCTTGACGAGGCGACCATTTCGAAGCAGGCCGACCGCATAGTGCGCCGCGTGCTCGCCGGCGAGCGCATCGCGTTTTGCAGCGATGCCGGTATGCCGGGCGTTTCCGACCCAGGCAGCAGGCTTGTTGCCGCAGCTCAGAAGGCGGGCGCCCCCTACGAGGTGCTCCCAGGCGCTTCGGCCGCCGCGACCGCCTATGTCGCGAGCGGGTTTTCCGACCCCCGGTATTATTTCGGCGGCTTCTTTCCCCGCAAAGACGGCGAGCGCAAGGCGGTTCTGGCTTCGTTGGCCCAACTTGACGCCTCGCTCGTTTTCTACGAAAGCCCCCGGCGCATTGCAGGCGCACTCGCCGCGGTCGCCGAGACGTTTCCCGCGAGGGAGGTCGCGGTATGCCGCGAGCTCACGAAGCGCCACGAAGAGGTCTTTCGCTCGTTCGCGCCGCAGGCGGCCGCCGAATTCGCCCGACGTGATGCCGAAGGGGGCGTGAAGGGCGAAATCGCGTTCGTCATATGCCCGCCCACGAGCCTCGAGCTTCAGGCCGCCGATGCCGCTCGGGCGTCTTCTGCCGCCGAACGCGCTTCTGAGCTGCTCGCGGCGGGCGAAATGTCGCATAAAGATATCGTTGCCGCTTTGCGGCGTGAATTCGGCGTATCTCGCAACGAAGCCTACGCGCTCGTGCATGAGCGGTAGGCCCAAGGTCTCGTGCCCGAAATGAAAGGACCAACCATGAATGATTTCGTGTTCTATTCCCCGACGGAGTTCGTCTTCGGCAAAGGCGTGACCGATGCGGTCGGCGAGCACGTTGCCTCCCGCGGCTTCAAGCGCGCCCTGCTCGTTTACGGCAAGGGGTCCGTGGTTCGCACGGGCACGCTCGACCGTGTGAAGAAGTCGCTTGCCTCGGCGGGCGTCGAGTTCGTTGAGCTTGGCGGCGTGCGCCCGAACCCCGAGGTTGGGCTCGTTCGCGAAGGCATCCAAGTTGCGCGCGAGCAAGGCGTCGATCTCGTATTCCCCATTGGTGGCGGGAGCACCATCGATTGCGCGAAGGCCGTTGCGTTCGGCGCGCCCTACGATGGCGATGTATGGGATTTCTTCTCGAAGAAGGCGACCATCAAGGCATGCCTGCCCATCGCCTGCGTGCTCACCATTCCCGCGGCCGGTTCCGAGGGGTCGAATTCCTGCGTCATCTCGAACGACGAACTAGGCATGAAAAGCGGCACGAATTCGAACCTGTTCCGTCCGCAGATTGCTTTCATGGACCCGGAGCTCACCTTCACGCTGCCCGCGTACCAAACCGCGGCGGGCGTAACCGACATGATTGCGCACGTGTGCGAGCGATACTTCAGCGGTACGGGTTCGTCGAGCCTCACCGATAATATCGCTACGGGGATCATTCGCTCGCTTATGGACGAGGCGCCGGTGGCGCTTGCCGAGCCCGAGAATTACGAGGCGCGGGCGAACATCATGTGGGCCGGAACGCTTGCACACAACGATATCGCCGGCTGCGGGCTGTCGGCGTCGCCTACGGGGCGCGCCGGTGGTTGGGAGAGCCATGCGCTCGAGCATGAGCTGTCGGCCTTCGATGCGAGCATCACCCATGGGGCTGGCCTGGCTGTCGTTATGCCCGCATGGATGCGCTATGTGTGGCGAGAAGACCCCGCGCGCTTTTTGAAGTTCGCGCTGCAGGTGTTCGATATCGAACCCGTCGACGATACCGACGAGGCGGTGGAAGATGCCGTGACGGCCGCGATTGACGAGCTCCAGGCATTTTTCGCGGATCTGGGCATGCCGACCAAGCTGGGCGAATTCGGCGTGAAGCCCGAAGACGTGGACAAGCTGCTGCCCACGCTGAAGGCCAACAAGGGCGAAGTGTTCGGCGGCTTCAAAAAGCTCACGATGGAAGACGCGAAGGCAATCTACCTTTCGGCGTTCTGACGAGCGCAAGTGATCTTCATTGAAAAGAGATAAGCCGGGTACCATCGCTAAAGTAAACCCGGCTTAGAACTCAAACAGTGTCGCCCGGCTCTGCGGGGCACCGCACCCGAATAATAGCATTTTCAAACTTCGAGGGAACGTTGCCCAGATCTCCAATACGAAAATCAACGCTGACGGTCGCCGGCTTCGATGTCGAGGTCGTGCGCAAGCGGCAAAAGCACATGTATTTGCGGCTGAAGCCCGCGAGCGAAGGCGGCCCGCACAGCGCGGGTTTTCGCGTATACGTGAGCGCTCCGCATTTCTACTCCGATGCGCGCATCGACGCCTTCGTTGAATCGCGCCTGTCGTGGATTCGTCAGCAAGCGGCGAAGCTCCAGGCAAGCGAGCGTGCGCGCGATGCGCGGGGCGGCACGGGTGCGCCCACCCAGGAAGAGCTTGCGCAGTGGCGTGCCATCGTCGCCGCATTCACGCCGGCGCTTATAGAGAAGTGGGCGCCCATCCTTGGCGTAAAGCCAGGCAAGCTGGCGTACCGCAATATGGTGAGCCGTTGGGGCAGCTGCAATGTGAAGACGGGGCGCATCTGCATAAACGTGCAGCTCGCCGCGCAGCCGCCCGAATGTCTGGAATACGTCGTGGTGCACGAGCTGTGCCATCTCATCGAGGCGAACCACGGCCCGCGATTTCACGCGCTGCTCGATGAGCATCTCCCGCACTGGCGCGAAGCCGAGCGGAAGCTTCGCGGCGCGATTCGGCGATAACTGGCGCATACAGCCTATGACACGTTGTCATAGGCTGGCTCCTTTTGTGGCATACTTTCACGCGAAAGGTTAACCAGCGTCCATCGAAAGGGGAGCGCGTGCTGAGCGACTTGACGATCGCGTATCTCTTCTTTGGGGGTACGGGGGCTGGGTCGGCGTTTGTCGGGTGTGTGCTCGATATTTTTTGGGCGCGCGATAGTTTCGGGGCTCAGGCGCCGTGCTCGTATTCGCAGGCTCCTTTGCCTCGTCGCTGCTTGGCGCTCGTATTCGCCGCGAGCTTCGTCTGCCTCGTTGTGGGAGCGCTGTGCCTGACGCTCGATCTTGGGCGCGTCGATCGGCTGGAATCCCTTTTCACGAACGCGTCGTTTACGTATCTGTCGTTCGGGTCGTTCGTCCTTGCCGGCCTTATGGCCTGCTCAGCGCTTCTCTGTGCAGTGCGCATCCTTTATGTGCCCTCGATTTCTCGAGTGTTCGTTGTGGCGGCCGAGGCGCTTACGCTCGTTATTGCATTCGCCGTTATGGCGTACACGGGCTTGCTGCTGTGCAGCCTTTCGGCGGTCGACGCCTGGAGTACGCCCCTCGTTCCCGTGCTGTTCGTGCTCTCGTCTTTGTCGTGCGGTATAGCCGTTGCATTGCTTTTGGCTTTTGCGGACGGTTTCGCGCAGGGCGCGATCGCCCTTCCTCGCGCGCTGGTGGTCGCGGATGCGCTCATCATCGCGCTCGAGCTCGCTTTCGCGATCGCCTACGGCGCAACCGTTCCTTCGTGCCTGTCATTTTCGAGCTTGCAGCAATCATCGGCGAACCAGCTCGCCTTCATTTGGTGGATTTGCTTTATGCTCGTGGGCCTCGCGCTTCCTTTCGCGCTTGAGTTGGCGGCCCCTGTGTGGCCGAAGGGCCAGGCGCGCCAAGCTTTCGTTTGCATTGCGATGAGTGCCGTGCTTGTGCTTGCGGGCGGCGCGCTTTTACGCGTGTGCGTTGTTGGCGCCGCGGAGCACAGCGCCCTGTCGCTCTCTGCGCCAGCGCAGGCGCAGTCTGACCAGGCGAATTCGGAAGGGGAGTGGGTGCTATGACGCGCGGCGCTGCCGATGCCTCGCTTTTCGAACTCGACGAGAACAGCAGCATTCCTTTGTGGCTGCAGCTGAAAAACCGTTTCGTGTATCTCATATCGTCGGGCTATTACAAGCCGGGCGACAAGCTGCCGACGGTCCGCGGGCTCGCGGCCGATATAGAGGTGAACTACAACACCGTCTCTAAGGTCTATCAAAGTCTCGAAGGGGACGGCTATATCGAATCGAAGCGCCGCCAAGGGGCGTTCGTGTGCGACGTGAGCGAAAAGCCCGGCGTAAGCATCTCCGCCACGGCGGAGATCGTCACGAGGGAATACTTGCGCCGCTGCCATGAGCTTGGCATGACGCTCGAAGACATAGAGGCTCAATTCGCCGCCGAGGTGGCGCGTTGTCGCTCGAAATTAGGCCAAGGCGAGTAAGGGGATGGCCATGAGGCAAGAAAAGACGCATGGGAAGCGCGGCTTCTCTGAAATGATCGGCAGTCCCGCCAGCGACGCTTCGCAAGGGGTTCCTCCGGAAGCCAGCGCCGGCGTTGTTCGTCGCCGCGCCTCGCGCAACGGCGCCATCGTTTTCGCGGCTGTCGTTTTCGTCGCGGGGTTCCTGCTTGCGGCGGGCGCTTTCTTCGCGCTTACGGGCGGCTTTTCGCTTGTCGGCGCGGCGATCGCGGTATTCCTCGGCTGGCTTGCGGCCTCGTCGGTCCATATTGTGCTCGAATGGGAGAAGGCCGTCGTGCTGCGCTTCGGCAAATTCAGCCGCGTTGCAGGCCCGGGCGTGGTGTTCACCATCCCCATCGTCGAGTTCTACACGCTTCGGGTTGACCAGCGCGTGGCGTCGACCTATTTCGGCGCCGAGGAAACGCTCACGGGGGATTTGGTCCCCGTGAATGTTGACGCGGTGATTTTCTGGATGGTATGGAGCGCGAAGGCCGCCTGCACCGAAGTTGAGGATTACGCCCAGGCGGTAAGCTGGATGGCGCAGACGTCTATGCGCAAGGCCATCGGCCGCACGACAGTTGCCGAATTGGCCAGCCGGCGCGATCAGCTCGACGAGGAGCTCAAGCGCGAACTCGAGGAAAAGCTCAATGACTGGGGCATCACTATCATCGACGTCGAGGTTCGCGACATCGTGATTCCCAAAGAGCTGCAGCATGCCATGGCTGCCGAGGCGGTTGCCGAGCGGAAGAAGAACGCGCGCATGGTGCTTGCGGAGGCCGAGGCCGATATCTCCGAAATGTTCAAAGACGCGGGGGATGTGTACGCCGAAAGCGCCGAGGCCATGAAGCTGCGCCAGATGCATCTCGCGTACGAAAGCGTGGAGGAATCTGGGGGAACGTTGGTGCTGCCCAGTTCGTTTGCCGAGGGCTTCGTTGAGGAAAAGCCTGCGAAATCGTCCGCGAAATAGTGCTGGTTAATAGTAGTGCCAGCTCAGCGTTTGATTATTTCGAAAATAGAATAATCTCTGCCATATTTTGTCATAGTTCTGCATTGCTATTTATCTGTCTGTATGACAGACTATGACAAAGAGGGGATTGGCCAATTTCTGATACGAGGGGGACTCGGAAACATATCTGCCGCAGGCGTGCGAGGAAGCAGGCTTTAGATTTGTGCGGTCAAATTCCGAATTGCCCGTCATTTCTTACAGGGAAATGGAGGAGGCATGTCAGAAATGAACGATTCGGCGAAGGCGCCGAAGCCAGCTGGCATCACGCGTAGGGGATTTCTGAAAACCACGGGCGCGATGGCGCTTGGCGCAGGCGCGATTTCTGCGGGCAGCTTGGCTTCCGTGCCGAAGGCGGAAGCGGCCGATGCCGCAGCAACCGACGGGGAGACCATCGTTCGCACGTCGTGCCGCGGCAACTGCGGAAGCAAATGCCCGACCAACGTCGTCGTGCGCGATGGCAAAGTCGTGCGCGTTGCAGCGGCCGAGCTGCCGGGCGATGACGCACCGCGCCGCCGCTTCTGCGTGAAAGGCTACACGCAGCCCCAGCGCGTCTACGATCCCGACCGCTTGAAATACCCGCTGCGCCGTACGGGCGAACGCGGCGAAGGCCAGTGGGAGCGTATTAGCTGGGACGAGGCCATCGACACCATCGCAGGTAAAATGGGCTCCGCAATCCAAGAAGCGGGCAGCACCTCTGTCGCGTTTTGGTCGTCGTATGGCAGCTACGGTGTACTGAATGGCCAGATGGCGGGCTATATGTCGGTCGGCTACGGCCGCATGATCACGGCGCTTGGCGCCACGGTGCTCGGCGCTGGCGCCGACTATGCCCAGATTTACGAGCAATCGACGTTGCTCGGCATTTCGGGCAACGACACCGCCGATATCGCGAACGCGAAAACCATCATGGCATGGGGCGGCAACCCAGCCGAGGCGTACATTCACGACTGGCACTACGTATGCGACGCGCGCGAGGCGGGAGCGAAGCTCATCACCATCGACCCGCAGTTCACGGCTTCGGCGATGCATTCCGATATCTATGTGCCCATTCGCCCTGCCACCGACGGCGCCCTGATGCTCGGCATGGCGAACTACATCATCGACAATGGCCTGATGGACGAAGAGTTCATGAAGACGAAGACCGTGTCTCCGTTCCTCATCAAGGAAGATGGCACGTACTTCCGCATGAGCGATATGGGCGTTGAGCCCACCGAGGGCCCCATTAGCTCAACGACGGGCAAGCCGACCGTCATCAATCCCAACGTGGTATGGGATAACGCCGCCGGCGCCCCTGTTGCGGCGGCTGCGGCCAGCGATCCCGCGCTCACGGGCACCTTCGAGTACGAGGGCCAAACGCTGACGACGGTTTTCCAGAAGACGAAAGACTCCACGGCGGAATACACCGTGGAGAAGGCGTCGGAGATCTGCGACATTCCCGCCGAAACGATCGAAGAGCTCGCGCGCATCTATGCGACCGAAGGCCCCGTGGCCGTGCTGACGTTTCAGGGCCTGGGGCACCACGTGAACTCGCACCACAATTACAAGAACCTCGCCTATATCGCCGCGCTCACAGGCAATGCTGGCAAATCGGGCGCCATGATGACGCGCGGCTCGGGCATGTACCCGTTCAACGCGAAGGCGTATTACATGGGCACAGGCCCCGGCATTAACACGACGGGCATGTATCTTCCGAAGCTCATGGAAGAAAAGAAATGGGGCCAAAAAGACGTTGACATTCGCGTGCTGTGGATGGCGAACGGCAACATGCTTTCATGCGAATCGGGCCGCCAGGAGCTCATCGAGGCCGTGAAGAAGGTCGATTTCGTGGTCTGCGCCGACGTGAATATGACCGATTCGGCGCAATGGGCCGACATCGTGCTGCCGATTCCTCACGCATACGAAACGGAGGACTTCGACCCCGTATGCGCGACTCCCTACCCGACGTATTACCACAAGGCGATCGAGCCGCTGTACGAATGCAAAACCGACCTGGAGATTCTGCAGCTCATCGCCGATAAGTTGGGCATGTCGAAGATTTATGGCAACGGGGCCTCGATTGAAGAATTGATGCGCGCCGCGATGGATTCCGATGCGAACCTGAAATACGGCGGCGGGTACGATGCCTTCCAAGACGGCAAGGTGGGGCGCAATTACACCCATACGGCCGCGAGCTTGGTCGACACGTTCAAAAGCACGGCTTCCCAGCGGCTCGAGTATTACATCGAAAAGCCCGCGCCGCGCAACAACTTCGGGCAGGAGGTGCACGATTACGAGCGCCTTCCGTATTACGAGCATGCGAACGAGGCCTATTGGGAAAACCCCTTGCGCGACAAGTATCCGCTGATGGGCTGCAGCCAGCACAACAAATACCATGTGCATTCGCAATGCGCCTATACGCCCGTGCTGCGCGAGATTGAACCCGAGCCCACGCTGAAAATCAATGCGGCCGATGCGGCCGAGCGCGGAATTTCGCAGGGCGATTACGTGCGCGCGTTCAACGATCGCGGCTCCGCGGTGCTCAAGGCCGTGGTGACCGAGGGCATTAAGCCAGGCGTTGTCTCAATTCCCCACGGATTCCAGGCCGACCAATTCGTCGAGGGCCATACGCAAGACCTCACGAACGTGGTGATGAACGACTTCTGCTCGAACAGCGCGTTCTACGACTTCCTGTGCGAAGTCGAGAAATACGAAGGGGGTGAGCGCTAATGGCTCACTACGGAATGGTGATTGACACCAAGCGTTGCGTGGGGTGCAACGCGTGCACGACAGCGTGCAAAATCGCGAATAACGTGCCCGAGGGCATCTTCTGGACGCGCGCGCTTACCGATGGCGGTGATGCCGTCGACACGCCGCGCGGAACATTCCCCAATGTCGAGATGCGCTACATCACCGTCGGCTGCCAGCATTGCGAAAATCCCGCGTGCACGAAGGTGTGCCCCGTCGGAGCGACCTACAAAGATCCCGAGACGGGCATCGTTCGCCAGGATTACGACAAGTGCATCGGCTGCCGCATGTGCATCGCGGCGTGCCCGTACACGGGTGTGCGCTCGTTCAATTGGCAAGAGCCTGCCTACCCGATGGATTTCGCCGTGGGCGATGTTGATGCGCCCGCGCATCAGAAGCATGTCGTGGAGAAGTGCACGTTCTGCTACCAGCGCCAAGCGCGCGGCGAAGTGCCTGCGTGCATGGATTTGTGCCCGGCCCGCGCTCGTTTCTGGGGCGATTTGGACGACCCCGATTCCGACGTGTCGAAGCTCATTCGCGAACGTGAATACATGCAGCTTCTGCCCGAAAAGGGCACGAAGCCTTCGACCTACTATCTGGTGTAAAGGAGAGCGCTCATGACTGAAAACGTACAAGCGGCTGTGGCCGCGAAGGGCGCTTCTTCCAAGCCGAAGCGCCAAACTTGGGGCGGCAAGGGCCTGACCGTCGCCATCGCCGTGGCCGCGGCGATCACCGCGGCGGGCGTCGCCTGCTGGGCCGTGCAGCTCTCGGGCGGCA
>CAVHFS010000030.1:0-26339 GCA_963635715.1 Subdoligranulum sp. CAG:314 | reverse complement strand
ACTCCTTGATGCTCTCGACGAGCAGCTCCTGTTCATCGGTGCGAGAGAAATCCATCGACACCATCTCCTATCTATTCGTGCGCCGAAACGGCGCCGTGCCAACTGTTTGCTTACAGATCAAGAAAGTTGGGAAGCTCGCCCCAGGTTTCGCCGAACAAGGAAGCGTCCATCTCCTTGAGGTTTTCGGAAATCTTCGGGGCGAAGCCCATGCAATCGAGCACGTCTTTCCGAAGATCGATGCCGGGGGCAACCTCCTCGAGCACCATCTCGCCATCGACAAGGCGCATTACGCAGCGGTCGGTCACATAGAGCACTTCTTGACCTGGGCGCGCATAGGCGCCGGCGAATGTGACCTGCTCAACTTCGTCGACGAACTTCATGGCCGATCCAGGCTGCTCGATTACGAGCTTGCCGTCTTGTATTGACTCCTTGCCCTTGGTCATGAAGTTGCCGCAGAATACGATTTTCTTCGCCGTCTGGGTAATATCGATGAAGCCGCCAGGGCCCGTGAGACGCGGGCCGAACTTCGACACATTGACATTGCCGTGCTTGTCGGCCTCGCCGATGCCAAGCACCGTGACATCGAGCCCGCCGCCATCAATGAAGTCAAACATGTCGTTGTGGATCATGACGCACTCGGGGTTGTAGTTGCTGCCGAAGTTGGGAAGCGCGGCAGGCACGCCGCCGACGCCGCCCGCCTCTGCCGTGAGCGTGATTTCGCTCGCGCAGCCCTCTTCGGAAACGACCGAGGCCACATCCGCGGGAATGCCGACACCGAAATTGGCCACATTGCCGCGGCGAAGCTCCTGGGAGCAACGGCGGCAGATAACCTTGCGAGGAGCAAGGGGCAACACGGGCAGCGCGTTGAGAGGCTTTTTGACCTGGCCGCTGAAGGCTGGCTCGAAATACTCGCCCTCGGTCTGCCAGCAGGCTTCTTTGTTCGTGGCCTGCACGACATAGTCGACGACGATGCCGGGAATGCGCACGTCTTTGGGGTTCATCGTGCCGGCCTTGGTGAGATATTCAACCTGCACGATCACGATGCCGCCCGAATTGTGGGCCGCCATCGCCACGGCAAGACCCTCGTTTTGCACGCTCTCATGCTCGAAGGTGATGTTGCCGTTCTCGTCCGCCGTCGTACCACGAAGCAACGCCACATTAAGCGGAAAGGATTTGTAGAACAGGTACTCCTCGCCTTCGAATTCGACAAGCTTGACGAGTTCTTCTTCGGTGGCGTCGTTCATCTTGCCGCCGCCGTTTCGGGGATCGACGAACGTGCCGAGCCCGACTTTGGTCAGAAGGCCGGGACGCCCCGCCGCTATTTCGCGCCAGAGATTGACGATGACGCCCTGGGGCAGGCAGTGGCACTCGATCTTTCCCGCAGCGGCCATGTCGCGCAGCGTGAACGCCGAGCCAACATGAGCGCCCGACCACTTCGTCACGAGCCCCTCGCCCGCCTCGCCAAGGCGCGTGACTCCGCGCTCTTTCCAATCACCCATCGCGCATCCCTGCTTGAGGTTGATTCCGCGCGGATGGCCGCATTCGGCAAAACGATCCCGAATGGCGCAGCCGATTTCCTCGGCCCAGCCCGAAAGACCCATGCCCGCAAGGCCAACCGTAGCCCCATCGGGAATGAGGGCGGCCGCCTCAGCGGCAGTAATGAATTTCGCCATAAGAGGCTCCTTCCTCCGGGAGGGCCGACCGGTTGCCGCGATGTCCGCTACGCGACGCTCGGTCGGCTGCCTGCCCGGCTGGATTGATTACACAGAGAGGAAATTGAATACGCCGAGGGTCGCGAGAACCGCGGTGAGCACGACCGACCCGATGGCCAGAACGATTACCTGGTTGGGCAGGGCGTCGCGCGTCTTCTCGTCGGGGCAGCTGCCGCAAAGCAGAGCGCCAGCGGCCGAGAACGGCGAGCTCGCTCCCATAACGCCGCCGTAGAGGATGCAGCTGTACAGGGCGACGGAATCGAGGCCGAATGCCGCGCACAGCGCAGGGACGAGCGGGAACAGTAGCGGCAGCACGACCGCATTGACGCTGCTGAAGAAGGCGAGGAAGCCAGCGAAGATGACGAGCATGCCGGCGATGAACAGGCCAGGAATGTTGCCATGCAGAATCGCGGTGATGGCGTCGACGAGGCCTGCCTGATTGGCGACCTGCAAAAGCATGTAGACGCCGACGATCATGACGATCGTGCTGATAGGAATGCCCTTGATGACTTCTTTTTCGGGCGCAAGTTTCATGACGGCGCACACGAACGCACCGATGGCCATGATGGCTTGCGGCTGGCAGAACTGCGCGACGAACTTCGTCTCGGGAGTTGCGAAAATCGCATTGACCAGGGCGGGGACGATCATCGCGACGAAGGCGATGAGGATAACCGCCAGCGTCTTTTTCTGCACGGGGTTGAAGTCGGGAATCTCTTCGGTCAAATCGACCTTCTCGGCCTTGAAGCCGCGGAAGATGACGTAGCAAACGACCAGCATGATTAGGCAGATGATAACGCCGTCGACATACACCATGTTCATCGTGGTAGCAGCCGTGTCGGCGTCGACGCCGTTGCTCTCTATGAGAAGGCCCTTGCCGACGATCATGGCCAAGCCGTTAATGGGGTTGTTCAGACCAATCATAGATCCGAACATGATGCAGGCGGCGATAAGGATCGGGTTCAACCCCGCCGTAAGCCCTATGCTGAACGCAAAGGGACCCATGATAGCGGGAGTGGCGGGGCCGCCGCCGATGGCGCCGACGATGGCGCTCGTCAAGGCGATGGCAACGGGAATGAGCTTCGCGTTGCCGTTCATGGCATACAGAAGCTTCTTCGCCAAAATTTCGACCGTTCCGTTCACCGTCATATAGTTGAAGAGAAGAGAGACGACGATGAGGTAGAACACAATGGTCAACGGCCAGAATTTTATGATGTCGCTAATGCCGAGGCTCAACCCGAAATAGCCGATGATGAAGGCGAGGCCCATAGCCAAAACGCCTGTGTTGAATTTGAATTTCCAGCCAACGATAATCGCGCCAACGATGGCGATAAGGCTGATAGCAAGAGTCATGATTTCCCCTCCTTAGGAAATGACACTGACAAACCCCTAGAGCTCTTGGCTCGTGCGCTCGATGACCTCGTCCTGGATGGACTCGGGCAGGCGCGTGAAGTAGGCGCTGTAACCTGCAACGCGCACGACGAGCTCGGGGTGGTCTCCGGGGTGCTCCTTGGCGTCCTCCATCTCGGCGCGGTCGACCACGTTGAACTGGATATGCTTGCCGCCGTGGGTCAAATAGGTCTTCACCATGGAGCCGAGCTTGGCCAAATCCTCGTCGGTCTTCATGTTCGAGGGGTGGAACTTCATGTTCATGAGCGTTCCCTGGTAGCCGTCCTGGTCGACGCGCATGGCGCTCTGGAACACGGCGAGCGGGCCGCGCACGTCCTGGCCGTGGTCGGGAGACAGCGACGCGTCGGCGAGGATCTCGCCCCCGCGGCGGCCGTCGGCCGTGGCCCCCGTGCAGGCGCCGCCCGGCTGGTGCGCCGAGATGCTGATGGCGTTGGGCTTGAGGCTATCGCCATAGGCGCACGGCAGGCTGTAGCAGGTGTCGGAGTGCACCTTATAGACCTCGGCCACCATCTCGTCGACCTCGGCGATGTTGTTGCCGTACTTGGGCTGGGCCTTGAAGTCGGCGCGCATCTCCTCGAAGCCCTCCCAGTCGGCGTCGAGCGCCCCCATGAGCTGGGCCATGGTGTATTTCTTCTCGTCGAACACGAGGCGCTTGATGGCATAGAGCGCGTTGCCCGTGTTCACGCCGCCCACGGCGCCGAGCACGGCGCCGTTCTCGAACTTGAAGCGGCGGTTGTACATGTCCTTGCCCGTCTTCACGCCGTCACGCATGAGCGAGCTGCGGAATACGTCGGGGAACAGGTCGCGCTCGGCGATCAGCTCCACATTGATTCGCTCGTTGGCCATGCCCATGAGGTAGCGAATCTCTTCGTAGACGGCCGCCTTGAACTCCTCGAAGGTTTTCATCTCCCGAACATCGCCCAGGGGCTTTCCGACCATCTCTTTGGTGAATCGGCAGTAGCCGTTATGCATGCAGATATCCATCGCCTGAGGAATGATGAAGAAGCAAGCCACCTGGGTGCGCGTAATGCCGGGAACGTTTCCGTCGACGCAGCCCGTCGCAACATAGTCGCGAGCCTCCTCAATGGTAAGGCAATTATCCTCGCTTTGGCTCGTGAAGAAATTGATGTAGCTCTCGTCGCCGATGAAAGCGGGCATGCCCAAACCGCTGCGCACGCATTCGAGCGCCTTCTGCATAAGAGCGTCGGGCGTTCCCTCGTGCACGCGAACGGTGACGGTGTGATGCGGCAGATGCGTGTCCTTCGCCGCTTCGAGCAGAAGATAGCTCAGCTCGTTGGTCGCGTCGGACCCATCGGCCTTCTGTCCGCCGATGGTCCAGTTGTACCACTTCGCCATGCCGGCGTTCTTCGCGCGGTTCGCCTTGCCCGACACGCGGTTGATCTTCATGACCTTGATGCGCATGATCTCGAGCAGTTCGAGCACCTCGTCGTCGGTGATGAGGCCGGCGTCGATGTCGTGGCGGTAGAACGGGTACATGTACTGGTCGAAGCGGCCGGCCGTGCTCGTCGGCGAGGGGCACACCATGAGGAACGTGAACCAGAAGCTCTGCATGGCCTCGCGGAACGTCTCGGCTGGCTCATAGGGAACCTTGCGGCAGATGCGGGCCATCTCCAGAAGCTCGGCCTTGCGCGCGGAGTCGGCCTCCTCGCCCGCCATCTTCTCGGCGAGGTCGGCGTAGCGGTTGGCCAGACGCACCCATGCTTCGAACACGATGACGACGCCTTCCCAGAAGTTGCGCTTCTCAACGGCGTCCGAGGAATCGTAATGGATATCTCGCAGGCATGCCTTCGCCTCTTCGATGACGGATTTCGCGCCTTCGTTGAGGATCTTGTCGAAATCGATGCAAACGAGCGCAAACCCTGGGCCCAGGCCATAGCCCGACATCGCGAAGCCGCCGCCCGAGCCGCCCTTCTTATCTTTCCACGGCGGCAAAATCGTGCCCGATTTCATGAAGGGCCACAGACGATCGTTTTGGCCGAGGCTTTTGCCCATGGCTTCGATCAAGTTGCTGTTCGCCGGATTTCCCGCGAACTCCTCGTTCAGGCGATAGAGCTCTTCCTCGTCTTCGGGCGTGATGGTGTAGATCTCGCTCTTCAGCGATTCGACCTCGTCTTTCGTCCAAACGCCGTACTCGTACTGCATCTCCAGGCCAAACGGCTTGCTCGCGCCCGACCCGCACAGCAGATCGTCGGGCTCGATGAAGATGGTCATGTTGTCCAAGATGTGGGCATGCAGCTTCGAGCGCCTGAGCAGCACGGGCTCGCCGGCCGTTTCGGCCAACGACTCGTTCGCAAGGCGAAACGTCTCAACGCAAAGCGGGTATTTGTTCACCCGCAGGGCGTCTTTCATGCGCTTCACTCGTTCGTTCATCCAATCCTCCTATCCCCTCTCCGGCCGCCCTCCTCGGCGGTCGGAAGCTTGGCCAAACGCCTAGGTCTCCGCTCTTAGGAAAGCCTGACCCATGCGATCTGGCGCAAAAATAAGCTCCTCGCATAGAGGGCAACAAGGCGAAAGGAGGGGTTTTGTATTTCATGAACAATTTTCAATTCCATAGAATGTGCACACTGCACAAACAAACATCCATAAATAATGCATATAGATGCACACGGCTATAATAAGCGCAGAGCCAAGAAGGCCGTCGAAGCAAGAATCGACGCCGAAAGAGAGAGGTGCCTTCATGGATTCTGAAAACGATGACACGTTGGTTTTTTCGGGCGAAACTTCGATCGAAGCGGATGCCCAGACCGTCCGCAACGTATGGCGCGATATAGCGCAACGCAAGATCACGATGGCCGTTGACATTCGCGAAGCCCTATCGGGTTTGCCCTTTCCGGTAGGCGAGTTCATGGGCATCGGGGTCATATCGTTCGCCTGCTGCGAACGCGATATCGCCTACGGCGAAATCTTGGCGAATATCCAGCGGTTTTTCCCGAACGCTAATGCGACGGTCTACCGCAAAGACGTGATCATCATCCTCGGTTACAACAATCGGACCTTCCAAAAAAGGGTCCCTCCCAACCAAGACGAGCTCGATGCGTTTCTCGTGAAGCATCACGCATGCCTCGGCATAAGCAATACGACGCGCAAACCCGATGGGCTTTTGACGCAATTCAATCTCACGAAGCGCTCCCTCGTAATAGCCCGCGCGCTCAACGAAACCGACAAGAAAAAACGAATCTTCTATTACGAGGACTACAGCACCTACTGCATGATCGATATGTGCGTGCAGCGCTTCATGGAGGCGAGTGGCAATACAGACCTCGTGTATCTCACGCATCCAGCCGTCGTAATGCTTGAGCGCTACGATGCCACGCACAAATCCGATTTGCGAAAAGTGCTCTACCAGTACCTCATCAACGACAGGAACGTAACGAAAACGGCCGACTCCCTCTTCATGCACCGCAATACGGTCATCAACAAGGTCAGAACCATAAAAAGCCTACTCGATGTCGATTTAGACGACCATAACCTTCGGGAGCGATTGGTTCTTTCATGCCAAATCGTGGAGTACTACCAAAAAATCGTAGGGAAGAATCTCGAGCTGTAGAGGCGAGGTGAGTGCCACCCACCTCGACGTTTGTGCACTCTGCCCATTGCGACACGAGCATTTCGGGCACCTTGCGACAAGAAAGCCGACGATTATGCCGATTGTTTCCTTCGAACGCTAATCTGGTGGGCAGACGCGACGGCTCTGCCGTAACGACGTGCGCAAGGAGGGAAATCATGGGAATCGAAGAGACCATAACGGGGACGGTCTTCAACATCCAGCATTATTGCATCCACGACGGCTTCGGCATACGGACCAACGTCTTCGTCAAGGGGTGCCCCATTCGCTGCCTATGGTGCGCGAACCCCGAATCGCAAAACCCCAAGCCCCAGCTTATGTATCTGGCGGACAAGTGCACGGGGTGCGGCGCCTGCATATCGGCCTGCCGCAAAAACGCCATCGCGAGAAAGGCAGACCAGCCGGCGCTCGTCGAAACCAACCGCGAGCTTTGCGACGCATGCGGCGCATGCACGCGCGCATGCAAAAACGATGCGCGCAGCATTTCCGGCAAGACGATGACTGTAGAGGAGGCTTTCGCCGAAGTGGAGGAGGATCGCCTTTTCTACGGGGCGGACGGCGGGCTCACCATAACGGGAGGAGAACCTTTGGCGCATCCCGATTTCACGACGGCGCTCCTGAGGAAAACAAAGGAATCGGGAATCTCGACCGCCATCGAGACATGCGGGGCCGTCT
Source organism: Subdoligranulum sp. CAG:314 (assembly GCA_963635715.1). Classification (GTDB taxonomy): domain Bacteria; phylum Actinomycetota; class Coriobacteriia; order Coriobacteriales; family Eggerthellaceae; genus Slackia. The sequence goes on along the minus strand of CAVHFS010000030.1, from coordinate 18,959 downwards.
CGTGGCCCGTTATGCAAAAGGCGCTGCCCTATGTTGACACGGTGCTCTACGACATCAAGCAAATGGATTCCGACTTGCATAAGCAATACACAGGCATCCGCAACGAGGGAATTCTCGAGAACCTGCGGCATATATCGAACGAGACGAGCTGCACCATCATCGTGCGCTGCCCCGTCATTCCGCCATGCAACGATTCGCCCGAGAACATGCATGCGCTCGGAGCCTTCCTGAAGGAAAACAAGATACGAGCCCGCGAGGTAAATCTTTTGCCGTACCACAACCTCGGCGAAGGCAAGCGCGTGCAGCTCGAGACGGGAACCGAGGCTTTCCAGAGCCATACGCCAAGCGAGGAAGAGATGGAAGCGCTGCGCTGCATCGTTCGCGGCTACGGCTTCACCTGCAAATAGACTGGCACACGCGAAGGTCAAACGTCGTCCAAGGCATCGCATCGCCTTACGCGCTCGGCAGACGCGCAAAACCGCAAAACCGACTGACGCCTTACCCGAAAACTTCTGGCATCGCCATAACGGACGATGCCAGAATGCGTGCGAATTGCCCCTCTTGGCCTCGTAGTCGTATAAATTCGGCTATATGCCCAGAATATTGCGCAGAAACCGACCCGTGTGGCTTTCGGGAACCCGAGCGATCTGCTCCGGCGTTCCCGCGGCGACGACGGTGCCGCCGCGAGCGCCGCCTTCAGGCCCCAGATCAATTAATCGGTCGGCACTTTTGATAACATCGAGGTTGTGCTCAATGACGAGTACCGTGTTGCCCGCATCGACGAGCCGCTGCAACACATCGAGCAGCTGGCGTACGTCTTCAATATGAAGGCCCGTCGTCGGCTCGTCGAGGATATAGAAGGTCTTGCCCGTTTGGCGCCTCTGAAGTTCGCTCGCGAGCTTCACGCGCTGAGCCTCGCCGCCGGAAAGCGTCGTGGCGGGTTGCCCCAGACGAATATAGCCAAGGCCCACATCGTGCAGAGTCTGCAACTTGCGCGCGACGCCGGGAATGTTCTTGAAAAACTCAAGGGCCTCGTCAACGGTCATGTCGAGCACGTCGTAGACGTTTTTGCCCCGATACGTCACCTGAAGGGTCTCGCGGTTATAGCGCTTGCCACCGCAGACTTCGCAGGGCACATAGACATCGGGCAGAAAATGCATCTCTATCTTGATCTGCCCATCACCTTTGCAGGCCTCGCAACGCCCGCCGCTCACATTGAAGCTGAAACGCCCGGGCGAATAGCCGCGAGCCTTCGACTCCTGCGTGCTTGCGAACAGGGCGCGAATGTCGTCCCACAAACCGATATACGTCGCTGGATTCGAGCGTGGCGTGCGCCCGATGGGGCTTTGATCGATATCGACGACCTTGTCGAACTCCTCATACCCGGAAAGCTTGCGATATTCGCCCGTGCGCTGATGCGCATGGTTGATGCGGTTGGAAAGCGCGGGGGCAAGCGTGTCGGTTATCAGCGAGCTCTTCCCCGAGCCCGACACGCCCGTGACTACGGTCAGCGTGCCGATTTCGACCGAAATAGAGACGTTTTTCAGATTGTTCTCTTTCGCGCCCGCAAGCTTCACCACACCGCGCTTGGTCGATCGGCGCGTTTTGGGAACCTCGATGCGACGACGACCCGAAAGGTAATCGGCGGTGAAGCTTCCCTCGGCATGCGCCACGTCTTCGGGCGTTCCCGCCGCAACGACGCAGCCGCCCTTCTCGCCCGCGCCCGGCCCCATGTCGATAACGTAGTCGGCATGGCGAATGGTATCTTCGTCATGCTCCACCACGATAACGGTATTGCCCAAATCGCGCAGACGCTCAAGCGTGGCAATGAGGCGCTCGTTGTCGCGCTGGTGCAAGCCAATCGAAGGTTCGTCGAGAATATAGAGAACCCCCATCAGGCCGGCGCCGATCTGCGTGGCGAGCCGAATTCTCTGGGCCTCGCCGCCCGAAAGCGACGCCGTCGCGCGCTCGAGGGTGAGGTAGTCGAGCCCCACGTCGACGAGGAACTGCAGGCGGGCGCGCACCTCTTTCACGATGGCCGAGGCGATGAACTCCTGGCGCTCGGAAAGCTTGAGCCCCTTGAAGAATTCCAAGGCGTCTGCCGCAGATAGGTCGCACACCTCGTGAATGTTTTTGCCGCCGACGGTTACCGAAAGAATCTCGGGCTTCAAGCGCTTTCCGCCGCAGGTGGCACAGGGAATCGTCGCAAAGTATTTCTCGTAGCGCTCGCGCTGCCCATCGCTCGTCGAATCTTTGTAGCGACCCATCACAGCCTCGCAGGCGCCCTCCCATTCGATGCTCCAGCTGGTATTGCGCCCATCGACCGTCACGTAATCGACACTCACCTTTTCGCCGTCGATGCCGAAAAGAAGCGCATCGCGCGTTTTCTTCTTCAAATCTTCCCAGGGCGTCGCCGGGTCTTCGCCCATGTGCCTGCATACGGCGCGCAGAACTTGGGGGTAGTAATTCCCCGTGGAAAACGGAGCTATGCACCCCTCGAGCAGGGAAAGCGACGGGTCGGGAACAAGCAGGCTCGGGTCGACCTCTTCGCGACTGCCGAGACCCGCGCAATCGGGGCAGGCTCCGTAGGGCGCATTGAAGCTGAAATCGCGCGGCTGGAGTTCGTCCATCGAATGGCCATGCTCGGGGCATGCGAGGGCCAGCGAATAGAAATGGTCTCCCGCAAGGACGTTCGAAAAACCCGGGGTCGACTTCTGGGCATCGGGTTCGGCACTTTCCTCGTCGACGACATGACATACCACGCGCCCATCGGAGAGCTTCGTCGCCGTCTCCACCGATTCGGCGATGCGGCTTAATGCCGAGGATTTCAGCACCACGCGGTCGACCACCACATCGATGGTGTGCTTGAGCTTCTTGTCGAGCTTGACGGGCTCGCCTTCCAAGCGACGCACCTCTCCGTCGATGCGCACGCGCGAGAATCCCTCTTTCTGCAGATCGGCGAGAAGCTTGGCATGCTCACCTTTGCGGCCGACCACCACGGGCGCCAAGATAAGGGCCTTTTTGCCCTCGCCCAAAGCCAAAATCTCGTCGGCCACCTGGTCGGTGGTACGGGCCTTTATTTCGCGACCGCATTCCGGGCAATGCGGCGTGCCTACGCGGGCGAACAAAAGACGCAGATAATCGTAGATTTCGGTCGTAGTACCTACGGTTGATCGGGGATTTTTCGACGTGGTCTTCTGGTCGATCGCCACTGCCGGCGAAAGGCCATCGATGGAATCCAAGTCGGGCTTGTTCATCTGACCGAGAAACTGCCGGGCATATGCCGAGAGGCTCTCGACGTAGCGGCGCTGCCCTTCGGCATAAATGGTGTCGAACGCAAGCGAGGATTTTCCCGAGCCCGACAAGCCCGTGATAACGACGAGTTTGTCTCTGGGAATCACGACATCGACGTTTTTGAGGTTGTGCTCGCGCGCGCCTTTTATGACGATGGAATCGCTGGCCACGGTTTCGCCCTTTCTGCCTAAAACTGCAACCGCGCCATAATATCAAAAATAGAACATATATTCGATATTACACATAAAATCGCCGTCGAACGGACGCGCTGTGCGCGCATAGGCAGCCGCCACTACAGGCCAGGTTTCACCAAGCCGCTCTCGTAGGCCGAAACGACGAGCTGCGCCCGGTCGTGGGCGTCGAGCTTCACCATGATCCGCCCCACATGGGTGCGCACCGTCGCAGGCGATATGACCAGCTCGGCGGCAATGTCGTCATTCGAAAGGCCCTTGCCGACCATCGCTAGGATCTCGCGCTCGCGCTCGGTCAAATCCGAAATGCGCGTGCCGTCGAACCTGGTCTTGCTGCGCGAGGCGGCATACGTTTCAACCAAACGCCTCGTAATGGACGGTTGGATAAGCGCGTCACCGCTGTGCACAACGCGGATGGCATGGGCCAGATCGTCTGGGTCGACGTCTTTCAGAAGGAAACCGCTCGCGCCCGCGGCGAGCGCGTCGTAGACGTATTCGTCAATGTCGAAAGTCGTGAGGATGAGCACCGAAACATCGGCGGTCTCGGGGTCGGAAACGAGCGCTTTGCAGGCCTCTATGCCGTCTTTTCGGGGCATGCGAATGTCCATGAGCAAAACGTCGGGATGCATGCGACGAGCAAGCGAGACGGCATCGGCGCCATCGACGGCCTCGCCAACGACCTCTATGTCGGGAAACGACGAGAGAATGAGCCTGAAGCCCTTGCGCACCAAATCCTGGTCGTCGGCGATCGCAACCCGAATGGTCTCGCTTCGTCCTACGTTATTGGCGTTTGCCATCGTGAACCACCTCCAAGGGAACTTCGGCGCGAATCGTGCATCCGCGGCCAGGCTCGCTTTCTATCGTGAAGCTTCCGTTCAGAGCGCTCATGCGCTCCCCCATACCCTCAAGACCATGGCCTGCGGCCTGGTCGCGCACGTCTTCGCCCATGCCCACGCCGTCGTCGCTAAACTCGAGGCTCGCCTGAGACGACGAAGCAGCGAGGCGTATTCGAACGTTCGACGCATGCGCATGGCGCACAACGTTGGTCGCCGCCTCGCGAGCGAGCGAGAACAGCGCCATGTCGACGAAAGCGGGCACGGAGCTTTCATCGTAGCCCGAGCAATCGTAATCGACTTCGATTCCCGCGCGACGGAGAAACGAAACCACGTCCGCCATGCGCTCGGTTCCTTCGGCCGGCGCATGTTCGGCGGCGTCGTCGCCACGCAAAACCCCGATGAGCGAGCGAATCTCTTCGAGGGACGATCTCGAAACCGCGCGAATATCGGCAATGGCCTCTTTGGCGGCCTGGGGATTCGAATCGATGAGCCGTTCGGCGGCAGCGGCCTGGATCGTGACGGCCGAAAGCGAGTGCGCGGTGATGTCGTGCACCTCGCGGGCAATGCGGACGCGCTCGTCGGCCACACGGCGCGCGGCGAGTTCTTCCCGACTGCGCTCGGCCTCGGCGAGGCGCGCGCGAGTCTCTTCGAGATAGGCATGATACGTTCGCATGCCAAAGCCACCGATAGCCGCCAAGGCCACGAAGGCCACATTCTCTATGCGCATCACCAGGGCCAACGTCGCGCTCGCCGCGCCCGTGGGAACCACGATTGCGCACACTCCCACAACAATGGCGGCGGCCAAAGCCTCCGCCCGAGTGCGCTCGTTCGCCACCGTATATACGCAAACCACGGGGCCGATAGGAGAAAGAGAGACCGTTCCTCCCATCGAATTCGATAAGAAAGCGTAACAGGCAAGCGTGAGCGCCAGCACGAACCACGGCGCCTCGCGACGCAGCACAAGCGGCGCGGTCGTAAGGGCCACGGCGAGATAGGCATAGAGGTTCGGCACATAATTCACCAGGCTCGCGCCATAGGGTCCGGTGGCCACATGGACGACGGAAGACGCCGTGATGACCATCTGCGCGCACCCGAAGGCGAAAGCGATGATCGCTATGGAAACGTCGACGCCCCAATCCGCAGGCGTGCGAGGCGCATGCGAGGCGCCCTCGTCGAGGCTGTCGCCGAAAATGCCGCCCGACGTGACGTTGCGCACGAAAAAGTTCGCGAACCCGCCTTCGGGAGTCGCGCCGTCTGAGGGAATTTCCCCGTTCGCCTTGCTCTGTTCGTCGTTTTGTTGCATACGGCTATCCTATGGCATGCAGCCGATTTCGACCATACCGTCTCAGACGTAAAACGGCGCAATTCCCCAAAAGAGCACGCCTAGCCCCGGGGAAGCGCTCGCCTGTGCTCCTCTTTCAGATGGGCAATTGAGACATGCGTGTAGATTTGCGTCGTGGAAAGGCTCGCGTGGCCGAGCATCTCTTGCACGCTGCGAAGATCGGCCCCGCCTTCGAGAAGGTCCGTGGCGAAGGTATGGCGCATATCGTGCGGCGTAAGCGTGGGGTCGAGCCCCGCAAGGGCGAGGCTCTGCTTGAAGAGCTTGCGCAAGGCATCGGGAGAAACGGCGTTGCCGCGCGTGCTCACGAAGAAATACGGGCATTGCTTGTCGCCGAGCAGCTCGGGACGCGCATGATAGAGATACTCGCGCATCGAGGAGGTCGCCATCGAATGCAGCGGGATGATTCTCTCCTTCGATCCCTTGCCGAACACGCGCACCTGGGCCGCATCGAAGTCGACGTTGCTGAGGAGAAGCCCCGAAGTTTCGCTGACACGGGCGCCGCACGCGTACAGGAATTCGAGAATCGCCCTATTCCGCAGATCGACCGGCTTGTTTCCCTCGCGCCATACGCGAAGGAGCCGCGCCATGTCGTTGGGGGGAATGGTATGCGGAAGGTTGCGGGCGAGCTTTGGGCCGGAAATGACATCCGCCGGGTTCGATTCGACGAACCCCGATGCCAGCATCCACTTGAAAAACGACCTGATCGAAGACAGACGTCTGTTTATCGTTCGCCTGCAATACTGCGCCCTGTCAAGGTCGCCCAGGTATGAGCGCATGTCCTTTCTTGTCGCGCATAAAGGGTCTATCGCATTGCGTCCCGCCCAACGGCCGAAATCCATAAGGTCGAGCCGGTAGTTGCGCACCGTATGGACCGACGCGTTTCGCTCCGTTTCGAGCATGGAGCAAAAACGCGCGACGTAGTCGATATACAGCTCATCGATGGGCGAGGCGCACTCGCCCGCCGTTTTCCCTTCCCCAGCCATGGTTAGAGTAGGCCCCTCGTTTTCAGATTCGCCACGTAGCCGGCAAGGGCAGCCTCACCGCGCGCCGCATAGGCGGCATAGCGCTTGCCTTTATTGCGGATAGGCTCGTCGAGCGCGGCCATAATGCCGAAGTTCACGTGCATCGGCTGATAATCCGCGCAGTTGGCATCGGTCGCATAGGCGAGTAGCGCGCCGAAGGCCGTTTCTGCGGGCATCGTGGGCGCCGGCTGTCCTTCAAGGGCCGCCGCGACGAACAGCGCGCACAGCAGGCCCGACGCGATGGCCTCGCAATAGCCTTCGGTACCCGAAAGCTGCCCCGCCACATACACGGGAGCTTGCACACTTCGCAAACGCAGATCGCCCGTAAGCAAGCGCGGCGCCTGAATGAAGGTATTTCGGTGCATCACGCCGAATCGGGCGAACTCGGCATGCTGCAGGCCCGGAATCATGCGGAATACGCGTTTCTGCTCGCCGAAGGTGAGATTCGTCTGAAATCCCACGAGATTGTAGGCTGTCTTCTGCTCGTTTTCGGCGCGCAGTTGAACGGCTGCCCACGGACGGCGTCCCGTCGCTGGGTCTACGAGTCCCACGGGCTTGCAGGTTCCGAAGCGCGGCGCATCGATCCCCTTTCGGGCAATCTCCTCAATGGGCTGGCATGCCTGGAAGAGATCCTTCGTCTCGAAATCGCGACGAATTACCCGATCGGCGCACACGAGTTCAGAGATAAACGCCTCGTATTGGTCTTTGTTGAACGGAGCATTCAGGTAGTCGCCAATCGCGTCTTGCTCGTAGCGCGACTGCCTGAAAAGAACGTCCATATCGAGAGAATCGGCCATCACGATGGGGGCCGCCGCGTCGAAAAAGGCGAGGTTGTCCTCGCCCGTCGCATTGGCGAGCCACGACGCAAGCGCGCCGTCGGTCAGCGGGCCCGTTGCGAGTATGGTCGCATCGGCTGGCCCGAGAGAGCCATCGAGGGGGTCATCAATTCGGGCGACGCGATAGTCAATCAGCTCGTGGGCGCGCACCATCGACGTGACATCGGCCGAAAATTTATCGCGGTCGACCGCGAGCGCGCCGCCGGCGTCGACGCTTGAGCGCCTCGCTGCCGCGAGCAGTTGCGAATTAAGGGCGTCCAATTCCGATTTCAGCATACCTGCCGCGCTTTCGGGCTTCATGCTTTTGAGAGAATTCGAGCACACGAGCTCGGCGCAATCGCCGCCACGATGCACATCGGTCATGGTATCGGGACGCATCTCGTAAAGACGCACACGCACGCCTCGGGAGGCAAGCTGAAGCGCCGCTTCGCTACCCGCCAAGCCAGCGCCGATGATGTTCACTGTTTTTTCCATGCCGTGAGGATAGCACAGACGGAATGCCCCGACAGAAAGCCCGCAACCTATCCAACAACGCCGAATCGGCCATCGGGAAAGCGAGACAGCGCCCCAGAGCTTTCCAGAAGCGACACATGGGCCATGACGCGCGAAGCGGCCTCCATGGGGTTTTCCGAATCGCCGAACGCGGCGATGATCTCCTCAAGGCGCATGGGGTTTGCGGCGCAGGCGGAAAGCAGCGGGTCGTCCAAAGCCGCCGACGGTCCTTCGGAAAACAAGGCCAACTGCTCGGCGCCGTATCCGCCCCCGACTATATCGGGGAAAAGGGACATGAGAATCGCGTCGAGCGACTCTTTGCTCACAACGGGCATGGCCCCTTGCGCAAGCAGGGTGTTCGATCCGGCAGAATTCGGCGAGAAAATCGACCCCGGAACGGCGAGAACGTCTTTGTTGGCAGAAAGAGCCTCGTCGGCCGTCGAAAATGTACCGCTGGGAAGGCTGGCCTCGACGACGAGCGTCGCTCTCGCAAGCCCAGCGATAAGCCGATTGCGACGACGAAACATAAACGGCTTGGGTTGATAGTGCCATGGGTATTCCGAGGCTACCGCTCCCCCGCTTTCGACGATTCTGCGAAAGGTCGCGATGTTGCTTTTCGGGTACGGCTCGTCGCAGCCGCCCCCGAGAAAGGCGACCGTCTGGCCCCTCGCCTCTATCGCCGCTTCGTGCGCCGCGCAATCGCAGCCGCGAGCGCCACCCGAAACGACGACGAGACCGAGCTCGGCGGCGCGGCCCGCAAAAAGCCTCGTCGCGTTGATTCCGTAAGGCGTCGCCTTCCGGGCTCCGACCACGGCGAGACCTTCCCTGAGAGCCGACGGATCACCAATGACGTAAAGACGCTGAGGCGGTTCGGGAATGCATTCGAATGCCGCCGGATAGCCCTCTCCCCCGAGCGAGAGTTCGAATCGGGGACCCTCTATAGGATGGCAAAAATCTCCCATAAGACTATGCCCCCTTTCTCAGACGAAAACCCAGGGCTTCCATCAGATGCTCCTCGCCGACCGCTTTGGATTCTGCTATGTCGGCGATACTTCTAGCGATGCTCAGCGTTTTTGAGATGCCTCGCCCTGAAAGCATCTGGGCGCGAGACACCGATTCGAGCATGTCTCGCGTGCGCTGCGCCATGCGGCACCGAGCAAGCAGCGAGCCCACGTCGCTCGCCTGGCCATCGCCAAGCGCCGAGCTCCTCCATGAGGAGAACTCGCGAGCACGCATAACGCCTTCGCGAAGGGTTTTCGAATCGGTCGCATCTCGGGCATCGGCGCCCTCAAGAATCTCCTTCGGGTCGCTTCGCCATACATCGACGTGCATGTCTATGCGGTCGAGCAGCGGTCCGCCGATGCGCCCCTGATAGCTTTCGATTTTCCAAGGAGGGCACGTGCAGGTTTTCTGCTTGTCTCCGAAATAGCCGCATGGGCAGGGATTCGCCGCGGCCACGAGGGAGAATTTCGCAGGCAAAACCACCGTGCCGTCGGCGCGCGTTATCGCGATTCTGCCCATCTCCATGGGCTGACGCAGCGTTTGGAGTGATTTCGGCGAAAACTCAGGGAGTTCGTCCAGGAAAAGCACGCCCGCATGAGCCAGGGATATCTCGCCCGGGCGCACGGGCGACCCTCCCCCCGCGAGCCCCGCGATTGTGGCGCTGTGGTGGACGCGGCGAAACGGCCTGTTTCCCGCAAGAATGGAATCTATCGGCTCTCCAGCGACTGAATGAACGATAGCTGCCTCGAGCAGCTCGTCGCCTTCGAGCGGCGGAAGAATCGAAGGCAGGGCTCGGGCAAACATCGCCTTGCCCGAGCCAGGCGGCCCCATGAGCAAAATGCCGTGGCCCCCGGCCGCGGCAATCTGCATGGCGCGCTTTGCGAAGGCCTGGCCGCGAATGTCGCCGAAATCAATAGGGGCCTCGCGAGGGGCGGCGGACGAGAACTCGAGCGGGCGCATTCGCATATCTCGCAGATGGCAAAGCGATCCTATGCAGAACTGATCGGCCCCAAAAAGCGGCGCACCATCGTCGGCTCGCGAGCTCACGCATAACTTGCACCCTATTTCTCGCGCGCAGGCGGAAAAGGCCAGCGTTCCCCGTGCGGGACGCACCGCGCCATCAAGGCCAAGCTCCCCCACAAGCAGAAAAGGACGCAGCGCATCGGCGTCTATCTGGCCCGTCGCAGCCAAAACCGCAGCGGCGATTGGCAAATCGAATCCAGACCCCGCCTTCCTGATGGCGCTTGGCGCAAGATTCACCACGACCTTATCGCCCGGCATGGTGAAGCCGCATGCCTTGATCGCCGCGCGCACGCGCTCTTGGGATTCGCGCACGGCGGCATCGGGCATGCCAACGATGGAGAAACCAGGCAAGCCGTTAGAGACGACAACCTCCACCGATACGGGAATCGCGCGAACGCCGACGATGGTTGCGGAATACAGCGAGCATCGAAGCTGCATGGCTCAGTCACCCACTCCGAAGGCGTTCACGATATGCTTGGCGAAGCCTTTATTGTTCCGCATGACGAGAATCGCCAGAACGTCGAAGCGAACCCGCGAATCGGGACCGTCGTATGACGAGAGGAAATAGCACGCGATTCGCTCATATCGCGCTCTTTTCTGAGGCGTGATCGCCTCTTGGGGAAACCCTTTGCTCGAACTCGCGCGAGTCTTCACTTCGACGAAAACGAGGCAGTCGTCGTCGATCGCCACGATATCGGCCTCGCCCGCCGGGCATTTCCAGTTGCGCTCGAGAATGATGTAGTCTTTCTGCTTCAAAAGACGGCAAGCGAGCTCCTCGCCCAGCGCCCCGAGCGAGCGCGGACTATCGCAGCGCGGCGATTCGAAGCCGAATTCCTCCTCGTCATCGCCCCAGTAGCCGTCTTCGTAATAATCGACCTCGTCAGAGACGTCATCGAAGAAACGCCCGTCGTTTGCCCTTGCCATGTTTGCCCCTTTCTTCGCTGGGGCAAGCTTAGGATGCAAACCTTGCCAGGTTTTTGCTGGAAAGCTCGAAAAATACGCGCGCTTTCCTGAACGATTCTTGCTAAAAACAGGCTACTCCTGGGAAAGCACCGACTGGCTATCTTTCACCGCATACGGGCGAAGCTGATGGAATCGATCGCGTTTCCCTAGAACAAAGTCTCTTGCGTCCAAGCGCGGCAAAACGACGCACGGTGGATCGGCGTCAGCCCGAATTCCTTAATGGCGGCGATATGCTCCGCGCTCGCGTAGCCTTTGTTCGAATCGAAACCATATTCGGGGAAACGTTCGGCATAGCCGACCATGAGGGCGTCGCGCTCGACCTTCGCGATAATCGAGGCGGCCGCGATGCTCGCGCACCGTCCGTCGCCTTTCACGATATTAATCTCGCGGGGGTCGAGATGCTGGGCGTTGCCGTCGAGCAGCACAACCTCGAGAGGCATGCCGAGCTCTTTCATCTTCCCATCGATTGCGAAGATGGCACGGGAAAACGCCGTGTGCAATGCCCACGACATGCCCCTCTCGTCGATTTCGTGAGGCTGAATATGCTCGATATCCCATGCGATGGCAACGCGGCGAACGACGGCGTCGATCCCTTGGCGGCGCTCAGAGGAAAGCTGCTTCGAATCGTTTACGCCTTCGATAAGGGGCTCATCGGGCAAAACCACGGCGGCAACCGCCAGAGGGCCCGCGACGGGGCCTCGGCCGACCTCATCAAGGCCCACCGCCACAGCGCCGTGGGATATCTCTTTCTGGAAGGAATACAAACGACGCAGGCGATCCTCTTCGGCCTGCTCGGCGGCGAGCCTTCGCTCGGCGCTCTTCAAGGCAGCTCGGACCCCCTTACGCTCATCGGCCGCCAACGCACGGGAAAGCTCATCGAACTCGCGGCGATCGGCGCGCTTGAGCGCACTGCGAATCTCGGAAAGAGTCTGCGCCATAGTGTCTCCTCGTATGAATCGAGATTTCGCAAGCGGCGCCGCGCATGCGAAACGCCGCCCGCAAATTCCAACAAGAAAGGGGTCCCGAAGGACCCCTTTCCAAAGCACCAACCAAAAAGGCCTAGAATGCCTTCTCTTTGATCTTGGCAGCCTTGCCGACCTTGTCGCGCAGGTAGTACAGCTTGGCACGACGAACCTTGCCGAAGCGCACGACCTCGATCTTCTCGATCTTGGGGGAATGCACGGGGAAGGTACGCTCAACGCCAACGCCGAAGCTGATCTTGCGAACGGTGAACGTCTCGCGGCACGTGTGGCCGTGACGGCGAATCACGTCGCCCTGAAAGACCTGAATACGCTCGCGGTTGCCCTCGGTGATGCGGTAGTGAACCTTCACCGTGTCGCCAACGTTGAACGGGGTGACTTCCTTGATCTGCTGCTGCTCGATAGCGCGGATGATATCCATTTCGTTTCCTTCTGCTAGTCTTTTCCTTCGACTTCGCCACTTAAAACACCGATTTCGGAATTCGCCCAGGCGCATGATGCGCGGGCATCGCAAGCAATGCCGCAACGGGTTCTTTCCTTCGGGGCTCTGGACAGCCCGAAACCGCGGCAGAGGTCGGATGGAAACGAAGGCAACCCGAAGGCCGCTCGTTCCGACGTGAAGCGGAGCGCTTAAGAAGCCGACGGTGGATTATAGCAGACAGAAGCGCTTCGCCGCAATCGATTAGAGATGGCCATACTCACAAACATAATCACTGCAGAAATGAAACGGCCCATAAGGAGCGCGCACACCGCCCCGGCGATCGACCAGCCGAAAACCGATCCCCATTTCTGAGGGTTCGCGCAGTTGAGGACGCCTACGATGCCGCTCGCCAAGCCCACACCCGAAAAAACCGCGCATACGCCGCACAGCGCGCAAACGAGAACGATTCCCGAACTCATCGCCTGCGCATATTCGCTCTCGGACATGGAATGCAGATAGCTCGCCGAATCGTTGGAGAACACATCGCCCGAGGAGACGATTTCGGAATAGATGGCGGGGTCATTGACGAATTGCCCGCACCACGCGATAAGCGCCAGCAGCAGAAGCGACGCCACCAGCGCCAAAGCGGAAAGCACGATTGATGCGATCGATAGACCTCGCACGGTCGAGATGTCTGAGTTCTGCACAATGCCTCTCTTTCAAGCGAAAATCAAAACAGAAAGATTCTAGTTGAGCTGCCTTTCGAAAACCTCACGAAAGCGCAGGAGAATTCGTCGAACCGTCAACGAATTCCGGCGAATCCCACGCCCGCAAGCAGCTCGCGCTCGCGATTCTCCATCGCCTCGGCCTCTTCGTCGGAGTGGACATGGTCCCAGCCGCACAGATGCAGAAGGCCGTGTACGAGCAAAACGGCGAGCTCCTGTTGGGGCGTGGTGCCGAATTGAGATGTCTGGGAGCGCGCGTAATCGGCTGCGACGATAATGTCGCCGAGCATAAACGGCTCGTCTTCGGGAACGCCCGAATCCTCATAGGCGTCGCCGGCGTCGAAATCGTCGTCGAGCCCGTCGCATTCGAAGCTCAGCACGTCGGTCGTTTTGTCGATGCCGCGATACTCCCTGTTCAGGCGGCGAACTTCCTCGTCGCTGGCAAGCGTAATGGACACTTCGGTGGTTTCGGGGCAGCCCTCTTCGAGCAACACGTGGCGCGCGATGCCTTCGATGTCCACGCCGCGAGCTATGTCGGCGCCGTGCTCTATCTCGATCTCGATTTCCATCTTAGAATCCCTTCTTGTCGGCGCCCATGCCGCCGCAAGCGTACAGCACAAGCGCGGGAGCCACGACGCCCGCCGTTTCCGTTCTCAGAATCGACGGCCCCAACGTCACGGGGCATGCCGCATCGCCCGCCGTTAAACGCTCGACCTCGTCGGCCGAAAGCCCGCCCTCAGGGCCCACCACCACGGCGATGCGCGCGCAATCGGCCGCCGCCGAGTCGCCAAGCGTGCTCGCAAGCGCTGCGACGATAGTCTTCGTCGCGGGGCATTCCTCCCAGCACACCAGCACGCAGTCGAAATCCACCAGCATTTGCGCAACCTGGCCCACCGTTTGGGGCGGCAGCACGACGGGCTCCGTCATGCGTCCCGACTGCATGGCCGCCGAATGAGCTATGGCCTGCCAGCGCGCCACGCGGCTTTTCACCTTCTTCGCATCGAGCTTCATCACGCAGCGGGAGCTCGAAAGCGGCACGAACGCATCGATGCCCACCTCGGTGGCATGGCGAACGATATCGTCCATCTTATCGCCTTTGGCAAGACCCTGAACCAGCGTGACGCTCACTGGCGCGCGCGGCGCGTCGAGACGCTGCGCTATGCGCGCGACGATGCCGTCGTCAGCCGACAGAATCTCGAGCTCGAAATAGTCGCGCGCAGCGTCGACCACGCCGATATGCTCCCCAGGCGAGAGACGCAACACGCGCGCATGCTTGGCATCTTCCTCGGAAAGGGACAGCGCGAATTCCGATGCGCCCAAATCCGCCAAAACCTGACCGTCGAGAAAGAAATGATGAAGCGACATACGCAACCTTTCGATGGGAGGAAAACCCGTCGGGAAACCTTTCGTTTAGCAACCCATAAGCGCCAAAAGGGCGGGAATGTAGACAATGCAGCCGACTACGACGCTTGAGCAGGCCGTGATGAGCGCGGCCCCTGCGGCGCAGTCCTTCGCGCGCTTCGCGAGCGGATGAAGCTCAGGCGACGCGAGATCGACAACGGCTTCGATGGCCGTATTCACGGTTTCCATGGCGAGCTGCACACCCACGCACAGCGTAACCGCGGCCCAACCCCAGAGGGGCACCTGCAGCAATGCGCAGAGGCAAAACGCGACAACACCGGCAACGATATCGACCTTGAAATTGCGCTCGCCCGAGGCCTGGAACACGCCTGCGGCCGCATAGCCGAACGACTTCAGCAGATTGTTTTCACGCTTCATCGCCTCGCCCGTTCGCCCGCCCGTCGACATGACCGCTCTCTTGCCTTCGTCGCAGGTCATAGCACACACTCCGTCAAATCACCAGTGCGGGCGCCAGTGGGCGCCTTGACGTTATGATAGCTCTCCGTGGTCGCGATGCCGTCGGACTCCACAAGAGCGAGCTCGATCGCCCCCGCCCGACGCGAGCGATCTTCGCCCCGCAGGCGCTCCGCAAGCTCTTCGAGCCGATGCGCGCGATCGGCTTTGACCTCGGGCGCAATTTGGTCGCTGCGCTGCGCGGCCGGCGTCGATGCACGCTTCGAGTAACGAAAGATATGCATCTTCGAAAAGCGGCACTGCTCGGCCATGCGGCATGTCTGCAGGAAATCTTCCTCGGTCTCGCCGGGGAATCCCACGATAACGTCGGTCGAAATCGACAGCGTGGGCATGGCCTCGTAGAGCTTTTCCACAAGCTCCAGGAATCGCTGCGCGTCGTAAGGACGGCGCATCTCGCGCAAGACTTTCGACGAGCCAGACTGCAGCGGCAGATGAAGATGTCGGCAGATGCGGCCGTTCGAAGCAGCCATAAGCTCGATAAGGTCGTCGCTGACGTCACGCGGCTCAATCGAAGAGACGCGGAAGCGCACGCGCGGAGCCACGCCGAGGCCCGAGTCGGCGGGAAACTCCTCGTCGACGGTTTTCAAGAGCAGGCGCAATAAATCGGCCAGGCGCATGTCGCCTTCGCGATAGGATCCCAAATTGATTCCCGTGAGGACGATCTCGCGCACGCCCGCACGCGCAAGCTCGCGGACCTCGGCCGCAATCTCCTCAGACGAACGCGACGTCGCCCTTCCGCGCGCCACATGCACGATGCAATACGAGCACGCATTGTTGCAGCCGTCTTGCACCTTCACGCCGACGCGCGTGGGAAAATCCTCCCCCGCCCGAATGGCGGCCAACGCAGGAGAAACGCCTGCCTGCTCGCCCAACAGCGCGCCCATGGAGCCTTTCGGGACCACTTCCACGCGCGGGTCCATCTCGATATAGGTGAAGGGGTCGATAGCCGCAGCGCAACCCGTCACGACGACGCGCGCGAAATCATTCGCCCGAAGGGCATGGCGCACGGCTTTGCGGGTTTTCTTCTCGGCCTCGCCCGTCACCGTGCACGTGTTCACCACGATGAAATCGGCCGCCTCTATGGCAGCCTCGTGCCCGCCGTTCGCAATCAGCGAAGCGGCGAAATCGTCGCTTTCCACGCGATTGACCTTGCACCCAAGATTCACCACATGGAAAGCGGCGCCGTTGTTTTTGGCCTGTTCCGACAAAGGCAGTCCCTACGTTCGGACGCTTTAGTTAAACGCGTCGCGCAGCTTCTGCAGAGGGGTGCGCGGCGCGGCCACGTCTTCGCCGAACTCCTCGGCCACCCTCTCGAGCAGTTCGCGCTGCTTCTTCGTGACCTTCTTGGGGATGAGCACGGTGATATGCACGTACATATCACCGCGATCGGTTGAGCGCAGGCGGGGCATGCCCATGCCCTTCACGCGGATGACCTGCTCATTTTGGCAGCCCTCGGGTATGCGCACGGCGACCTTCTCGTCGTGGAAGATGCCGTCTATCTCGATTTCGGCGCCAAGCGTCGCCTGGATGAAGCTCACGTTCGCGCGCGCGTGGAGATTGTCGCCCTCGCGCTCGAAGAACTCATGCGGCTGAATGCGGCACGTCACGATGAGATCGCCCGGGCGGGCGCCGTGCATGCCGGCTTCGCCGAAGCCCGTCACGCGGAGCTGCTGGCCCTCGCGAATGCCTGCGGGAACCTCAACCGTGACATGTTGGCGATCGGGGATGCGCCCCTGCCCTTCGCATTCGTCGCAGGGCTTGTCGATGATTTTGCCGGTGCCGCCGCACGTCGAGCACGTCGTCGCCGTTTGCATGTCGCCCAGAAACGTATGCTGGACCGTGACAACGCGACCGCGGCCGTGGCAATCGGGGCAATCGACTTCTTTGCCGCCTTCCGCCTTGCCGGTGCCGCCGCATACCTCGCAGGGAGCCAGGCGGTCGTAGACGATCTCCTTCTTCGCGCCGGCGGCAACCTCTTCGAGGGTCAGCCGCAGGCCAACGCCCATATCGCGGCCCTCTTTGCGCACGTTCGCGCGGCCGCCCGCAGCACCGCCGAAAAAGCTCGAGAAGATATCGCCCATGCCGCCGAAGCCGCCGCCGAAAAGATCCTCGAAATCGACGCTGTAGCCGCCAGCGGGGCCGCCCGCGGCGCCTGGAATGGTTCCGAAGCGGTCATATTGCGCGCGCTTGCTCGAATCGGAAAGCACATCGTAGGCCTCGTTGAGCTCCTTGAAGCGCTCCTCCGCATCGGGAGCCTTGTTCACATCGGGATGAAGCTCGCGCGCCTTGCGGCGAAACGCCTTCTTGATTTCAGCATCGGTCGCGTCTTTCGATACGCCCAAAATGGCGTAGAGATCTTTTGCCATAGTATGTCGAAACCTTCCTGACTATAAATCCTTCAGCGCGCTTTTCGCCGAACGAACCACGCTGATGACTCTCGAATAATCCATGCGCGTAGGCCCTATCACGGCCACGACCCCGCGAGCATCGCCCGAGCCGTACTGCGCAGCCACAACCGAAACGCCCGATAGCTCGCTCGCCGAATTCTCTTTGCCGATGCGAACCTCGAGGGAATCGGCGCAAGAGGGCGAAGTTCCCACGTCATCGAAAAGGTGCATGAGCACGGTGTCGTCTTCGAACACCTGCAGCACGGGCAGCGCGGCCGACGTATGGCTGAATTCGGGCTTGCTCAGAAGCGCCGACATGCCCAAGCTGTGGGCCCTGCCCTCGTCCGCCTTCGCCATGCATGCCACAAGCTCGTCGATCACGATGCGGGCAAGCGGGCTCGAGAGCGCCTCGAGGCGCACGCCCTTGGCCTTCTTCACTTCCGAAACCGAATGCCCCGAAAGCGCCGTGTTCAGCGCATTTTGCACATCGGCCAAATCTTCCGCGGAAACTTCGTCGGCAAAATCGACCGAGCGGTTAAACACCTGGCCATCGTCGGTGACGACGACCATGAGCATACGCCGCGGCGACATCGACACAAGCGAGATCTGCTTTACCGAAGACGCCAGAAGCGAAGGCGCCACCACCACCGAAAGGCAGTTGGTAAGACGAGAGAGCGCCCTGGAGGTCTGATCCATGAGGTCGTCCATCTTCGTGGCCGCCTCGCGCAAATCGTCGAACGCAGAGCTGTCGGCCTCTTCGCCGTATTCGCTCGAAAGCAGATCGTCGACGAACGCGCGATAGCCCGCATCGGTCGGAATGCGGCCAGCGGAGGTATGCGGCGAACTCAGGTAGCCTTCCTCCTCAAGAACGGAAAGCTCGTTTCGCACGGTGGCGGAAGAGACGCCGAGGCCATACCTATCGACCAGCGTGCGAGAGCCCACGGGCTGGGCATTGGCAATGTACTCCTCGATGAGCGCACGCAAGACTTTCTGTCGACGGTCGGACAGCAACGGCGGCAAACCCCTTCCCATGGCGATTCAGATATGCAAATGCACGAAGAGCGCACGAGGCTATACGCAGTGCGCCCAATGAGTGAGGATTTTAGCAGTGATGCCCTGCGAGTGCTTACAAAGCGAAGAAACGACACCGTTCTGTCATGCTCGGCAGGCCCAAAGGAAGAGAAATCCCCGAAAAAGACGAAGGCCCGCCACAAAGGGCGGGCCGAAGCAAGGCGCGAAATAAGAGCTACGCCCCGAATTTATGGATGAAGCACTCGAACATGATGCGCGCCGCGATGGCAGTCGTGATGCCGTGGAAATCGAACGTCGGGTTCACCTCGGCGATATCGAAGCAATCGACATGCTCGTAGAATTCGTTGAGCATCACCTGGCATTGGTACGGCGTGAGGCCGAACGGCTCATCGGCGCCCGTGCCTGGCGCGAACGCCGGGTCGAGCACATCGATATCGAAAGTCAGATAGATTTTGTCGCAATCGGCGAGCTGTGCCAGGGTTTCGGCCGCAATCTGGCGGGGGTCGCCTTCCTGCACATCCCAGGCGGTGTATTGCTT
>CAVHFS010000029.1:0-29132 GCA_963635715.1 Subdoligranulum sp. CAG:314 | reverse complement strand
CGTTTTGCGGCTTCGGCTGCAAGGCGGGCATGTTCCCGTTCCATTCGTGGCTGCCGCAGGCTCACCCCGCCGCGCCGTCGAATGTGTCGGCGCTCATGTCGGGCGGCATGATCAAGATCGGCATCTTCGGTATCGTGAAGGTGGGGCTCGACTTGCTCGGGTCTTGCGAGGTTCAGCTGTGGTGGGGCCTGATTATCCTGGTCATCGGCGCGCTGTCGAGTGTGCTTGGCGTCGCCTACGCGCTCGGCGAGCATGACATCAAGAAGCTGCTCGCGTACCACTCGGTCGAAAACATCGGCATCATCTTGCTCGGCGTGGCCATCGGGTATATGGGCATGGCGCTCAACCAACCCGTCATTGCCGTGCTTGGCCTGATGGCAGGCCTGTACCACGTGCTCAACCACGCGATGTTCAAGGGGCTTCTGTTCCTGGGCGCGGGCTCGGTGCTCTACACCACGGGCAGCCGCAACATGGAGATCATGGGCGGCCTGGCGCGCGTCATGCCCGTCACCGCCATGTGCTTCCTCATCGGCTCGCTGGCGATTTCGGCCATCCCGCCTTTGAACGGCTTCGTCTCTGAATGGTTCATCTACCAGTCCATGTTCTCGGTCGCCATCACGGGAGACATCGTCGTGCGCTTTTTCGCCGCCTTCGCCGCGGTATCGCTCGCCATCACGGGCGCGCTCGCGGTCACCTGCTTCGTGAAGGCCTACGGCGTCACCTTCCTCGGCGCGCCGCGCTCCGAAGCGGCGGCCAGCGCCAAAGAGGTTCCCGCCTCTATGCGCATCGGCATGGTCATCCTCGCCGTCATCTGCGTATGCCTGGGCATCGGCGCTCCGTGGGTCGCGCCCGTCATGCAGAACATCGCGGCGGTGACCGCTGGCCAGGCGAGCATCGCCGTGGCGAGCGGGCTTGACATCGCCAACCCCGCGCTCGGCTCGGTCGTGTCCACCCCCATGCTCGCGATCTTGCTCATCGCCTGCGTGCTGGTGCCCATCGCGGCCCGCAGTTTGTTCTCGAGGGGCGGCGTGGCAACCGACCGCGATCCGTGGGCCTGCGGCTACGCGCTCGACCCCGAGATGCCGGTCGTGGCAACCACGTTTGCCGCCGAGGTCAAGATGTTCTTGCGTCCGCTCTACACCGCCCGCGAGGCCGTGGTGTCGTCCGCCGGCGCCTTCCGTTCGATGTTCGGCGGCGTGGTCGCCGGGGCAGAGAAGGCCGAGAAGGTCGGCGACAAATACGTGGTCGCCGGCACCGCATCGTTTGTCCAATGGATCAGCAAGCAGGTCCAAAGAATCGAGGGCGGCAACTTCCGCGTGTATATCGTCTACATCGTGGTCGCGCTCGTGTTCTTCTTGGCTCTTGCCGTTTTGATGAGGTAGGAGGGCGAAATGGAAATCATCGTTGCGCTTATTCAAGCCCTTCTGCTCGTTGTTCTCGCGCCGCTCGTGTCAGGTTCGGCGCGTTGGCTGCGCGCGAAGATGCACACCCGCAAGGGACCGTCTATTCTGCAGGACTACTACGACATCGCGAAGCTGTTCAAGCGCCAAGACGTGCATCCGAAAGATTCGAGCTTCGTGCATAAGCTCATGCCGCCTCTGTTCATGGGTGTGCTGCTGGTGCTGGCCATGGGCATTCCCATGATCACCCAGGCAAGCCCCATCGCGTGGCTCGGCGACATCATCTTGGTGCTCTATCTGCTCGCGCTGCCACGCTTCTTCTTCTCGCTCTCGGCGGTCGACTCGAGCGACGCCTATGCGGGCATCGGCGGCGTGCGCGAACTCATCGTTGGCGTGCTTGTGGAGCCCGCCATGATGCTCGCTCTGTTCACCGTGGCGCTCGCCACGGGAACCACCGCCATCGGCGGCATGGGGGCGGCCGTGGCCGATTTGTCGGTGAGCGCGCCCGTCGGCGTGGTCGTCGCTGCGCTCGCGTTTTTCGCTGCGTGCTACATCGAACTCGGCAAGCTGCCCTTCGACTTGGCCGAGGCCGAGCAGGAGCTGCAGGAAGGCCCGCTTTCCGAATACTCCGGCCCCTCGCTCGCGATGGGCAAGATGGCGCTCTCCATGAAGCAGATCATCGTGGCCAGCTGGTTCCTCGCGATTTTCGTTCCGTGGGGCGCCGCTACCGAGCTCAGCGTTTCGGCGCTCGCCGTGGGCCTTGTGGCTTGGCTCGTGAAGATGCTCGTGTTCTTCTTCGTGTGCGGCGTGTTCGAGAACATCGTTTCTCGCGTTCGCTACAAGCTGGTTGGGCGCCAGACCTGGGCCGTCGTCGCATTGGCGCTGTTCGGCTTCGTGTTCTGCGTTTTGGGATTGTAGAAGGGAGAGATCGCTATGTTGGAAACCATTTCCCTTCTGGGCCTTGCGGCCATCCTCGTTCCGTTCGTGGTCGCGCTCATCATCGTCGTCTTGCCGCAGCCGTGGGCTAAGCGGCTGTGTATCGGCGCCGCGAGCATATCGACCGCGGCGACCATCACGGTATGGGTGCTGCTCGCGCAAAACGGCGGCGAAACCGTCACGGTGTCGCTCGCCTCTATGGGCGATGCCACTATCCTGAGCCTGATCTTCGATAAGATGTCGGTCATGCTCGCCACGGCGTTCGTCGGCATTGGCCTGCTCATCTCGATTTACTCGGTCGGGTACATGAATGCGGGCAACCGCGAGCATCCCGATGCGCCGCGCCGTCGGTTCTACGCGTTTTTCACGGTGTTCATCGGAGCCATGGCCGGTCTGGTTTACAGCGACACGCTCGTGTGTCAGCTCGTGTTCTTCGAGATCACGGGCGCCTGCTCGTGGGCGCTCATCGGCTACTACGGCACGCCGATCGCGAACAAGTCGGCCATGAAGGCGCTCATCCTCACGCATATCGGCGCGCTTGGCCTCTATATCGCCACCTGCCTGCTGTTCACGCAGACGGGCACGTTCGAGATCGCGGCCATCGCGGGGCTCTCCGATTCGTGGAAGATCGCGGTTCTGGTCTGCATCATCATCGCCGCGTGGGGCAAATCGGCCCAGCTGCCGTTTTACATGTGGCTGCCTTCGGCCATGGAGGCCCCCACGCCCGTTTCGGCCTATCTGCATGGCGCGTCCATGGTGAAGGTCGGCGTGGCCGTGCTCGCTCGCGCGCTCGCATCGGCCGGCGTCATCCCCGAACCCGTGGGCTGGGTCATCGTGATCGGCGCCATCGTCACCATGATCTTCAGCTTCTTCATGTATTTGCCGCAGAAAGACATGAAGCGCCTGCTGGCGTTTTCCACCATCTCGCAGCTGTCCTATATCTTCTTGGGCTTCGGCTTCTTCGTGTTCGGCAGCCAGCTCGCTTTCGACGGCGGCGTGATGCATATGTTCAACCACGCATTCGCGAAGACGTTGTTCTTCCTGGTGGCAGGCGCGTTCAGCTACACCATGGGAACGCGTATGCTGCCTAAGCTGAAGGGCGTTTTGAAAAAGCAGCCGCTTCTGGCCGTGGGCTTCGGCGTCGCGGCGCTCGCCATCGCGGGCTGCCCGCCGTTCAACGGGTTCTTCAGCAAGTTCGCCATCTTCGCCGGCTCCTTCGCCGCGGCGCAGGGCAATTGGCTGCTCGTCGCCATTGTGGTCGTTGGGCTCATCGAGACGGTCGCCTGCTTCGCGTGGTTCCTGAAGTGGATGGGCTCGGTCATTCCGGGCGAGCCCTCCGAGACCGTCGCCGCGGGTCAGGCTTTGCCCAAGCCCATGGTCGGCGTGTTCATCGTACTCATCATCATGACCGTTTGCTCCAGCTTCATCGCTGCAGCGTGGCTCGGATAGGAGGCTGCAATGGACGGATATGTTCTGGTCAATGTCCTGGGCGCCTTGCTCATCGTGACTTCGCTGTCGGTCATGCTCACGCGTTCGCCGCGCACCTCGGCGTTCGAATACGCCGCCCAGTCGTGCGTGCTCGTGGCCATTTTCATCACCCTGGGCATGACCACGGGCTCTACGGAGCTGTTCGCGTGGTCGTTCACCGCGACGCTCACCAAAGTGATCTTCGTGCCCGCCGTGGTCTTGATCGCCTACAAGAAGATGGGCTCGCCCGAAAACACGGAAGGCTCTTCGACGACGCCGGTGCTTTCCATCGTGCTCGTCGCCTTGGAGCTTCTGGTGTGCTTCATCGCCGTCACGGGCATCAATTTGCCCACCGCCGCCGAGGTCAAGCCTGCGCTCGCGGTTTCGCTCGCGCACTTCTTCATCGGCCTTACCTGCATCATCACGCAGCGCAACATCTTGAAGCAGATGTTCGGCTACTGCCTGATGGAAAATGGCTCGCATGTCACGCTCGCCCTGCTCGCGCCCCAGGCGCCGGAGCTCGTTGAGGTGGGCATCGCGACCGACGCCATCTTCGCCATCATCATCATGGCGATTGTGGCCCTGCGCATCTACACCTGCACTCATACGCTGAATGCGGATGAGCTTTCCGAATTGAAGGGTTAGGGGGTCATCATGGATTTCGCGACTATGCTCGTCGTCTTGCTTGCGATCCCCTTGATCGCCGCGCTGCTCATGGCGGTTCTGCCTTCCAAGGCCGTGCCTGCGGCGGCGTACGAATCTGTTCACATTCTCTCGGTCGGTGCGGTGTGCGTGCTGACGATTTACCTGGTGGTGTGCGAATTCACTTCGGGAACCGCCATTGAGGCGTGCGGCCTGTGGTTCAGGCTCGACGGCCTGGGCTCGATTTTCGCCACGCTCATCGGCGTGATTGGCCTGCTCACGGGCATCTACTCGATCGCCTACGTTCGTCATGACATCGAAATCGGCACGATGGCTCCCGGCCAGGTGAAGCAGTACTACGTGTTCTTCAGCCTGTTCGTGTTCTCGATGCTCGTGGTGGTGACGTCGAACAACATCATCATGATGTGGGCCGCCATTGAGGCGACGACGCTCGCCACGGTCTTTCTCGTGGGCGCGTACAACACGAAACTCTCGCTCGAGGCCGCATGGAAATACGTCATCGTGTGCACCGCAGGCGTGGCGTTCGGCCTCTACGGCACCGTGCTCGTCTACGCCAACGCCAACGCCGTGATGGCCAACCCCGTGGAGTCGGTCTTCTGGACTTCCATCCTGCCGTATGCCACGCAGTTCGACGCGCAGCTCATCCAAATCGCCTTCGTGTTCGCAGCTATCGGCTTCGGTACGAAGGCGGGGCTGTTCCCCATGCACACCTGGCTGCCCGATGCCCACTCCGAGGCTCCGAGCCCCGTGTCCGCGCTGCTTTCGGGCGTGCTTCTGAAGTGCGCGATGCTCATCATCATCCGCTTCTACATCCTGGCGATTCAAGCGGTGGGGCCGGTATTCCCGCAGACGGTCATGCTCATCTTGGGCGCCATCTCGGTCGGCATGGCGGCTCTGGCCGTGTTCTCGCAAGACGACTTGAAGCGCAAGCTTGCCTACCACTCCTGCGAGAACATCGGCATCGTGGCTCTGTGCTTGGGCTTCGGCGGCCCGCTCGGCGTTGCCGCGGCGCTTCTGCACTGCGTGACGCACGGGTTCACCAAGGCGCTTCTGTTCTGCATCTCGGGCAACGTGCTCATGAAGTACGGCACCCGCGACCTGAACAAGATCAGCGGCATCCTGCGCGTGGCCCCCACCACGGCCGTGCTCATGGCCATCGGCTTTTTCGCCCTGGCGGGCTTTCCGCCTTTCGCCATGTTCGTGTCTGAGATCATGGCGTTCGCCTCTGGCGTGCTCGGTGGGCACATCGCGCTCGTGGTTCTGTTCGGCGTGGCGCTGACCATCGTGGTCGCCGCATGCGTGCACGTGGTTACCGGCGCCGTGTTCGGCGAGGCGCCCGAAACCGTGAAGAAGGGCGATGTGAGCGCGCTCGCGCTTGCCCCCGAAGTCATTATGGTCGCCGTGATTTTGTGGTTCGGCGTCGCGATGCCCCAGCCGGTCATCGCGGGAGTCGAGGATGCGACCGCCATCGTTTTGCAGTCCGACGCGAACGCGCTGCACGAGGAGCCTCTGTTCTCGAGCCTGTTCGGCGCTTCGGAAACGATGGAATAAGGAGGAGTTATGGCTGCAACAGCAAAATCTCGCGCGAGGGTGTGCGAGTCGCATATCGAGGCGGTTCAGAATAACTTCCCCGGCGCTGTGAAACGCTACGAGTGGCAGGACGAGGACCAGGTGACCATGACGGTCGCCGCCGACGCCGCCCCCGAGGTGATCGAATACCTGTACTACCAGCGCGACGGCTTCATGCCCGTGATGGTCGGCAACGACGAGCGCCAGCTCAACGGCCACTACGCGCTGTACTACGTGCTGTCTATGGAAGGGCAGGACCCCGGCTTTCTCACGGTGCGCGTGGAAGTGCCGCGCGACACCGAGACGTTTCGCGCCGTGTCGGCGAAGGTGCCGGCGGCGGTGTGGAGCGAGCGCGAAGTGCAGGACATGTTCGGCCTGAAGGCGGAGGGCATTATCGACGGGCGCAACCTGGTGCTTCCCGATGATTGGCCCGAAGGCATGTACCCGCTGCGCAAAGACACGATGGATTACCGCTATCGTCCAGCTCCCACGAGCGACTTGGAGAGCTACGAATTCCTCAAAGAGACCGGCGGCAAGGAAACCACCATCATCCCGATGGGGCCTTTGCACATCACGTCCGACGAGCCTGGGCATTTTCGCCTGTTCGTCGACGGCGAAGACATCATCGACGCCGACTACCGGCTGTTCTTCATCCACCGCGGCATGGAGAAATGCGCCGAGAGCCGCATGACCTACGACCAGGTTCCCTTTTTGGCCGAGCGCGTGTGCGGCATCTGCGGCTATGCCCATTCGGTGGCCTATTCCGAGACCATCGAGCATGCGCAGGGCATCGAGGTGCCGCTGCGCGCGCAGGTGATTCGCTCGATCGCGCTCGAGACCGAGCGACTGCATTCTCATCTGCTCAATTTGGGCTTGGTGTGCCACTACACGGGCTTCGATACGGGGTTCCAGCACTTCTTCCGCATTCGCGAGAAGGCGATGGATTTGGCCGAGCTGCTCACTGGCGCGCGCAAGACCTACGGGCTGAACCTAATCGGCGGCGTGCGCCGCGACGTTTTGGCTGAGCAGACGGTTGAGACGCGCCGCCTGCTTTCCGAGTTGCGCGGCGATGTGAAGCGCCTGGTGGACGAGATGACCTCGACGCCGAACTTCATGAAGCGCACGCAGGGCGTCGGCGTGCTCGACAAGAAGATCGCGCGCGACTTCAGCCCCGTGGGCCCGCTCATGCGCGGCTCGGGCTTCGCGCGCGACACGCGCTGGGTGCATCCCTTCGATGGCTACAAGCTCATCGCCGACAAGCACAAGCCGATCACGCAGGATTCCTGCGACGTCTTGGGACGCACGCTCGTGCGCATCGGCGAGGTCTTCGACAGCATGGACATCATTGAGGAGCTGCTCGACATGGAGCTGCCGAAAGGTCCGGTGCTCACCGAGGGCTGGACATATGAGCCCAACAAGTTCGCGCTCGGCTTTACCGAGGCTCCGCGCGGCGAGGACGTGCATTGGTCCATGGTCGGCAACAACCAGAAGTGCTACCGTTGGCGCTGCAAGGCGTCCACGTACAGCAACTGGCCGGTTCTGCGCTACATGTTCCGCGGCAACACCATTTCCGACGCGGCGCTCATCGTGGGCAGCTTGGATCCGTGCTATTCGTGCACGGAGCGCGTGACCGTGGTGGATGTGAACAAGCGTACGGAAAAGACGCTCTCGAAGACGCAGCTGGAAAACTACTGCGCCGACCGCCGTCATTCGCCGCTGAAAGGTTAGGGGTGCGCGATGCTTAAGACGATCAAAGAGATCCTGCGCACCGGCAATGCGACGGTGCAATACCCTGCGGCGCCGCTGCACCAATATGACGGCTATCGCGGCAAGCCCGAGCATGACGCCGTCGAATGCATCGCGTGCGCGGCCTGCGCGAACGTGTGCCCGCCCAACGCCATCCAGATGCAGATCGATGTTGAGGCCGGCACTACCACGTGGTCCATCAATTTCGGGCGCTGCATCTTCTGCGGCCGCTGTGAGGAGGTGTGCCCCACGAAGGCCATCAAGCTCGGCAAGGAGTTCGAGCTCGCCGTGATGGACAAAAACGACCTCGAGGAAACGGCCACCTACAGCCTCGCCGCCTGCGAGCGATGCGGGAAGTACTACGCCACGAACAAGCAGGTCGCCTACGCGAGTGCGATTCTCTCGCAGGGGGCGCAAAGCCCCGAAGAGGCGCTGTCGCTTCAGCTCGCGCACGTATGCCCGGCGTGCCGCCGCAAAGACGACGCCTACCGCGCCAAGCGCAGCGACGAGCTGACGGGCGCGCAGCGCAAGAAGAAGATGGAGGCCAAAGATGATAATCGATAGGCAATACCCCGAGGCGCTCCAATACCAGCCCGATAAGCGCACGCTCGACGAGAGTGTGCAGAAGGCCAAGCTCGCGCTGCTCAACGATATCAAGCGCTCCGTTTATATCTATCGTGTTGACTGCGGCGGATGCAACGGATGCGAGATCGAGATCTTCGCCACCATCACGCCGGTCTTCGACGCCGAGCGCTTCGGTATCAAGAACACGCCGAGCCCGCGCCATGCGGATATCCTGGTCTACACCGGCGCCATGACGCGCGCCATGCGCATGCCGGCGCTACGCGCCTTCGACGGCGCGCCCGACCCGAAGCTCGTGGTGAGCTATGGCGCATGCGGCTGCACGGGTGGCGTGTTCCACGACAATTACTGCACGTGGGGCGGCACCGATAAGATCATCCCCGTGGACGTTTACATTCCGGGGTGCCCGCCGACGCCCGCGCAGACCATCTATGGCTTCGCTATGACGCTGGGGCTTTTGGGCCAGAAGCTCAAGCATAAGGAGGAATTCGAGAAGCCGGGCGAGCAGGCCACGCTTCGCTACGCCGACATTCCCTACAAGGTGCGCACCACGCTCGAGAAGGAAGCGCGCCTGTATTCGGGCTATTGGCAGGGCGACCAGCTGGCAAACGAGTTCTTCACGACGCTCGAGAACAACCCCAACAACGTCATGGGCGCCGTGAGCTCGCTCATTGCCGAGCAGACCGACCCGCGTCGCGCCGAGGTCTACAAGCATTTGGGCGATGCGCTCAACCGCATGACCATCGACGCCGACGCCAACCAGGCGATGCTGAAAGAGGCGCTGGAAAAGGTCGTCGTCGCGGGAGGCGACGGGCGCGCGGCCTCGATTGTTACGGGGGCTCTGAGCGGCGATGGAAGGTAACGCGCTCGACTATGCGCCCTGCGCGGTCGCCTCGGCAAAAGACGCCGAGGCGACCGCTCCCGAGGTCGTGTTCTACCAGCTGACGAAGAAGTTCGTCGATACCGAGGAATCGGTTCCGAAAGACGCCCAAGACGTGCTGTACTACACGCTTGCGGTGGGGCACCATACGGGCGTGATCGACTGCTTCGAGGAGCGTTTCCGCGCGCCGCTTTCCGTTTACGAGGAACTGGTGGGTGCCCTGCCCGAGGGCGACGCGCGCTACAAACTCGCGGGCATCATGCGCCGTGGCGAGATTCAGATCGACAAGATGAACCTCGCCACGCTCGTGGGCGCTTTGGCCGATTTCGAGGCGAGTTCGCGCGCTCTTTCGGACGAGGCGCAGGCGTGCTATGCCTCGCTTCGCGCGGCGATCGACGTGCTGGCCCGCGAGGGCGCGGCCTATATCATGGGAAGGATACGCAGGCCATGAGCGGAAAAGCGGTTCTCACGGTGGGCGCTGTGCTGCGCGGCGACGATGCGGCGGGCCCCATGCTTTCGAAGATGCTCGAAGAGGCGCCGATCGAGGGTTGGACGAACATCGACGGCGGCCAGATGCCCGAAGACCAGCTGGCGGTGGTTCGGCGCATGAGCCCCGACGTGTTGCTGCTGGTGGACGCGGCCGACATGGGCGCGGATCCTGGCGCCATGGCCGTTCTCGACGAGGAGGACGTCGCCGCCAACATGCTATTTACTACCCATTCACTCCCAATTTCGTTCCTTCTGAAGGAGCTGAAAGGTTGCTGTGGTAGGGTCGTGTTTCTCGGCGTCCAGCCGGCGCAGCTCGAATTCATGGGGCCGCTTACGCCGGCCGTGCGCGAGTCCGTTGAGAGGATCTACGAGATGCTGAAGACGGGAAGCGATTTCTCGGCGGGCATCTCGTAGAAAATGCAGGGCGCATGCCCTGAAACCATGAATGGAGGCTTTGTCATGGATACGAAAGATTCCGTTGAGCTCGATGCGAAAAGCGTCGCGGCCGTGAAGCCCGATGCGCTGTCGCCCGCCGAAACCGAGGCGAAGACCGAGGGAATCGGCGTAACGAAGGCCGGCATGGCTTTGGGCAAATGCTTCGTGTCGGCCATGCTCGCGGGCGCGTTCATCGCGTTCGGCGGCATGTATTTCTGCGTGTTTCTGGGCGACCCGACGATTCCGTTCGCCGCGCAGCGCATGGTGGGCGGCATCTGCTTTTGCCTGGGCCTGGTTCTGGTGCTGTGCTGCGGTGCGGAGCTGTTCACAGGCAATTCGCTCATGTGTTGTGCGAAGGCCTCGGGCAAGATTAGCTGGGGCGGCATGCTGAAGAATTGGGTCGTGGTGTGGTTCGGCAACCTGGCCGGCGCGCTCGTGGCCGTCGCGCTGATCTACTTCGCGCAGGTCTACGCGATGAACGGCGGCGCGGTCGGGCAGGCCATGGTGAGCGTGGCCGCGGGCAAGGTGTCGCCCGACTGGTTCACCCTGTTCTTCAAGGGCATCATGTGCAACATCTTCGTATGCCTGGCGGTGTGGATCGGCTTTGCGGGTCGCACGGTGACCGACAAGGTGATCGGTATCATCCTGCCGATTTCCGCCTTCGTTGCTTGCGGGTTCGAGCACTGCGTTGCCAATATGTTCTTCCTGCCCACGGGCCTTCTGCTCAACAGCATGGGCATTGGGGCCGAAGGCGCGGTAACGCTCGGCGGCATTCTGTTCAACCTGAGCGCGGCCACGCTGGGCAACATCGTGGGCGGCGTGCTCGTCGGCATGGCGTACTGGTATATCTACGCGAAGCGCGCGAAGTAGCGATTCGCCATGGCAGGGGAGGACGCTCGCTCGCCGTTCGGCGATGTGCGGTTCGTGGTGACGTTTCCCAACACCACGAGCGCGCTCGGGTTCGCCGCCGCGTGCGAGGTGGAGGGCGTGCCTGGAAGGCTCGTGCCCATTCCGCAGGCGCTGCATGCGGGCTGCGGCCAGGCGTGGTCGGCTCCGCTTACCGCGCGCGCGGCGCTTCAGGCCGTGATGGCGCGGCCCGACATAAGCTACAAGGAATGCACGATTTTCGAATTCTGAGAGATGCGCCCCACGAGAGGGCGCATCTTTTTGCCTGGACGCCTTTCGGGGTCGTTGCTTGCTTCTGAGGAAGCGCTGACTCACTCCGCTAGCTCCGCCCGCGCGCGGCGGCACGCGAAAGGTTCAAGTCTCGTTTGCCCACGCCGGTGGGCGCATTCGGCTTTCACCTCCCGCGCGCTCGCCGCGAACGCGCGGCGCAGGGCGGCTTTAATCAGCGTTTTCTAGCTGGCGTTTCTCTGCGATTTTTCGTCGACTCGCTTAACGACGATGGCGAGCGCGCAGGCCACGGCGGCGCATGCGGCGAGCGCGAAGATGACGAAGGCGAGCCCGAAGGCATCGCCCGCCATACCCAAAAACGGCTCGGCGGCGCCGCCCGCGCACACGGCAACGCCGTAGCTGAGGCCCGAGGCCATGCCTAGATGGAGCGGAACGTAGCCCATGCCCGTGGCCACGGTTGAGGGGTAGAACAAATCGAGCGAGACGGCCAAGAGCAGCGTGATGGCAAGCGCCAAGACGACCGAGTTCTCGTTGAGGGCGAACGCCGCCGCGAGAACGGCCGTTGCGCCGAGGCAGACGATGCATAAGCGATGCGAGCCCACCTTTTCCGAGCAGCGCCCCGATACGAAGGTGGCGATGGCCCCCGCGACGGAGAATAGCGAGATGGCAAGCGAGCTCGCGGCTTCGCTTTGCCCCAAAACGCCCATCAAAAACAGCGGGATGAAGGCCATGAGGCCGTAATTGAGAAGCGAGCGCAGCGAAAGCACGCCAATCACCAGGCCGAACAATCCCCAACGTTCGGGCGCGTTGGCCGATGCCGCGTTCGCGCTGCGCGCCGTGCCGAGCGCTTTCAGACGCTTGTTGGACGCGAACAGGACTATGGCGCAGATGACGGTGGGAACGAGGAACACGGCGAGGCCGCGCATGCCGAATGCGCTCAGGGAGACGGCGGCTACGATGGGGCCGACGAAAAAGCCCACGTTGCCGCCTACGGCGAAGATGCTCATGCCGTTGCCTTTGCGCGCCCCGGCGGCCAGATTCGAGATGCGCCCGCCCTCGGCGTGAAACAGCGCCACGCCGAAGCCGCTGATCACGGCGCACGCTATGGTGGCGGCGTAGCTTTCGGCCCAGCCGATGCCGCACATGCCGACGCCCGCCAGAAGCACGCCGAGCCCCATGAACCACGGGCAGGGGCGCTTATCGCTGATCCAGCCGAAGAGCGGCTGGATTACGGCCGAGACGATGTTCGCCGCGAATATCAGCATCACCGCTTGGGTATAGGTGTAGCCGCCCGTCACCAAAAACGGGAGGATCGCCGAAAGCGCGCCCTGGTTGATGTCCGAGCAAGCATGCCCGCACATGGCCAGATAATTGGAAAGCGCATCGCCGCTGCGAGCTTGCCGAGGCCGAGGTTCGTTGGTGGTGGTGCTTTTGTCGCGCAAATCTGAGGTTCCCTTCTTTAGACTGCGCCCGATAGTAACGCCAAAATCGAGGCGTCTCATTGGGATATTCGGCGTTTTTCGAAAACGCAGCCGCCGCGCACAAGCCACGAACGTCCCTTCGCCTGTGCCGTTTCGCTTATCCCCCAGCTGCGCGTTCTTGTTAGAATGGCCGAAACGAAACCTATCGAAGGGAGCGCCCTATGTTCAGGCCGCTAAGAAGGAAGACCCGCGCGATTTCCGATGAGGCTGCGCGTGAGCTGCTCGCCAGCGAGCGGCGCGGCGTGTTGGCGGTCAACGGCGACGACGGCTACCCCTTCGCCATCCCTGTGAACTACCTCTATGATGCCGAAGCGGGCAAGATTTATCTCCACGGCTCGAAGGCGGGCCATAAGGTCGACTCGCTGAAGCGCTGCGACAAGGTGTGCTTTACCGTTTTCGGCAATGAGCTCGTCGACCCAAACGAGCAATGGGCGCCGTATGTGCAAAGCGTCGTCGTTTTCGGCCGATGCAAACTCATCGACGACTTCGAGCGGGCTTCGTCGGAGGTTCGTCGCATGGCGCTCAGATACTACCCGAGCGCTGAAGAGGTCGATAAGGAAATCGCCACGTCGGCTAAAGGTATGATGCTCTACGAGATAACCATCGAGCATCTTACGGGCAAGCAAATCCAAGAACGCTAAGCATCTTCGTTGCATGTCCTTCGAGGGTCTGGCCGTGGGCTGTCTTCGGCGAAAAGGACCGTCGAGCGGATTGGGGTGGCGACTGTTTGGCGCTTTTCGGTTACGCTATCTACGCAGCCAAGCAGCCCAGGTCTTCGGCCCTTGCTTCGCGCTCGAGTCTGGTGGGCTGATGGCGTTTATTGGCAACGTTTTCAGATGGAAAAGGAGGGAGCCCCGCGGGGCTCCTTCCTTTTCCATCTGCGCTTTCCATGATTGCTTCGATTTCGATCTGTTGTATTTCGCATCGCCGTGCGCGCCATGGCCGCATGCGAAGCCGTTATACTGCGGTTTTTTGGCAAGCGCGGCCTCTTCTGCGGACATATGCCATACCGCGCCCGACCGAGGCGCGTTCTTCTTCCGTTTCGCAGACATCGCTCCCACCTCCTCTCACTCGCTGTTTTCGCGCCCGATTGTAGCAGGTGATAAAGCGAGGTCGGCAACTTTGCGGATGCTGGTGCTTCAAGCTGCTTAATGGTGGTTCGGCGGCAGCAGGAACAAATAGCTGCCAATTGAGCCTGGGAAGGAATTCAAGCACCTGCTCAAGGCGCGAAAACGCATCGCCGCTGTGCTCATCCTCCTGTGTGCATTTCTCCTTGGCATGAAACCTGCGATGTCCGTCTTTGGCAATTTGCTCTTCAGAAAGGCAACGGCGGTTGCGGGCAAGCCATGGCCATGTTCACCGATATGGCTCGTTTTGGCCGTCAGCGTAAAGAAATCAGCTAGAAATGGCACAGAATTAAAGTTTAGGGGCTTGAGCCTCCTTTTTGCTCGATTCTTTAAGAGCGAAGTGGCGCATTTTAGCAAAAAACGTAAGGTATGCCTCGCCATTGGGCCATCGGAAGCGCCTCGGCAGCCGTTCTGCCCCCTAAACTTTAATTCTGTGCCATTTTTCGCAGAAAATCTTACGCGAAGCCATCGTCGTCGGCCCATCCGAGCGCTCTTGCATGCGAAGGGATGCTTTGTCGGGCTCTTTCCGAGGGCGCATATTGGTTTCGAAGGACGCTTTGTTCGCAGAGAAGGTCGAACCTGGCGCTTGCGTGGACGATTTTAAAAAGGTCCTGGTTTTTGATGCGAATTCTCCTCCTCATGAGCGAGGCGGCCTGCTTGGCGACCTTGCTCATCTCTGAGTGGGAGTAGAGCTGCGAGGCCGTAAGGGTGACAACATTGAATCCCGAGGCGATGAGCGCGTTTTTCCTGCGGGCGTCATTTGCTATGCGGCCCTCGCCAGAGTGGAACTCGGTGCTGTCGTATTCGATGCATGTTTTCGCTGGCAACCAAAGAATGTCTGGCTCCAGCGAATCGACGCCGGCAATTAAGGCTTGAGAGGCCGGGAGCTTGGTTCGGGTGTTGAGAACCGCTCCACTCAGCCCAAATCCTCCTTGGCGGTACGGCATGCTCAACAATAGGGCCGCCGCGGTTTCCATGGGCGATCGCGAATTGTCGAGCGCATAGGGCAGGGCCTTCTTCAAGGCGATAACTCCTTGCAGGCCCTGCGCTCTGTCGGCGAAGGCAGATATCTTTGCGATCGTGGTGAGCGGCGCCCTTTTGGCCAGGTGGTTTTCGATCGCGTCGTTGATGGTGAACAGTCCGCAGAACTCGCAGATTATGCCCGATAGCTCTGCGGTTGTGAAAAGCGGCGCGATTTGAATGAGCGTGAGCTCTGGCGAGACGATGAGCTGCGATTTCGAAATGGAGCGCAAGGAGCCGAACGGGAGATTTCTCGGCGCGAAATGCTCGAAGGACTGCCTGCCGGTTTCGTTTTTGTGCTTTTTGGACGTGAGGCCGTGCGGAGGATACGAGAGCAGCCCCATCCCAGCGAGCCAATCGAAATCGGCGAGCGAAAAATTTGGCGGGGCCATGATCGAGCGGCTCTGATCGGGCATGGGAAATCCTGGCGTGCCCACAAGGCGCCAGTATTCGAATGCCGAGATATGGGACAGAAGGCTCGCCATGCTCTTCTCCGTTTTCCTCAAAGGTGGCTGCATTGTATCGTCTGGCGGGAAGCATGGTCTAGGGGCATGCAGGTCAATTTGCCAGCCTCGCATGCCCATGAAGGAGCGCGAGAGCGCGAACCAGTCTGGCGGCGATTCGGCCTTACATTCCAGCTGCATTCCCAGGCGTTCGAAATGCGGCAAGTGCGTCGACGCGCGCTCCGCGCAGGTTATCGCGCTGACATCCCGAGACGTGAACGGTTGAACATTATTGTTGGTCGAACGCTCGCAATGTGAACGGAGTTTTTGCGGCTAATAGGACGGCCGCGCAAGCGCCCGTCCTGCATTTTCCAGATCAATTTGGTTTGGGGCGTGTTGGTTGAAGTGTTCGGTTGAGTTCGAGAGCGAAGCCTGGGCGTTCGGATGAGCTTCAATTTAACTGCGAGGCGCGAATAGAAAGCTGGGATGGGATTCGTGTTTGAAATCGTCCGCGCAATGGCGGCCGGCCGTACAATACGCGGTACCCGACGAAGGAGCACGCTATGTCCCATACAGCCACGAACCTCTCCGCAGACGAAGCTTTGTCGCGCCTGCGCGAGGGCAATGCCCAGTATCTTGCGGCGAACCGCGCCTACGGCGATGTGTCGCCCGAACTGCGCAAGGCGACGTTCGAGCATGGCCAAGAGCCCTACGCTATTGTGCTCGCATGCTCGGATTCGCGCGTGATTCCCGAGGCCATTTTCTCGGCAGGCATCGGTGAACTGTTCGTGATTCGCGTTGCGGGCAACGTGGTCGACAACCACCAGCTCGGCAGCATCGAATACGCCGAAAGCCATCTCGGTTGCAACTTGGTCGTGGTGCTTGGGCATACGGGCTGCGGCGCGGTCGACGCCGCCATGCACCACGAGCCTTACGGCACGGTGAAATTCATCACCGACGAAATCGCGGACGCCATCGGCGACGAGAGCGACGAGGCCGCCGCGTGCCTGGCCAACGTCTCGCACAGCGTGCGCCGCATCGAGGAAAGCCGCCAAGTGCGCGCCGACGAGCGCGAGCATGGCCTGCGCGTGATCGGCGCGCTCTACCACACCGATTCCGGCGAAGTCGAATTTCTGGACGAATAAAATCTGTGAGTGAGTCTTAAAAGGGGGACACATGAAGGTTTTGATGGTGAACGGCAGCCCGAAAGCGAAGGGCAACACGGCCGCGGCGCTGTCCGAGGTGGGCGCGGCGCTCGAGACGCATGGCATTGAATGGGAGATTTTCCAGCTCGGCGGCAAGCCGGTGCGCGATTGCATCGGTTGCGGAAAATGCAGCGAGACGCCTGGCGCGTGCATATTCGATGACGATGTGGCAAATGGGCTGATCAAAGCTGCGGAAAGCGCCGACGGGTTCGTATTCGGCACGCCAGTGTACTACGCGCACCCCACGGGGCGCATCCTTTCGGTGCTCGACCGCGCCTTCTACGCGGGCGGCGCGGCGTTTTGCCATAAGCCGGGCGCTGCGGTGGCTGTTGCACGTCGCGGCGGCATCACGGCGTCGTTCGACGTGCTGAACAAGTACTTCACCATCAAGCAGATGCCCATCGTGTCGTCGACGTATTGGAACGGAGTGCACGGTCGCGTGCCGGGCGAGGCTGCGCTCGACGAGGAAGGCATGCGCACGATGCGCAACATCGGCCACAACATGGCCTGGATGCTGCGCTGCATCGAACTCGGGCGCGAAAACGGCATCGAGCCGTCGATTGCAGAAACCGGCGCGATGACGAGCTTCATTCGTCCATAGGGAAGCGAGGCCGACCAGCCTCGTCGAGGCCGCTTGCCTTCGCCGGCGCACGCTCGAAGGCAAGCGGCAAGCGCAGCGCTGCCTCCGCCCCTGGCGCACCTCTTCGGCCTATGCCGCGGCGTGTTGCTTGTGCTTCGCGGCGGCCTCTTGAGCCTCCCGCACGCCCGCATAGGCGCGATGCCGCGCGAAAAAGAACAGCGCCACCATGGTGGTGCCCGTCACAATCCACGTAATGGGGTAGATGTTCATCAGCGTGGTGAAGTCGTACATCGAGGGGAATATCCACAAGACGAAGACGATGCGCAGAAGGCACGACCCCACGATGACGACGACGGTGGGAAGTACCGACCAGCCCATGCCGCGCATGGCGCTCGCGGTGATCTCGTAGCTCGCGGGCATGCATTCCAACAGCTCGACATGCCACATGCGGATGGCGCCGTAGCTCATGGCGCCCGCCTCGGTGGTGAATGCCCCCAAAGAGATATCGCCCAGCCCGACGAACAGCGCGCTCAGCGAAACGGTGCTCACCAGCGCTGCCGCCATGCAGATCTTCACGACGGAATCGCAGCGCTTCAGGTTGCCCGCGGCGAAATTCTGCCCGATGAACGTGACGGCTGCCTGGGAAAACGCGCTCGTGAAGAAATAGGTGTAGTACTCATAGTTCATGGTCGCGGCCGCACCAGCCGTGGCGTCGGAGCCGAAGCTGTTCACAGCGGCCTGGATGACGACGTTCGAAAGCGAGAAGACCATCGCCTGAAGGCCCGAGGGCAGACCGATATACAGCAGCATCTTCAACGCCTTGGAATCGACGTACAAGTGGCGCGGCTCCAGGCGAAACGCGTCTTCTTCATGAAGCAGCATGCGCACCACGATGGCCGCCGAAAGCGCGTTGGCCACATCGGTCGCCACGGCAATGCCGATGACGCCCGCATGAAACACCGTGACGGCCGCCACGTTGAGCGCGACGTTGAGCACCATGGCCGCGGCGAGCGCATACAACGGGCGGCGTGTGTCTCCCTTCGCGCGCAGCACGGCCGAACCGAAGTTGTAGGTGAGGAAGAATATGCTGCCCGCGAAATAAATGCGCAGATACCAGGCGGCCTCCTCGGTGGCCTCGGGCGGCATGCCTATGGCGTCGAGGATGGGGCCCGTGGCGGCGATGCCCACGATGGTGAGGCCGATCGCGCCCACGATGGTGACGACGGCGGTGGTCTGCACGGCGCCCTTCACCAAATCCATGCGCCCGTGCCCGATGCGAATGGCGATGGCGACGTTCGCGCCAACCGAAAGGCCCACGAACAGGCCGATGAGCAGGGAAATCACGGGAGCCACGCCGCCAACGGCCGCCAGCGCCTCGCTGCCGATGAAGCGCCCCGCCACCACGGCGTCGGCCGAATTGAACAGCTGCGAGATGATGGACGACAGCGCGAGCGGCACGGAGAACAGGATGATCTTGCCGAGCAGGGGCCCGTGCAGCATGTCGATGCTGTTGGATTTTTTGGCGGGCCGTTCGGGGTTCGGCGCCTTACCCGAATTAGCGGCGATCTCTTCGGTAGTGCTCATGGGTTCGATGCTGGTCCTTCTGCGCGTGGCGCTGTGTTTCGAATGCGTAACGTTGCGAAGGTTATACAACCGCAATCCCGCTCCAAGTCAAGCCTGTCCGCGAAGCGCACAGACAACGCCGATTGCCTGCACACGATGCGCACAAGGCACCCCGAGCTGCGGCTTGCGACCGACGCCCGGCCGACGCATCCCCAAAACCTGGGAGCTTTGCAGGATTTATGAAACATCGCGCTCGAAAACGTTATAAGTACGATTTCGTACTAGTATGCGAGTACGAAATCGTACTAAGGAGTGTGCACTTCCCATGGACGCGCAACGCGAAGAAATCCGCGCGAAGCATCTCGAATTCGACAGGCTCTCCAACATATGGGATGGCCTTTACCGCGATATGGCCACGTCGATGGGCTTTTCCGACAGCGCATTCCAGATACTGTTCGCGCTCGCGCAGCTTGACGAAGGCTGCCTTCAGCGCGATATCTGCTCGATGGTTTGCCTCAGCAAGCAGACGGTTGGCTCTTCGATACATAAGCTGCAAAGCGAGGGGGTCGTTTACCTGAAGAACGCCGAAAAGGGTAGGGGAACCAGGGTTTTTCTCACCGACGAGGGCAAGCGCCTCGTTAAGGAGCGTGTCATGCCCGCTTACGAGGCCGACCTGGAGGTGTTCGCCTCGTTTGGTGTCGAAGGCGTCGATTGCGCCATCTTGTTTTGGAGCGAGTACATGCGTCGCCTTGACGAGGCCTTCCAAAAAATAGAGCGACCTCGCGCGTCGTCCGAAGGCGGCTCTCGCGCCAAAAAAAGCGTCGAGTGAGATTTGCGTGTCGGCGCACATCGCGGGCGTATCGCCCGCGGCAGGCGTTCCCGCACGCACCGAGAGACCCTTTGAGCCATCCCTAAGCACTGCCTACGAGGAGCATTCACCATGTCCGTAAAAATATCCGAGCACTTTTCCTGCGCGAAGCTCGTCCGCTACACCACGCCGACGGCGATCATGATGGTGTTCACATCGATCTACGGCGTGATCGACGGGCTGTTCGTGTCGAATTTCGCCGGCAAAGAGCCCTTCGCCGCGCTCAATCTCATCTATCCCTTCGTTATGGTGCTCGGCGCGCTCGGCTTCATGTTCGGCACGGGCGGCACCGCGCTCGTCTCGAAAACGCTCGGCGAGGGCAACCGCGAGCGCGCCAACGGGCTGTTCTCGATGCTCGTGTGTGCGACGTTTGCCGCCGGCGTCTTGGGCAGCATCGTGATCATCGCGGGGGCGCGCTCCATGGCCCAGCTGATGGGCGCAACCGGAACGCTCGCCGACCAGGCGGTTCTCTACGGCTCCATCGTCGCGCTGTCGATGCCGTTTTTCGTGCTGCAGCAGTCGTTTCAGAGCTATTTCTCGGCGGCTGGCAAGCCGAAGGTGGGCCTTGCCGTCATCGTCGTCGCCGGCGTGGCGAATATCGTCTTCGATGCATTGTTCATCGTCGGCTTCGGCTGGGGGCTCGCCGGCGCCGCCATCGCCACGGCGATAAGCGAAGTCTTGGGCGGCAGCATTCCCGTCGTCTATTTCATAAGGAAAAATCCGAGCGCGCTTCGCCTCGTGAAGCCCCTCGTCGATTTCCGCGCATTGGGGAAGGCGTGCGTCAACGGGTCTTCCGAGCTCGTCTCCAACGTCTCCATGTCGCTTGTGTCTATGCTCTACAATTACCAGCTCATGGCGATTCTCGGCACCGACGGCGTCGCCGCCTATGGCGTGATCGAATACCTCATGTGGATCTTCATCTCGCTGTTCATGGGCTTCAGCGTGGGCGCGTCCCCGCTCATCGCCTATCAATACGGGGCGAAAAACAAGGCGGAGCTTTCGAGCCTTTTCAAAAAAAGCCTGCTCATTATTGGGATTCTGGGTGTCTTGCTCACGGTGGCGGCGCTTGCTTTCGCTCGCCCCGTCGCGCTTCTGTTCGTGGGCTACGACGAGGGCGTCATCAATCTCGTCACGCATGCCCTCTCGATTTACTCGTGGGTGTTTCTGCTGTGCGGCTTCAGCATCTTCGCGTCGGCGTTTTTCACGGCCCTCAACAACGGGCTCATATCGGCGGCCATCTCGTTTCTGCGCACGCTCGTCTTCGAGGTCGCGGCGATCATCGTCTTGCCGATGTTTTTCGGGGAGATGGGCATTTGGTCGGCCATCGTCGTTGCCGAGGCCATGTCGCTCGTCATCGCCGTCGCGTTTCTCGTTGGCATGCGCAAAGTCTACGGTTATTGGGGCGAATAGGGCTCTCGGCGGCTCGGTTGCTGGGTGGGTTTTCCGTCTTTGCGAGGTGCGCCATGGGGCGATAATGCCCTGGGTGCGCCTCCCCCGCGCGTCTCGGTAGGATTGGGCGCCTCAACCCATAAAGTTAATGTGTAGCCGCTTTGAGCATCGTTGACATCGTTTTGTTACTTTTTTACGATGGGCGCGGCAATCAAGAGTGGCCGTCCAGATGAACCGAGCTAGTTATTCTGCCGTACTAGCCCTTCTGCATCGTTCATAACTGGGGCGGACTGCCGCAGTTGGTTTCCTGTTTCTGATTGAACCGAATACAATTGAATGATCGCGTGTGGGAGCGTCTGTGTTTTCATGCGCTGAGGAGTATGCATGGCCGAATTGTCAGTCAATGATGTTGGCTTTTCGTACGGCGACGAGCAGATTCTGAGCGGTTTGTCCTTCGAGGTGAACGAAGGCGATTTCGTGTGCGTGCTGGGAGAGTCGGGCTGCGGCAAATCAACGCTGCTGCGCCTGCTCGCGGGTCTCGATTTCCCCGACGCCGGCTCAATCGAGATGCGCGGCACCGTCATCGAAGGCGCGGGCCTCGATAGGGGCGTGGTCTTTCAGGACTACGGCCTGTATCCCTGGCTGAGCGTGGGGCGCAACATTATGATGCCCCTAAAAAGGCGCTTCCCCGATAAATCCAAAGCTGAGCTGCGGAAACTCGTGGATTCGCGCCTCGCCGACGTGGGCTTGGAAGCGAACATATTCAAGAAATACCCGGGCGAGCTCTCGGGCGGCATGCGCCAGCGCTGCGCCATATGCCGCGCGCTCGTGCTCGATTCGCCGATCCTGCTCATGGACGAACCTTTCGGGGCGCTCGACGCGATAACGCGCTACCGCCTGCAGGAGCTTGTCGTCGACCTGTGCGAAAAAGACGCTGAGCACCGAAAGACGGTGGTCTTCGTCACCCACGACGTTGACGAGGCGCTCTATCTGGCCACGAAGATTATCGTGCTCGGGCAGAAGCCGAGCAAGGTCATCTATACGCAGGAGTTCGGCGAGCGGGGCGAACGCGACAGGGAGGCCCTGTTCGAGGACGAGCAGCTCCAAAACGTGCGAAGGCAGCTTCTGCGCGCGCTCAACAGAAACACTATGGAACGAGCCAAGGAAAACTAGCAAAACAGCAGCCCGCCGCCGAATGCGGCAGGCGGGCAAGGGAAGGAATACATCATGAATATCAGCCGCCGCCAATTCGTCATCGGCTCCGCCGCGGCCATGGCCGCCATGACCCTCGGGGTTTCGGGCTGCTCGCAGCAGAGCAGCAGCACGCAGCAGAGCTCTTCCGACAGCGCCAAGCCCGACTATGGCACCATCCTCGTCGGCACGAACCCCGGAACGGGCAACATCTTCGGCTACATCGCCATGGAGAAGGGCTTCGACAAAGACGCCGGCTACACCACGGAGCTCACCGACTTCGACAACTCCACCGACGCGCTCAACGCTTTGCAAGCGGGCAAGATCAACGTGGGGGTGAACTACGGAACCGCCGCGCCTCTGACGTTTGTCTCGAAGGGCGCCGACTTCACGATCTTCGGCGGTTACGTTTCGGGTGGCATGCCGCTGTATGCCCAGGAGAGCTTCGAGTACAAGGGGCTTGAGTCGTTCGTCGGCAAGAAAATCGGCACGGCGCGCATGTACACGCCCGATATCCTGTTCCGCGGCGCGATGACGAAGGCCGGCTACGACCTGTCCAAAGACGTCACGCTCGTCGAGTTCAAAAAGCCTTCCGAGGTGC
Organism: Subdoligranulum sp. CAG:314; assembly: GCA_963635715.1. Taxonomy (GTDB): domain Bacteria; phylum Actinomycetota; class Coriobacteriia; order Coriobacteriales; family Eggerthellaceae; genus Slackia. The sequence goes on along the minus strand of CAVHFS010000029.1, from coordinate 6,363 downwards.
TCGCCGCCGTCGTCTCCGGAGAGGTCGATGCGGGCGTAGGCACCAACTCGACCTACACCGCCGCCGTGACCGCCGGCCTGAAGATTCTCTGCTGGACCAACGACCTCGACCCGAGCGCGGTGTGCTGCCGCCAGGTCGCCAACACCTCGTGGATCAACGAGGATCCCGCGCGCGCGACCGCGTATTTGAAGTCGATCATGCGTGCCGAAGAGGTCCTCTACAACGACCCCGATTACGCCGTTGAGGTCTTCGCGAAGTACACTAAGATGGACGAAGACAAGGCGCGCGTCCAGCTGCTCGAGACCAACCAAGAGCTGTGGGCCGATCCGAAGAGCGACGGCGTCCAGGACACGTGGCAGACGCTGAAGGACCTCGAATACATCGATGCGGGCGACATCGACGTCACCGAGCACATCAACATCGACTGCTACAAGACGGCACTCGACGAGCTGTGCGAGGAATACCCCGACGACGAGTACTTCACCAAGACGCTCACCGAGCGCTACAAGGAATACAACAGCAAACTGCTCAAATAGTAGGGACGAAAAGTGGCTCGCTCTAAAGAAACGGGAACGCGAAACCCATTCATACTGTACGCGGGAACGATTACGTTCGTGGTCGTGGCGATCGTCGCCTACGAGCTGGCCACCGACGTGACCCATTCGCTCAACAAGGTGTTCTTCCCAGGGCTGAGCGTGGTGTGGACCGAGATGTGCGCGTCGTCCGACCAGCTTCTGGAATGCCTGCTGAGCTCCTTGAGCCTGCTCGTGCCGGGGTTTGTGCTCGCCCTCGTTTTGGGCGTGGGCCTTGGCGTGCTCATCGGGACGCACGTTTCCATCAAGCGCAACATGCGCCCGATCATCTTCGCGCTTTCGCCCATTCCGCCGTCTATCCTCACGCCGTATCTCATAGCCATCATGCCGACGTTTTACTGGTCGTCGGTGTCGGTCATCTTCATCGGGTGCTTTTGGCCTATTTTGGCGGGGACGATCGACGGAATCTCGAACATGCAGCAAGGCTACATGGACAACACCGCCGTTTTGGAGCTTAAGGGCTTCGAGAAGATCTTCATGGTTTTGCTGCCGGGCGCCGCGCCGCATATCCTCAGCGGGGCCGACATGGCGCTGAGCTTCTCGTTCATCCTGCTTGTGGTGGCCGAAATGCTCGCCACCGATTCGGGCCTCGGGTATTTCGTGCAGTACTACGCCGATTTCTCTGACTACGGCCGAGTCATAGGCGGGCTCATCTTCATGGCCATCGTCGTGGTGGCCATCAAGGCCATCTTCGAGCTCGTGAAGAGGAAGATTCTGTTCTGGAGCCTGAACCAGAACGCCTAAGGTCTCTATTTCAAAAGCCGTCGGGGCATGCCCTGGCGGCTTTCTTTCGTGGGAGGAAGCATGAAAACGATACGGATAGGAACGGGCTCGGGCGGCTGCAGCTACGAGCGCATGGAGCCTGCCGTCGAGCTCGCCGAGAAAGGCGACATCGATTACCTCGTGTTCGAATGCCTTTCCGAGCGAACCATGTCTGATGCCCAGCGCGAGAAGCTGGCTGACCCGTCGCGCGGCTACAACTCGATGCTGCAGGAGCGCATGGAGCGCTTCTTGCCCCTCATGGCCGAGCGGGGGTTCAAAATCGTCTCGAACATGGGAGGGGCGAACACGCCCGCGGCGGTCGAAGAGATCGCCCGAATAGCGCGCGAGCTGGGCGTGCACGTGAAAATCGCCATGGTTTCGGGCGACGACATCCTCGATCGCGCAGAACGCTACCGGGACACCCCGCTTTTCAGGGGCGAGGGCACCCTCGGCGATCTGCCGAACCTGCTGAGCGCCAACGTCTATCTGGGGGCCGACTCCATTCGCGAGGCGCTCGACGAGGGCGCCGATATCGTGATTACGGGGCGCGTGGCCGACGTCTCGCTTTTCATGGGGCCGATGCTGCACGAATTCAACTGGACTTCGAGCGATCGCGACAAAATCGGCCAAGGCCTGCTCCTTGGGCACTTGATGGAATGCTGCGGGCAGCTCACCGGCGGCTATTACGCCGACCCTGGATACAAAGACGTGCCCGACCTGCACCGCCTGGGGCACCCCATCGCGGAAATCGCCGAAGATGGCAGCCTCGCGTTCACCAAGGTCGAAGGCAGCGGCGGGCTTGTCTGCGTCGATATCTGCAAAGAGCAGATGCTCTACGAAATCGGCGACCCCTCGCATTATCTGACTCCCGACGGCATCGCCGACTTCTCGCAGGTGACGTTTGAGCAGGCGGGGCCGAACAGGGTTATCGCGCGCGGAGCCACGTCGAGCGCGGCGACGAGTACGTACAAGGCGAACATCGGCTATCTCGACAGCTACATCGGCGTCGGCGAGGTCAGCTTCGGCGGGGCCACCTGCCTTGAGCGCGCGCGGCTCTGCGCCGACATCGTGCAGAAACGGTGGGAGCTTTTGGATATCGCCCCGGATGAGCTGCGCATCAGCTACATAGGCTACGATTCGCTGTTCAAAGACCATATTTCCTCGCAGATACGCTCAGGCGCCTTTTCCGAAATACGCCTGCGAATCGCCGTGCGTGCCGCGAGCGCGAAGGCCGCCGAGCTGCTCATACGCGAAATGAAATGCCTCTATATCAACGGGCCCGCCGGAAGTTCGGGAATTCGGACGCGCGTGGAGCCGTCGGTGTCGATGGCGGCCATACTCGTCGAGCGCAGCGAAATAGGCACGGGCTCGGTAAGCATGAGGGAGGTCTAGATGAAGCTGAGGGAGATCGCCCACGTGCGCACGGGCGACAAAGGAAACGACTGCAATATCTGCGTGATTCCCTATAACGAGGCAGACTATGAGCTGCTGAAAGAGAGGCTGACCGCGCGGGTCGTGCGCGATTGGTACCGCGATTTCTGCGTGGAGGGCGCGGTTGAGCGTTACGAGGTGCCGGCGATTTCGTCGCTCAACTTCGTTTTGTCCGACTCGCTCGGGGGAGGGGTGACCCGAAGCCTCGGCGTCGACAGGCACGGCAAATCGCTCGGCATGGCGCTGCTCGAAATCGAGATTTAAGGAGGCGCAAGCAGGCGCCGGTTAGGGCCTCCCTCCCTCGAGCGCTGCGAGTGCATGGGGCTGCGGAATCGATCGGTGCTTTTCTGGGCGGGGCTTTTGCGATGCGTTGGAAGAAGTTTTCCTCAACTGTTCTCAGTGTGGCATAATACCGAGGTTACGTAGAAAAAGCCCCTCAGCCCAAGAACGAGTTTCGCGAAAGCGCGGGGCGCCTGTCATGGAAAGAGCCGTATGAAGTCCGAGAAGACCGAGTCCGCCGGCCTCAAGCCCAAGCGCGATCGCAAGAAGAAGACGTCGCAGCACGTGAATCGCCGCAATGTGTGGCTGCTCATCGCAACGGTGCTGCTTGTTCTGGGGTCGGTGTTCATGTTCACGCCGCCGCAGGAAAAGATCAACCAAGGCCTCGATATCCAGGGTGGCCTCTCGGTCGTGCTCACGGCGAAAAGCACCACGGGCGATACGGTGAGCAGCGACGATATGGAGAAATCGCGCTCCATCATCGAGAGCCGCGTCAACGCGCTCGGCGCGAGCGAGGCCACGGTCGCCCTTCAGGGGACCAATCAGATTCTCGTGCAAATCCCGGGCCTTTCCGATACCGAGACGGCGCTTTCCACCATCGGCCGCACGGGCAGGCTCGAGTTCGCGCGCCTGGACACCTTCACTGACGAAACGGTGAAGACCAAGATCGACAACGGCAACTACATCACGCAGGAAACCGTGACCGACGTGGCTGGCAATTCGCTGCCCACCGGCAAGACGAGCTATAACCTGGAAGTCGAAGAGGGGGCCTACACCCCGCTCGTCACCGGCTCCGATATCACGCGCGTGACCATCGATAAGGAAAGCGAGACCTCGGCCAACTACGCGGTCAATGTCACGCTGAACTCCACGGGTGCCAAGGCGTTCGAGGAAGCTTCCGAAGACCTCGTCTCCGACCACGGCAAAATCGTCATCATCCTCGACGGCGTCGTGCAGAGCGCGCCCGCCGTGCAGAGCGTAATCTCCGGCGGCAATGTGTCGATCACCGGTGGCTACACGATGGACGAGGCCAAGGCGCTTCAGACCGTGCTCGAGTCGGGCTCGCTTCCCGTGAGCTTCGAGTATGCGCAAAGCCAGACCGTCGGCCCGACCTTGGGCCAAGACGCGCTCGCGTCGGGCGTGCTCGTGGCGGCCATCGGCCTCGCGCTCGTCATGCTGTATCTGCTGCTGTTCTACCATGGCCTGGGCCTTATCACCGCCGCCGCCATGGCCGTGTTCGCCTGCCTGTACCTGGGTATCTTGGCGCTGCTGTCGAGCTTCGGGCTGTTCAGCCTGTCGATGGCGGGCATCGCCGGCGTCGTGCTCACCATTGGCATGGCAGCCGACTCGTCAATCCTCACGCTTGAGCGTTTCCGAGAAGAGATCCGCATGGGGCGCAGCGTGCGCGCCGCCTCCATCACGGGCGTGCGTCACGGCATCCTCACCTCGATCGATGCCGACCTGGTGACGCTTGTCTCGGCACTCACGCTCTTCTTCCTGGCGAGCTCGTCGGTCAAGGGCTTCGGCCTTACGCTGGCCCTGGGCATCTTCTGCGACATCATCATGATGCTGCTGTTCAAAGCCCCCATTATTCGCCTGCTCGCGCCGCGCGCAATCGCGAAGCATCCTGGCTTCTGGGGCGTGCGCGACTGCGAGAACGCCGCGCCGTATTTCCAGGGCGAAAAGCAGGCGAACAGCCGCAAAGACGTGCACGGGCGCTTCATCAAGCTCGACATCAACCTGTTGGGTCTGAAGAAGTACTTCCTTTCCGCGGCGGCCATCGCCATGGTGCTCGTCGCCGTCGTCGTCGGCGTGCGCGGGCTGAACTTCGGTATCGAATTCGTGGGTGGCACGTCGGTGACTTTCCACGGCACGGGCGACACTACCATCGAGCAGGTACGCGATGCGTTCGGCGACGCCGGCGTGAGCGACCCTGTGTTGCAGACCACTTCTTCCGATGGCGAGCAGGGCATTCTGGCCCGTATTTCCTCGACGTCGGCGGAAGACGCCACGCATATCGCGAACCAGGTCGCCGATGAGTTCGGCTGGAGCACCGACAGCTTTGAAGTGACCACTATCGGCCCCGACTGGGGCGCCTCGGTCGTGCAGAGCTCGCTTCTGGCGTTTATCGTGTCGCTGATCTTGATCATCGCGTATATCTCGGTTCGCTTTCGCGACTACAAGATGGGCGTGTCGGCAATCATCGCGCTGCTGCACGACCTCATCCTCGTGTTCGGCGTGTACGCCCTTCTCGGGCGCGAGGTCACCCCGAACACCATCGCGGCGCTGCTCACGATTCTGGGCTATTCGCTCTACGACACCGTGGTCGTGTTCCACCGCATCAACGAGAACATGAAGGACGATTCGGTGAAGTGCACCTTCGCCACCATGGCGAACCACTCCGTCAACGAGGTGCTCATCCGTTCGTTGAACACGTCCATCACTTCGCTTATCCCCGTTGTGGCGATGCTCCTGTTCGGCGGCGAGACGCTGAAAGACTTCGCGCTCGCCATGACGGTCGGTCTTCTCGCGGGCGCGTATTCGTCGTACGCGATCGCCACGCCGATTTACGTCATCTGGAAGACGCGCGAGCCCCGCAACGCCAAGCTTCAGCGCAAATACGGCCCCGAGGTCGTGCGCTGGTTCCTCAATCGTCTGCTGCAGCCTGTGAAGGCGGAGGAGGCTCCGGTGGAGGTTGCCGCGGTCGCGTCTGCGGCTACGACGCCAGCGCAGGGCGAGGGCGCCCAGAGCGTTTCCGCGCCCGCCGAGACGCCAGCGGCCGCTGCGAAGCCCGAGGTTGCATCGGCGCCTGAGAAGACCGCGGCGCAGCATCGCCCGAAATCGAGGCGCTCGTCTTCGGCGAAGCGAAAGAAGCAATAACCAACAAGGCCAATTCAGATCAGGAAGGTACGCGATGGCAGATATCCGACAGGGCTCGGCGCCCAATTTCGCACCGCCCGTCGAAGAGGGCACCGTGTTCGAATTCGAAGACGAGAAGGGTGAAATCTCGCAGCTGGAGTTTTTGGGCCTTATCGTGCACGGCGACCAGCGCTACGGGTTTTTCTTCCCCGTTGACGACGAGGAATCGGCGGGTGATTCGGGCGAAGTGCTCATTCTGGAAGTGACCGACGTCGATGAAGAGGGGCAGCCCAGCGAGTTCGAGCTGCTTGATGACGAGGAAATCGCCGCCGAAATCTACAACGAGTTCCGCGAGGCGACCAAAGACCTCTACGATTTCGAATAGGTTGATTTTCATTGTTAGCCGAACACTTACGGCGCGAACGGTGTTCTCGCAGTT
>CAVHFS010000028.1:0-29281 GCA_963635715.1 Subdoligranulum sp. CAG:314 | reverse complement strand
GAGCGCCGGCCTGTCACGTCGGAGGTCGCGAGTTCAAGTCTCGTACATCCCGCCATTTTGAAACCAAAGCCCGCTCATTCGAGCGGGCTTTTCGCATACAATGCGCGATTTCCTCTGGATAATTCCAGTCAAACGAAGCCAGGATGGCTGTTCGTGAAAGAGGTCTACGCTGGAGCATGGCGCAGTATGGTGGCGCGGCGCGGCCGAAATGATGCTCGTCATCGCTCTTGTCGTTGGACACTGAAAATCTCCAAGGTGTTCAAAGCAAGGGGCTTGCTTTTTCGTGCGAGGGCGGCGGTGGGCCTTATGAATTTCTCGATAGACCAGATACCCTCGTGCGCAGCATAAGCATCTTCTACGCGGATTATAAAAAGTGGGACGAAATCTACACTGGCATGGTTGACTACGACAAGGAACAGGCGAAGCACCGAGGGAAAATTTTCTGTGTCGAGGGAAAATAAAGAGGCGCTAATACGCTATTTTGAGCTATTCGACGGCATCTACTCATACTGCGACCAAGTATATGGCGTTGGCGAAGGTTTAACTGATGCTCTCGTCGTATCGGGAGGAAAGCCGCTTGACGGCGCGAAGCGTGTGCAGGAGTACATCGACCTCGCAAAGCGATTTTGGAAAGAGCACGCCGAATCGGGGCGCGGCCAAAGGGCGATTGCTGCTATGTTCAAGAAAATGTGAATCCTTCTTACGTATAAGTAACGACGCTTGCAATCCGTTTTAGGTTCGATATTGTTTAGCTACTAAATATTTAGGAACTAAACAACTTTGGAACTTGAAGGGGGTTGAAATGAGCGAATCTCTCGAGGCGCTGCGCAACGAAATGTTCGACATCATGCAGCGCATGCGTCAGCATCGTGTGGCTCCGCCTTTACCCAAAGGCACCACGCACGGCGAAGTGAACACGCTCATGATGCTTTCGATGATTGAGCGCCGCGGCGAAGTCGCGCGGCCCAGCATGCTGGCGGCTTGCACGCATGCGACGCCTGGTGCCGTGTCGCAAACGCTGAAGGCGCTCGAAGAAAAGGGCCTCATTGTGCGCAGCCGTGCTCAGGGCGATTCCCGCGCGGTGTCGATTTCGCTGACCGACGCTGGCCGGGCGATCGACGAAGGGGGGCGCCGTATGCATGACCAGCGCCTTCTCGATATGCTCGAATACCTTGGCGAAGATGACGCTCGCGAATTCGTGCGCATCATGGGCCGTATGCTTGAGTTCAGCGAAACCCATCCTTGGCCCGTGCCCGATCATTCTGTTGTTGAGCGCATAGAAAAGGGCGCCGAACAGACGCCGAAAGGCGGCGCTCCATGCGCATAATCAAGAATTTCGCGAATCACAAATTCGCCGTAGCGCTCGTGGTCGTGCTTCTGTGCGTGCAGGCATTTTGCGATTTGGCATTGCCGAACTACACGTCCGATATCGTTGACGTGGGCATCCAGCAATCGGGCATCGAGCATGCCTCCACCGACCAGCTTTCGGAGCGCACGCATGACATGGTGAGCGTCATGGTGAGCGAATCCGACGAATCGCTGTTTGCCAATTCCTATTCCCAGCAATCCGATGGCAGCTATGCGCTCACCGATTTCGGCCGCGATAATCGCTCTGCGCTCGACTCCGCTATGGAAATGCCTATGGTCGCTGTGCACTACGCCGACCAGGCAGGCGTCGACCTCGATCAGCTGAAGGCCGCCTACGACGCGGGGGCGATTTCGAAATCGGATATCGAAATCGCGCTGAACGATATGAAATCGCAGATGGGCGGCATGGCCGACGCCATGGTGAGCCAGCAGGCGATTGCAGCGGCGAAGGCCGAATACGAGCAGCTCGGCGTCGATCTTGACGCCATGCAGATGAACTACCTTCTTACCACTGGCGCCAAGATGCTCGCCCTGGCGGCATTGGGCATGGCGATAGCCGTCGTGGTTGGGTTCGTCGCAAGTCGCACGGCGGCGAAGATCGGCGCCAGCTTGCGCGCCCGCTTGTTCGAGCGCGTGCTGTCGTTTTCCGACGCGGAAATCCAGAATTTTTCGGCTGCCTCGCTCATCACGCGCGGCACCAACGATGTGCAGTTAGTGCAAATGGTGTCGGTCATGATGATGCGCATGGTGCTCTACGCGCCCATTCTCGCCATCGGCGGCATCATCATGATCGCGCGCACGAATCTCTCTATGGGCTGGATCATCGTTGCGGCCGTGCTCGCCATCGCGTTCGTCATGCTGTTCCTCATGAAGGTCGCTATGCCGAAATTCAAAATCATGCAGAAGCTCATCGACCGAGTGAACCTGGTCTCGCGCGAGATCCTGACCGGCCTGCCCGTGATTCGCGCATTCGGCCGCGAGGAGCATGAGGAGGCCCGCTTCGACGTGGCCAACACGCACCTCATGAAAACCCAGCTGTTCACGAATCGCGTGATGACGTTCATGATGCCGCTCATGATGCTCATCATGAATCTGGTGTCCGTGGCCATTATCTGGTTCGGCGGCCATGCGGTCGACGCGGGCACGCTGCAGACTGGCGATTTGATTGCGTTCATCACCTATTCGATGGTCATCATCATGGGCTTTTTGATGATCGGCATGCTTTCCATCATGCTGCCGCGCGCCGACGTGGCCGCGCAGCGCATCGACGAGGTGCTGCAAACGGAAAGCACCATCCTCGACGCCAGCCCCCAAACGCAACGCGATGCCGAGCTTTCTGGCGAGGGGGGAGCTGAAATAGCGTTTAAAGATGTGAGCTTCCAGTATCCAGGGTCTAAGGACTGCGTGCTCGAGCATGTGAGCTTCACGGCGGCGGCGGGCAAAACCACAGCAATTATCGGCTCTACGGGTTCTGGCAAATCGACTGTGGTGAAGCTGATTGAGCGTTTCGCCGACGTAACGGACGGCTCTATTGCCATCGACGGCATAGATATCCGCGAAATCAGCCTGCATGCCCTGCGTGCGCAGATTGGCTATGTGCCGCAGAAGGCGTTCTTGTTCAGCGGAACGGTCGAAAGCAACGTGGGCTATGCCGCCAGCGGCCCCGATTCCGACCGCATTCGTGCCGCCGCCGAAATCGCCCAGGCCGATTTCATCGAAGGCATGGACGATGGCTTCAAGTCGGCGATCTCGCAGGGCGGCACGAACGTCTCGGGCGGACAGCGCCAGCGCCTCGCCATCGCCCGCGCCATCGCGGCCGACGCCCGAGTGTTTCTCTTCGACGACAGCTTCAGCGCGCTCGACTACAAGACCGACGCTGCCTTGCGCAGCGCACTTGCCGAAAAGCTCGGCGGAAAAACGCAGATCATCGTGGCCCAACGCATTTCCACGGTGCTTCATGCCGACCAAATCGTCGTGCTCGACGAAGGTCGCGTCGTCGGCGTGGGCACGCATGCCGAGCTGATGGAGAGCTGCGGCGAGTATCGGGAGATTGCGTTGTCGCAACTTTCGGAAGAGGAACTGAAAGGGGGCGATGCCCAATGAGCCAGCAGGAAGAGATGCAAAAGCTAAAAGCGGCCGCCCCGCGCCGTCGCGGGCCTGACGGCCCCATGGAGCATATGATGTCCGGCGAAAAGGCGAGCGATTTTAAGGGCACTATCGGCAAGCTCATACGTTTCATGGGCAGATTCAAGGCGCCCTTCATCGTGGCCATCGTGTTCGCCATGGCATCGGCCGCGTTTAATATCGTTGGGCCGAAGGTGCTCTCGCAGGCCACGACTGAGCTGTTCAACGGCATCGTCGCGAAAATCGGCGGCTCGGGCGGCATCGATTTCGATGCCGTGGGCTCCATCCTGCTTGCCACGCTGGCGCTGTACTGCGTGAGCGCCGCGTGCTCATTCGTGCAGGGCTGGATGATGACGTCGGTTTCGCAGCGCACCTGCTATGGGCTGCGTCGCGAAATCGCCGAGAAAATCGACCGCCTGCCCGTGGGGTATTTCGAGCGGACGAGCACGGGCGATGTCCTCTCACGTATCACCAACGACGTGGATACGCTCGGGCAAAGCCTGAACCAGGGCGTCACCCAGCTCATCACGAGCATCACCACCATGATCGGCGTGCTTGTCATGATGCTGTCCATCAACGTGGAGATGACCATCATCGCGTTGCTCGTCATCCCCATTTCGCTTCTTTTAGTGAAGGTGGTCGTGGGGCGCAGCCAGCGCTATTTCCGCGAGCAACAGAAAAAACTCGGCGAAATCAATGGCCAGATAGAGGAAACGTTTTCTGGGCAGGCCGTCGTTCGTGCATTCAATAAAGAGGAGGCCACCCTCAAGAAGTTTCGGGCCACCAACGAAGAGCTCTACCAATCGGCGTGGCGCTCGCAGTTCCTTTCGGGCCTCATGCAGCCGGTGATGGGGTTCGTCAGCAATTTGGGTTACGTGGCCGTAGCCATTGCCGGCGCGATATTCGCCGTGGGCGGGCGCATCACGGTGGGCGATATCCAGGCTTTCATCCAATATGTGAAGAACTTCACGCAGCCGCTCACCCAGCTCGCTCAGGTATCGAACGTGTTGCAGCAGATGGCGGCTGCGGCCGAGCGTATCTTCGAGTTTTTGGAAGCGCCCGAAGAGAAGCCCGACAACGCCTGTGCGAACGCTTCCGACATGACCTGCGATGTGGAATTCGACCATGTCCGTTTTGGCTACGATGCCGACCATCCTGTGATTCGCGATTTCTCGGCGAGCGTGGCCGCCGGCCAGACCGTCGCGCTTGTCGGCCCCACGGGGGCTGGCAAGACCACTATGGTGAAGCTGCTCATGCGCTTCTACGACGTGGACTCGGGCTCCATTCGTATTGGGGGACATGATGTGCGCGAATTCTCCCGCGCTGATGTGCGCTCTCAATTCGGAATGGTTTTGCAGGACACGTGGCTATATAACGCGACGGTGCGCGAGAACATTCGCTATGGTCGCCTCGATGCCACCGACGCCGAGGTGGAGGCTGCGGCGAAATCGGCCTTTGCCGACCATTTCATACGCACGTTGCCGCAAGGTTACGATACCGTGATTAACGAAGATGCGAGCAATATCAGCCAAGGCCAGCGCCAGCTGCTTACCATCGCCCGCGCCATTTTGGCCGATCGCCGCATGCTCATTCTCGACGAGGCGACCAGTTCGGTCGATACGCGCACCGAAGAGCGAATTCAGGCCGCCATGGACAATCTCATGCACGGGCGAACCTCGTTCGTGATCGCTCACAGGCTTTCCACCATTCGCAACGCCGACCTCATTTTGGTGCTGCAGAATGGCGATATCGTTGAGCAGGGCACACATGAGCAGCTCATCGCCAAAGGGGGCGCGTATGCTACACTGTATAACTCACAGTTCACTGAGTAGCTGCTCGACAGGCGGCCCTGGCGCGTTTGCCGAAAGCGCGCCTGCCGAGCGTTTTTGAGGAAATAGAGGAGCGGTCTTTCGATATGGTCGACCACATTGAGGTTGCGGCGCCCGCATTCGAAAATACGTGCGTTCGGGCAGATGCCGAGGTCCAGCGTATCGCGAAGGCCGCCCATGAGCGATCGGCCGCTACGGGAAAGCACGCCATCGCGGCCTTCGATTTCGACGGGACGTCCATACAGGGCAATTCTCCCGTTTTGCTCGTGCGCCATCTGTGGCGCGACGATTTGCTTCGCAACCGCGTGGTGGGAAAGGTAGGGTTGTGGGGCCTTGCCTATAAGCTCCATCTGCCGCAAAGCGAGGCATGGGTGCGCGGCCAGGTGTTCACTGCTTTTGAGGGCTTGCCCCAGGCGGATGTCGACGAATACCTGCGCCTTTTTTACGACGAGGTCATCGAGGGGCAGAAAAGGTTTCGCCCTCGCGCCCGCGCCGCCATGCAGGAGCTTCGCCAGGCGGGGGTCGAAGTGGTCATCGTCTCCGCGACCTTTGGCCCCATCGTGCGCCGAGCCCAGCAATTCGAACCCATCGACGTTGCCTTGTGCACTGAAATGGCCACGGACGCGCACGGCAACTACACGCGTCGGGTGGCGGGCGAGTGCATCGAAGGCGATGCGAAGGTGCGCGAGCTTTCGCGCTGGGCGAATGAAAAATACGGGGAAGGGAATTGGGAGCTTTCCTGCGCGTTCGGCGACCATCACTCCGATATCCCTTTGCTGTCGGCGGCATTGGAGGGCTTTGCCGTCTCGGGCGATTCCGCGCTCTCTCGTGCTGCGCGGTCTCGCGGTTGGCATGCCTTGGATTGGGATTGCCGTCCTAGCAAAGTGGATTAGCTGCACGGGCTCTGACTTTTCGAAAAGGCCCCTCGGCGGAAGTTCGCTGTTTTTGTTGTGAGGGCTAATCCGTGTAACGTTTCGTAAAAATTTTGCACATTGCAGATTGCTTGGCTACACTGAGCCTGTAGTATTGTCGTTTCATCATACGAAGGAGGTGGGTTCAGTGCTCGAACAAAATGGCGAAGATGCAGGCATCGTCAACCAGAACCATCATGGCGAGAACGCCCATCGGCCTTGCGGCGACTACGTTGAACGCGCACGCGCGGCTGCCTCTGCGGGCGACGGGGCGCTTGCGATGCATCTCTATCTGATTGCCTTCGAGGAATCGTTGCGCTGCTCCCCCCTTGCGGACGAGGGGGCCGTGGCGGCTCTGCGCGAAGCATGGAAGCTTTCCTGCGAGCTGAAGGAACGTTCGCTTGCGGAATATATTTTCGACAAACTTGAGCCGTATCTGACTTCCGAGGAAGTCCCCGAGTATGCGAAGCGCTTGCAGAGTCTTGCCCTCGACAAGCTTTCGGAGTTCGGGATTTCGCGCTCCGATCTTGAGGGAATGGCCGATATGATTTCCGAGGAAATCGGCCAGAATGCGCATATCACGGGCATATCGCCCATCATGTCGATGAATATCGGCCCTGGTTCCAGCTCCGAGCAAAATTCCAAAGAGGATTCCGAGCAAGACGGCGTTCGTCCCTCAACGGCTTCGGCCGATGTCAAAACGGCGAAGCGTCCGAAAGACCCTACGCGCTTGCGCTACGCCGACTTGGTGGGCTTCGACTCTATTATCGAAGATGCTCGGGCATTGGGGCTTGGCGTGGAAGACGATGACGCCTATCGACAACTTCTGAATACCCTGCGCGAGCGCCATGGGCTCGATGGACTTTCCGCCGCGGGCTCGGTGGTGTTCCGCACGTCTTCGCGCGAAGACGCGAACATGTTTATGGAGGCGGTCGTCGGCGAGCTCGATTTGCCCGCGATGCGCATCCAGATGCAACCCGGCCCCATGGGCGTTCCTATGTTGTGCGTTACGGTGTCGGCGAAAAACCAGCCTCGCATGGTCAGTCGCGTTTCCCTCGAAGCGCCGAGCGTGCTTGTGCTCGAAGACGTCGACCTGTGGGGAATTCCGCTTATCGATGCGGCCTCTTCGACGGAAGGCGAAGGCGTCGTGTTCGCCAATATGTCTCGGGCGGCTCGAGAAGCGATCGCCCTTGTGAGCGCCGCCGTCGCCAACCCCGATGTGCATGTGCTCGCCTCCGTCGCTGGCGATTCGGCCGATCAGGGCTATCTTTACGACCTCATGGAGCCGATGAACGTAGTCGATATCTATCTGCCCGACGAGCTCGAGCGTCGGTCTATTTGGGAGAAAGTCGCCTCCGAACATCCTTCGGTTAGGGAGCTCGACTTGTCAACGCTCACGCGCGTCTCTCGCAATCTCTCGCGTTCCGACATCGTCACGGCAGCTCGCGAAGCTGTGGAAGACGCATACCGCGCGGGGCTTAAGACGCGCTGCTACAAGCCCGTTACCCAAGAGCTCATGTTCGAGCATATTTCGAATTTCCAGCCTCTCGACTCGGCGGAATACCATGTGCTCGAGGACGCGGTCGTCGACGATTTCCGCGCCCAGATCGATGAGATGGAGCTGGAATTCGAGCAGGAATCTGCTGAGGGGCGTCTGCGCTACGACGCGCTTGGCGACGACGAAGAAAGCGAGCGGTAGACGTGGAGCTCACGAGGAGAACCGATTACGCATGCCGCATCATTCGGGCGGCTTATGCGAACAGGGATGCCTATGTGTCTGTCTCGGATATCGCCGACGCTGAGAATATCCCCTATGCGTTCGCGCGCTCCATACAGCACGATCTCGTGCACGCCGGATTGCTGAAAACGGTTCGCGGAGCGAAAGGCGGCCTCTCTCTCGCCTGCGATCCGCGCACGACGACTCTGCTCGACGTGCTTACGGCTCTGCAGGGCCCCATGAATATGTCTCCATGCTCGGCCGATCCCGAGTACTGCGCTCGCTGCGGAGGCTGCGAATACCACGGCATATGGAAGCATGCCGATAGACTCATGCAGGAGTATTTCGAATCCATAACGCTCGAGAGGCTTTTCTCGGGCGATGCGTCGTGACGCCTGGCATGCCGCTCGAGGCGCCTCTGTATTCAAACGATCCGAGCTCGCGCGAAATGGCTGAATTCCAGGCGTGGGTGCGTGCGACTGGCCTTGAGCTTTATCGCGATTTGCCCTGGCGAAATACCCGCGATCCTTACGCTATCTGGATTTCGGAGACTATGCTTCAGCAGACGCAGGTCTCTCGCGTGCTTGCGCGTTGGGAGCGTTTCCTGAAGACGTTTCCAACCCTCGATTCCCTCGCATGCGCAAGCGTGGCCGATGTGGTGGAAGCGTGGCAAGGCCTCGGCTACAATCGTCGGGCAATTGCCCTGAAGCGTGCGGCCGATATATGTTCGGCCGACTATGGCGGGCATCTGCCGGAAGATATGGGAAAGCTCATGGAGCTTTCAGGCATAGGCGAGGCGACCGCGGCTGGAATCACGGCGTTTTCGCGCGATGCCGCCTGCGTCTATCTCGAGACGAACGTTCGCTCGGTGTTCATCCATTGCTTCTTCCGAGATGCCAATCGCGTGACCGATAGGCAGCTGAAACCTCTCGTTCAGCAGGCGTGTCCGGCCAGTGGGGTTCGCGCTTGGTATTACGCCCTGCTCGATATAGGCGCTCGCCTGAAGAAAGACTACAAAAACCCCTCGCGCGTCGCTGCGGCCTACACGCGTCAGAGCACGTTTGAAGGCTCGCGGCGTCAGAAGCGCGCCTGGCTTGTGCGCGAGGTCCTCGCTTCGCCGGGAGCGACGTCGGAAGAGCTGCTTTATCGGCTCAATGCCGAAGAGCGCAGGGCTGGTCGCGATGGGGTTGGCGAGGACGATTTCGAATCCATGATGGCCGATTTGTCTCGGGAGGGCTTCTTCAAAGGCAATTCGAGCGGCTGGGTTCTCTGAGTTTCGGCGGGTAGGAAATCCAGCCCGGCCGTCCAGTGAGGCCGCGTCTACAACAATCGTCATAATTTGTGATTTGTCCAATAAAGTCAAAATCAACGTTGAAATCATGCGCTAGATAGAACGCAATATCGAAAGGCTTCTTATTTTGTATAGGACAAAAACAAATTACTGAGCAATAATAAGATAGTTTTCATTAACTTCTATGTTACGAATTATCAACAACGTAACATAGTTATGCTATTTGCCCCGATATCTTCACACCTACCTACCGCTCGGGGAATACGCCCCTCGCGAGCGCCCTCAATCCTCCATAATGCGTAGCTGTCAGTGTTTCTGCTATGCATCTACGTAGGAGGTGTACGAATGGACAATCAGTCCACTGCCGCAGAGTTTCAGGGAATGCTCGAATCCCGCGGAGTTTCGCGTCGTAGCTTCATGAAACTGTGTGGCACGCTTGCGGTGATGGCCGGCCTGGGTGAGGCCGCCGCTCCGCGCGTAGCCCAGGCTCTCGAGGAGTCCGTGATCGGCGCAAGTCGCGGCGATTTGTATCCCGTCATCTGGATCGAGGGCGCTTCTTGCACGGGCTGCACCGAGGCGTTCGCTCAAATCGACGCGCCCGATGCCGCCGCGGTCGTGCTCGAGCTTATCTCGCTGAACTACAGCGAAACCTTGTCCGCTGCCGCCGGCTATTCTATGGAAAAGGCCAAGGAGCAGACCATCGAAGCCGGGGACTATATCCTGGTTTACGAAGGCGCCGTACTCAAAGGCTGGGAAGGCAACGCCCTTCGCGTTGCGGGCAAGACGGGCAACGAGCATCTCATCGAGGCCGCCGAAAAGGCGACGGCCGTCGTTGCGCTCGGCTCATGCGCCGTCAATGGCGGCTGGATGGCTGCCGCGCCGAATCCCTCGAACGCCATGGGCGTGCAGGCGTATTTGACCGAGCAGGGGATTGACGTTCCCATCATCAACGTGCCTGGCTGCCCGCCGAATCCCGAATGGCTGTGCGCCATCCTCGTCGAGTACCTGCTTCTGGGCAATCTCCCCGAGCTTAATGCCGAAAACAAGCCCACGCTCATCTTCGGCCAAACGATTCACGACAATTGCCAGCGTCGCGGGCACTTCGAAAACGGCGAGTTCGTGTATCAGTTCGGCTCGCCCGAAGAGGCCAAGGGTTATTGCCTGTATCCCCTCGGTTGCCGCGGTCCTCAGACCAAGGCGAACTGCGGCGTCGTTCGCTACAACCATCGACGCTCGTGGTGCATCGAGGCCGGTGCCCCCTGCATCGGCTGCTGCGAGGCCAACCCGAACAACCCCGGCCAGAACTGGGTCGAGGTCAATACGCCGTTCTTCAAGCGTCATCGCGATCTGCAGATCGGCGATTTCAAATTCCAGCCGGGCACGATCGCCGTTGGAATCACGGGAATCCTCGCCGCTGCGCTCGTGGTTCATGGCTTCGGAATGAAGGCTGCGGGCCGCGTTCCTCAGGGCGCCGAGTTCGAGAAGGTGCGCGCATGGGATGCGAAGCACCCCGATAAATCGATCGGCGTTTATGACGACTCCGCGAAATCCGACGCCAAGAAAGGAGGCGACGAGTAAATGACGCGTTCCGTTATCGATCCTATTACTCGTATCGAGGGACACCTTCGTGCCGAGATGGAAGTCACCGACGGCGTCGTTACCGACGCCTGGGTTTCGGGTGGCTGCTTCCGCGGCATGGAGCTCGTCGTGCGCGACCGCACTCCCGAAGATGCGGCCTATATCGTACAGCGCATTTGCGGCGTATGCCCCGTTTCCCATATGCACGCTTCGTCTATCGCGGCCGAGCAGTCGCTCGGAATCACCATTCCGAACAACGCCCGAATCATCCGCAACCTGGTAGAGGGCGCGCAGTTCCTGCATAGCCACATTCTGTGGATGTACAACCTGGCGGGCCTTGACTACGTCAACCCCATCAACGCCCTTGGCGCTGATGCGGCCGATGCGTACGATTTGGCCACCGAGCTCGGCACTCCTTCCGCAGACTTCGTTGGGCTGCAAGACCGCCTGAAGAAATTCGCCGACAACGGCCAGCTGTCCATCTTCAGCGGCAACTGGTTCGACACCGGCGAGTACAACTTCACTCCCGAGGCCGACCTCATCCTTACGGCGCACTATCTCGAGGCTCTGCAGATGCAGTCGAAGGCTTCGGAGATCGCGGCGCTGCTCGGCGGCAAGATGCCCCATATCATGACGATCGTTCCCGGCGGCACGGCGTTCGTTCCCACCGCCGAGAAACTCGACGACCTCAAGGGCCTCGTCGACGAGCTCTACGACTGGGTCGCCCAAACCATGATTCCCGACACGCTTGCCATCGCGAAGTTCTATCCCGAGGTCGCAACGTTTGGCAAGGGCGTTGGTCGCTATGCCGCATGGGGCGTTTTCGAGAATGCCTTCGACAAGGAAACTTCTTACGTCGATCGCATGCGCAATCGCTATCTGCCGGCGGGCGTCCTCGACGAGAATTTCAATATCTCCGATCCCGACGAGTCGAAGATCACCGAGTACGTTGGCCATTCTTGGTACGAAGGCGACGCAAATCTGCCCCCGTTCGAGCAAGACACCAAGCCCGCCTTCACCGAGTACAACGTCAACGATCGCTATTCGTGGGACAAATGCCCGCTCTATGATGGCAAGACGCTCGAGATGGGCTCGTTCTCTCGCGTGCTCGTGGCATACAAGCGCGGCGTTTCCTTCATCAAGCAGCACGTCGACGACATGCTCGTCAATCTTGGCGCTCAGGCTGGGGATGTCTCGGTTCTGCAGAATACTCTGGGCCGTACGGCTTCCCGCCAGGTGGAGACGCTCTACATCGCGACCCTCATGAAAGAATGGGTCGAAGAGCTCTGCGAGGCCATCAAGGGCGGCGACTCCGAGTACTTCCGCGCACCTGCCGTTTCCGATGGCGAAGGCACGGGCTTCTGGGAGGCTCCGCGAGGCGCGCTGTACCATTCCGAGAAGGTCAAAGGCGGAAAGATCACCGACTACCAGATCATCATTCCTTCCACGTGGAATCTCTCTCCGCACGATCCGGAAGGCAACTACGGTCCGCTCGAGCAGGCGCTTATCGGCGTGCCCGTGGCCGACGTGGAAAAACCGATCAACGCGCTGCGCACCGTTCACAGCTTCGACCCGTGCACCGCTTGCGCCGTGCATGTGGTTGAGCCGAAGACCGGTAAGAAATTCGAAACCGTAACGAGCCCATGGGGGGTGAAGTAACATGGCGCATCTCGCACATTACAAAGAGGCGCATCCGGCGCCGTTCCGTTTCACCCATTGGGTGAATCTGGTTTGCATGATCATCCTTATCGTGACGGGCTTCTGCATCCATTTCCCGTATTGGCCTGAGTTCATGGGCATGGCCCGTGGCCTGCACATCTTCTTCGGCTTCGTGATTTTCATCAACTGCCTGCTTCGCATTGTTTTGGCGTTTGTCGTGAAAAGCGCGCCGGCCGCCGGAACTCGTCAGACGGTTCCCGATTACAAGACGTGGTTGCCTCAGGCCGACAACAAGCACCAACTCGCTTCCTGGATCAAGTATTACTTGTTCTTCAAGAAGGACCATCCTCTTTCGGCCAAACTGGGCGTTCCTCAGAAGTTGAGCTACCTGGCCATCCCGCTGCTGATCATCTTCATGTTCTTCACCGGTCTGTGCCTGTGGCCGCCGTGCGCGAACATGCCTTTGTTCGAGGCTGCTATCGCTGGGCTCGGCGGAGCGATGAGCGTTCGAATCATCCACTATTTCATGATGTTCGTCTTCATCTGCTTTACGCTGCTTCACGCGTATCTGGCTAATATCGAGGGTCTTGCTCCCTCCAAGCTCATGTTCTTCGGCATTGAGCATGGCGGTCTTACCTACGACCTCGAGAAGCACAACATTTCTGGCAAAGACGATTTGGGACACGAGTCTCACTAATCTCAGCTTGAAATAGATTCGATTGAGGGCCCGTCGATGACGGGCCCTTTTTCGTCGCAGAATGCGTTTCGTTATTGGGATGGGGACCAACGCGGCAAGGCCTGCGTTGACGAATTCCCCGAAGCCTTCGGGGCGTTCTTATTGCTGTTTTGGATAATCGAGCGGGGCGCAGAACCATACGACGCGGCCCAAAATGCTCACCGAAGGCTCGTCGTTTTCGGAAATCTTGAACGATTGCTTCTTGAAGCGCGGGTCATAGGAGTGGGGAATCAGCTCGATTCGGTTTTTCTTTCGAGATACGATCTTTATGGTTGCGTCGGTTTTCTCTACGCTCACGGCGTAAATCTTTCCGTCAACGAATTCGGCCTTGGGGTCGATGAGCGCGAGGCATCCATTGGGAAGCGTTCTGTTCATCGATTCGCCGCTGACGCGCAGGAAAAACGATTTCGGATGGGCATTGAAAAGCGTTCCCGGAATTGGTACGAGATCTTCGTTGGGAAGCATCTCAATGGGAAATCCTGCTGAAATTGCGCCATAGAGCGGCACGTTGACGATATCTTCGCCTTTCTCGCGCTTGATTACCTTTCGCGCGAATCCATGTTCATCGCTGAAAATGTCGTCATAAGACAATTCGGGAAACTCGGCGAAGAGGCGGTTTAAATTCGCCTTGCGCGGAATGCTTTTGCCGTCTTCCCAAGCCGATGCGGCGGTTTGGGAGCGCCCGACGATCTTTGCGAGCCCCTCTTGCGAAAGCCCCTTATGGCCGCGGAACGCCTTGATATTCCTACCGATGAAATTATCCACGACCCCTCCTTCGTCTCATCTGGGAATAAAAGTTTAGCAGCTTGGTTTTACGGCATAATTGACAGTGGGCAAATACCAGTTAAACTGGTAACAACTTTGACGAATACGCAGATGGAGGCGGAGTATGGAGAGCTGGATGCGGCGAGCTCGCGAATCTTCGGGGGCGACGCCCGAAGAATGTGCCCGCGCCCTCTATCTTTCCGTGGAAGACTATCTGCTAAGGGAAAACAATCCTGGAATGCTGACGGTCGATGAGCTTGTGGCGCTCGGGTTTATCTTCGACGAAGCCTCTCGCTGCATTGTCTTGGATGGCTTAAGGGATACGCTGCTGTAGTCGTCTTCGCATCGAATTTTTCGATTTTCATCTCCGTGCGCTTCCGCTCGCGCTTCGAGATGCTTCCGAGGGCTTCAATCCTTCGGAAAAGGAATATAATTCAAGGCGAGAAGCGGGATTGCATTGTCCGCTTCCTGTTGATACGGAGGTACGCTATGTCTGCCAAGCTTGAGTTCAAAAAAATCGTCGTTCCTTTTGACGGGTCGGACCAGTCGAAAAATGCGTTTGAAACCGCGTTCGCCCTTATTGGCGACGACGCCGATGCGAAGATCTACGTGCTGCACGTGGTTCTTTCGGGCATGTTCGCTTCGGGGAATCCTGGCGAGCCCAATGCGCTCGATGGCGTTTCGTGGGGCCTGCTCGACTACGATTCTTACAAAGAGATCGTTTCTGGGGCGCTTGCGCGCATCGAAGGCGAAATGGCCGAAGGTTTGGGCGATCATGGAAAAGATGAGCGCGTGTCCATAGAGGCCATCGCCGATACGTCGCAGGCCGAAGCGATTGCGAAATATGCCGCGACTCACGGGGCCGATCTTATCGTCATGGGTCGTCGCGGTCTTGGCGCGTTGCGCGGCATGCTCGGATCGGTGAGCTACGGAGTGCTTCATAGCGCCGAAATGCCGGTACTCACGGTTAAGTAGGTATCGCGTTCGGACGCGGAGCGGTTCTGGCCGTTCATCGCATATCGGCTGCAGTGGTTTTTCGGGGCCGCCTCGTTTGAGGCGGCCTTTTCGCTGTGTAAAGCCCGTGAGCGGGCATTTTGCGTGGTATCATCCTCGGTTGGAATTCATGCGCAATGCGCGCCGCGTCAGACGGCGAATCTATCGATGGGATGAACTATGCGAGACAGGCTCGAAAAAATCATCGCCGGTTATGAAGAGCTTCAAAATAAGCTCAGCGATCCGGCTGTTTTGAATAACCATGCGGAATATACCAAACTCACCAAGGAATATTCCAATCAGGGTCCTCTTGTTGCGAAAGCCCGTGAGTATCTTCAGGCATGCGACGATATCGATGATGCGAAAGAGATGCTCGACGACCCCGATATGCGCGAACTCGCCCAAGAGACCATCGCGGCGGCGGAATCTCAGCTTCCTGCGCTCGAGGAAGATATCAAATACATGCTCATCCCGAGCGATCCGGCCGACGAGAAGGACATTATCGTCGAGATTCGGGCGGCGGCAGGCGGCGATGAGGCTGCTATCTTCGCGGGCGATTTGTACAAGATGTATGTCCGCTTTTGCGATGCCCAGCATTGGAAGACGGAAACCATGGACGTAAGCCCCTCCGACGCCGGTGGATACAAAGAAATTCAGTTCAAGGTCAAGGGCGATAAAGTCTATTCCGTCATGAAGTTCGAAAGCGGCGTGCACCGCGTCCAGCGCGTTCCCAAAACGGAAAGCCAAGGACGCATTCATACGTCTACGGCAACGGTTGCCGTGCTTCCCGAAGCTGACGAGGTTGAAGTCGACATCAACGAGAACGACCTGCGCATCGATGTGTATCGTGCGGGAGGCCCCGGCGGTCAGTGCGTTAATACGACCGACTCGGCGGTGCGCATCACGCATCTTCCGTCCGGCCTGGTCGTGCAATCGCAAGACCAAAAGTCGCAGCTGCAAAATAAAATTGCCGCAATGGCTGTTTTGCGCGCCCGTCTCTATGAGAAGATGCTCGCCGAGCAGCAGGCGGCCGAAGGGGCTGAACGTCTTGCGCAGATCGGTTCGGGCGATCGTTCCGAGAAAATCCGTACCTACAATGCGCCTCAAGATCGCGTGACCGACCATCGCATCGGCTACAACGGAACGTATCAGGGCGTTCTTATGGGAAGCGACCTGGGCGATGTCATTACGGCGCTGCAGGCTGCCGACCGCGCTCGCAAGCTCGAGCAGGCAACCGAGTAGCGCGAGGGCAGAGCGCATTTTCAGGCGAGCCTCGTATGTCGAGGCTCGCCTTTGTTTATACCGCCGCATTGCGCAGGCGCTTACGCTTCGGACGGAGATTTATATGACTGGTGAAGTGTGGACCATCCGCGCGGCCCTCGAATGGTGCCGCGGCTATCTCGAGCGCAAAGGCGACGAGAATCCCCGGCTTTCGGCGGAGTGGCTTTTGTGCGAAGCGTGCGGCATGCGCAGGGTCGATCTCTATGTAAATTTCGATCGGCCGCTCTCGCTCGAAGAGCGAGAAGTGTTGCGCGGTTGGGTTTCTCGCCGTGCGGCGGGTGAGCCCTTGCAATACATAACGGGTGAGGTGGCATTTCGCCATATTGCAGTGAAGGTTCGCGAGGGGGTGCTCATTCCGCGCCCCGAGACAGAGATTCTTGTGAGCGAGGCGCTCGCTTTGCTGCCCGCGCCTCAGCGTCGTCGCGCGGTCGATTCGACCATTACGCAGTCGCAATTCGACGAAATGAGACTCGCGCATATGGCGAAAGCTGTTTTTGGCGTCGCGGATACCGACGAAAGTTCGCAGGCACCTGCGGATGATTCGGCCACCGATGTCGAAATACCCGAACCTGCGGAAGACGATGTCTTGTATGTGGCGGATATTTGCACGGGGACGGGCTGCATAGCATGTTCGATTGCCTACGAGAACCCGAAGACGCGTGTGCTTGCTTGCGATATTTCTCCCGATGCAATCGCCCTGGCGAAAGAGAACGTCGCGTCGCTTGGCTTGGCGGAACGTGTAGCGGTGCTTTGCGGTAATTTGGGAGAGCCCGTGGGGGAGCGCTTCATGGGTGAGCTGTCGCTCGTGGTGAGCAATCCTCCCTATATTCCCACGGAAGTTCTGAAAACCCTTTCTGCCGAAGTGGCGGAGCATGAACCCGAGCTTGCGCTCGATGGGGGCCTTGATGGGCTCGATCTCTATCGTCCCTTGGCGAAATGGGCGTTTCTCGCGCTCGCTTCGGGAGGTGGCTTCGCCGTCGAGCTTCATGAAACATGCCTTGACGCTGCCGCCGAAATAGCGAAGAGCGTGGGGTTTACTGACATTCGGATTGTTCCCGATTTGGCGAATCGGCCCCGCGTGCTTACTGCGAGAAAACCCAAAGCGTCGCTTTAGGCTAGATTCCAGGTCTGCCATTCTCCGTTCTCGCGCACCACATCGAAATTTCGATAGCCTACCTTGTAGGCATGTTCCTGGGCTGCGGCGATTCCCGAGCATATATCGCTTGCGTGGTGCGCGTCCGATCCGAATGTGATCGAGACGCCGGCTTTGCAAAAGCGCTCGAGCAGGCCCGTTGCGGGGTAGAAATCGTCAATCCCTTTGCGTAGCGATGCGCTCGAGATTTCGACTCTTCGACCAGTGTCGTGGGCGCACGCGGCCATTTCGTCCCAAAGGGCCTCGATTCCCTTCGGAGCTGGGTAGCCTTCCTTCGAAAATCTCATGGGCAAATCGGGATGGGCCATGGAGTCGAACTGGATAGGGCTCTCGCAGGCGTGGCACCATGCATCAACGTACGCCCTCCACACGCCCGCGCTGCCGAGTTTTTCCCATACGCGCATGTCTTGCGAATAATCGATCCACCCGCTGCCGTCGTCCGAGGAATCTGCGGCGGCGATGGCTTCGCTTCCTGGATCTTCGGCGGCGATAGAAATATCGCCGACACTGCCTATCCAGTGCACGCTTCCGAGGCGCACTTGGGCATCTTTGCTCCATTCGAGGACATTCGCCTCGCACCCTGGGTACCAGTCGCATTCGAAACCGAATACGAGATCCATGTCTGGCGCGATTTCCTTCGCGAATTCCTTAGCCTGGAGAAAGGATTCCCGATAACTTTCTAGGTTTCGCCTGGGAACTTGGCATTCGCAACGCGGGTCCATGCTTGCGGGGAGGGTCAGATGGTCGCTTGCCACGAGGATTCGGCATCCAGCTGCCTGCGCTGCGCGAGTATTGTCTTCGAATGTGGATTCTCCGTCGGAAAACGACGTGTGGGTATGGCAGTCCACGATGGGCGCGCGCACAGGTTTCCTCCATATCAGGGTAATTTCTTATTGCAAAGGGCTAAAAGCGTTGCTATTATATACCAGCTGTTTCAAGCGGAGGCGAAGCCTCCCACCTGCTTTGGCGCAAGCTGATGGGTCTCAGGAATATATCTAATGATTCTGGAGTCCCTGTGCGTGCGCGCAGGGTTTTTTGTTGCAGTACGAACCCGCAACCTGCGGGAGATGTAGGAGGTGAGCGCAATAGCAGCTCAAGAGCCCAGGCTCAATGAAGATATCCGTACACGCGAGTGTCGCCTTATCGGCTACGACGGTTCGCAGATGGGTATTTTCAATACTCGCGAGGCCCTGCGTATTGCCGAAGAGGCAGGTTTGGATCTTGTCGAGATTGCCCCGAACGCCGAACCGCCCGTATGCCGCATCATGGACTACGGAAAGTTCAAGTACGATCAGGCGATTAAGGCCAAGCAAGCTCGCAAGAAGCAGACCAAGGTCGAAATCAAGGAAATGAAGTTTCGTCCCAAAATCGACGTGGGAGACTACACCACGAAGAAAAAGCACGTGCTTCGTTTTCTGGCGAGCGGCGCCAAGGTCAAAATCACGATTATGTTTCGTGGCCGCGAGATGGCTCATCCTGAGCAAGGCCTTTCGATTCTCGAGCGGCTTGCCGACGATCTGAAAGACGTCGCAGCTATCGAGAACGCTCCTAAGATGGAGGGCCGCAATATGCATATGCTCATCGCGCCGCTTCCGTCGGCAGTGAAGAAGACATCGGACAAAGACGCCAAAAACAACGGCGAATCCAACGAGTAAGCAGAAAGGACTGCGACAATGCCTAAGATGAAGACCCATAAGGGCACCGCAAAGCGCTTCCGCGTTACCGGTTCCGGCAAAATCGTCCGTGCCAAGGCTTTCAAGAGCCACATCAAGACCAAGAAAAGCCCCAAGCGCATCCGCAATTTCCGCAAGGAAACCACCGTCGCCGCATCCGACCGACGCGTTGTTGCCCGCAATCTGGGCATGCGCTAAGCATAGATTAGGAAGTGATTATCAATGCCTCGTGTAAAGCGTTCCGTCTCCGCTAAGAAGAAGCGTCGCGTTGTTCTTAAGCGCGCGAAGGGTTATTACGGCGCGAAATCCCGTCATTATAAGAAGGCGAAAGAGCAAGTTCGTCATTCGCTTCAGTACCAGTACCGCGATCGTCGCAATAAGAAGCGCGAAGTTCGTCGTCTCTGGATTACCCGCATCAACGCGGCTGCTCGCATCAACGGCGTGTCTTACTCCGTGTTCATGAACGGCCTTCATAAGGCTGGCGTCGAGCTCGACCGCAAGGTCCTCTCGGATATGGCCATCAACGACCCCGCCGCTTTCGCCGCGCTGGTCGAGGTTTCCAAGGCTGCCCTCAAATAAGCTTCGCCTTGAATGCCGAAATGCCCCGCGTACAGGCGGGGCATTTTTTTTGCTCAGGTTGTTCTCGGTTTTGAAAAGAGATAGCTCACTTTCCTTCAAGCTCGCTTCTGCGCTGCGAGTATGCGGCCATCGCGGCGATCCCGCCTGCAAATACGAGACCAGCGGCGCCTGCGATAAGCGGGGCTCCGTCATTCGTCTTGGCTAATCTCTCGGCCTTTTCATTGGGGAATACGACAATTGCGGGAGTGCTTGTATGCTCAATGGTCAGCGCAATCCCTTCTGTGCTCATACGATATCCGTCGGGTGCGCTCTTTTCAATGAAGGCGTATGTCTTCCCGATGCTGAGATGATCGAATCGTACACCTGATTTTCCTTGCGCTTGCCAGCCGCTTGCCTCAAGGCCCTTCGTTGATGGCGCAACGAGGGTTCCGTCTTCGTCTTGCAGCACGAACGTTCCTCCTGTTAAGGCATCGCTCGCCGCGGCTTTACGCGCTTCGAATTCGTCTTCGCTTTGCGCGGCTTGCCAGGCATCGTGGTCGACCTTGTAAAATTCGACGCTACTAAATTGGTTCGCAATTTCAAGTTCCCACAGCTGATCTGCCCACGTTCCGTTTTTCTGTGCGTCTTCGTAGGCTTGCCTGTTTTCGTGCCAACGTCCATCGGCACCGAGGAAACGCTCAAAGGTTTCCTCGCAACCTATGTAGCCGAGGTCTTCGCGAGTTTTGGTTTCTTTGATTCGGTAGGTGGTTTCTCGCTTTAGGTGAGACGCCTCGGCTATTCCGTTTTCGTTCGTTACCAATTCAACGATTTTCGAGGTCTCTTCCTCGGGCTCATTTTCCGTTGCGTCGTCGGCGCTTCGTGGGCTTTCTGGCTCGCTTAGGGCTTCAAGGCTGAAGACCACTCCCTCTATTCCGATTCCCGATTCGGAATCTACTTTCGTAAGGCATATTTTCGTCGGTTGCTCGCGTACCTCCATAGCGCAATCGACGATTTCGCATGTGTCGTTTTCCCATGTGAGCGTTACGCGGTAGCGCCTGTCATCGAGTACGTACCCTTCGGGGGCGTAGGTTTCGCTTACGATATAGCTTGCGATTCCACTCCCCAAGGATAATCCCTCAATGCACCATGCTCCCGTTTCATCGCTTTTTGCTTCTCCGACGAAATCCCCCTCTCGAAACACCACCGTTCCCTCTGGAAGAACGATATCGCCCCCAGCGTATGCGGCGAACACGCCGCCCGCTACGCCTTCTCCGCTTTCGGTGTCTATCTTCGTTCCCACGATGCGACCTTTTGCCTGACGATTGGGAAGTTCTATTTCGATGATGTCGTTTTCGTTCCAGTCGTGGTGTTCTTCTACATTGAAATAGACGGGGTCGTTTCGAACCAGGTAGGGCGCTACGGCATGGGCCTCTCGAACGGCATAGCTTCCCCATGGCAAAACGTCAGGGAATTGCACAATTCCCGATTCAGGAATCGAAAAACGCGATACCGTGGCGTTGTCGGGCGTATGGAGCGAGAATTCGACAAGGCGCCAATCATTCGCCCCAGTCTTTCTGAGCAACTCTATTTCGGTGCCTGCCGCAAGCACGGTCTTTCCCGTTTCGGCATCTATTTTCCGAATTCGGACAGGGGAGTGCACGGGGCGGTCCTCGATGATGAAAAAGACCGAGCTTCCGTCTGATTGAACTTCTATGTCGAAAATGGGATCAGCTAAACGAAGCGATTGATCGGGGCGGAAGGTTTCCACGAGCGCGTAGCTTCCGTATACCAAGGCGCATTCGGGAGCAGCGAGCTCGTTATGTTCTTCTGGTATCCACGAGGCCAACAAATCTTTCGAGCTGAAGTGGCCATCGCTATGAGTTCGGATTGTGCCTATACGCGATCCGAATGCCGTTTCCCCGGAGGGCTTTTTAAGCGCTTCACCGTCGATTCCCGTGATGGGCGAAACGCTGTAGCCCTTTTCGCTCAGCGTGCCGTCGTCTTGCAGCCAAATGGTGAATTCGGCTCCCTCTAAAGGGGTCTTCAGGGATGATTCCTCAAGGCCTTCCGGAACGTAGAATTTCGCCCCCTCAATATCGCCGCGAATGACGTCTTCTCTCGAGGAAATCGCCGCTATCGAGCAGCGGACGCTTTGCTCTCCCGAGAGCTCGATTTCGGCCCATCCGTCAGGGTCGGCCCCTTCCAGGGGAGTTTTCAGATATCCCGTTGGCGCGCAGGTTTCTCGCAGGCGAATGTTCCCTCGTGCTATTTCAGGGAATTCGGCAACCCAGCAAGCCCGCTCGTCGCTCCATGCGGTTTTTTCGGTATACGAATTCCCTTTGGAATCGGCAAGCTCGAACACCGCTCCTTCTAGGGAGGCATGTCCTTGGGCTACGTTGCCAGTTTCAGCATCGCTTTTCTCAACAACGACGCGAACGCATTGCGGCTCATCGTTCAGGGCTTTGCTTTGGTTCTCGCTTCCCGTGTCGATGCGAAGGGGGCTTTCCCAGGCGCAAAATCCCAAAGGCGCCTCCTCTTCGCGAATCCACAACGTTTGCGAAGAGGGGAGCTCGACTTCGGCGAGTCCATCTTCGTCTGTTGTGAACTCGGAGATAAGGTCGCTGCAAATTCCATCGTCGCATGTTCGGTATATGCCAAATCGCGCGCCCGAAAGCGAATAGAAGGGCGCCCCCTCGCTTCCCGTGGCCACGGCGAGCTGCGCAGATCTCTTCTCGAACGTCAGCTTCACGATATTTTCGAGTGGCGCATGAAGCCAATACACGTCGCTCGATTTCGACGTAATCTTTGAAATCATGTTTCCCGGGCATGCTCCCGCGATAACGTCGTCGCCGTGCCCCGATGAATGCCATGCGCAATCGTGGTCGGGAGTCGACCCCCAGAAAAACATGATATGGCAATCGACGTCTGGGACGCTCCAATCTCTTGGGTTGGCGATGATGAGGTCACCTTTTTTCAGTTGGCCACCCTCGAGGAGGGCCTCCTTGCTTTCGTAGCGATTGCAGAGATCGGCGTGGTCTTCGAGATACATGATCCATCGGTAGAGGTTCGATTTATTGCCCCGGTTGTAGCCGGCCGACCCAACGTAGCTGCCTATCTGGTCGCAGTCCGCACCGCATGCCTCCAGAACCGCAACCACGAATCCCGTGCAGTTCATGTATGCCTCGCCGTTGCTCTTCGGATTGCCGTTCGGGTGCCAGCAATCCCATGAATCGATGCTGCCGCCTGCTCCGTTCGGGCCAGTGTTGCCGTACGAGGTCGAAAGATAATAGGAGTCGTTTTCGTGGGCGGAAAGCTCGTCCACGGCATTTCTCGTAGCACCCAGGACGCGTTCTATAGTGGCGCTTGCCTTGCGGGTATCTCCGAAAGCGCTTGCGGCCGAAGCTATGTGCGGCAATCGCTCGCCCAAAGGCGACGAACAGGAAGGGAGGGGGCCGATCGCCGCGTTTGCTGCCGTCGCGGTCGCTGCGGCCATGAACGCTCGGCGAGAAATGGGCACGTCGGGTTTTCTTGAAGAATCTGCTGAGATACGCATGGGCGCTCCAATCAAAAGATGCTTGCAGTGCGCTTTTCGTCGTCCATGCTAGCGAGGAAACCTTGCCGCCTCCTTGCTGGTTCATCTATGCATTCCCGCCGTTTTGCCTCGGTTTTCTTACGTTTCCCCCTCTTTTCCCTCGCGCTTTCCTGAAACCTTTAACTTATTGGACCCCTCGGAAAAGATGCCCGGTCGTGCATCCTTCGGCTTTGGCGACCGATGCGCCGCGCTTCGCCGCGTCGATCGCCCGAACGACGCGCGCTATCGCTTTGCTTGTCTCGTCTGGGCTCATGAGCGTCGTGTCAACCATGAAGGAGCTTACGCCCATCTCCATGAGCTCCTTTACGACGTGAATCGCGTCGAAGCGCACGGCATTGTAGACATGGCTTCGGCCGAAAACGTCGGTGACAACGGGGAAGCGATAGCCCTTTCGGTCGAGTAGCGTATGCGAATGCCTTCTGCGCGCGCATTGCGAACACTTTTGGTCGCAGGCGCCTTGGGCCATGAGCACGCAGTGTTCGCAGGTCATGAGCTCTTGGCTTGCGCATATCGTGATTCCCAGATCAACAGGTGAGTTCGACGCGAGCAGGCGAATCTGGCTCATTGAGAGTTCGGGCGAAAGCCATACGCGATGCGCGCCGAGCGCACATGCCGCGCCGAGCGCTGATTCGTTGGTGATGGGCAAATGGGGCCCCACTTCCACGAGCGCCCCCAATTCTGACCCCCGGACGAGTTGTCCCAAATTTTCGACGAAGAGGGGTTTTTCGGGCTTCGCCCACTTCCACACATCGATGGCCTCTTCTCGGTTTGCCGGCTGCTTATCGATAACGGGCATAGCGATGGCACAACGGCCGGGATATCCCGCTTGCTCGGCCGTGTCGACGACACGGCCTTCAAGGCAGGCGTTGCCGCGTCGATAGTTCGCAGCCGCGACGAATATCGTGTCGGCCCCTGCTTTTTTCGCAGCGCGGGCGCACGCGGGATTCGTTGCGAATGCGACGACTCGCGCATCCCCAGAAGGCCGATTGCTCTCGTGTCGAAGGGGCAGGGCAATGCCCCCGTGCTCTTCGACCTGGCGATCGCGCCATGGGCTGAGCATGGTTTCGCAAAGCGCTTTGAGCGCCTGAGACCTTGCTTTATGAAGGGCAGAAAAGCCCATGCCGACGCCG
The DNA here is from genome assembly GCA_963635715.1 of Subdoligranulum sp. CAG:314. Lineage (GTDB taxonomy): Bacteria > Actinomycetota > Coriobacteriia > Coriobacteriales > Eggerthellaceae > Slackia. Next base: position 4,923 of record CAVHFS010000028.1, on the reverse strand, counting down.
TCGTCGATTTCGACGTCCAGCTCAGAGAGGAAAAAGGGCGTATTGCCAAGGCGGTCTACGTGCTCGCGAACCTCTTCGGCCGATAGCGATTTTGTTTTCGCTCGCTCAACGACGGCGCCCGAGAAATGCGCCCTCGTCCCCGCGCATTCGGCCGTAATCGAAAGCGGCTCGCCGATATGCGCGCGAACCGCGAGCTTTGCGGGAAGGCGGGGCTCAAGGGCGTCGTCGCGATACGCCATGGAGGCGTCCCTCACGCGAAAGACCCGGTCGCCTTTGTACGTTTTGCCATCCACCTCGAAATAGTACGTGGTTCCGTTTTGCTCGAACGAGCCGATTGTCGAGGCGAAGTGGCCCTTGTTCGTCCAGAATTCGAGTACGTCTCCTTCGTTGATTTCGATGTTCGATTCAAGGGCGACCTCGCGTCCGTTGGCTTTCGTCACGCGCCCCACGAATACGCCGCGGTTGTTCGGGCGTCCGTATCCCATAATCTCGTTTCCGCGTTTATGGACGAGATATCCTTCGGTGAATCCTCTGCTGAAGGCTTCGGAAAGCGTTCTGCGCTCTTCTTCGGTCGCGCCCGTCGCTTGTTCGCTCCTCTCATCGAATGCTTCTGCGTATCGCTCGATTACCGCTCGGTAAGTCGAGGTGACGGCGAAAACGTATTCGGGCGATTTCATGCGCCCTTCGATTTTCAAGCTGTCGACGCCTGTCTCGACGAGCTTTTCCAGTATGTCTATCGTGCAGAGATCTTTGGGGGAAAGTAGCCTATCGCCTGGGGTGTTTAATTCGATTCCTGCATCTTCATCGCAAAGTGCGTAGGGAAGCCTGCATGCCTGTGCGCACGTTCCCCGATTCGCCGATCGGCCGCCAATCATGGAACTCATGAGGCATTGCCCCGAATAGCTTATGCATAAGGCCCCATGCGCGAAACATTCGGTCTGCATGCCGAGCGCGTGCGCCTCGTCCGTGACCTCGGCGAGCTCCTCGCAGCTCAACTCGCGCGCCATGGTGATGCGCTCGGCATCGAGCGCCGCGGCCGCCCTCACGCCGTCTATATTATGCGTGTTCATCTGCGTGGATATATGTAGGCGTGCATGAGGAATGGTGCGTTTGATTTCGACGGCGAGGCCGATGTCTTGCACGATGAAGGCGTCGATGCCGCGCTTCCAGGCTTTCGTCGCCAAATCGAGCGCACCCTTCATCTCGTCAGGCATAATCGCTATGTTCAAGGCGAGGTAGACATAAACTCCGCGAAGATGGGCGTAGTCGCACGCCTGCGCCAAGTCGTCGAGCGTGAAATTGTCCGCGTTGCGCCGCGCGTTGAAGCTTTCGCAGCCAAGATACACGGCATCGGCCCCAGCGGAAACGGCTGCGTGCAGGCAGGCGGGCGAGCCTGCGGGGGCGAGCAGCTCTATGTTCCTATATGGGTTCATCATGAAAAAAGTCCAATCATCTTCGGGCGAAACTTTGCGAATAGTACCGCTTTCGGGTATCGTGACTGCTATGAAACCACGGAGAAAACAGCGCGAGAAGCGCACACACGCGGGTATTTGGGCCATCGTCATCGTCTTGGCTGGTTTAGGCATGGCCGGATACGGCTTCTACCAGGGATTTATGGCTTTGATAGACGATTGGTGCAAAGACCTTCCGAGCGTCCAAGACACCGATGCGTTCGAGCTTCCCGAACAGTCTACCATTTACGCGAGCGACGGAACCACCGTGCTTGCGGAGCTGTATATGGAGAAGCGTTCGCCCGTCACCATCGACGAGGTGAGCCCGTATGTGCTCCAGGGCACGGTTGCGACCGAGGATGTGCGTTTCTATCAGCATGGCGGCGTCGATCTCCAGGGCATATTCCGAGCGGTTGTGGTTAATCTCTCGGGAGGTCAAGAGGGCGCTTCGACCATCACGCAGCAATACGTTCGTAACACCATTCTCTCGTCCGAGATGAACGAGATTTCCATCAAGCGCAAGGTTCGCGAAATGACGCTTGCGAACGAGATGGAGAAGATTTACTCCAAAGACGAGATCTTGATGATGTATCTCAACACCATCAACTATGGCGATAATTGCTACGGCATTCAGGCTGCCGCTCGCCATTACTACTCAACCGACGCGAGCGATCTCACGATTGCCCAGGCGGCAACGCTCATCGGCATTCCCAACTCGCCGACTATGTACAACCCGAACACCAATCCCGACAATGCGCTTGATCGCCGCAACGTCGTGCTGTCGCGCATGCTCACCAACGGAGTTATCACCCAAGAAGAGTACGAGTCCGCCAAGGCGGAAGACCTCAATCTCCAAATCGAAGAGGATTCGGGTACGAACGGCATCTACCTGTACAAGTATTTCACGAGCTATATTCGCGATCAGATTTTGGCCACCTACGATCACGAGCAGGTCTTCGAGGGCGGCTTGAAAATCGTAACGACTATCGATCCCGAGATGCAATCTTATGCCGAAGAGGCCGTTCAGAAGCAATACGACGAGCGCTGGCTTGCGGCGAGCAATCAGGAGTTCGCGCTTACGCTCGTCGACCCGAATACGGGCTTCATCAAGGCCATGATTGGCGGCCGCGATTACGACAGCGACCAATACAACATTGCGACGAGCTCCGCCGGCGTTCAGACGGGCTCAACATTTAAGGCGTTCACGCTCACCGATGCCATCGAAAAGGGAATCGACCCCCAAAACACGTACATGAACTGCGATGCTGGCCCCGTCGAGGTCAACGGCGCGAAAATCTACAACTACGGGCATAGCAACTACGGCACGATGACCATCGCGAACATGACGGCGATTTCCTCGAATACGGGCTATATGCGCCTGATTACCGACTCTTCGAGTGGGGTCACCCCTGAATCGGTGAAAAGCGTGGCGCAGCGTTTGGGGCTCAATGGCAGCAACATAGGCACCGCCCCCACGATTACCCTCGGCGTGTACAACGCGAACACCACGGAAATGGCGAGCGCGTACGGGACATTTGCCACGGGCGGAGTTTATCGTCAGGCTACGGGCATCCTCACCGTTACCGACCGCAACGGAAACGTTCTGTTCGACAATACCGCTGGCGTTGAGGGAGCCCAGGTGCTTACAGAGTCTGTCGCCTACGCCGTTACCCAGGTGCTTGAAGGCGTTATCAACAACACTTCTTATGGTACGGCGACGGCTGCACGTCTTTCTTCTGGGCAGATTGCCGCAGGAAAAACAGGCACGACCGACGATTATCACGACCTGTGGTTCGTTGGCTACACGCCGCAGCTTTCTTGCGCAGTTTGGACGGGCTCGCGAGACAATTCCGCCGAACTCGTCACCAATACGTGGTGCCAAGAGATTTGGCGCGACCTTATAAGCAATTGTTTGGAGGGCCAAGAGCTCCAGGAATTCAAAACTGCGGATGCTCCGTCGTACACGAGCTCCTTCAAGGGAAGCTATAGCAGCACCAAAGCGACGACCGATGCAAGCGATTCAGATACGGAAGACGGAACCGCCATTGCTGAGGAGAATCCATCGGGCTCTTCGGCTAACGGTGACGCCAAGCGCGAAGAAGGGGGCGCCGACTCTTCCGAGACGACTCCCGATGCCAGCGGTGGCTCTTCTTCGGGCGGAGCCTCTCCATCGAGATAGGCCGATTTCTTCAGGGCGAGCGAAGCTCGCAGTAGCATCCAGGGGAGCACCGATTCAAACTCGGTGCTCCTTTTCTTTTGATAGGGGAGTGGTATCATTCCCGTTTGAGTTGTAATGCCGCGTTTCGTTTCGACGGGGGGTTAAGGGGATTAGGCCAATTTCGCTGTCCTGCGCAAGCGGGGAGGGCGTCTTCGACCAGCGTCTCCTTAAGGGAGTTGGGCGTGTCGGCGGCAATCCGAAGAAAGAAGGAAAAATGCCAGACGATACTTCTAATCAGTCCCCCGAGACATGCACGCACGATTGCGGTACGTGCTCGGCATCGTGCGGGGAGCGCACGGCGCCTTCGAAGCTTGCCCCCAATTCGGTTTCAAGCTTTAAGAAGGTCATCGGCATCGTGAGCGGCAAGGGCGGCGTCGGAAAAACTTCCGTCACCTGCCTCGTTGCTTCCGAGCTGAGGCGCGCCGGGAAGAACGTCGGAATCATGGATGCCGATGTTACGGGGCCTTCCATTCCGAAGGCGTTTGGAGCGCAGGGTCCGCTTCGCGCCGACGAGAATGGGCTGAACCCAGGAATTGGTGCCGAAGGAGTAAAGATTATCTCCACCAATTTGCTGCTTCCCCAAGACGATATGCCCGTGGCATGGCGCGGGCCTGTGGTTTCGGGAATTTTGACCCAATTCTTCAATCAGGTGAACTGGGGAGATCTGGACTATCTGCTGATTGACATGCCTCCGGGGACAAGCGATACGCTGCTCACCGTTTTCCAGCAAATGCCGCTCGACGGCATCGTGACCGTTTCCGCTCCCCAGGAACTCGTGGGAATGATCGTCGGCAAGGCGGTTAATCTGGCGCACGATATGGATGTCGACGTGCTTGGTCTTGTCGAAAACATGGCATACTTCGAGTGCGACGAATGCGGAAAGCGCCACTATATCTTTGGCGAACCCCAGGGGCTCGAGGTCGCGAAGAAATACGGGATTCCCGCATACGCGACGCTTCCTATGGATCCCCAGGTTGCCGCCCTTGTCGATGCTGGAAACATCGTTGCCTACGATTGCGGCGATGCCCTCAAGCCCATTATCGACGCCCTTGAATCTTTGCCAGGGCACGAACAGGGCGCCGACGTGTCCGCTGCTTCGGCTTGCGAGTAAAGCGATTTTCAAAAAAGCCGCTTGACCCTTATGGCCTATCGCGTATAATGTCGTCTTGCGTCTTGGGAAACCGAGTGCATAAGGGGCCTTAGCTCAGCTGGGAGAGCGCATGGCTGGCAGCCATGAGGTCAGGGGTTCGATCC
>CAVHFS010000027.1:0-31253 GCA_963635715.1 Subdoligranulum sp. CAG:314 | reverse complement strand
TGGAGGACACCGTTCGCTCCTTCGCCGCCATTCTCGACGGCGAGTGCGACGAGATTCCTGAGCAGTGCTTTCGCCTGAAGGGTGGCATCGACGACGTTTACGCCGAGTACGAAGCCATGAAGAAGGACGAGGCATAAGCGATGACGAAATTTGCCTGCGATATCGTGACGCCTGAGGCGAAGTTCTACTCCGACGAGGTCCACTTCGTCGTGGTGCCCGGATCCGAAGGCGAAATGGGCTTTCTTTACGACCATGTGCCCTTGGTCTCCACGCTTGCGGACGGCATCGTTCGCGTGCAGAAAGACGAAGGCGGCCCCTTCAAGGAGTTCTCCGTCGAAGGCGGCTATGTGCAAGTGAGCGGCGATAAGGTCATCATCCTCGCCGACAAGGCCGAAGAGAAATAGCCATCCATTGCACTTTTGAAAGCCGGCCCCGTTTGGGGCCGGCTTTTTTGCGTCACGATAGCGATTGGATATAAGCGCGTTTGCTTTTGCTGAGAGGCTCGCTTCTCGCTCGAAGTCTCACGTTTGAGCTTTAAGAGCGCGTTTTGTGGTAGGAGGATGCGGGACGCACCTTGTGGTAGGGGTTGCGGGCAAATGGTTGGACTGAACCAGTCTGATTGGAGCCCGTATCCCTCGATTAGCCTTGTTCAGAGCTCAGCGCGGGAGTCTAGAAAAATCGAAGCCGCCCGGGGATTGGGCGGCTTCTTCAGCTGTCCCGCAGAAGGGACTATGGCGACTCGTCCATCGCGTTTGCGCGGACGTTTCGAAGGGTCGTTTTAGGCGCCTACCATGACCTGGATAACAAGCAGGGCGCCGCCGAACACGAACAGGAACCCGACCATGGGGAGCACGAACTTCACCCAGTGCGAATACTTCATGTCGAGCATGGTGAGTGTTGCCATGACGAGGCCCGTGGGGGCGAGATAGAGCATCGCGTATTGGCCCCAGTTATAGGCGGAGACAACGATGGAGCGATCGATTCCGACGGTGTCGGCGAGCGGGGCCAGAATCGGCATAGCGAGTACGGCCAGGCCCGAAGAGGACGGAACGATAAAGCCGAGCAGGAAGAACATCACCATCATCATGAGGATGAACAGCGGGCCCGACATGCCGGCAACGGCGTTAGATGCCCAATACAGCAGGGTGTCGGAGATGAGGCCGTTTTCCATAATCATGTTGACGCCGCGCGCCAAGCCGATGATGAGCGACACGCCGACCAGGCTCGATGCACCGTTGATGAACGCGTCGGTGACGGTCTTCTCGTCAAGGCCGCAGAGGAACATGCAGATGATGGCGACCGTAAGGAACGACGCGGCCATTTGCGGGAACCACCATCCCTGGGAAACGACACCCCAGACCATGATGACGAAGGCCATGACGAACAGCACCAGGATGAGCTTGCGCTTCCATGTGAAATCGGGCAGGTCGTCGGAATCGGGGTCGTGCGTGGCATAGAGCTTGGCGAATTTCTCGCGGTCTTCGTAGGTGTAGCTGAATTCGGGGTTTGCCTTTACCTTCTTGCAGTACCAGTACAGATAGGCGACGACCACGCAGGCTCCCACGACGCAGCCAATGACGCGCCACATGATGCCCTCGGTCCACATGACGCCGGCGGCATTCGATGCGATGACGACCGAGAACGGGTTGATGGTGGAAAACGTCGTTCCCATGGAGCCAGCCAGGAAGATTGCGCCGACGCAGACGATGGAGTCATATCCAAGCGCGAGGAATATCGGCACCAAGATGGGGTAGAAGGCGACGGCCTCTTCTTCCAGACCGCAGGTGGTTCCGCCTAAGACCATGAGCACGGCAACCAGGAATACGAGCGCGAATTCTCGCCCCTTCGTCTTTTTCGTAAGGGCGACCAATCCGCTTTCGAACGCTCCCGAAGCATTCACAACGCCGATCAACCCGCCGAGCACGAGGATGAACACCATGATGTCCACGCCGTTGATGGTGCCATTGACCATCGAGGTGAACACGTCGGTGACTCCCATGGGTTGCGATTCAAGCTCGGTGTAGGTGCCAGGTACCGAGATGGCTTTTGTGATGGCCCCGTTGAGGAACTGGTTGACGTCGATCTTCATGTCGGCGAGCTCGGGATCGGAGCGGAATGCTTCCTCGGTTCCCTCGATGGTGCGAACGTCGCCGTTTGGCTCGGTGATTTGGAATACGCCCGAATCGGCGACATAGGCCACTTTCGAGTAGGCGCCCGCCGGGATGAACCACGTGGCGATAACCGCCAAAATGGTAATGACGAACAAGATGGTGAATGCCGTGGGGAAGCTGAGCTTATGCTTCTTTTTCGGCGGCGCGTCGGTTTGCTTCACCTGCGCCATAGTCGCTTCTGCCATGTTTTCCTCCTTGTGACGCGGGGCCCGCGCCTGTTGGCGCCCAACGCCCCTCTCTCTTGCGCGACTGTATCGCACAATACATGAAATCGACAACGTTTAGCCTTGGTGCAACCTGGGTATATCTTGGGTGTAGAGGGGCGTTTCCGCAGCTCAGAAAAACGTAGAAGACAATCCTTGCCGCGAAGCTCGCATTCGGGGTTTACAATGGGTATAGAGGCGAAAAGTCGCATCGATAGGCGAGAGAGAGGACAGCCTTCATGCTGCTGGTCGTATTGTTCTACTATACGCTCATCATTTTGCTGGTGAGCATCATGGCGTCGGCGACATGCCTGTCGACTTATTTGGTGTCGCATCGAAAAACGCTCGCCTATGCGTGCATCGGATTTCTGTTCTACTTCTTCGATGTAACGCTGGTGTTTTTAGATGATTTCATGCTGAGCGCCGCAATCGATATGCCCGCCCAGATCTATTTCATTGGATCGCAGCCAGTGTCCATTCTTACGGGATGGGGTCTATTCAGCGCGTTTTGGCTTATGGTGTGCGAATCTTTGGACGAACGCCGCCGTCTGCTTCGTTTTGGCCCCGGGGTTGTTTTCGTTACGGCGAGCGTCCTTATATATCTGTTCGTGCCGAGCGGAAACGGCCATCTTTTCGTGTTCTATGGCATGCGGACGGTTTACCTTCTCTGGATATTGCTGTATATCGGCTTCGCCTATCTGGGGAAAAGCGACGCCCTGCGTGAGCGTATGTGGCGCCATAGGGCGGCGTATGCGGGAGTTTGGGTATTCGGGCTTGGGGTTTTCGTTGAGAACATCGTTATGCTGTTCTATATCGATCCCGTGCTCGTGAAATCGGGGGCGGTTCCGTTTTTCCCTGAGCGAAATTTCGCCGAAAACGCGCTTATGCTCTGGATTGCGGGGTTCATCGCTGTCTATTGCTGGAGGCTTCTGTCAATCCACTTCGAAAAGCCCCCTTCGCAGTCGAAAGGACGCGTGGAGGAGTTCATCAACGTGGGACTTGCGGGCTACGCTCAGCACTATGGCCTGTCGGCGCGCGAGACCGAGGTTTTGCGGTTGGTGCTCGAAGGCAAGGACAACCAAAATATCGCCACCGATCTGAGCCTGGCCGCTTCCACGGTGAAGGTTCACGTGCACAATATCTTGAGGAAGACCGGACAGTCGAACCGCCAAGAGCTCATGCGTGATTTTCGGATGGTGTCGTAGGCAGGCCTGCGGGGTGGGGCGGTGGCTTTCGCGTGCCTTTTCGCGTAGGGCCGCGTTCTTTCCGAAGGCGGCTTTTCTCCAATCTCCATAGCCCCTGCGCCCCTTGCGCGAACGGTGTTGCTATGATAAAACTGGAATATAAAAGCGACCAAATGTTCGTAAATATATGAAAGGGGCAGCGCTGCATGGCTTTCGTCCACCTGCATAACCATACCGAATATTCCATGCTCGATGGCGCCACCAAAATCAAAGATATGGTGCGCCGTGCGGCCGATTTGGACATGCCCGCCGTGGCAATCACCGACCACGGCGTCATGTGCGGCGTTCCCGAATTGTGCGACGCATGCGACGCGGTCGAAAAGGAAACGGGCAAAAAGGTCAAGCCGATCTATGGTTGCGAGATTTATTTCACTGAAGACCCCGAAATCGGATCGAAGGTCAAGTCGCGCCTGTACCATATGGTGTTGCTCGCGAAGAACAACGTTGGCTACCACAATCTGCTGCATCTGGTGAGCGAATCGCACTGCGACAATTTCTATTACAAGCCGCGCACGACGTTCGATATGCTGAAGAAGTACTCTGAGGGCGTCATCGCATCGAGCGCATGCATCGCTGGCATCATTCCGCGCTGCATCGACGCGCGCGACTTCGAAGGCGCCGAAGCGTGGGCTCGCAAGCTCGCGGCGCTGTACGAACCGGGCGATTTCTACATCGAGCTGCAAGACCAGGGCATCACCACCAACGGCGGCATGACGCAACGCGAGATGAACGGCCATTTGAGCGACATCGCGAAGAAGCTGGGCCTGAAGACTATCGCTACGAACGACTTCCATTATCTGCGCCGTGAAGACGCTCGCGCACAAGACATCATGCTGTGCATCGGCACGGGCTCTCTGATGGACGATGAGAACCGCATGCGATTCGCGAACGATCAGTTCTATATGAAAACCGAAGAGGAGATGCGCGCTGCCCTGCGCGACTTTCCCGAGGCATGCGACACCACGGTGGAAGTGGCTGAGAAGTGCAACGTGGAACTCGAGCGCGATTCCATTCTTCCGCGTTTCCCCTTGCCCGAGGGCTATACCGAAGAAACGCTGTTTCGCAAGGAGTGCGAGGACGGCCTGAAGCGCCGCTATGGCGAGCCCATCCCGAAGGATGCGTGGGATCGCTATATGTACGAGGCGGGCGTCATCATCCAGCAGGGCTTTCCGGCGTACTTCCTTATCGTGCAGGAATACATTCGCTGGGCGCGCGAAAACGGTATCGCCGTGGGGCCGGGCCGTGGTTCGGCCGCAGGTGCCATCTGCACGTATGCCATGGGCATTACCGACCTCGATCCTCTGCCAAACGGTCTGCTGTTCGAACGCTTCCTCTCGCCCGAGCGCGTCGAGATGCCCGATATCGACGTCGACTTCGAAGATGAGCGTCGCCAAGAGGTCATAGAACACATCAAGGATTTCTACGGCGAAGACCACGTGTCGGGCGTTATCACGTTCGGCAAGCTTCAGGCGAAAAATGCGATTCGCGATGCCGCGCGCGTATTGGGGCATCCGTATAGCGTTGGCGACCGTCTGTGCAAGATGGTCGGCGACGAGTTGGGCATTACCATCGACAAGGCCCTCGAGGCCAATCCCGATCTCAAGAAGGCCTATAACGAGGAACCCGAAACCAAAGAGGTCGTCGATGCGGCCCGCTCCATCGAGGGCAATGTGCGCGGCGAGGGCGTGCATGCGTGCGCCACCATCATTTGCCGCGACCCAATGGCCGATCACGTTCCCATGAAGCGCGATACCAAAGGCGGTGGCATCATCACGCAATATGACGGCCATTACACGCCGGATTTGGGATTGCTGAAGATGGACTTCCTCGGCCTTCGAACGCTTGGCGTGCTTTCGCGAGCCTGCCGCAACGTGAAGGAGCGCTATGGCGTAGAGCTTGTTCCTGAAGAGATTCCCACGGAAGACCCGAAGGCGTTCGAGCTGATGCGCTCGGGCAATATGGATGGATTGTTCCAGGTTGAGGGCGCTTTGTATGTGAGCCTGTTCGGTCGCCTCCCACCGCATAGGTTCTCTGACATCGTCGCCTCTATCGCCTTGAATCGTCCGGGCCCGCTTGAGTCTGGCATGGTTGACGACTACATCAAAGTGGCGAGCGGCAAGACCGCCGTCCATTATTACGACGAGCGCCTGCGCCCGGTTTTGGAAGAAACCTACGGCACCATGGTCTATCAGGAACAGATTATGCAGGTGTCTATGGTCATGAGCGGATTTTCGGCTGGCAAGGCCGATAAGCTGCGCAAGGCTATGGGCAAAAAGAAGCTCGACGTCATGATGAAGCTGAAAGACGACTGGTGCAACGGCGCAGTCGAGAACGGCTATTCGCTCGAAATAGCGAATCAGATTTGGTCTGATGCCGAGAAGTTCGCGAAGTATGCGTTCAATAAGTCCCATTCGGCGGCATATGCCATTTTGGTTATGCGCACGGCGTATTTGAAGGCCTACTATCCCTACGAATACATGGCCGCGGTGCTTTCGAGCTATATGGGCAATGCCGATAAGCTCATCAAGTACATTGCGAGCTGCAAGCATTCGGGCATTCCCGTTCTGCCCCCCGATGTGAACTCCTCGAATCTGGAGTTCACGCCGCTCGAGGAAGGAATCCGCTTCGGTCTTGCCGGCGTGCGCGGGGTCGGAGAATCGGTTGCCGAGGCGATTATCGCGGAGCGCGAGCGGGGCGGTGCGTTCACGAGTTTGCACGATTTTGTGAATCGTCTCGATACGAAGTGCTACAACCGCAAAACGCTCGAAGCTCTCATCAAGTCGGGCGCATTCGATTCGACGGGATATACGCGCAAGCAGTTGATGTATTTCATCGAGGAGACTCCGCTTCTGGAGGGAGCCTCGAAACGCCAGAAAGACCGCGATGCCGGTCAGGTCAGCATGTTCGATATGTTTGCCGACGACGGCGATGCGGGTTTTGCGGAAGATGTTCCGGCTCCCGACGGGGTTGAGTGGGACAAGCGCACGCTTCTCGCGTACGAGAAGGAGATTCTCAAGATTTACGTTTCCGACCACCCGCTTCGTCAGTACGAGGCTGCCTTGCGGCGCATTACGAAGTTCCATTTGGGAGATTTGGCCGAGCATGCGGGCGACATCAACTCCGCAACGTTCGCGGGCCTTATTACGAGTGTCCAGGTAAAGCTCACCAAAAAAGGCAAGAAGATGGCGAATTTCGTGCTCGAGGATACGACGGGCCATTGTGAGGGAGTGTGCTTCAAGTACGACGATTTCGCCGATGCCCTCGAGCAAGACGCTATCGTCAAAGTGCGCGGTAAGTTCGAGCATTCCGATCGCGGCGATCAGATTATGGCTTTCGAAGTTGAGCGACTGGCGTTCGACGCGTCCCAAATGGGGCCGAGCAGGCTTGAGATTCGCTTGCATGCATCTGAGATGAATGCGTTGCGCTCGCAGCAGCTGCAGCAGATTTTGCGCAGTCATCCAGGCGATGACTCCGTAGTGTTGTTCATTCGTCAATCCGATGGGCGTAAATTCCGCGCCGAACTGCCCATTAAGGTGGATTTGTCGAAGAACATCATCTATTCTGAGCTGCTCGATTTGTTCGGAAGGAAAGTATGGGGCTCTTCGGCCGCATAATGCAAGAAGCGGGAGGCGCTGCCTCCCGCTTCGCTTTTCGGTCGCCTCTGCGGATGGCGCCGCCGAGGCCACGGCTCGCTATCGTTCGCTGGCGCTCACTATGCGCTCACCTGGCTTCGCTTAACTTTTAAATGAAGAACAAGAGTGAACTCAGACGACCTCGACGGCGCCATCCGCAGAGGCGACCGAAAAGCGAAAGGCGTGAGAATATGGGTTGAGGAAAGGCTACAGCGTGCCGTTTCGCCTGGCTTCTTCTACCTCGGCGATGGCGTCGGCGGGGGAATATTCGCACGTTCCATTGCCGACTTTCAGCACCTCAATGGTATCGCCTGGTTTTACGGTGCCGCCCTGCAGAACGACGCCGAAGATGCCTTCGCGGGGGAAGATGCAGTCACCCGCCAGGTAATAAATGGCGCAACGGGTATGGCAGACTTTGCCGATTTGCGAAATCTCGACGAGTACGTCTTCACCGATTCTCACCTGCGTACCCATGGGCATGTGCATCACGTCGATGCCTTCGGTGCAGAAATTCTCCGCGAAGTCGCCTTCCTTCACGTCGAGCCCCATAGCCTGCGCTCGCTCAATTGACTCCCAAGCGAGCAGCGAAACCTGGCGATGCCAATCGCCCGATGCGTGGGCATCGTCTTTCACTCCGAAATGAGCGACGACTTCGACGCCTTCTGGGACGGGTTCTTTGCGTGTTCCCTTGCGCTTCGAGACGCAGGTGGCTCGAACACTGCCTTTCTGACCCACCTCGGTTTTGATGTTCGGTTCGGGAACGAAACCTTTGCCGTCGATGTATTCGTGAATGTCGATTGGCTCCTCAGCTGCTTTTTCGCGCGCGCTAGTTTCGCTCATTTCGTTGGCATCGGCCATGTGTACCCCCTTGCATATATACCGTGGCCAGTATAAAAGCTCGAAACCCACTAAGGCAATAGGGTTGATGCCTTCATGCTATTTGCTCCCGTCGAGTGCTTCTTCGTACCGTTTCGGGCATCTTTGGGCTGATTTCGGCGGTTTCGATCGATCATTTTTCATTTTGCCGATGAGCATTCGAGCGATCGGCCATGGGCTTTCGACGATTTCCGAAATCGTTGAAAGCGGGGAATTCTTGTTCAGTGCATATCGGCTCTTGGCGGGAATGGCTTCGTCGCGAGCGTGATGCTTCGCCGTTTGGCTATACTTGCGCTGCTGGATTTCGATGGGAGTTTTCCGTGACTGATTTTGCCCATGGCTTTGCCTGTGCGCCCGCTTCGACAGGTGCCCCCGATGCGGCATCGCGTGCCGAGATGCGCGCTAAGCGTGCTGAGGAGGCGCTCGCTGCGGGGTTTTCGCATTCTCTTTCTCTTACGATAGGATACGAAGGATCGGGCTTCGCGGGTTTTGCGCGACAAGCTGAGCCGCATATCAAAACGGTGCAGGGCGAGATAGAGGCTGCGCTTTCCGTGCTGCATAGGCGCGAAGTGCCTGTTGTGTGCTCGGGTCGCACCGATGCGGGCGTGCACGCTCTCGCTCAGGTCGTCAGCTTCGATGTGACTGATGAGGAGTTTCAGGCGCGATCGTTTCGAGGGCTGCGCCGTTCAATGAATGCGCTGGTTGACGAGGCGATTTCGATTTCGTCGGTCGACGAGCGCCCGCTGGGTTTCTCTGCCCGATTTGACGCATTGTGGCGCGAATACCATTACCACATCTGCACCGATGCCGCACGGCCTGTGCTTGTCGCACCGCTGGCTTGGCATATGGGCGGCGCCGAGCTCGACCTCGATGCGATGAACGAGGCGGCGAGGCATTTGATAGGGGAACACGATTTCAAGAGCTTCTGCATGGCGGCGTCGGCCGTGGGAAAACCGACGCATCGAAACGTCATGGAGCTTTCCGTTTACCCCGAGACCATTGCGGGCACGAATATGGTGACGGTCCGCGTGGTAGGCAATGCCTTCCTGCATTCCATGGTGCGCACGATAGTGGGTACGCTCGTGGAAGTTGGTCGTGGCCGCAAAAGCCCCGATTGGGTCGCTGGCGTGCTGGCGGCGTGCGATCGTCGTGCGGCGGGGCAAAATGCGCCGGCCAGCGGGCTTGTGTTCTGGCATGTGGAATACCCCGAAGAAATGGCTCCGCTTCTCATGTAGGGTCGCACATTCTCGCTGGTCGCTTTTGGCCAATGCGAGCGCCACGACGATCGGAAACATCGCTGGAGAGGCATTCGTCCTTGTTGATGTGCCGCTCATGGGGAAAATGAATTGCGTACCTGCGTTTTGCCGTATCATACCCGTTTAAGCTTTTCGCCCAGCGCATCGCCACGCGCGGGCTCGATATCGTAAAAGAGAGAATCGCGGGCCATCGCAGTGGCTCGCGCGCCGCATGCGCGGCGGGAGGAGAATATGGCAGAGGTCTCAGCATCGCGCGCCAGTTGGTCGGGCAAGCTCGCATTCGTCTTATCCGCGGCGGCATCGGCGGTTGGCCTGGGCAGTATGTGGCGCTTTCCCTATTTGGCCGCGAAATACGGCGGGGGCACGTTTCTGCTCATGTATCTGCTTTTCGTCTTTACGATTGGTCTGGCGTTGCTTTTACTTGAAACGGCGCTCGGGCGAAAGACGGGGCAAAGCTCGATAGGCGCATTCAGGGCGTTCGGAAAGAAATACGCATTCATCGGCATTTTTATGTCGGCGGTGCCTTTCATCATCGTGCCGTATTACTGCGTCATCGGCGGCTGGGTTACGAAATACCTGTTCGGATACATTACCACGTCGCCCGACGTGCTTGCCGATGGGGGCGGCTACTTCTCGAACTTCATCGCAAGCGGTCCAGAGAGCATCATCTGCATGCTCATCTTTATGGCGCTCACGTATTTCATCGTGGCGCTCGGCGTGAACAAAGGCATCGAGAAGGCGAACCTCATCATGATGCCCGCGCTTATCGTGATGGCGGCGGCCGTTGCGGTATATGCCCTTACGCTGCCGGGGGCGATGGACGGCCTGGCCTACTACCTGGTTCCTGATTTGAGCAAATTCTCGCCCGAGCTCGTTATTTCGGCACTCGGACAGACCTTTTTCACCTTGTCTCTCGCCATGGGCATCATGGTGACCTACGGTTCGTATTTGAAGAAGTCCACGAAGCTCACCTCGTCGGTTGTGCAGATTGCGGGCACGACGTTCGGCGTGTCGTTGCTCGCGGGGTTGATGATTGTGCCGGCCACCTTCGCGGCGCTGGGCTCGGGCGAGGCGGTCGCGCAGAATTCCGGCCCGTCGCTTATGTTCATAATCTTGCCGCAGGTGTTCCAGAATCTTGGCGGTGCGGCGAAGGTCATCGGCATCGTGTTCTTCGTGCTGGTGCTGTTTGCGGCGCTTACGAGTTCGCTTTCGCTCGTGGAGACGTGCACGTCCATCGTCGAAGATGGAGCGGGCTGTTCACGCAAGCGCGCGCTTGCCATCACCGTCGCATACATCACGCTCATGGGCATCGTAGTGAATCTGGGCTATAGCTCGCTTTCCTTTGTGCAGCCTATGGGCGAGGGCACGACCATCCTCGATTTCCTCGATTTCGTTTCGAATTCGGTGATGATGCCGATATCTGCGCTGCTCACGTGCATTTTCGTGGGCTGGATTATCAAGCCGAAGGCGATAGTTGACGAAGTCCGTGTCTCGGCCCGTTTCCGCCTGGCGAACGTGTGGTCGATTGTCATCAAATACATCGCCCCCATTCTGCTCGTGATCATTCTCGTTGCGTATGTCGCGCAAACGTTGGGCTTGTTCAGCATGTAGCTCATCGCTCATCTTCTCGGAGGGTCCGATCGCTCTCGTTTTCTCGTAGCCTTGGGTACCGGGAAAGCGGAGCGGTCGGGCCTTTTTCTTGGGCGCGCGGCCGCGAATCGGCTCGATTGCCGTGTCGTGTTTGTTGGGTTTGCCTCAAGCGGCAAGCGTGCAGGTGCTTACGCGTTTTGCTATCATTGACGAGTTTTATCGCCGCGAGTTAATGAAGGGGATGCGCATGTCGCTTTCTATCGGTATCGTGGGCCTGCCCAACGTGGGCAAGTCGTCGCTGTTCACCGCCCTCACCAAGAAAACCGGTTTCGCCGCAAATTATCCTTTCGCCACCATCGAGCCCAATACGGGCATGGTGCCGGTTCCCGATTATCGCCTGGATGAGCTGGCGAAAATCGATCATCCGGCGAAGATCGTGCCCGCTACGGTCGAATTCGTCGATATCGCGGGCTTGGTTGCGGGCGCCAGCCAGGGCGAAGGCTTGGGCAATAAGTTCCTCGCGAACATCCGCGAGACTGACGCCATTTGCGAAGTCGTGCGCTTTTTCAGCGATCCCAATGTCGAGCATGTGTCTAAGAAGGTCGACCCGCAAAGCGATGTCGAAACCATCAAGACCGAGCTCGTTTTGGCCGATATCGCCACGGTGGACAAGGCGCTGCCGCGTTTGGAGAAAGAGGCCAAGCGCGACAAGTCGCTGATGCCGAAGTTCGAAACGGCGAAGAAAGTCCTCGCGGGCCTCAACGAGGGCCATCGCGTGCTGACGCTGGGCTTAAGCGACGAGGAGCTGGACTCCATCAAAGACCTGTGCCTGCTCACCTGCAAGCCTATGCTCTATATCGCCAATGTCGACGAAGACCAGCTGAATGCCGAGCTGCCCGAGATCGACGGCCAAATCCCCGTTCCTATCTGCGCGAAGACCGAGGCCGATTTGGCTGAGCTCGACCCCGAAGATGCGAAGATGTTCATGGAGGAACTCGGCCTTTCCGAAAGCGGCCTGGCGCGTCTGATTCGCAGCGCGTATGCGCTGCTGGGATTGCAGAGCTATTTCACGAGCGGCGAGACCGAGACGCGCGCGTGGACCATCCCCGTGGGCGCGAAGGCTCCGCAGGCCGCAGGCGTCATCCATTCCGATTTCGAGCGAGGCTTCATCAAGGCGGAAACCGCCAGCTTCGAAGACTACGTGGCCCTTGGCGGCGAAAAGGGCTGTCGCGACGCTGGCAAGTTGCGACAAGAGGGCAAAGACTACGTGGTGCAGGACGGCGACGTCATGCACTTCAAGTTCAACGTGTAACCATTAGCCGCTTCTTTGCCAACGAATTGCAGCGATGCCGTACATCGCATGTTCTCGTTGAATTGCTCGACGCACCATATGTTTGGAAATGAAAGGTAGGGTCTGCCCATGGCGGAATTCATCTACACCATGTACAAGGCACGCAAGGCGCACGGGGATAAAGTCATCCTCGACGACGTCACGCTGTCGTTTTACCCTGGCGCGAAGATCGGCGTGGTCGGTCCGAACGGCATGGGGAAGTCGACCCTGCTCAAAATCATGGCGGGGCTCGTTGAGGTATCGAACGGCGAGGCTCGCCTGTCTCCTGGGTACACGGTTGGCATTCTTGAGCAGGAGCCTCCGCTCGACGAGGACAAGACGGTGCTCGAAAACGTGCAGATGGCTTTCGGCGATGTTCTCGCGAAAATCGACCGATTCAACGCCATATCTGCGGAAATGGCCAACCCCGATGCCGATTTCGATGCCCTTATGGACGAAATGGGCAAACTTCAAGAGGCGATCGATGCGGCGAACGGCTGGGATTTGGACAGCCAACTGTCGCAGGCCATGGACGCGCTGCAATGCCCCGATCCCGACATGCCGGTGAATGTGCTTTCCGGCGGCGAGCGCCGTCGTGTCGCGCTATGCCGCTTGCTGCTCGAGGCTCCCGATTTGCTGCTGCTCGACGAGCCGACCAACCATCTCGACGCCGAATCGGTGCTTTGGCTGGAGCAATTCCTGCAGCGCTACCAGGGCGCCGTCTTGGCAGTCACGCACGACCGCTATTTCTTGGACCATGTCGCCGAATGGATTTGCGAGGTCGATCGCGGCAGCCTGTATCCCTACAAGGGGAATTACTCCACGTATTTGGAGACGAAGGCCGCCCGCATGGCCGCCCAGGGACAGCGAGATGCGAAGCTCGCCAAACGTATGCAAAACGAGCTCGAATGGGTGCGCAGCTCTCCGAAGGCGCGTCAGGCGAAAAACAAAGCGCGTCTGGAAAGCTACGACCGCATGGTCGCTGAGGCCGCTCAGTCGAAAAAGGTCGACTTCACCGACATCCATATCCCCGTTGGGCCGCGACTGGGTGCCGAAGTGCTCAATGTCGCGCATCTGCACAAGGCTTTCGGCGATCGCGTTCTCATCGACGACCTTTCGTTCAGCCTGCCGCGCAACGGCATTGTGGGTGTGATTGGCCCGAACGGCGTCGGAAAATCGACTCTCTTCAAGATGATCGTCGGCAAAGAGCAGCCGACTTCTGGCGAGCTGAAGCTTGGCGAAACGGTGCAGATTTCCTATGTCGACCAGAATCGCGAGGGCATCGACCCAGAGAAAACGCTGTGGGAAGTGGTCTCTGACGGGCTCGACTATATGCAGGTGGGAAAGACCGAGGTGCCGAGCCGCGCATACGTGTCTGCCTTCGGCTTCAAGGGAAGCGACCAGCAAAAGCCGGCGGGCGTGCTTTCGGGCGGCGAGCGCAACCGATTGAATTTGGCGCTTACGCTTAAGCAGGGCGGAAACCTGTTGCTGCTCGACGAGCCCACGAACGATCTTGACGTGGAGACGCTCGAAAGCCTCGAAGAGGCGCTTATGGAATTTCCCGGTTGCGCCGTGGTCACCAGCCACGACCGTATGTTCCTCGACCGCATCGCCACGCATATCTTGGCATGGGAAGGCACCGACGAAAATCCGGGCAATTGGTTCTGGTTCGAGGGCAACTTCGAAAGCTATCAGAAAAACCGCATCGAGCGATTGGGCGAAGAGGCGGCCAAGCCCCACCGAATCCATCGCAAGCTCACCAGGGACTAAATTCGCAAGAAACGCCGCCGACAAGGGCGGCGTTTCCATTTTCGCCCAAGGTGTTTGCGGGCGCACGACGATGCCAAGGCTGTGCGCATGGTCCGTTCGATATGGCGCTGCGGCGATGTACGAATGGGGTCGGGGAGCGCGCTCTTTTGACGCTTCGTTTTTGAGAGCCTTTACAAAGAGGAAAAGCCTCTTTGCTACAATGGGCGCATCTTGCAACCGTCTTATCTGGGAGTTTTATGCACGTCGACTCTGTTTCAACCGACGAGACTCAAATTACGCTGACCTTGCCCGAAAGCGTCGGAATGGCGCAGATTGTGGGGCCTGCCGATGCGGTGCTGCGAGAGGTGGGCCGGGCTTTCGCGGCCCGCATCACCGTTCGTGGCAATACCATCGCTTTGACGGGCGATGCCGCCGAAGTCCAGAGCCTTACGGCACTTTTCGGCGATTTCATCAAGATGGCCGCGGGCGGCAGCGATCCTACGGTCGATGACGCGAAGCGCGCCGTCGAAATGCTGCGCCAAGGCGAGTTCGCCCCTTCGGTGCTTCGCGAGGATATTCTGCTCACCTATCGGGGTCGTGCGATTCGCCCGAAAACGGCTGGTCAGAAGCGCTACGTGGACGCCATTCGGGAGAACACGGTGACATTCGGCATTGGCCCCGCTGGCACGGGCAAGACCTATTTGGCCATGGCCATGGCGGTGGCTGCCCTTAAGCGCAAAGAGGTCAATCGCATCATACTCACGCGTCCCGTGGTGGAGGCGGGCGAAAATCTGGGCTTTTTGCCTGGAACGCTCACCGAAAAGGTCGACCCGTACATTCGCCCGCTTTACGACGCGCTGTTCGATATGACCGACATGGAACGTGCGCGCGAGCTCATCGAGGGCGGCGTGATCGAGATAGCTCCGCTCGCCTTTATGCGAGGTCGCACATTCAACGACAGCTTCATCATTCTCGACGAGGCCCAAAACACCACACCGGAGCAGATGAAGATGTTCCTCACTCGCTTGGGCTTCAACTCGAAGATGGTCATTACCGGCGATGTGACTCAGGTTGATCTGCCCCATGGCTATTCGGGGCTGAAGGGGGTGCGGCGCATCCTCGATGGCGTGGAAGACATCGCATTCCGCGATCTTACGGGTCGCGATGTCGTGCGCCACAATCTGGTTGCGAGGATCGTTGAAGCCTATGAAAAGGCCGCGAATGCGTAGAGCTAGGATGCTCGGCCGGGCATTTCCCTGAATGAGCGAATTGCTTTGGCCGAATCCTGTTGAATGCGCGACGGAAGTGTTCAGCGATAGATTTCCCCAGTACAATACCCACGAAGAAAGGCGCGAACGAAACGTTCGTCGATGAGAGAAAGAGGCCCATGCATGACCGAGGAATTCCGTAGCGGGTTCGTGACCTTGGTAGGTCGTCCGAATGCCGGCAAATCGACGCTGATCAATGCCGTCGTTGGCCACAAGGTTGCCATCACGTCGAATACGGCGCAGACCACGAGGCATCGCTTCCGCGCCATCGTGACGCGGGAAGATATGCAGATGATCATGGTCGATACCCCCGGCCTGCACAAACCTCACGATGCCCTTGGCGAGGAGCTCAACACGTCTGCCATCAAGGCGATGGAAGATGTCGACGTGGTGGCATTTCTCGTGGACGCGAGCAAGCCGGTGGGTACGGGCGATGAATGGGTGGCCCGTCAGGTGCGCGAGGTTCGCGGAGCTCGGAAAATCCTCGTCATTTCCAAGGCCGACCTGGTAAGCAAAGAAACCGCCATCGAGCAGCTTGAGCGGGCTCGCGCGCTTGGGAAATGGGACGACGAGGTCGTGCTTTCCTCCAAAAGCGGATTCAACGTCGAAGGCTTCGTGTCGGCCGTGGCGAGATGGTTGCCTGAAGGGCCGAAGTGGTTTCCCGAGGACATGGATACCGATCAGCCCTTCGAGGTGCTCGTTGCCGAGTTCATTCGCGAGAAGATCTTGCGCAGCTATCGCGACGAGATTCCCCATTCGATCGGAGTCGTTGCCGATCAGATGACCTACGACCGAAAAAAGGACATGTACCGAATCTTCGCGAATATCTATGTCGAGCGCGATAGCCAAAAAGGCATCATCATCGGTCGCGGCGGCGAGGCCATCAAGAAAGTCGGCATCGAGGCCCGTCGTGATCTTGAGCATATGCTCGGCTGCAAGGTCTTTTTGGATACGCAGGTGAAGGTGAAGAAGAACTGGCGTCGAGACTTGAATCAGATTCGTCGTTTTGGCTATGGGGAGGGCATGTAGGCCATGGCTCGATATTGTTCTTGGTGCGGCGAGCCCCTTGAGCCGGGTGCGCGCTACTGCCCAGAATGCGGCGCGCGCGTTCTTGAGAGCGTCAAAGTCGACGGCTCGGGCGACAGCGACCCCATGCGCGGGTTTGACATCGTGAGGGGCAACCCCATTCCTGCCGAGAAAACGAGCAAGCTCGATCGTGATGCGCTTGCCGCAATCGAGCTTAACGACGATTTGCCCGAAAACACGCAGGGCTCCTCGGGGGCCATTTCGGCGAAAAGCGAAGCGCGGTGCGACGAGTCGTCGGGCGAGGTGTCGAACGGGAAAACCCCTGGTATCGATGCGGCGGACGACCCTTCGGTCTCGGGCGATTTCGAAAATCATGTTGGCGAAATCCGAGACGGAGAGGGAAAGCCTGCCGAAGACGTGCCCGCGGACGACTTCGAGGCTGCCCCCGTGATTCCCCGCGAAGAGCAAGAGCCCGCTCGCAAGGCAGGCCCTATGGCATTCGACGGCACCGATACCCTCGTTTTGCCAAGCGATGTCGAGCCGAAGCATTTCGGGCTCGATCGCCCCGATTTGGCGGCTCGCCGTCGTCGGCGCATACTCGTCGCGTTGTGCTGCGTCATCGCGTTGCTCCTGGTTGCCGCCTGCGCACTCGCGTATTGCCGCTTCGGAACGGCGAACACCGCTAATCAGGGGGCGCAGGAAGAGACGCAGAGCGCTCAGCAAGACGAGCAAAAGCAAAGCGACCAGGCAAGCCAGAAAGACGACTCTCAGCAAAGCCCCGCCGAAAGCGATCTCGCCAAGGAGGAGCCAACTCCTACCGACGAGCAGATTTTCCAAACGCTGTCGAGCGCGTACGACGCCCTCGACAGCTATTCCGATCGCATCGTCGATTGCGTCGACGATTTCAACGGTCTGTTTTTGGCGCGCTCCCTTGATGAGCGAAATGCGGCGAAAGAGGTCGCCGATAAGGTGAAGAGCGATTTGGAGGCGGAGCTCGCCGAAATCAACGACCTCAAGGTTGCCCAAAGCTCGGTATACGCCTCGGACGTTGCCAACCTGGCTGAGCTCTACGAATGCCAGATTGGCCGCATCGCCTCGATCACCGACGCGTGGGAGGTAAGCGTGCAATACGAAATCCCCTCCCAGCATAAAGAGGAGATTCTCTCGGCGCTCTCGGCGAATTACGTGGACGGCAACAATGCCTATCTTGAGCGATACGATGAGCTCTATCCATATGCGAAGCCCGTTGAGCGTTAGTCGGTGTTCTCTCGCTGATTTATACAGGTTATCTCTTTAACAGATATCCAATCATCGATTATTGAAAGAATCGCCCGCCGATAAAGCGGGCGATTTGTATTGACTGGCGATTTCGCTCAGGTAGTATACGCAGCTATGAATCTGATTTCCGCACATATCATGCCCGCGAGCGAAATGGAGATGCCCAAGCCTGGGCATTGCTGCTCGCGCTTTGCTGCCCAGGCGTAACGCATCTGCGCCATTCTTCTCAGCGGAATTTCTAGACTACTTTTATCGAGGCACCATGATTGTTTTAGAGCATCTATCCAAGACCTATGCGGGCTCGGCCAGCGAGCATGAAGCGCTTGCCGACATCAACCTGCATATCGAGCCTGGCGATGTCTTCGGCATTATCGGGCAGTCGGGCGCGGGGAAATCGACCCTCGTTCGCTGCATCAATTTGCTGGAGCGTCCCACGTCTGGCAGGGTCATCATCGACGGCGCCGACGTGAGCGGCTATTCGGGCAAGCAGCTTTCGGAATTGCGCGAATCCATCGGGATGATTTTTCAGAATTTCAGCCTCTTCGCCCAGCGTACCGTGCTGCGCAATGTGACGTTTCCGCTGGAGCTTCACGGGGTTTCGAAAAAGCAGGCCGAAACTCGGGCCATGGAGCTTTTGGAGTTGGTCGGGCTGTCGGGCAAGGCGAAAAACTACCCCAGTCAGCTTTCCGGCGGTCAGCAGCAGCGGGTGGCGATTGCCCGCGCGCTTGCCTCCGACCCGAAGATCATGCTTTGCGACGAGGCGACCAGCGCGCTCGACACCCTTACCACGCATTCCATCTTGGGGCTTCTGCGCGATATCAACAAGGAGCTCGGCGTCACCATGGTCGTCATCACGCATTCGCTTTCGGTTGCTCGTCAGATTTGCAATAAGGTGGCGGTCCTCGAGGCGGGACGCATCGCCGAGCAGGGGCCGACTGCCGATGTCTTCGATTGGCCGCAAAGCGCCGCCACGCGCTTGCTGATTGAGGCCGACCAAGGATTTCTCGCGGCGAAAGGAGGCAACTAATGGATGCCGTCAACGCTTTCGTCGCGCAATACGGAGCGCTTATGGCGCAAGGCACGTGGGACGCCATCGTCATGACGGTGCTCTCTACGACGTTCGCCTACGTTATCGGCATTCCCGTGGGAGTTCTGCTCATTCTCACCTCGCCGAATGGCTTGCATCCCCATCGCGTCTTCAACAGCGTTCTTGGATGGGTGGTGAACATCATGCGCTCCATCCCGTTCATTATCCTCATTGTGTTCATGATTCCGTTCACCCGTGCCATTGTGGGAACCTCGCTTGGCGTGGGAGCCGCCATCGTGCCGCTCACTGTGTCGGCGGCGCCGTTTGTGGCGCGCATGGTCGAGCAGAGCCTCGCCGAGATAGACGGAGGTCTTATCGAGGCTGCCCAAAGCTTCGGCGCAAGCACTTGGCAGATTATCTGCAAGGTCTTCTTGCCCGAAAGCATGCCGTCGCTTGTGAGGGGGCTTTCGATCACCTTCATCACGCTGTTCGGCTTTGTTGCCATGGCGGGCACCGTGGGCGCGGGCGGCATCGGCGATATCGCCATTCGCTATGGGTATCAGCGCTACCAAGACGATGTGATGATCGTCGCCATCGTGCTGTGCGTGATTATCGTGCAAATTGCCCAAAGCATCTGTTCGCTCGTCGCTCGCAAAATCGATCACCGAGTTCGCTAATCTTTTTTATTCGCATAGTTTCTCCAGGTCGCATGAAGGCCTTGGGCACGTGCACCCAAAATCGGCCTTGGTCTGCCAGGGCGATTGGCTGAGTTGTTTTCATTTCCTTCGGGAATTGGAATAGGGAAGGGAAGCGCGCAGACGCTTCGAAGACGCGGGTCGTTTGGCTCGTAAAAGGGAAAGGGTTTCGCTATGAACCTGAAAAACACCGTGCGCATCGCTGCATGCGCCGCCGCAACGGGAGCGCTCGCCTTGGCGCTCGTCGGCTGCGGCTCATCGTCGTCGGCAAGCCACAAGATTGCCGTTCCGTCCGACGCGACCAACGAGGCTCGCGCGTTGCTGCTCTTGCAAGACGAGGGCTTGCTGACTCTGAACGATGGCGCCGGCCTCACCGCCACGACGAACGACATCAAGGAAAACCCTTATAACATCGAATTCGTCGAGACGGAGGCCGCGAGCGTTCCCCGCACGCTTTCCGATGTGGACGCCGCTGTGATCAACGGCAACTATGCCCTTGGTGCGGGCCTCGACCCGTCGAGCGCCCTTGCCGCCGAAGGCGCCGACTCCCAGGCCGCCAAGGAATACGGCAATGTCGTGGCTGTTCGCTCGGGCGACGAGAAATCCGCCAAAACCGAGGCTTTGCTGGCCGCTCTGCAAAGCCAGGAGGTCTCCGACTTCATTACCGGTACCTACTCTGGCACGGTTGTGCCCATCTTCACGGTGGTGAACGATATTCCCCAGGCGAGCGGTAGCGACACCACCATCAAAGTCGGCGCTTCGCCCACCCCGCATGCCGAGATTCTGAATGCCGCCAAAGACCTGCTCGCTGCCAAGGGCTGGACGCTCGAAGTCGTTGAGTTCACCGACTACGTACAGCCCAACGTCGCCTTGTCCGACGGCAGCTTGGATGCGAACTACTTCCAGCATCAGCCTTATCTCGACAACTACAACGAGGAGAACGGCACCACGCTGGTGGGCGTTGCCAAGATCCACTTCGAGGCCATGGCTCTCTATGGCGGCAAAGTCGCAAGCTTGGACGATTTGAAGAAATAGTTTCGATTCGAAATACCCACTGCACGGGGCATTGCCTATGGCGGCAATGCCCCTTTTCGTTTCTCCCATGGCAAGCTCGATTGGTTTGCGAGCACCGCTTCTGAGCCTTGTCTCGTCTTGTTTTTTCGCGTTGTCGGTGCATCTCCTCATTTGGCTGGCGGCTCGGGATATACTTCCGCAAGAGAAACCCGCCAAACCGGTCGAAGGACGTATCATGCCAAAGAAAATCGCCGTCATCGACGGCAATTCGCTCATGCACCGCGCCTATCACGCGGTGCCGCCAGCCATGAACGCCCCCGACGGCACGCCCACCAACGCCGCATTCGGCTTTCTGTCCATGTTTCTGAAGTTCTACGAGATGGCGCGGCCCGATGCCGTGGTGTGCGCATTCGATGCCGGGCGTCCCGCGTTTCGCATGGAGGCGCTCGAGCAGTACAAGGCCCAACGCCCGCCCATGGATACCGAGCTGAAAGTGCAGTTCCCCATTATCGAGAGCCTGCTTGAATCCATGAACGTGCCTGTGGTGCGCGTGAAGGGTTGGGAAGGCGACGACGTGTTGGGCACGGTGTCGGCGCGCGACGAGGAGCTCGGCTTCGAGACGCTGCTCGTGAGCGGCGATAAAGACGTCTATCAGCTCGTCACCGAGCGTACGCATGTGGTTACCACGAAAAAAGGCATCACCGACGTGGCCATTTACGGCCCGGCCGAGGTGGAGGAACGCTACGGCGTAACGCCCGCCCAATTCCCCGATTTCCTGGGCCTGAAGGGCGATTCGTCGGACAACATACCGGGCGTGCCGGGCATCGGCGACAAGACTGCGGCCAAACTGCTGCAGAACTACGGCAGCATCGATGGCATCTACGAGAACCTCGACAAGCTGAAGGGCAAGCAGCTGCAAAACCTCACCGAGCACAAAGATGACGCCTATACCAGTAAGCGCGTCGCCACCATCGTGCGCGATTTGGATTTCGAGCTGGATTTGGAGGGCGCGAAGTTCCCCGATTTCGATGAGGCCCGAGTGGCCGAGGCATTCGGCGCGGTTCGCTTCAATGCGCACTTGGCCAAGGTGCTCGCTATTGCGGGCGCCGACGAATCGCTCGCCGCACCAGCCGCGCTCGAACTTCCGAGCTTGGCGCCTGTCGTGGGCGACTATGCGCACGACGCGCTGAAAACCGCCATCGAAAACGACGTGTGCATGGGCGTGGAGTTTCTCATAGAGGCGCAGGAGAGCTTATTCTCTGAGCCTCATCGCCTGTTCGTGGGACTGCCCGATTCGGTTTTGATGTTCGAAGGCGAGGACGCGCACGCGACATTTGCCGATATCGTGCGACGGGGGCATTTCTGCGCGCTGGATTGCAAGCGCGCGTTGCAAGAGATCTATCCGGTTGATTCGGCGGAACCTGCGCTCGTCGATGCCGCCGAACTGCATGGCGCGCGCTTCTTCGACATTGGGCTTGCGGCCTATCTGCTGAACTCCAGTGTGGCGGAATACGAATACGGCGCGCTGTGCGATACGTACCTGGGTGCCGCGCTGCCCGAAGGCGAAGACGAGCGCGCCTGCGCCGCCGCCCACGTCTTGGTCGCGCATCGTTTGGCCGACGCTTTGCGCGAGGCGCTTGAAAAAGACGGCTCGCTCGATGTGTACGAGCGCATCGATTTGCCGTTGGTGGCAACGCTTGCCCAGATGGAGCGCGTGGGTGCTCGAATCGACGTTGACAAGCTCAGTCAGATGGCCGCTGCCACCTCGGCCGAGCTCGACGCCCTGCGCGCCGAAATTCATGAGCTCGCGGGCGAGGAGTTCAATGTCGATTCGCCCAAACAGCTGGGCCATATCTTGTTCGAAGTGCTGGAGCTTCCCGCTGGCAAGAAGAACTCGCGGGGCTATTCAACCGATGCCAAGACGTTGGGAAAGCTCGTGGACGTGCATCCCATCGCTTCGAAGGTGTTGCGCTATCGTGAGCTGGCGAAGATGAAGTCTACCTATCTCGATGCGCTGCCGCGTATGCGCCGCGTTGACGGGTTGGTGCATACGAGCTTCAACCAAACCGTTACCACCACGGGGCGCTTGTCGTCGAGCGACCCGAATTTGCAGAATATCCCCGTGCGCACCGATTTCGGTCGGCGCGTGCGCGCTTGCTTCGTTCCTCTGCGCGAAGGCGATGTGTTCGTGGGGGCCGACTATTCCCAAATCGAGCTGCGTTTGCTTGCGCATCTGTCGGGCGACGAGCATCTCATCGATGCGTTTTGCTCGGGCACCGATTTCCATGCCAATACCGCTGCGCGCGTCTTCGGCGTGCCCGTGGAAGAGGTCACCTCTCAGCTGCGCTCTCGCGCGAAGGCCGTGAATTTCGGCATCGTGTATGGACAGCAGGCATTCGGCCTCGCGCAAAGCCTGGGGATCGGCTTTAAGGAAGCGCAGGAAATGATCGACCGCTATTTCGAGGCGTATCCTCGCGTGCGGGCTTACCTTGACGAAACGGTCGAGGCTGCCAAGGCATGCGGATACGCTACGACGATGTTCGGCCGCAAGCGTCATATCCCGGAGCTTAAGGCCTCGAACAAGATGCAGCGGTCTTTCGGAGAGCGAACGGCCATGAATCATCCCATGCAGGGAAGCGCGGCCGATATCATCAAGCTCGCTATGAACGAGGTGCAGCGCCGTTTGGTGGCGGAAGGCTTCCGGGCTAAGCTCATGCTGCAGGTGCACGACGAACTCGATTTCAGCGCCCCCGCCGACGAGGTGGAGCGCCTATCCGAAATGGTCGCGAATGTCATGGATTCGGTCGTTGAGCTGAAAGTGCCGCTGATTGCCGAAGTGAGCACGGGCGCGAATTGGGCCGAAGCGCACTAATTCGGTTTCGTCGTTCTAGCGAGCGACGAAAGTACTCGACGCTGCGATGCGACCTGGCGGCCGATTTGCCTTTCAATCGTCGCTTGCGTATCGAACAAGGGAAGAGCAGGCGAGGGCGGCCCGAGTTGCGCCCATGGGCGCAACTCGGGCCGCCCTCGCTGGTGGGAATCGCATATATTGTGATGAACTCGCAAAACGCCTCTTGCCAAAACATTTCGACGGCGTATAATAGCGGAGTTTGCTGTATTGGCGCGACATGGCGGTAACCGTTTCCCACCGCTCACGTGCGTCGTAAACACGGTAAACGAAGTACACGTAGAGGCCGCAAGGCCCCACACAAACCAAGGAGAAACATACATGTACGCTATCGTTAAGACTGGTGGCAAGCAGTACAAAGTTGCTGCTGGCGACATTCTCGTCACCGAGAAGCTCGAGGGCGAAATCGGCGACAAGGTTGAGCTGCAGGCTATCGCCGTCGTTGACGGCGCGAAGGTTGTCGCCGATCCTGCCGAAGCCGCAAAGACCAAGGTCGTGGCTACCATTGTCGATCAGTTCAAAGGCGACAAGGTTCTCGTCTTCAAATTCAAGAAGCGCAAGAACTACAAGAAGCTCCGCGGTCATCGCCAGCTTCACACTCGTCTGAAGATCGAGAGCATCGGCTAGTTATTTTAGAAGGTAGGTAGATTACTCATGGCTCATAAAAAAGGTCTTGGCTCCACCCGTAACGGCCGCGACTCTCATGCTCAACGACTGGGCGTGAAGCGCTACGGCGGCGAGCACGTCATCGCCGGCAACATCATCGTTCGCCAGCGTGGCACCCATTTCCATCCCGGCGAGAACGTCGGCCGTGGCAAAGACGACACCCTGTTCGCTCTGTGCGAGGGCACCGTGGAATTCACGAAGAGCACTCGCCGCAACAAAGGTTATCGTCGCTTTGTGCATGTTCGTCCTCTAACGGTCGAGAACGCTGAATAGCCTCACGCGACCAGAGGGGTTTTATAAGGGGAGGGGAAAGCTCGCCGCGTAATGCGGCGGGCTTTTTCCGTATTTGGGGTGATGCGCTTGTCTTCCGTCGAGAAGAAAGGCTCGTTGCGTATAATTCCCGAATAGCAAGATTCTTCGACGGAGCGTTGCGCTTCGTCTCTCTTTCAGATTGGAACGCTATGTTCGTAGACAAGGTGCGAATTTTCGTCAAAGGCGGCGACGGCGGCGCGGGCTGCATGAGCTTTCGACGCGAGGCCCATGTTCCCAAAGGCGGGCCCGACGGCGGCGACGGCGGTCATGGCGGCAATGTCGTTCTCGAGGCCGACCAGTCGGTCTCGTCGTTGCTCGATTATCGCTTCAAGCATCACTTCAAGGCAACGCGCGGCACTCATGGCATGGGCAAGCGAATGCACGGCGCAACTGGCGAAGACCTCATCTTGAGAGTCCCCGTTGGAACGGTCGTCCATGAGTATTTCGAAGAGACCAAACAGACGGGCGAGCTCATCGCCGACCTTACCCATGACGGGGAGCGCGTCGTGGTAGCCGAAGGCGGCCATGGAGGCCGTGGCAATATCCACTTCGTGACCTCGACGCGCCGCGCTCCTGCCTTTGCGGAGCTTGGTGAGCCGGCGCAGGAATGCTGGATTGAGCTCGAAATGAAGCTCATGGCCGATGCGGCGCTTGTCGGTGTTCCCTCGGCGGGCAAAAGCTCGCTCATCTCCCGGATGAGCGCTGCTCGCCCCAAGATAGCCGATTATCCCTTCACCACCTTGGTGCCGAATCTGGGCGTTGTTCAGGGCGACGAGCATAATTTCGTCGTCGCTGACATCCCCGGCCTTATCGAAGGCGCCCATGAAGGCAAGGGACTGGGGCATGAGTTCTTGCGCCATATCGAGCGAACCGCCCTCATCGTGCACGTGGTCGATATGACGGGAGGCTACGAGGGGCGCGATCCTGTGGAGGATTATCGCATCATCAACAACGAGCTTGCCCTGTACGCCGACGAGCTGGCTCAGCGGCCGCGCATCGTGGTGGCGAACAAGGTCGACGTGCCCGGCACTGAGGATGCGATTCGTCGCCTGAAGGAGGAAGTGCGTCGCGACGCCATTCAGGCTTTTGGTGGAAACGAATACGCCGACGGGGTCGACGAGGCCTCCCGAGTCTTCGAGATATCGGCCCTCACGGGCAAGGGGGTGGATTCCCTTATCCATGCGATCGCCGATAAGGTATTCGAGCTGCGTAGCGCCGCCAAGCAGGCCCAGGCTGGGGAAATCCAATACGATCAGGTTTGGCAGCACAAGCGCGAGCTGCGCGATCGGAAATTCAACGTGCGCAAGCTCTCCGACGGAATCTTTCGCGTCGAGGGGGTTCAGATTGAGCGCATGGTCGTGCAGACCGATTGGGAAAACGACGAGGCCCTCTCGTTTTTGCAGCACCGCTTCAATCGTCTCGGTTTGGAAAAGGCGCTTCTCAAGGCGGGTGCCGTCAATGGCGACGAGATTCGCATCGTAGGCCGTTCGTTCGAATTCGAGACTGCCGAAATGCACGAAGATATCTTTGCCGAACTTGACGATTAGGCCTAGGAGGCACGGTGGGCATGGCTGCGGAAAACTTTGAGAACGGCAATTCGTATAGAGTGGCCGTCATCAAAATCGGATCGAACACGCTAACCGACGAGGAAGGCAAATGCGACCGCGCCTATCTCGCCGATTTGGCGCATCAGGTGGCACGCGTGCGTCGCGATGGTTGGCGAGTGATCATCGTGAGCTCAGGGGCGATTCCCTGTGGTCTTGAGGCGCTTGGCCTGCCGCTTTCCCGACCCGACGACATGCCGAGCGTGCAGGCGGCGGCAAGCGTTGGGCAGCGCGTGCTTCTTGCTGCATACGACCAGGTGTTTTCCCCTTATGGAATGCTTACCTCGCTTGTGTTGCTCACGCGGCGCGACACCGCCGACAGAAGCGCCTATTTGCATGCTCGGGATACGTTTCGTCGTTTGGTTGAGCTCAACGTGGTTCCCATTGTCAACGAGAATGACACCGTGTCGTTGGAGCAGATTAAATTCGGCGACAACGACACGCTTGCGGCGCTCGTCGCCTGTTTGGCCGACGCCGATAGGGTGGTGATATTGAGCGATATCGACGGCCTATACACCGCGAATCCGAAAACCGACCCATCGGCTCGGATAATCAAGCGCGTAGATTGCATAACGCCCGAAATCTTAGCGGGCGCGTCGGGCGCGGGCAGCGCCGTGGGCTCAGGAGGCATGATTACCAAGCTTACGAGCGCGCGCGTGCTTGCGGCGGCGGGCATCCCTCTGGTCATCTGCAGCGGTCGCGCGCAAGACGCCGTCATTCATTCCCTTGACGACGAGCCTATCGGAACGCTGTTCACTGCCGCCGAGAAGCCGCACGAAATCACGCCGCGCAAGCTGTGGATCGCGCTGGGCGATTCGGTGAAAGGGTCTTTGCGCGTTGACGATGGCGCCGTTTCCGCTCTCGTCGAGGGCGGGGGATCGTTGCTTTCTGTGGGTGTGAAGCGTGTCGAGGGCGATTTCGAGACCGAAGACGTGATCGATGTGGTGGATAGCGCAGGCTTCGTCATCGGTCGCGGTTTGGCCCGTTGCTCGGCTGAATCGGTTCGCTCAGGAGAAGCCGACGTCGCCGTGCATCGCGATGAACTAATCTTGTTCGAATAATGCTTGGGGTGGCTCGGATTTGGCATGTGATTCCACTTCGGGCAGGTCCTGGCTCGCGCAGAAGCCACATTAAGTGGCTTCTGGCTCGTGCGGAATCTTGTGGAATCACATGCCAAATCCGAGCCACCGAAGTTCTAACTTCTGATTGATAGTCGGGTCGGTCGTTTCGCCCTGGGCGTGCGGCTCCGCAAGATTCCGCACGAGCCGAACAGCACTTAATGTGCTGTTCGTGCGAGCCAGGACCTGCCCGAAGCGGAGATGCATGGCCAGGGCGAAACGACGCTGGTGAGGGTTGAGCGAGGATGAATATGACTTCAATCGAAAACGACGTTCGTGCTATCGCGCTTGCTGCGCGGGACGCTTCTCGCGTGGTTGGGCGAGCTTCGGAAGAGGCGCGCAATCGGGCGCTCTTCTCCATGGCTGCTGCTTTGCGCACGCATATTCCTTTGATTCTTGAAGGCAACGCGGCCGATATGAAGGCGGGCGAGGTCGCCGGCATGTCGGCGGGTCTGCTCGATAGGCTGCACTTGGATAGCGATCGCGTTGAGGCGATGGCCTTGGCGCTCGAGTCGCTCGCCGCATTGCCCGATCCGGTTGGCCGCGTGCTCGAGCAGCGGAAGATGGATGCCGGCATGGTTATGCAGCGCGTTAGCGTTCCTTTGGGCGTGGTGGCCATGGTGTACGAGGCGCGTCCCAATGTGACGGCCGATGCCGCGGGCATCTCGCTGAAATCGGGCAACGCGTGCGTGCTGCGCGGCGGCTCGCAGGCGCTTCGCTCGAATGCCGCCATCGTCGCGGCTTTGCGCGAGGCGGTGGTTGCTGAGGGCTTTCCTGCCGCCGCCATTTCGTTTATCGATACCCCCGATCGCAGCGCGACCGACGCGCTCATGCGCGCCCGAGGTATCGTCGACGTGCTCATTCCTCGCGGCGGTGCGGGGCTTATCCGTCATTGCGTCGAATGCGCCACCGTTCCCGTTATTGAGACGGGAACGGGCAATTGCCATATCTACGTTCACGAAACGGCCGATTTCGATCGCGCCATCAGCATTCTGCTGAATGCGAAAACGCAACGCGTCGGCGTATGCAACGCCTGCGAATCGCTGCTCGTCGACGAGTCGATAGCGGCCGATTTCCTGCCGAAAGCGTGCGCGGCGCTCGCCGAGGCGGGCGTCACTATCCATGGCGATGAAGCGGCGCGCGCGGCGGCGCAAACGGCTGGCGTGGCCGACCACTTCATCGACGCGACCGAAGACGATTGGGGCCGCGAATACCTTGCGCTCGAGATAAGCGCGAAGACGGTATCGGGAGTCGATGCGGCCGTCGAGCATATCAATCGATTCGGAACGAGGCATTCCGAATGCATCGTCGCCGATGAGACGAGCCAGGCGGGCGCCGAAGCGATCGAGGAGTTTTTCGCGGGCGTTGATGCGGCGGCGGTATACGCGAACGCGTCGACGCGCTTCACCGACGGCGGCTGTTTCGGTTTGGGCGCCGAAATCGGCATTTCCACGCAGAAGCTGCACGTGCGCGGCCCCTTCGCGTTGGAGGCGCTCACCACATACAAATACCTCGTGCGCGGCATGGGGCAGGTGAGGGAATAGCATGGCGTTTTGCGGCGAGGAACCGTTTCGACCGCGTGCGGACGCATCGGTGCTTACGCGTTTCGATGAGCTGGGCGCCGATGGGCGGCCGCACAGGCTGGGTATTCTGGGCGGCACGTTCGACCCCATCCACAATGCGCATCTCGCCATCGCAGAATGCGCCATGTGCGACCTCGGTTTGGACGGCGTGCTGTTCGTGGTGGCGGGCGACCCGTGGATGAAACGCGGGCGCGCCTTGGCGTCGGCCGAAGACCGTTTCGCCATGGTATGCGCCGCCATCGCGAATGAGCCCTCGTTCGCCGCAAGCCGCATCGAAATCGATCGCGCAGGCGAAACCTACACCGTCGATACCCTGCGCGAGCTGCGCGTGAAATTCCCTCAGAACGTGGAACTCGTGTTTCTCATGGGCTCCGATTCCCTCGAGCATGTGGACGAGTGGCATGAGGCGCTGAGCTTGGGCGATCTTGCGCGTTTCGCCGTTGTCTCGATACGCCCGGGGAGCGAGCTTGACGAAGCGTCGCTCGCGAGAGCTGCGAGGGCCATCGGGGCTGCGACAATCGAGTGTGTCGATATGGCGCCCATGGAGCTTTCTTCTACCGATTTGAGGGAGAAAACGAGGGCGGGGCAGTCTATTCGCGATATGGTGCCCGCCGTTGTGGCAGACTATATCGAGGCGCACGGGCTTTACCGATAGCGCAAGCCTCGGGCTTTTCAGGGAGCGTTGACAATGGCCAAGGTCAAATCGAAAAAAACAAAAAAGAGCAAGTCGACAGAGCCGAAGCGTGAAGTGCTGGGATTGGAGATATCTCCCGATCGTTTCGACGAGATGCGCTTGGCCCTTCGCGATCGAGTGAAGGCGTCGAGATATCGCCATTCGCTTGGCGTGTCGCAAACCGCCGAGCAGCTCGCACGCATCTATGGCGTGGACCAATCTGAGGCCGCCGTTGCGGGCCTTCTGCACGATTGGGACAAATCCCTTACGAGCGATGAGCTCAAGCGCAAAGCGAAAAAGCTCAAGCTCGCCAAAAAAGAGGTGCGCGAAAATGCCGTGGGGGTGCTCCATTCGTGGACTGCCGCCGCAACCTTGCGAGATGTGTTCCCCGACCTTTCGGATGCGGTGCTTCAAGCGATTGGGCGACACACATGCGGCGAGGTCGGCATGTCCGATTTGGACATGGTGATATTCGTTGCGGACATCATCGAACCCGGCCGCAATTTCCCCGATATTCAGGGTTTGCGCGACGCGGTGGGCGAAGTGAGCTTGGATGAGCTGTTCTACAGAACGTACAAGGCCAACTTCATGTATCTGCTGTCGGCTGATATGGTGGTGGCGCCGCCTTCGCTCGACGTGTACAATTCGTTGGTCATCGAGCGCAAGCGTCGTTTGGCGCGCGAGGAGGCCGACAAGGCCGAGGCATCGAGCGCCGATGAAGAAGCAAGTTCGATTGCCGATGAGATTGAGCGGCGCGAAGCGCTTGCTCAGTTGGCGGAGCAGCAAATCGAGCTTGCCCATAAGGCCGCCTGCGAGCGTAATCGCGTGCGCGAGGAGAAGCGCGACCATATGAACCTCGAGCACGCTGAGCTTTATGCGCCTTCGTCGACTTGTTGCGATTCGTCCGAGGGGGGCGAGCAGGAAGCGCGGGGAGATGCGACCTCGCGCAGTCAGGGGGACGATGGTACAGACTCTCTCGGCGATGCCCAGCCTTGCGTCCCAGAACAAAAGAATGTCGCCCGCACGCCGGGCGGTGCGCGCATCATCCCCATCGATTAGGAAAAGATGAGGGCGAGCGCCCAGTTGATAAGGAAAGGATTTGCCGAATGGCAAAAGACAAAGGACTCACGTCGCTTGAGAAAGTAATGATCGCCGCGAAGGCCGCCGATTCGAAAAAGGCTTGCGACATCGTGATTCAGGACGTTCGAGAGCTCGTCAGCGTGACCGATTATTTCGTCATCGTCACCGCTCAGAACAATCGTCAAGTCGACGCGGTGCTCGACGCCATTGAGGAGGCCGAAGTAAAAGAAGCGGGAGTGAAGCCAATCGGCATCGAAGGCGCCGACGAGGGCTTTTGGGCCCTGCTCGACTTCGGCGATTTCGTTGTGCATTGCTTCCAGCCCGAAGGGCGCGACTACTATCGCCTTGAAGAAGTATGGAACGACGCTCCCACCGTCGATTTCGAGCCCGATGAGCCGGCAGTTGAAGAGGCCTCCGACCAGGAGGCTTAGGGAACTCGCCTCTTTCGGTAATCGCCGCGCGTGAATGCGCGCGGCTTCGTATATAATGAAACGCTGCATCTGCCCCCGTGGCTCAACGGATAGAGCACCGGACTTCTAATCCGATGGTTGTGGGTTCGATTCCCGCCGGGGGCACCATTCCTCCAGCTTTCTTCAGCGCCCCATGGTCAGTATCCTTGGGGCGATTTTTTTTTAATTTCCACTTGCACAATCGCTCACGCATCTGTATAGTATTCGCTTGCCGCTTGGCCATAGGCTCGGCGGTTCTCGAAAGGGAGCATGGTGGGTGTGGCCTAGTTGGTTAGGGCGCAAGATTGTGGCTCTTGAGGTCGTCGGTTCGAATCCGATCACCCACCCCAGTTTCTTTTGGGAAAAGAGGCATCGCGAGCGATTGAAGGCGCGCGAACGATGGCTGCGGGAAACCGCGAACCTTTACATACGCTTTCTACTTGGATCGTTAGCTTAGTTGGTAGAGCAGGGGACTCTTAATCCCAAGGTCCGGGGTTCGAG
>CAVHFS010000026.1:0-36007 GCA_963635715.1 Subdoligranulum sp. CAG:314 | reverse complement strand
GGTTCCCGACCTGGGGCTTTCGCTCCCGGGCGGCCCGCTTCGCGGCGGCTTCCCGTGCTCAGCGCGAGGATGTATATTACGCACTTCCCAAAGGCGTGTCAACAGATTTTTTCGAAAAAGTTGAGACTTTTTTGCCGAACGCAAAGAGAGCACCCTTTCGAGTGCTCTCTGAACTGCGGTTTTATTAATATCGACTGTCGAAAATTCTTTTCGTTTTCTTTTCAGAACGTGGAAGATCGCCCAAGGGGACGCCCTTCGCTTCAGGAGTGCATCCAATCTTCGCCTTGAAGAGCAATGCGAGCTCCTGTTCGCACCTCTCGCGCTGCTCGCCCTCGAGCTCCGTCTCGAAGAGCACGGTGAGCACGTCGCGGCCATCCACCGCTTCAATCATGACTTGGTACTCGGAGCTTGCGCCATCGGTGAACTTAATGACTTCCTCTATTTGGGCGGGGAACATATTGCATCCCTTCACCTTCACCATATCGTCGGTGCGCCCAACGAGGATATCGATGCGGGGATGGTCCAAACCACAAGCGCACGTACCCGGAATGATGCGCGTAAGGTCGTGCGTGCGATAGCGGATAAGCGGCGCGCCCTGCTTGCGCAGCGTGGTGAGCACCAGTTCGCCGGTTTCGCCATCGGGCAGCGGCTCGCCGGTTTTGGGATCGACGATTTCGCAATAGACGTAATCGCTCCAAATATGCATACCATTGTGCTCGCTGCAGGAAATGCCAATGCCCGGTCCGTAAATCTCGGTAAGACCGTAGATATCGAAAATCTCGACGCCCATTTCGTCAGCGATGCGGCGGCGCATCTTATCGCCCCAGCGTTCGGAACCGATGACGCCCTTCTTCAGGTCGAGCTTGTCGCGCAAGCCGCGTTTGGAAATCTCTTCGGCGAGGAGAAGCGCGTAGCTGCTCGTTCCCGTGATGACCGTCGTATGCAGATCCTGCATCATGCGCAGCTGCTTTTCGGTATTGCCGGGGCCCATGGGGATGGCCATCGCGCCAAGACGCTCGCAACCAAGCTGGAAACCGATGCCCGCCGTCCACAAGCCGTAGCCGGGAGTAATTTGGATGCGGTCTTTGTTCGTGATGCCCGCCGTTTCGTAGCAACGGGCGAACATGTCGGCCCAATCGCGCACGTCTTGCGCGGTATAGGGAATGATAACGGGCGTGCCCGTGGTCCCCGAAGAACTATGGATGCGAACGACCTCTTCATCGGGAACCGCCTGGATTCCCAGCGGGTACGCTTCGCGCAAATCGGCCTTTTCGGAAAAAGGAAGCTTCTCGAAGTCGGCCTGGGTTTGCACGTCGGACAAATCGATGTCCGCGAATTTCTTCGCGTAAAACGGCGAGCGATCTTTCAGGGTTTTGAACTGCCCCTTGATGAGCTCGAATTGTTCGTCGGTAAGTTGCATGGTGCCCTCTTTTGGATGCGATGCGTACTTTGAAAGAACAGACGCTTCGATTCTGCGCGAAACCACAGGATTCGAAGCGTTTTCATCTTACCCGAAAGGAACGCATCGGACACGAAAGCCAACTTATTTCGACATCTCCGCCTCTACCATGTCGAGCAGGTCTTGGTGCGCATGAATGTCGAGCTTCGCATATATATGTTTGACGTGAGCCTTCACGGTATTGCGCGATACGGTGAGCTGCTCTTGTATGTAGAAGCTGTCGCGGCCCCGAGCGAGCATTTCGAAGACCTCGCATTCTCGCGGAGTGAGCGAGCAGCGATCGGCGATGACGGCGCATGCCTGCGCGAGCGTCGCGTGAGGGGCCTCCTCGACCACAGAAGGCGACTCGTCCACAACCTCGGTAATGCCGTTGATGGTGCCGATGAAGCTGAACTCCTTCAGCCCGATGAGAGCGTAAGCCGCAAACGCAACGATAAGCGCACCTGCCATGAGCTGCATAGCAATGGGATGCGTAACCGATGTTGAGCTCGCCCATACGCCGAGCGCAGCGCCCACGACGGTCCCCATTGCCGAGAGGCCTCGACCCCACGCTATTGTGGCCACCGACGCTCGCACGTTACGCGCGCCAACCGAAGCAAGGACGACCCACGCCACCACATCGAAGAGGGAATTTCCGCACGAAAGCAGCGCAACGCTGGCTGGATACGCCCACGGCGAGGAAATCGTAACGACGAAAAATCCCGCAAGCACGAACAGCACGGAGATCTGAGCGAGCAGGTCGCTTTTCATAAGTTTGCCCGCAGAGGCGACGGTAGCTATGGCCAAAATCCCCACGGGAACGATGGAGAAGAGATCGGTGAGAGGCGCGCCGTTCGCTTCGCCGAAGCGCAGCGAGAAGCCGAAGGCCACGCGAAAGAGGCACAGACAGACAAACAGCTGGCTGCCGAGCGCCAAAAACGACGAGGGCTGCGTGATGGCGATGTCGGCTGGAGATTCGGAATCGCGAACCTGAGCCAAGGCGGGTTTGGCATCTTGGCAGGCCAGAAGCAATGCCGCGATCGGGGCGATGAAGAACGCAAGCAAACCGACGCTCGTAGGCAGCAGCCACGCAGCTAGCCCAGCGGCGCAATCTCCCAAAAATGCCAAAGTAACCGCCTGGGCGGCAACAGCAGCGGGAAACCTCGTAAGCGCAACCCCCACCACAACGCTTGCCCACCCACGAGCGGCGGCCGACACGCTCGACGAGACAACAAGCAAAGCGGGCAAAGAAAACACAAGGGAGAGGGCAATGCCCACAGACCCAGCCGCCATACAGGCGATTGCGGCGATGGTGATGAGACGGGAATTGAGCAGCGAAGACTTGAATGCCGCGATAAGCGCGACAACAACCAAACAGGCCGCATTCGCAAACACGGATATATCGCGCGCGTAGGCAAAAACATGATCGAAGAGAGGAAAAGCCGCGACATTCATGAAGGTCGACGCAGCAAGAACGAGGCACAGCGCGCCAGTCACGCGCCAAAACGATGCATCGAAGCCATGTGTCTGCATGTGCGCCTTCCCTAGAGGGAGCTCTGTCAAACCGCGCCATTGTAGCAAAAAACCCGATGCTTCAGAGAGGGGAAGCATCGGGCATGGCGCCTTGCGGCACCAGAGGGGAAAGGAGCACGCTCGCGCATAAGGGGAAACGCAAGCGGCCAAAAGAGAGGTTTGAATGAGGGGGCGGGGATCCTCCTTAGAAAAAGCGAATCCCCGCCAACCGTCAGCGAGCCCAAATCGACACCATGCAGAACCAGGCCCGCAGAAATGCTTACGCCTGACCCGTCGCGGCAAGCATGCCGGCACGACGACCGAACGTCATGGTGCGTCCTGCCGCCAGGCCCGTCATGAGGTTCGGATAGCTGACGCTGAAGAAGCCGCCGGAATCGTTGCCCACCAGGTACAGGCCGTCGATCTGCTCGCCTGCCTCGTTCATCGGGTGCATGTCGGTGTTGATGGGGCATCCGTCGATGGTGGCCAAGAACCACGCACCCGTGCGAACGCCGTAGTAGGGCGGATGCGTGAGCGAGGTAAGACGATAGGGCTCCTTGTTGTAGTCTTCGTCTTTGCCCTGCTCGGCAAATTTGTTGTAGCGCTCCCACGTGGCAACGGTGTTATCCACGGGAAGGTTCAGCTTCGCGGCAAGCTCTTCCATCGTGTCGGCCTTCTGAATATAGCCGGCCTCTTCGAGCTGATCGAACTTGCTCTGCATGGCGGAGATGTCCATATTCGACGGAGCGCCGTTGTCAAAGGGGTACAGGCGGCAGCAGCCGACTTCGTTGAGCTGTTTGACCTGCTCGACATAGTCGGAATCCCAGATGTCGACGTAGGTATGGTAGGGCTGCATGAACGCAGAGTGCAGCATGTAGTCGTACGGGCCGCTCTCGTTGCAGAAGCGCTTGCCCTGCAGATTCACCTTCAAGAAGGGCTGCTCGCCGAACCAGAACCACTTGCCGCGCAAATCGCTGCCAGCGACCTCGTCGGGTTTGCAGCAAGCGCGATTGAACGTGACCGCGCAGCCGATGGGGTCGATAGTGGCTCCGCACCACATGGCGGCCTTGATGCCGTCGCCCGTGCAGCTGCCGCCGACGGGGATGTTGATTTTCAGGCGGTTGTTCCAAGCCTGGCGCGCTTCGACCATCTCGGTGTTGGCCACATAGCCGCCCGTGGCAAGAATGACGCCCTTGCTGGCATTCACGCGAATGTAGTGCAGGTCGTTGCCGTCGCGGCAAATGACGCCGGTGACGCGACCGCTTTCATCCTGCTCGCACTTCACGAGCATCGTGTCGTAGCGAATCTCGGCGCCGTTTTCGATGGCGTAATCGCGCATGGTACCGCCGAAGGTGACCTCTTTGTCGTCGACGAGCTTTTGGGGGCTGTGGCCCGTAGCCCATGCCTTGTCGCGCGCGCCCTGACCTTCGGTGCCCACAGAGCCCTCGAACCACATCTTGAACTTGCCGTCGCGGCAAATGATGTCAGAAAGCCAATTGATCATGTCGCCAGACTCATCGGCCCAAAGTTTGATGAGGTCGTAGTTCACAAAGCCGTTCGCGTAGCGGACGATGTCTTCCATGATCTCCATTTTGTCAATTTTGAACTGGGGGAACTCATCGAACGCTTCCAGCTGGTAGCGAGAATTGATGGCGCCGAGGTCTTCGCGGGGTTCGGCGATTTTGCTCATTTGCTCGATACCGAGCACGCGCGCGCCATTTTCCGCGGCAGACATAAGCGCCGGCAGTCCGCCCGTGCGAAGACCGACGACGACCACTTCGTAGTCGAGCGTTTCGGTGATGTCGGCCTCGTTGATGACGGGCGCATCGCCAAGCCAGCTCGGGCTTGCGGGGCGCTGCGTGGTCTCGTCTTTGACGGGGTTATTGCTCTCGTAGCCGTTTCCGCAGCCAGAAAGCGAGCCCGCAGCAGCGGCAGCCAAGGCGGCGACGCCTGCGCCTTTGAAGAAATTGCGGCGAGATACGTTACTCATGAGCGGCCTCCCAGCCTTCGGGCACGTT
The DNA here is from genome assembly GCA_963635715.1 of Subdoligranulum sp. CAG:314. Classification (GTDB taxonomy): domain Bacteria; phylum Actinomycetota; class Coriobacteriia; order Coriobacteriales; family Eggerthellaceae; genus Slackia. The sequence continues at coordinate 31,039 of CAVHFS010000026.1, read as the reverse complement.
CAGGTCATGGCATTTTGCGCAGTACAGCGTGCTGGTTTCGTGCGATTTGTGGCAGTCGCCGCATTCGAGCTGATTGTCTTGATGGCTGGAATGCGGGTTGTATTTCGCATCGTTGCCCTCGAAGCCCCACGTGGCATCCACCACGTCTTGCATGTTGTGGCAACCATCGTTGGTGCAGAACTGCTCAGTGGCGATTTCTTTGCCGGTATTCAGCATGCCGTCTTCGGTCATGGGGAAATCATCGGCCAGCCAGGCGCACACTTCGGTCAGCTGCTCGGTAAGCACGGGGTTGTGACAGTCGAGGCAATTCTTGCCAGCTTCGGCGTGCTTCGTGACCAGCATGCCGGCATCGCCCGACGAGTAGCTTTCGACATAGTTGTCCATGGGGCTGTGGCAAACGGAGTTGCAAAAGCTGGGCTGCTCGTGCCACACCCAAAAGCCTGCGCCCGCGAGCACCAACACAACGACGATCGTTGCGGCCACAATGGCGGGCTTCTTCTTGTTTTTCTGCTTGGGCGCATGGGCCGATTCGTCGGCCGCGACATCTGTCGCGGGGTTGCGTTCCTCGGTCATATCTCCCCCTTCTTCCTTCGCTGATTCACTGCCCTCCCGGCAGCTTTGACGAGGAAGATAATGAGGCATACATACGCGCGCGACCATTACCCCCGCTGGGTAATTTTATTGTTTTGCCTGGTTAATAGGGTATCCAGCGCGAGTGGGAATGAGGGATTTTTCGGGTTGGCCCGTTGCGGCTGCAGACCAAAAACATGAGTCGGCGGGTCAAAGGGGCTGTTCCTTTGACCCGCCTCGTTCACTCTTTTGTCCCGCGATCGGCTCCGCCTAGAGGTTGAGCTCTTTGCGCACCGCTTCTACCGCCGCGAGGTTCATATCGACGAATTTCGGTTTCACGCACGTTCGAATGGCCTCTTGGAGCTCTTCGAAAGTAATGCCCAAAACAGGATCGCCTTGCGCGTTGCGCTGGGCGACGGCGACCGTAAGCAGCACGATATTGAGCGCTTTCGGATTGCCGATGAGCTTGAGCAAGGAGGCCCCGTCGACGAAAACGGTAGTGGCTTGGCGTTTCTGCAACGCTTCAATCACGGGGTCGGCGGCGTAGACCGCTTTCGAAAGCGAAGCGGAAACGGGCTGCTTCACTTCCGAGGCGCTCACGAGCACGCCATCGGGAGAAAGTAAATTCAGCACGCGAGCGGCTTCGCCTGGCTCGAATGCGATGAGCATGTCGGCCGCACCCGCGTTCACAAGCGGCGCCGACACGCGTTCGCCCGCATCGCCCATGCGCACGTGGCTGGTAACGCTTCCGCCGCGCTGTGCCATGCCGATGGTTTCGGCCGTGCGCACATGCCACCCACGCGCCTGAGCCGCCTGGGCCAAAATTTTCGCGGCGAGCACCGTACCCTGCCCGCCAATACCAGTGAGAACAACGTTTTTCATCGAACACCATCCACAATCATTGGCCGAATAAAAGTCATCGGACGAAAACCAAGCACCCTTGGCTGACCCAAAAAAGAAGGGCGCAGCGAAACGGCAGCGCGGCCGGAAGGCGAAAGCCGAATGCGGCAGCACCCAGCTTTCGACTGGGCGCCCCTACGCCTGCGAACAAGCAGGCGCGATGCTCCCGAAAGGACAAACCTGAACGCAAAGGCCGCAGCCCGTGCAGAGTGACTCGTCCACAACGGCAACCTCGCCGTTAAACCCGATGGCGGGACAGCCGATGGACACGATGCATTTCTTGCAGCCCGTGCACGTTTCGGCGCATATCCCAACGGGAAGGCCTGGCTTCACGAGGTTCACGCAAGGCGCTCGGAAGATAATCGCCGACGGACCTTCGAATTGCAGCGCGCGCGTAACCGCCTCGACGCTTTCGTCGAGGCGGTGGGGGTTGGCGAATTCGATGCATTCCACGCCGAGCGCCGTAAGCACGCGCTCGATGGAAAGCGCCTGGCTATGCTCGCCCATAAGCGTATTGCCCGTGCCAGGATGGGGTTGGCCGCCCGTCATGGCCGTCGTGGAATTGTCCAGCACGCATACCGTAATGTCGTGCTGGTTGTACACGGCATTGGCAACGCCCGTCATGCCGCTCGCGAAAAACGTCGAATCGCCGATAAAGGCCAGCTGCTTCACGCCAGGCTCGGCCACACCGAGGCCCTGCGCCATGGTGATGCCAGCGCCCATGCAAAGACATGTGTCCACGGCATCGAGCGGCTTGGCGTTGCCGAGCGTGTAGCACCCAATGTCGCCCGAGAACGTAGCGCGCACGCGCATTTTCTTTACCGCCTGCTTGCATGCGTAGAAAGCCCCACGATGCGGGCAGCCGGCGCACAAAACGGGCGGGCGCACGGGGAGCTCAATACCGAGCGCCGCCGCGGAATCGACCTTCTTAGGCGAATAATCAACGGCGAAGAAGCCAGCGAGGCGGTGAGCTATATCGTCAACGTCGTTTTCGCCCGCACGCCTGCACGCGCCCGACGCACGCCCGCAAACTTTCGCGACGGAAAGGCCGCTGGCGGCGCGAAGGCCCATAAGATGCACGAGGTCGTCTTCGAGCACATGGTCGAGCTCTTCGAACACGATAATCGAATCGAGCCCATCGGCGAATTCGTTGGCACGCGCCTCGGGGAACGGATAGGGAGTTCCTACCTGCATAAGGCGATACGCCGGAAGCGATGCGCAACTTTCAAGAAGGGAGAGCGCCTCTCGCGCGTAGGCATACGAAACGCCCCCGCATACGATGCCGAATTTCGGAGACTCGCCGCAATCCTCGATGGGATTGAAGCGGGAAAGGTCGCCTTGCGCAGCCCCCGACGGGGTTTCGCCGCCAGATACCCCCGAGAATTCCTCGGCGATTTTCGGCAGGCGATCGTTGATTTCTTCGTGGCCACGATAGGCACGCGACGGGAAGATAACCCAACGCGAATCGTCTTTCGCAAAACCATTCGCATCGCATGCGCTGGTGGTTTCCGCAATATCCACGAAAGCCGACGAATGGCATACGCGCGTCGTCGGACGAACGATGACGGGCGTTCGATAGTGCTCGGAAAGCTCGAAAGCCGCGCGCATCATCTCTACGCCCTGCTCAACATCGGAGGGGTCGAATACGGGGATCTTCGCGAACGAGGCGAACCGACGAGTATCTTGCTCGGTTTGGGAAGAGATTGGGCCTGGGTCGTCGGCGACGTAGATGACGCAGCCGCCCTCGACGCCAACGTAGTTCAAGCTCATAAGCGGGTCGCTCGCCACATTGAGGCCGACCTGTTTGCATGTAAACAGCGTGCGCGCGCCGGCGTATGATGCGCCGGCGAGCAACTCAAGGGCGGCTTTTTCGTTTGTGGACCATTCCACATGCACGCCTTGGGCCGCACCGGATTGCACCTGACGCGATACCGTTTCGATAAGCTCGCTCGACGGCGTGCCCGGATACCCGGCAACGACGCGCACGCCCGCCTCGAGCGCAGCGTGAGCGAATGCCTCGTTTCCCATCAGCAATTTTTTTGTCATGGATTCCCCCTGCAGCGGATGGTTCGTATTCCCTATCGCAATACCCAGCACCCGCTCCGAAAACCTGAAAGCGACACCACCGGCGCCGCTTTCAGGGATAAGCTCAACGCTATTCGGCCATTTTCGCTTTGAAATCGGCGATCTTCTTGCGGCAATCATCGTTGCCGGTGCCGAGCATTTGAACGGCGAGAATGGCCGCATTTTTGGCGCCGTTAATCGCAACGCATGCAACGGGCACGCCCGAAGGCATCTGTACCATAGACAGCAGCGAGTCCAAGCCGCCGAGGTCGCTCGTCTTCATGGGAACGGCGATGACCGGCAACGGCGTATACGCAGCGACCACGCCGCCGAGATGGGCCGCCTTGCCCGCCGCGGCCACGATGACTCGCATACCGCGCGCTTCGGCGTTCGATGCCCAATCGTGGACTTCGGCAGGCTTGCGATGGGCGCTCGCAACCTTCACCTCGTAGGGGATGCCGAATTCCTCGAGCTGCTTCATGCACGCTTCCATATTGGGCATGTCGCTTTCGCTGCCCATGATGATTCCGACCAACGGTTTTTCCTCGGCCACGAAAATCGCCTCTTCCACTCGGCGGCCACCTTGTCAAAATCGAAGTATAGCGACTCATTTTCCCGAACGCGCAAATATCGCCGAATAGCCAGGGATCGGCGGCCTACCGCGCACCGCCGCCGCCTCCGCCGAAGCCGCCGCCAGAAAAGCCACCGCCACCCGAGAAGCCGCCGCCGAAACCGCCGCCGTCGGAGAAGTTCCCCGATGCGGCGCTTAGGGCCTCGTTCACCGTCTGCAGGGTATTGGACTGCATGGTTTGGAACATATCGACTGGGCTTTCCGTTGGGTGGGAACCCGCCATGCCGTAGTGGTGGGACATGAGCCAATAGCCCGTCGTCGTCGTGAACGCTTCGTCCTCGGCAACCTGGGGCAACGCAATCTTAAGAGCGCGCATCGCCTCTTCGGCAACGCCGAGAACGTAGGCGTACACCATGAATTCGCCCCACACCTTCACATCGGTCGGCAGGCGCTCATCGAGCAAGCTGAAATCCTTCAGCCAATTGCGCAGACCCTCGCATTTCGCATGAAGCTCCACGGCCTCGCGGCTTCGACGGGTCATGAAGCGGGACAAGACGAACAGGACGACAGCCGCAGGCAGCAACGCAATCGAAACGACGAGATTCTCGAGCACTACCAGAAGCACAATGGCGACGAACACGATCACGGCAGCGAAGGCCACGAACCCAACCTTGTAGCTGTTGCCCTTCGCCTCGAAGAAATCGCGCTTGTTCGTTTCGGCGGAGACAACGCCCTGCCACGTTTCCATCGCGTCGAGGAATTTCTGCGGCTCTTTGGAGCCGTACTCCTGGATTGTTCCGAACCACAGCGAATCGGCGCCTTTGCCGATGGTCTCGAACACGAGCCGCATCGTTTGCTTGTCTATGGGGTCGCAGAGCTTGTCTTTCCACCCCGGCAAGCGCGTGATGTAATAATCGTGCACCGTTTTCATCTTGCGGCCAAGCAACCCGCCGCCCGGCGCTTCATAGGAACCAGCGTCGATGCGAATCGCCCCGATATGGGAAAGGTGCATGAGCGTCGCCGTGAGGTCGTTGGCCGATTCCGCATCCCAACGCCACAGACGGCCGACCACTGCCGGGGCAATGCCCTTCTCAGGAACGTCGCGCCAATATTTCTCGGTGAAATTCGGCTTGTATTCGCGGCCGTGGCGGAAAAACATCACAACCGCCCACGCAATGATGCCAAGCGAAACGAGCAGGCTCACCACAATCACGGCAAGCGATTGCAAACGAGCGGTATTCGCCTGCGTCGCAAGCTTCTCTTCGTCGGCAAGCACCGTCTCGAGGCGATTGCCCATATATTTGTTGGGCGCCGAACCCGACACCGACATCCACGAAGAGGGGAATACCGTGTGGATTTCCGCATAGCCGCCAGCGGAAACCGACGAGACCTGCGCATGAATCGTGCCGTTTGAGTCGATGGAAAGGTTTCCGTCGAGCGGGCCATGCCCCCACGCGCGCACATTTTCGCCGGGGTCGGTTCCCGAAGGAATGGGAACGGTAAGCGTCGCGGACACATGGTCGCTATCGACCGACCATCCGTGTCCGATGTATTGCCAGTAGACTTCCGCAACATCGTCGTATACCTGCACGAAATTCGAAATGGTATAGCTCAGCGTCATGGACACCTCGGCGTCTGAGGCGTCGAAGAAGACATACACGGTGCTTTTGTCCTCGTCCACCGAATACGACGGATGGTCGGCCCCGCCGGAATCGCGCCACGAACGCTGGAAAGTGACCTCGGGAAGCGAGGAGGTCTCGCCCGTCGTGAGATTTTCGAAGGTGACCGAGTTCATCGAAAGCACGCTCTCGGTCGTCGGCATGTTCTCGAAATTCCACCACACCGCGCTGAAGTCGCCCGAGAAATCGAAGGTTCGCGTTTCCTTCACGGAAAGCGACCCGTCGGCATTTGCCTGAGCGTCGATGGAAACGCTGGGGCATGTGTAGGATTTCGCCAAAGCCGGCTGAGGGGCGCAGAGAAGCGCCGCGAGGGCGATGGCGAACAGAGCGAGCAACTTGATAAGAAGGGCGCCGCGATTCGAGCGGACAAGAGCATCGTTGCGATTCGACGATGAAGTCATGGAGTCTCCCTTGCATTCGGTTAGTTGTCACGGTATCATACACCCCTGCGCGCTTAAAAATGCGCGTGTCGAGCGGAGAAGTGACCGAGAGGCCGAAGGTGCTCGCCTGCTAAGTGAGTATACCCCACAAGGGTATCTGGGGTTCGAATCCCCACTTCTCCGCCAGTTTAAACGCTACAGGCACGGGAAACCGTGCTTGTTTTTTTATTCCCCAACAACGTAGGTGGGGATTCGAACCGATGAGGTCGGTTCGCGTTAAGAAACAGCCCAGCGGGCTGTTTTAGCGAATCGCGAGGAGGCTTTAGCCGACGAGGTGAAGCGCGCGAAGCGCGATTCAGAATCCCCACTTCTCCGCCAGTTTAAACGCTACAGGCACGGGAAACCGTGCTTGTTTTTTATTTCCCAGCAATGTAGCAGGGATTCGAACCGATGAGGTCGGTTCGACACAAAAAGGCCCGCAAAAAGCGGGCCTTTTCGTTGGTTTATGTTCGATCGCCTTACTTCGATGAGCTTGAAGACGACTCGGAAGTGGATTCCGTCGAGGAGCTCTGCGAGCTATCGCTGCTCTCGGTCGAGCTGCTCGATTCGGAAGAGGAGTCGCTCGACTCGGTCGTCGTGGTCGAGGTATCGGTCGAATCGGTCGTAGCCGTCGAGGAGCTGCTGGTGGACGGCTCAATGCCATCGAGGCTTACGTCGTAGGAAAGGCCGCTGGGCATATCGTTGGTCTGAATGTCGGCGTTTTCCTTATATTCCTGATACCACTCGGAATAAGCCGACTGCTGACGTGAAGATTCCAGCTGAGTCTTGAGGTAATCGATGAATTCCGAAGGAATCTGATCGGTCGAGGTAATCTCGTCGGGCGCGGTGAAGACCTGCGTGCACTTGATGATATGAATGCCGTAGCTCGAGGTCACGAGGCCAGAAACCTGACCCTCTTCAAGCCCGTCGAGCGCAGTTTGGTATTCGTCGACAAACGAGGTGAGCTTATCCCAACCAACGTTGCCGCCGTCTTCGGCGCTACCAGAGTCCTGCGAGTATTCCTTGGCGGCCTCGGCGAAATCGAGCTCGCCGGAATTGATCTTGTCGAGCACTTCCTGGGCGGTCGCCTCATCGTCGGAGTTGAACAAGATATGGCTCGACTTCTTCGCGCCATTCCAAAGGCTCGAATACATGGAGGCGTAGCTCAGGATTTCGTCATCGGTCATTTCCTCGGGCTGCGCAACCTTCTCGAGCAGAGCGCTTTGCAGCATGGAAATCTCGAGCAGCGAGCGATACTGCGACTCGGTGGTCCCAATCTGCTTCAGGGCGCTTTGCCAATCCTCGTCGGAATCATAGTAGGAGCGCATCTTCTCAACCTGGGCATCGACCTCGGAGGAATCGACGGTCACGTCGTTTTCCTTGGCGGCCTGGCGAATAAGCTCCTGGCTCACGTAGTAGTTGATGACGGTATCGCGAATGCTCGAAGCGGTGTAATCGTTGTCGACGAGCCATTGCGCCCAATCGCTGTCGCTTTCGAGGCTTGCAGCGGTTCGGTAGTTCGCAATGTAGGCCGTGACGACCTTTTCGCCAATCTCGGTTCCGTTGACTGTGGCGGCAACGCCTTCGGAGGTGTCGTATACAGACACATCGCCAGAATCGCTGCTCTGCTGCGAGCTACAACCCGCAACGGCAAAGCAGCATGCTGCGGAAAGCGCAACGGCGCAGGCAGCCTTCAAGAAGTTCATCTTCTTCATGTATCCCAACCTTCTCTTATGGGAGAGGAGCGCGCGGGCGCAACAAGCCCGAAACCCCTCAGCAACAGCTTGGTATTCTCCCACAGGAAGAATCGGACGGGTGAAGCGCCACAATACACTCACACCGAACCCACCCGAAAGATCACGGCTCTTCGGGCATGTACGTTTGCGAACGGATATTTTTCAACGAATCGACAACATAAGAAAACGGCCCGCCGAACAATGCCGACGAGCCGTTCCGAGAATCGCGAAACCCAGAAAGCCTAGTTCTTGTTGGCCTTTCGGCGCTCGGTCGCCGAAAGCAGACGCTTACGCATGCGAATCGACTGCGGGGTAACCTCAACGAGCTCGTCGTCTTCGATATACTCCAGGGCCTCTTCCAGCGTGAAGGTGACGGGAGGCGTAAGCTGAATGGCCTTGTCCGCCGTTGAGGATCGCTGGTTTCCGAGGTTTTTGGTCTTGGAAACGTTCACGACCATGTCGCCTTCCTTGGCGCTTTCGCCGACGATCATGCCCTCGTAGCAATCGTCGCCCGGCTTAACGAAGAGCCGTCCGCGCTGCTGAAGGGTGTCGAGCGCGTAAGCCACGGCCTTGTCGGTTGCCATGGCGATCATGCCGCCGTTTTTGCGGCCCTGCATTTCGCCTGAATAGGGGCCATATTCGCGGAAGTGGTGGAACAGCACGGCCTCGCCGTGGGTGGCGTTGAGGATGCGCGTTTTCAGGCCCATGGTTCCGCGCGAAGGAATGCGGAATACGAGATGCGTCATGCTCTCGTCGGAGGCCATGTCTTCCATAATGCCGCCGGCAGTGCCCATGACCTCGATGGCCTTGCCCGAATAATCGTTGGGAACGTCGAGGGTTGCCTCCTCGATAGGCTCGAGCTTATTGCCGTTCTCGTCGGTCTTGTACACGACCTGCGGGCGGCCAACCTGGAATTCGAAGCCTTCGCGGCGCATGGTCTCCATCAGCACGGAGAGATGCAGAACGCCGCGGCCCGCCACGCGAACGCCGCTCTTATCCTCGGTCTCGTCGATGCGCATCGAGATATTGCTCTCTTTCTCGCGCATGAGGCGCTCTTTGAGCTGACGCGCGCCGACGATGTCGCCCTCGCGGCCGACGAGCGGGCTCGTGGACGCTTCGAACACGACCGCCATGGTGGGCTCTTCAACGGCGATGGGGTCCATCTTGACGGGGTTTTCGCGATCGGTGATCACGTCTCCGATATCGGCCGCCTCGATGCCGATGACGGCGACGATGTCGCCCGCGTCGGCCTGCGGGACTTCGACTTTGCCGAGGTTCTCGAAGGTGTACACCTTGCGAATCTGCGCATTGTACGGCTCGCCTTCGGAAGGAACCACGAGCACGAGGTCTTTCTCGTGAATGGTGCCGCTATGCAGACGCCCGATGCCGATGCGACCTTCGTAGCTGCTGTGGTCGACCGTGCACACCTGCAAGGCGATGGGACCATCGACGTCCACATCGGGAGCGGGAATCTCTTTGAGAATGGTGTCGAGTAGGGGAATCATGTCCATGTTGTCATCGGCGTGGTCGTAGCGCGCGTAGCCGTTGACCGCGGATGCGTAGATGACGGGGAAATCGAGCTGCTCGTCGGATGCGCCGAGCTCGACCATGAGGTCGAAGACCTTGTCGACAGCGCCTTCGGGATCGGCGTTGGGACGGTCGATCTTGTTCACGACAACGACGATGCGCAGGCCGCACTCGAGCGCGTGCGACAGCACGAAACGGGTCTGGGGCTTGGGGCCCTCATAGGCGTCGACGATGAGCAGCGCGCCGTCGGCCATGTTGAGCACGCGCTCAACCTCGCCGCCGAAATCGGCATGGCCCGGCGTGTCGATGACGTTGATCTTCACACCCTTGTAGTTGATGGAGATGTTCTTCGACAGAATCGTGATGCCGCGCTCGCGCTCTTGGTCGTTCGAATCGAGCACGCGCTCTTCGACCTGCTGATTTTCACGAAACACATGCGCCGCGCCAAGCAGGCGGTCGACCAGGGTCGTTTTTCCGTGGTCGACGTGCGCGATGATGGCGACGTTGCGAAGGTTTTCTTGCTTCATTGCTCTTCTTCCCAGTTCTCTTCCAATTGACGCTTCTGCATCTCTATTTCGCCGAGATGCTCATCGATCGTCGTTATATTCCTACACGCTCCAGCGAGCGTGACGATACCCCAAATGACGAGCGTTCCCGCAAGGCCCGCCGCCCATACGATGCGACGCAAAAACAACGCCACGATGGCGCCGGCCGCGATCATGATGATGGCGTTGCGCCGCTCATCGCAAAGCGCATCGCGTTGCGACACGAGCTGAACGCGCGCCGCCTCCAAGCCGGCGATCTTCGCCTCGCGGGAAGAGTAGGCCGCCTTGGCGCGTGTTCGCTGCGACGAAGAAGCCTTCGTGCCGCGTGCGCTGTTTAGGTATTCGTATGCGTCTTGCAGGCGTTTGAACTGCTCGGTCGCGCGATCTTGCAGCTTTTTGTTGTTCGCGAAGCGATCGGGGTGCAGAATCTGCGCGCACTCGCGATAGGCCGACTTGATATCGGCGGGCGACGCATCGTCATCGAGCCCAAGAATATTGAGCGCCTCGGTGCGGTTCACACAACCCCTTTCAACGCCACTCGCAAAGACACACGGCAGGCGATTATACCATTGGAGAAAGACCGCTATGAAACCACCACGTCAGACGCATATAAGGAGCACGTTGAAAGAAAAGGGGGATGGCAACGAACCAGCCGTCAATCAGAACCGTCAAAGACGACACGACGTCATCGTTCCTGGGCAGAAGCTCCATGATCTCGGCCATCCCGCCCTTGAGCCGCTCTTTGCCTTCTCGGCGATGCCCCTCATCTCGTTTCGAAGGCTCACTCATGGCTCCCCAATCACTCGTTCGCAGTCTTCTCGGCATACAGTTTGAACAGGTGCGCGACGATTTTCGCTTCATCGCCGCCGAAATCGACGCCATAGGCCGCCTCGACAGCGGCGTCGAGCGCTGCATGGGCTTTCATCAAATCTGGGAAAAGGAAGCTGTTGTCGGGATCGTACATATCGGAAAGCGAATCTTCGGAATGAGCGGCCCGTATATCAAGGACAGCTTGGGCACATTCCTCAATTTGCCTACGCTCCTCTTCGCATGCATCAGGCCATATAAAATTGTTATAGACAATATCGCTCGTATACCTATAGTCGCTCTTGATTCTTCCGCACACACATGACGTCCAGAGGACATGAACCCTAGACGAAAGCACTCCAAACTGATAAATCGATGCTGACGGCAGCAAGGAGATGCTGTCTCCTGGTATTGACCCCTTTTGCACAAAACCAAACGGTATATATCTGCGTCTCTGAGAAGTATGTCGTGGGAATACTATGAAATCAGATTCAGTGAAATTCTTGCTCGGCCTCATAAGATGAGGCACGCATCTTAATTTGAACGCATCGCCAGACTCGACCTGCCTCGAACGCCACGCCCGACACGCCTCCACACGAGCCCTAACCTGAGGCATGGACTTTAGAGCGGATACGGTTACACCTTCTAACCACAGGCACCAGCGAGGAACACCGTTCAGAAATTCCCTGGCGGTAATGAACGGGCGAATCCAGTTCTCCGCTTCTGGCTCATTCTCAATCAGCCGAGTTTTCTCTTCATCGCTCAATACCAGACATCCGTGGTCCGTTGGCTGAAAGCCCTTGATTACTTTCTGAACAGCGCAAATTGGCGTTGTTCTCTTCGGGACAAACACATCAGGACCATCGACTAAATAAGCATTTATATGGTCTACCCTGGTCGCATTGTCGCCATCAAAGATAACGCGACAATTCTCGCCTTCTCGCGAAAAACCAATGATTACAACATGAACGTGTGCTTCGTCAGAAGCTTGAGAATCCCAAACAAACGTCCTGTAAGCGAAATCGATACCCACGCCTTCGTCAGAAAGTGGCTTCCATAGAGGTTCCACCTGCTGCCCTTGACAGATAGAGTTAGTGGAAACAAAAGCGCATTTGACGTGTTGGTTCTTAATAAAATCGGCAGCACGCTTATACCAGCACGCTACATAATCTAGCGTTCCCGCTGATTTACCAAAAATATCCGCCCTATCTTTCTTTTGGGAATCCGACAGGCGCGAATTCCCAATGAATGGCGGGTTTCCAAGGATGTAATCAACTTCGTCGGCGGGCACCACATCGTTCCAGTCGATGTGGAGGGAATTCGCATTGACGATTCCGCCGTAGTCCTTTAGCGGAAGCTCCTGGTAGACGCGCTGCGTGACCTTCGCGGTATCCATGTCCGCCTGCTTCTCGGCAATCCAGAGCGCCGTGCGGGCGACGCAGCACGCGAAGTCCTCAATCTCTATGCCGTGGAAGTTTTCGAGCGAGACCAGCACGTCGCGATCGCCCAACTCCTCGAAGCTGAAAGCGATTTGCTCGGATTGCAGCTCGAACAGGATCCGATTCTCTAGCCTGCGCAGGCATAGATAGCTCTCGGTCAGGAAGTTGCCCGATCCCGCAGCTGGGTCGAGAATCGAAATGTCGCCGATTTTCCTATGCAGCCGCTTGAGCGCAGAGGTGCGACCCCCCCCCGCAATGGGTTTGGCGCACGCGGCCTCGAATTCGGCATTCAAATCGTCGAGGAAAAGCGGGTCTATGAGCTTGTGGATGTTGGCGGGGCTGGTGAAATGCTGGCCGTTGGCGCGACGATGGTCGTGGCTGAGCGCGCCCTCGAAGATGGAGCCGAACACCGTCGGCGACACGCCCGTCCAGTCGAACTCCTGGCATCCTTCGACGACGAGCGTGGTGCGGAAATCCTCGCTCAGGGGAGGTATCTCCGTGCGCTCGCGGAACAGGCCGCCATTCATATACGGCAATTTCTTGAGCCAATCCCCAGCGTACCTGTCGCGCTCGGCATCGGGAGTATCCAGCCACACGAACAGATCCTTCAGTCCACGGCGCAAGTCGGACGCTTGAAAATGCGCCACGTAGTCACGGAAGGCGTTGGGCGCTGTGAGGCCGGCGTCCTCGCAGAACATGAGGAACATCAGACGAGTCATGAGCACCGAGAGCGCATGGTGATTCTCGGGCGTGTCCGGGTCGTCAAATGCCTCGGCAACCATGGAATGCAGCTTGGCCATGATCTTGCCAGCCTCGATACTCACGGCCTGGGAAATGGTTTCTGGAGCCTCTCCCTTGCCTTTCAGGAACTGCACCGCCGCGAGATTCTTGGGCAAATCCTCAAGTGCGAGCTTGAATATGGGCTCACGGCAAAGGGAGTCGCGCTCGCGGTCGTACACCCAGAACTCGGCGAAGTTGCACGCGACGACGTAGCGCGGCTGCTGCGAGAGCGCAATGCCCTGCGCGTACGCGAGAGCCTGCTGCGCCGGGGTGACAAGCCGTCCCTGGCGGGTTTCGGGCTTGGCGAGATCGACACCGCGCGACTTCTGCTCGATGATAACCTTGGCCGACGGCACGAGCACATCAATATAGCCGTTGTGCGCGGATGCCGCGGTCGCGACCGGCGTCTCGAATTTGAGCATGCCGATGGCATCCTCGACGCCCAGCACATTCTGGTAGAAATCGATCCAGAACAGCTGCGTATCCTGATTCTCGTCACCCCTGTCGCGCCACTTCGCGGCAAACCCCTCTGCGTCGGCCTTCTTCCCTGTCATGCAACCTCCAAACTTTGTAGCAAGAAAAGATTAGCACCTTGGGCGTTAGAACGATAAGAGAAGCGAAATTAAGAGATAGCATACCAATCAAATCAAGCAAAAAAGGCCAGGCAAAAACATTGCCTGGCCTGCGGTTTTAATGGTGCCCCCGGGCGGATTCGAACCGTCGACACCCGCTTTAGGAGAGCGGTGCTCTATCCCCTGAGCTACGGAGGCGCGCAGGCGTCATTCTACCAGACCTTAAGCGCGCGTGACGCATTTCGTTTGCGCTTTGGCAACGCCTGCACAAACGAGGCCATCCATGCCCGATAATCGTTTAGATTCCCAACGTTTCCGAAAGGCATATCTATGCTTCAGCTGAAAGACGTCTGCAAGTCGTACACCACGGCCGATTTCACGCAAACCGCGCTCGACCACGTGTCGCTGGCATTTCGCGATAACGAATTCGTGGCCATCCTCGGACCTTCGGGCTCGGGCAAAACGACGATGCTCAACATCATCGGCGGGCTCGACCATTACGACACGGGCGACCTCCTCATAGATGGAATCTCAACCAAGCAGTACCGCGACCGCGAGTGGGACACCTACCGAAACAATCGCGTCGGCTTCGTTTTTCAGGCGTACAACCTCATTCCGCATCAGACGATTCTCGAAAACGTCGAATTGGCGCTGACGCTTTCGGGTGTTTCTCGAAGCGAGCGACGCGAAAGGGCAACGCGGGCGCTTGAGCGCGTGGGGCTGCGCGACCACATCAACAAAAAACCGAGCCAGCTTTCCGGCGGGCAGATGCAGCGCGTCGCCATCGCGCGCGCCTTGGTGAACGAGCCGGAGATCATCCTGGCCGACGAGCCAACGGGCGCGCTCGATTCGAAGACGAGCGTGCAGATTATGGACCTGCTCACCGAAATCGCCGGCGACCGGCTCGTAATCATGGTGACGCACAACCCAGAACTCGCCGAACGCTACGCAACGCGCATCGTGACCTTGGCGGATGGGCAAATCAAAGACGACAGCGACTTTTTCGACCCCATCGCCGAAGGCGCGACGATGCGCACCGCCAAAGCCTCGCGGCGCACGAGCATGTCGTTTCTCACGGCGCTCTCGCTTTCGTTCAAGAACCTGCTCACGAAAAAAGGGCGCACGCTGATGACGGCCTTCGCGGGCAGCATCGGCATTATCGGCATCGCCTCTATTCTGTCGCTGGCCAACGGCGTGAACGAATACATCGCGAACGTCGAAGAGAATACCCTTTCGGAATACCCCCTGCAGATAGAAGACCAGGGCTTCGACATGACGAGCCTCATGACCATGGGATCGAGTTCGAGCGACCAATCGTCGGGCGATTCTTCCAGCAACTCCGATTCCGACAAGCCGGTCCATGAATCGAAAATGGTCACGAACACCTTCAACAGCATCGGCAGCAACGATTTGGCCTCGCTGAAGGAGTATTTTGATTCGGGGGAAAGCGGCATTGAGCAATACGTAAGCTCCATCGAATACGGCTACAGCGTGACCCCGCAGATCTTCAACACCGACACCGCAAGCGGGGTGCGTCAGGTTAACCCCGACACATCGTTTAGCAGCATCGGGCTCGGGGCATCCACGGCGAGCAACGGCATCATGTCGTCGATGATGAGCACGAATATCTTCTACCAGCTGCCGCAGAATACGAGCATGGTCGAGGAGCAATACGACGTCGTCGCAGGCCACTGGCCTGAAAATTACAACGAGATCGTTCTAGTGCTCACCAAGAACGGCAACGTGAGCGATTTCATGCTCTACTCCATGGGCTTGCGCGACCATGCCGAACTCGAAAATATGATAAAGGCGTTCGCCAACGAAGAAGACGTCGAAGCGCCCAGCGACAGCATGAGCCTCGATTACGACGAGCTCATGGGTGTGGAATTCAAGCTGGTGAACGCGACGAGCTTTTACCAATACGACAGCGAATACGGCGTTTGGAAAGACAAGTCGAGCGACACGAGCTACATGAAAGACCTCGTCAATAACGGCGAGACATTGAAAATCGCGGGAATCGTGCAGCCGAAGGCCGACACGCAGATAACGTCGCTGCAGGTTGGCCTTTACTACCCCGCAAGCCTCGTGAACCACCTCATCGACGAGGCAGGCGAATCGCAAATCGTCAAAGACCAGATTGCGAACCCCAGCAAGAACGTTATCACGGGCAAATCGTTCGCCGAAGAGGAAAACGAGAGCAACGAAAACGGCTTCGATATGTCGAGCCTGTTCACGATTAACGGCGAAAAGCTCAGCCAGGCGATCACCTTCGACTCCTCGGCGCTTTCGGCGAGCCTGAGCAACGTCGACCTTTCGAGCAGTCTGAATATTTCCGGCGCGAACATCGACCTATCGAGCCTGCCCGCGTTCGACGCATCGAGCATCCAGATAGACCCGAGCGGCATCGACCTGAGCCAACTCGACCTCGATTTCAGCGGTATGGGGGAAATCGACATGAGCCAGGCCATGCATCCCGAGAAGCTGCAGGCCGCCATGGCGAACGTGATGATGGGCTTTCCCGCATGGTACGCCGCGCAACCCGAGGGAACCTACACTGGGCTCGACGACCAGCGCGCGATTGCCGCATACATGATGAGCGACCAGGTAACGCAAACGCTCAGCCAGGGGATTCAGGAATCGTTCGATTCGCAATACCTCAGCGACGAGATACAGAAGAAACTGGAGGAACAGCTGAGCCAGCAGCTCCAAGAGAAGCTCATGCCCGCGCTCGTTTCGGCGATATCGCAGCAGCTGCAAACGCAGATTGCCTCGGCGATGCAGACCTATATGCAAACCGCTATGACGCAGGTCATGACCCAATTCGCAAGCTCGCTGCAAACGCAAATGGCTTCGGCGATGAGCGCCTACACGTCGTCGCTCGCATCCAACATGTCGGCCGCCATGGGCATTAACGAGAGCGCTTTCAAAGAGGCATTCCAGACGAATATGGACGAGCAGGAGCTCTCTGAGCTTATGGCGAGCCTTATGTCGACCGAGCAAAGCAGCTACGACAACAACATGAAGAAATTCGGATGGGCCGACTACAGCAAACCCGCGAGCATCGACATCTACCCGAAGGATTTCGAAAGCAAGCAAAGCGTCATCGATATCCTTGACGCGTACAACGAGCAGATGAAGAGTTCGGGCAACGAAGACAAGGTGGTGAGCTATACCGACATCGTCGGCGCGCTCATGAGCTCGGTAACCACCATCGTGAACATGATCAGCTATGTGCTTGTGGCATTCGTGGCCATCTCGCTCGTCGTGAGCTCGATCATGATCGGCGTCATCACCTACATCAGCGTGCTCGAGCGCAAAAAGGAAATCGGCATTTTGCGCTCAATCGGCGCGAGCAAAGGCGACATCAGCCGCGTATTCAATGCGGAAACGATCATCATTGGCTTCACCGCGGGCATCATCGGCATCGGCCTTACGGCACTTGGGTGCATTCCGGCGAACGCCATCGTCTACAGCCTGTTCGACGTTGAAAACGTCGCCATCTTACCATGGCAGGCCGCGGTGATTTTGGTCGCCATCAGCGTCTTCCTCACATTCTTGGCGGGCCTCATTCCCTCGAGCGCCGCAAGCAGAAAAGACCCAGTCGAGGCGCTGCGCAGCGAATAAGCGCAGCAAACGTTTCACTGCCGAGAAAAGGGAAGGGCTCGCAACGCAAATTGCGAGCCCTTCCTGTATCCGTCGGGCAAAAGGGAGGGAATCCGACGGAGCGTATGGGTGAGTCTCAGCCAGCGAGGCGTTAGGCGTTTGCGGCCGATTCGCCCGCCACATAGCCATGCGTCGCCGCCAAGCCGTTCGAACCTCCATGCAGCAAGGTCTCGTAGTTGGATCCGAAGCGGTAGCCAACGGTGTTGCCGGCGGCGTAAAGGCCGGGGATGGGGTCGAAGTTGTCGTCGAGCACCTGCAATTTTTCGTTGCAGCGAACGCCCGAAAGCGTGCAATAGAACGGGTAGACCATCTTCCATGCCTGATAGGGGGCATCGTCAATCGGGTCGAGGTAGCGCTTCGCCTTCATGTAGTCGGTGTCTTCGCCTGCTTCGCACATCTCGTTGTAGCGCTCGATGGTCGCGACGAACGTGTCTTTGTCGACGCCAATCTTATCGGCAAGCTCCTCGATGGTGTTGGCCTCGTAGTGCTCGTTGGTTTCGATATTGAAGACTTTGGCCGCCTCTTCCTTGTTGTAGCCGAACGAAGAGGGCATCTCGAAATCGTTGGTCGGGATAATCTGCCAAATGTAATTGCCATGGCCCGGAAGGTCGGCGATGAAGTGGCCGCTTGTCAAAAGCGAGGTGCATTCGTTCATGAAGCGCTCGCCCTTGGTGTCGACGAGCAGATACGGGAACGAACGCCATGCGGTGTTCTGCCACGACAGGTAGCCGCACACGCCTTCCATCTCGCCGCCGGCCCAGCACATCATCTTGTGGCCCAAGCCGTCATCCATCGTTTCGGTAACGGGATCATCGCCCATATAGGCGTTGTAAGCGTTGTTCTCGAGCGCCCATTTCGCAAACTGCTCGGGGAAGAAATGCTTCATCATGGCCTCGTTCGCACCGAATGAGCCCGTGCACATGATGACGCCCTTGCTCGCCTTGTAATAGACGCTCTGCCCATCCTTGGTGGCGATGACGCCGACCACCGCGCCTTTGTCGTCTTGGACAAGCTTCTCGGCGCGCGTGTTGTAGCTGAACTCGACGCCCTTGTCTTCGAGGAACGTATGAATGTTATGGGTGAAGTCGGTCAGGATATCGGTGTCTTCGGAAAACGCCACGCCCGTCGAAATATAGGAATTGATCTCCTGGGTGGGGTCGGGGAAGATTCCCTCGAGGCTCAGCACTTTGTAGTACTGGCCATACGGCTCGCAGAAATCCTTGACCAAATCGTCGAAGATTTTGCCCGAGCGATTGCACCACACGGCATTGAGCTTCATATCGGAGCGGTATTGGGTCGTGGTAAACATCTGGTTCGCCACATGCACCTTGTCGTGCTTCGGAATTCCCGCATCGAGCTGGGTCTGCGAATTCAAGAACGATATGGTCATGCCGCCAATATGGGAGGTAGCGTTGCGCTCGAGAACCGTGACCTTCGCGCCGTTTTTAATGGCGCCGTAAGCGGCCATAGACCCCGCCAACGCAGCGCCCACAACGACGACTTCGCACCCGACGGTCTCTTTGCAATCTTCGGGCTTCGTCGTGGGGGCCGAACCCAGCCAATCTTCGCTCGTAGACGTCTCTTCCTTCGTCGAAGTACTCTTCTGCGGCTGCGATGCGCACCCAGCCAAACCCATAGCGCCTGCCGCCAATGCGCCTGCGGCACCCATCTGCAAGAAATTGCGCCTGCTCAGTTCCATAATTGCCCTCCTTGTTTCATAAAGCGCGAACGCTTCTCCCTCGAAAGCCGCCCCAAACGGCTTCCCTGGTTTGTATTCTCGAAGCGGTGGGGCCTTTTGAAAACAAGCGAATACTTGGCTTTTCGCAACATTTGGGTGAAAGACTTTTGCTTGGAAAGCTGGCAAAATAGTATTGTTTAACGTCGTTTCGACAATTCCGCGTTTCGCATAGCCAAAAAAGGGGAGGTTGGCCTATGGATACGAGGGTGTTTCATTACTTCGTTGAGCTTGCGCATACGAAAAACTACTCTCAAGCTGCGAAAACTCTTTATATTTCACCCCAAGGGCTGTCGAGTTCCATCAAACGGCTGGAAAAACAACTCGGAGTCGCACTCGTTGAAGCGGACGGCAAAGGCGTGAAGCTCACCGAGTACGGCGACATCTTCAGGCACTACGCCCATGAGCTTTCTTTGAAGATTGACGACATGGAGCGGGAAATCGACGACGCCCGCAGGAAGAACTCGGGGCTGCTGAAACTCGCGGTATCAATAGGGCTCTTCAATGTATTCCCTCGCGCGGCCATACAGGAGTTCAACGACAACCCGAACACCTGTGCGAGCGTCGAGAGCGTCAAAACCATGCTCGACGACGATTGCGAGCAGAGCCTTCTCGATAAGATTTGCGATTTCGCCCTGCTCAACGACCCGATAGACCATTCCGTTTTCTCGTCGATTCCCATGCATAAAGACATGATGTTTCTCTGGATGAAAAACGACGACGAGCTCGCGATCGGGGAATCGCTTTCGATGGAAGACCTTAAAGGGAAAACCATCTCGTGCCTCGCATCGAGAGAATTTAAAACATCGAGGGGAATCGAGCATACGCTTGGCGGCGACCCCTACAACTGCACGATTCTTCACACCGACGAAGTCGTTGAGACCCTCGAGGTCGCCATGGAGAAGCACGCCTATGCCCTCACCGTGCGCACCCACGCGCAGGCATTTAAGCATGAAGGGTACGTCGGCATACCCGTTACCGATATCACCTGGGGTTTTGGCGTTGCTTGGCGAACCGACCGTACCCTTACGCCGCAAGATGAGGAATTCCTCAATTTCATTAGGCGCTACCAGAAGTTCTACTGCTAGCAAACGAAAGGGGCGGCTGGACCATTCGCCCAGTCGCCCCTGAAGCAGTCTGGCAGCGCAGCCTTAGTCGGCGTACCCGTTCGGGTTCATCGATTGCCAACGCCACGAATCGGCGCACATGCGATCGAGGTCGTACTCAGCAACCCAACCCAGCACGTCTTTCGCTTTCTGCGGGTCGGCGTAGTTTTCGGCGACGTCGCCTGCGCGGCGCGGCTGGATATCGACGGGAAGCTCCCTGCCGCACGCACGGCTGAACGCCGAAACCACGTCGAGCACGCTTGAGCCCTTGCCTGTGCCAAGGTTCACGATTTCGACGCCCGTCTTGCCATCCATCCAGTTCAGAGCCGCAACATGCCCGCGCGCCAAATCGACCACGTGAATATAGTCGCGCACGCCAGTGCCGTCGGGAGTGGGGTAGTCTTTTCCGAATACGCGAACCGCCGCAAGCTTGCCGATGGCGACCTGAGCAACATAGGGCACCAAATTATTCGGGATGCCCTTCGGGTCTTCGCCAATCAGGCCGCTCTCGTGCGCACCAATGGGGTTGAAATAGCGAAGCAGCACCACGTCCCACTCGGAATCGGCGGTGTGCAGGTCGGTGAGAATCTGCTCGATCATCCATTTCGTCCAACCGTAAGGATTGGTTGCGGGCTTTTTCTCGGCAGACTCGCTCAGAGGAACGCTGTCGGGCTCACCATAAACCGTGGCGCTTGAGCTGAACACAATGCGTTTGCAGCCATGGTTGCGCATAACGTCGCACAAAACGAGGGTGTTCGTGATGTTGTTGTAATAGTACTCAAGGGGCTTTTCGACGCTTTCGCCCACCGCTTTGAAACCTGCAAAGTGAATGACCCCGTAGATGTCGTTCTCGGTGAAAATCTTCTCAAGGGCGTCGCGATTCAAAACGTTATCGCAGTAGAACCTCATTCGCTCGGATGCCCCCGAGGGAGCCGAGCCGTCGGTTTCTGCCTGCTTCACGATTTGGCGAATGCGATCGACCGCCTTCTCGCTCGAATTCGACAGATCGTCGATAATGACCACGCCATAACCAGCTTCGAGCAGCTCGACGCAGGTATGGCTGCCAATGAACCCAGCACCGCCAGTGACCAGGATAGTTTTGATTTCAGACATAGATGCCCTTGCCCTTTCTTATTCGACAAGCCCGACCAGCACGCCGAAGACGCCAGGTGAGCAGCAAATAGCCAGAACTATTCTACACGCTATGAGATTTGGTTCTCGAGCTTGCGCACAAAGAGCTCAAGCCTGTTGAGGCCTTCGGCGAGGTTGTCCATACTGCAGCAATACGACAGGCGCACGAAGCCCTCGGCCGCGAAGCATGAGCCAGGCACAAGCGCCACGCCCGCCTCGGAGATAAGGCGCGTGCAGAATTCATCCGATGTCATGGAGAATTTCTCGATAGAGGGAAAAACGTAGAAAGCTCCCTCCGGCTCAACGACGGAAAGCCCGATTTCCCGCAAGCGGCGCAATACGAAGTCGCGACGCTCACGATACATATCTCGAACAGAGAAGACGCCCTCTTTCAAAGCCTGAATGGCGGCGGTTTGCACGAAAGAGGGAACCGACGAGACCATATACTGATGCATTTTCGCTATCTCGGCGGCTATGGGGGCATCGGCGGCGACCCAACCAAGGCGCCAGCCCGTCATCGCGTAGGGCTTCGAAAAGCTGTCGCATACGATAATTCGGTCGCGCAAATCCGTATAGCAGCTCGAAAATCCGCGATGCGAACCGTCATCGCCCGTATAGACCCCTCCGTATACGAGGCTCGTGTACACATCGTCGCACACGACGAAGATGTCATTTGCGGCGGCGATTTTGGCAACCGCCTCGAGCGAGCGGGGGTTCAGCACGCATCCCGTTGGATTGTTGGGCGACGTAAGCACGATCGCCTTTGTTTGAGGGGTTACGGCGTTCGCCAGGATTTCGCCCGTCAACTGGAAATTCGTCGGCCGAGTATCGACGGGTACGAATTTCGCGCGATTGGCTACTACGACGGATTCATACAGACCGAATGCGGGCGTCGGCACAATCACCTCATCGCCTGGGTTCAATATTGCGGAAAGCGAAGCGAACAGAGCCTCCGTCGCACCGCATGTCACGATAATCTCGTCGTCGGAGTAGGTGAGATTCCGCTTTTCCATATGGCGCGAAAGCGCTTTGCGCAAAGCCTCCGTGCCGTTGTTCGGCGGATAGTGGGTGTCGTTCGCAGCGAGCGATTCGACAACCTTTGCTTTCACAGCTTCGGGGGTATTCCCGTCGGGTTCGCCGAGCGTCAAAAGAATGCAACCAGGTGTTTGCTTTGCGAACGCCGTGATGCGCCGAATTCCCGAAGGCTGCAGCTGAGCGAGCGCGGTATTCGTGGTAAGTGCCATAGAAAATTCCTGTTCGTTGCCGAAAACGCCCGCAAGACGCTAGCCGCGCGCGTCGATATCCACATATTCGCGAGCATGGCCAGTCTTCTTGAAGGCGGGACGCATGATTCGCTTGCCCGAGACGATTTCCTCGAAACGATGAGCGCTCCAACCCGCCATTCTGGCGCAAGCGAACATCGGCGTAAGCAGCTCGCGAGGAATGCCGAGGGTCGAATATACGCAACCGCTGTACAAGTCGACGTTCGCGCAGATATCTTTGCTCTTTCCCGCTTCGGCAAGAAGCTGAGGCGCCAGGCGCTCGATGATTTCGAGAAGGCGGAACTCAGGCTCATGTTCGGTTCCCGCGACCAAACGCTCAGCGTATTTATGCAGAAGCTCGGCGCGCGGGTCGGAAAGCGTATACACCGCATGACCCATGCCGTAAATAAGGCCCGTCCTATCGTAGGCTTCCTTGCGAACTATCTTCCTTAGGTAATCGGCAACCTGGCCTTCGTCGGTAATATCCGAAACATGCTGCTTGATATCGTCGGTCATGAGCAGCGTTCGGTTGTTCGCACCGCCGTGGCGCGCGCCCTTCAAGCTTCCAATGGCCGCGGAGTACGCCGAATATGGGTCGGTATCGGCGCTCGTAAGGGTTCGACAGGTGAATGTCGAATTGTTGCCGCCGCCGTGCTCCGCATGCAGCATGAGCATGATGTCGAGCGTTTTCGCTTCGGTCTCGGTGAATTGGCGATCGGGGCGAAGCATCGACAAAATCGTTTCGGCGGTCGACTGCCCAGGAATATAGTGATGAATGAACATCGAGTCGCCGAAGAATTTATCGCGCATCACATGGTACGAAAGCACCATGATGCGCGGCAGGCGGCTCAAAAGCATGATCGCCGTATCTACTTCGTGCTCGGACGTTCTCTCCTCGGCTCGCTCATCGAAGGCATAGAGCTGCAGCACCGCGCGGCTCATCGCGTTCATCAAATCGCGCGTCGGGGGCTTCATAATATAGTTGGCGGTAAAACCATCGGGCAAATCGCGCTGGGCGGCAATAAGGTCGTTGAACGTTTTCAGCTGCTCGGCCGTCGGCAATTCGCCCGCCATAAGCAGATATGCCGTCTCTTCGAAACCGAAGCGGTTATCGAGCACAACATGGTCGACCAAATCGGAGATGCTATATCCGCGATACGAAAGCCGCCCCTTATCGGGAATCTTATCGCCCTCGGAAACCATATAACCATGAACGTTCGATATGTTGGTGATTCCGATGACCACGCCAGTGCCGTCGGCATTGCGCAGGCCTCGCTTAATATCGTAAGTCTTGTAGTAGCACGGCTCTATGGAATGTATCGTTTCGAAATCGGAGTAGAGGGGCAAATCCTTTTTCATGATCGGCAACCTTTCTGACGCTTCGCGCCAAACGATTCACGAAATATCAGTGTACGACGAGGGCAAACGCATAAGCGATACGTTCCTGAAAACGGAACACAGCTGTAACTCAACACCCCAGCGGCCTGATGGCCGAGGGGTCTGCGAAGAACCCTCTGTGTTCAAATTTGCTCTTCATTTCAATATTGAACACAGCGAGGTGAGCGCATAGTGAGCGAAGCGAACGGTAGCGAACCGTGGTCTTCCGCAGACCCCTCGGCCATCAGGCCGCTGGGCGCTCGAGCAAAACTTCGTCCCTCTCAAGCTAAATCATATGAGCGAACAGACCGCTGCGAAGTTTCGGCTCAAACCACGTTGATTTCGGTGGCATCAAACGACCCGCATCGGCAACATTCAACAGCTCATCGATAGAAGTCGGAAACATCGAAAATGCAACCGCGGGGCCTTGTCCAGAGGCGTCGATTCGATTCACCTTCCGCTCGAGTTCTCGCGTTCCCCGAATACCGCCTACGAACTCTATGCGCTCGTTCGTTCGGGGGTCATCGATTCCCAAAAGAGGACCGAGCACTAAATTCTGAAGGATCGAAACGTCAAGGCCCTCAACAGGGTCGTCACTTTCGTATTGTTCCTTGATACCAAGCCCGTACCATTCTCGATCGATATACATACCAACGGCGCCTTTATCAATCGGCTCCAACGGCGTTTCTTGCTTATGGAGAATCTCAAAGGACCCGTTGGGGCCTGCGAGCTTCTCGATGAACTCGTCTTTATCCATACCGTTCAAATCGCGCACAACGCGGTTATACGGAAGAATCTCGAGTTGCGAGGCGGGAAACAAAACGCTCAGGAAATAATTGAATTCCTCGGTTCCGTCGAATTCGGGGTTTTCCGCACGACGAGCAAGCCCCACCTTTACAGCGGAAGCGGCGCGATGGTGTCCGTCGGCGATATAGGCGCAGGGAACCTTCGCGAACGAAGCCACCAATGCCGCATAAGCCGCAGAACACGCGGTTTCTTCGGAGCTCGCCGCCATACGCCACACAGCGTGCTTTATTCCGTCTTCGGAGGTGAACTCGAAGAGAGGTGCCGTTTTCTTAACTTTCGCCACCAAGATATCGATGGCATCGGAATCGCGATACGTAAGGAAAATCTGACCCGTTTGGGCATCGAGAGCGTCGATATGGCGAATGCGGTCGAGCTCTTTTTTCTCGAGCGTGTTCTCGTGCTTTTTGATAACGCCCTCGAGGTAATCGTCGATAGAGCAGCAAGCGACCACGCCCGTTTGCGAACGACCATTCATCGTGAGCTCGTAAAGGTAGAAACACGGCTCACCTTCCGTCACAAACGTGCCATCGGCGCGGCGCGCGTCGAAAAGCTCGCGCGCCTTCGCGTAGACTTCGGGCGAGTACATATCGGCATCGGCGGGAAATTGCGTTTCGGGGCGATCGATATTCAGAAAAGAAAGCGGCTCGTCAGCAACCGCGGCGGCGGCTTCGGCGCGGTCGTAAACGTCATAGGGAAGCGCCGCCACCTGCTTCGCGAGAGCCGAGGCAGGGCGAACGGCAGCAAACGGTTTAACAATCACAGGGGCCATCCTTGATAAGACGAGGTCGTTGTCGCGAAGTTACGCCTTCCGGCAAAAGTCCGCGAATTACTTAATCACCCGAACGCGATAAATCGAAGGGATCTGCTTGAGTGCGGCGATGGTTTCGTCGTCGAGATGCTCGTCGGTATCGAACATCGTATAGGCATTCTCGCCAGCGGATTCGTTAACCATACGCTGCACGTTCGCATTGTCGCGCGCAAGCACCGCGGTAATCTGGCCGATCATATTCGGAACGTTCGCATGCAGGCAGGCAATGCGGCTTGCGGCGCGAGCTTTGCCCATGGAGCATGCCGGGTAATTCACCGAATTGGCGATATTGCCGTTTTCCAAGTAATCCTTCAATTCGGAGATTGCCATATCGGCGCAATTCGCCTCCGCCTCCGCGGTGCCAGCGCCAGAATGGGTGGTAATGAAGGTATTCGGCATGGTCACCGTTTTCTGCGTTGCGAAATCGGTGGAGAACCACGCTATTTTCCCAGAGCGCAACGCCTCCGCGACGGCATCTTCGTCGACGATGGTTTCCCTCGAATAATTGATGAGCACGGCGTTGGGGGCAAGCAAATTCAGCTGCTCTTCGCCAATCATATGAATCGTATCGGCCTTCGAGGGAACGTGCAGGGTAAGGTAATCCCTGTCGCGGCAAGCATCTTCGAGCGTGGCAACGCGTTGGACTTTCTGGGAAAGCGCCCACGCATGCTCAACCGAGATGAAGGGGTCGTAGCCGTAAACATCCATCCCCAGATCGGCGCAGGCATTTGCGACTTTCGAGCCCACATTGCCCAAGCCTATAACGGCGATGCTTTTGCCTTTCAGCTCGCGTCCGACGAAGCGTTTCTTCGCCTTCTCGGCGTTGACGAAGATATTGGGGTCTTCGGCATTGGCGCGAACCCATTCCATAGATTGAACCACGCCTCGGCTCGAGAGCACCAGCATAGCCAAGACCAATTCCTTAACGGCGTTCGAATTGGCGCCAGGGGAATTGAACACCACCACGCCGCGCTTGGCGTAATCTTCTATCGGGATGTTGTTTACGCCCGCGCCGCAGCGAGCAATGGCGCGTATTCCTTCGGGCAGTTCATAGCCATGCAGGTCGGTCGAACGCATGAGGATGGCGTCGGCTTTCTCGGTATCGTCCACGAACTCATAGCCATCCCCGAACGTGACCTGGCCTTCTTTTGTGATGTCGTCAATCGTTTTGATATAGCGCATTGAATTCTCCTTCAACGAAAATGAGGGTGCATGAAAAGCGCAGCGAAAAGAAATCGCTACGAATACGGCGAGGATGCCAGCCTCTTATGGCCCAAGAAGCTCGCCGTCTCATTGATTCAGGGCGATAACGCCCTACCTAGATCGAAATCCCGCCGAGTTCTTCGCCTCGAACGAGCGCATAAAGTCGACAAGGGCCTGCACGCCTTCGATGGGCATTGCGTTATAGAGGCTCGCCCGCATACCGCCAACGCTGCGATGCCCCTTGATATTCTCCAAACCGGCATCGCGCGCTTCGGCGATGAACTTTTCATCAAGCTCTTTGCTGCCTGTCACGAAAGGAACGTTCATGATCGAACGATCTTCCTTGCGAGCTGTACCGCGGAATAGGTCGCTTCCGTCGAGCGCATCGTAGAGCAGCTTCGCTTTCGCGTTGTTGATATCGCGCATGCCCTCAAGGCCACCTTGGGATTTGACCCACTTGAAAACCTTGCCGCACATATAAATCGCGTAGCACGGCGGGGTGTTGTAGAGGCTCGCCGCGTCGGCATGCGTCTTGTATTGGAGCATCGTGGGAACGCCTGGCAAGTCTTCGCCAGGAATAAGGTCTTCGCGAATAATGACGAACGTCACTCCAGCCGGGCCAGCATTTTTCTGCGCACCCGCATAGATAAGCCCGTATTTAGGAACATCAATCGGCGAGCTTAGAAAGCACGAAGACACATCACTGACGAGCGGAATGTTCCCCGTTTCAGGCAAAGCATGGTACGTCGTCCCATAAATGGTTTCGTTTTGGCAGATATAGATGTAGTCAGCCTCGGGGTTTATTAAGGATTCCACATTCTTGGGAACATAGCTGAAATTCTCGTCGGAGGAATCGGCTATAGCGCGAGCATCGCCCAGGCGCGCCGCCTCTTGAAACGCCTTCTTGCTCCACGAGCCGCTTACGACATAATCCGCCCCGCCGCCGCGCATAAGATTCATGGGGACCATGGCGAATTGCGTCGACCCGCCGCCTTGAAGGAACAAAACCTTGTACGTATCGGGTATTCCCATCAAATCGCGCAGGTCGGCTTCTGCCTCTTCGATAATTTTCTGGAACGTTGAGGATCGGTGGCTCATCTCCATGACCGACATGCCGCAACCGCGATAGTTCAGCATCTCGTCAGCCGCTTCGCGAAGAACGCTCTCAGGCAAAACCGCGGGGCCAGCGGAGAAATTGAACACCCTATCCATATCGATGACCTCCTTTTCCTCAACGCAACCTTTTATCGCTTAAGTTCGCCATTGTAGTCGAAAAGCGGCATTTTGGATTCACTTTATCGTGATGGAGTGAATTATTCCACGAACGGCCGAGCGAAACGGCGCGGCGACGCCGCCTATTCGATGCCGAGCACCTGCATAACGAGCAGGGCCACCGTAAGAACCGTCACAATGCCGACGGTTAGCCAAATAAGGCCACGCCCAACGATTCCGCTCGCGAATTTGCCCATAATGCGCCTATCGGCCGCGATAAGCGCCATGAAGACCAGCAAAACGGGCAAGACGATGCCGTTGATGAACTGGGCCGTGAGCATGATATTCATCAGGTTGATGTTCGGGATAAGCACGACGGCGGCAGAAAACACGATGACCGAGGTGAAGATGCCCTTGAACATCGGGGCTTCTCTCCAAGAGAAATCGACGCCAGCTTCCCACCCAAACGCTTCGCAAATCACAAACGAAGTCGTCAGGGGCAACACACAGGCAGCAAGGAAGCTCGCAGCCGTAAGGCCAGCGGCGAAGAGAATCTGCGCATATTCACCCGCGAAAGGCGCCAACGCGGAGGCGGCGTCTTGCGCGGAATCAATCGATATCCCCTGGGGGTAGAGCACCGACCCCGTCGTGATGATAATGAACCACGCGACGAGGCACGCGACGATCGTGCCCGTCGTCACATCTATCTTCTGCAGCATCATCTCTTCGGGGTCGGTGCCAACGCCCTTATCGACGACGTTGCTCTGAGCGAAAAACATCATCCATGGGGCGATGGTCGTGCCGATCATCGAAATGACGAGCGAGATGAAATGCACATTGGCGGGAATCTGCGGCACAACGCTCGCGACTGCGACATCACCCCAGTTCGGCCCCGCAAGAAACGCAGCGATGACATACGTAACGAACACGAGCGATATGGCAAGAAAGACTTTCTCGACGCTTTTATAGCTCCCCTTAACAACAAGCAGCCACACGACTATCGCGGATGCGGGAACGCTTACCCAAGTGGGGATGCCGAAAAGCCCCATGCCCGACGCAATGCCCGCAAATTCGCTGAAAGTTGTGGCAACATTGCCGATAAGCAGGGCGCACATGGCGAAGGCCGTTAGCCTAATTCCGAAGCGCTCCCTAATAAGGGCGGCGAAGCCTTTGCCTGTTACGGCACCCATGCGCGCCGCCGTCATCTGAACAACGAGCAAAAGCACGCACATCACAGGGATAACCCAGAGGGTGGCATAGCCGAAATCGGCGCCGGCAGTCGAATAGGTCGATATTCCGCCCGCGTCGTTTCCCGCCATAGCGCTCACAACGCCTGGGCCCATTGCCGCGAGCACCAGCAAAGCGAACGGTTTTTTTCTTTCATCCGTAGGGTTATCGTTGGTTTTCCCAGTGGAGGAACCTTCGCCTAGAAGCTCTGGCTTACCAGCCTTTCGTGCGGCGTAGCTCGCCTCCCTGCGTTCTTGCATGACCTCGTCATACGTGGCGTCGCGCCTCGCTGCCGCCATTTAAATCGCCCCCACGATCTCGAGCACGATAAGGGTGTATATCGCAAGTGCCGCAGCGCCACCGACGATCGCAGCAATAACGCTGAAAGTCCTAGTGGTGTTCTTTTCGCTTTCGGTGCTTTCCTCCATGACTTCCATAGCGTCGTCAACCGTAACCAAACCGAGCATCCTGCCCGATTCGTCAACGACGGGCAAAGCAACCATGTCATATTTCGAGATATCCGCCGCAACCTCATCTTCATCCTCATCAGGCGGAACGCTTATAACATCGGTATACATGATGTCTTTGAGGGGAGTCTCGCGATGAGCGAGCAACAAGGTGCGCATGGAGAGCACGCCGACGAGTTTTTCGGAATCCTCCTCGAGAACATACACGAAGTGGACCGTCGGGAAATCGTCCTCGAGACCCCTCAAGACCTCAACAGTTTCGAATACGGTATCGTTTTCCTTCATCGCGACGAACTGGGTGGTCATCATGCCGCCGGCGGTATCGTCTTTATACCCAAGCAGGCTGCGAATCTCGGCGGCATCCTCAACGCCCATCAAGCGAAGAAGGGTTTCGGCTTTCTCATAGGGGAGATCGCGAATGATGTCAGCGGCATCGTCGGGGTCCATCTGGCCCAAAAGGCCCGATGCTTCCTGTTCGCCCAGATCATCGAGGGTTTCGGCCTGATATTCGTCTTCCAATTCGGCGATGACCTCGGCCGAGCGGGTATCATCAAGATGTTTGAAAACCTCGGCGCGCTGCTTCGGGTCGAGCTGTTCGAGAATGTCGGCGACGTCGGCGGGGTGCATCTCGTTCAGGCGACGATGGGTAACAGAGAGCTGCACTTTCGAGAGGTCTCTATCGAGCAGGTCCATATAGTTCCAGGCGATGATTTTCTCATCGATCCTCTTACCGAAAAGCTTCGATACCCCAACAACGGCCTTCTCCAAAACGGGATGCAGCCCTCGTAAGATGCCTCGAACGCCGACTTCGGCGCCAAGAAGACGCAGCTGCGTTCCCGAAGGGGAGAGTTTGAGGTCGTTGACTCGCACGAGCTTGAGGCCTTGCGTGTCGACAATCTGCTGATCGAGCAGATCGCGGGCAAGCAAAACCTCATCGGGTTGAAGATAGCTGAAGCGAATGTTGTAAGACTCGGTATTAAGGCGCACCGAATCTTCCGAGAAATCGTCGACGTACTTCCGCCAACTGATCATAAACGGCGTGCGGCCTGGGCCTTTGAAGGCAAGTGATGTAATTCGAGGAAACATCTCGCCTGTAGAGATGGCGAGATCCGACACGGTGCCGAGCTTTTCCCCCGTTGAATCATAAACGGGGTTGCCCAACATATTCGACAAGTAGAGCATTGCTTGCCTCCCCTCGTAGACACGACCTTTAGGCCGACGAGAAGAAGCGCTCGGGCCTAAAGGTTAACGATCGGTATGTTTTCGAACCTTCAAAATGGCCCTTTTCTCTTCAACAATAAAAAAGCCGCTCTCGCGGCGCAACTGCATTTCATTTGATTTCGACTCGATTTTGCAATCGAACAAATGGTGCGCCGTGAGGGATTCGAACCCCCGACGTACTGATTCGTAGTCAGTCCCTCTATCCAGCTGA
>CAVHFS010000025.1:0-36099 GCA_963635715.1 Subdoligranulum sp. CAG:314 | reverse complement strand
AGCGCCAGGCTGCGGGAGGACAGGGCGTCGCGCTCGCGGGGGGCGCTTCCAGCGCTGGGGCCGCCTTCGGGCGGCCCTTTTTTCGTTTTCTAGAGCATTTTTCGAGCATTGTCATTAGTTTGGTGCGTTTGAATGCTCGTGATTCGGGTTTTCCTCTCAATACAGATTCGTATACCGCCACAGGGCGGTTTTTTATTTTGGTCTTGATGAGCGCTTAATTCGAAAAACCTAGGCTATTTGTGGGTAACGCTTTGCTTTCGTGGCATGCGATTTGCTGAATACTCCCTTATGCGAAAGATTCCTTTTGAATGAGGAGCGAAGTATGGCAAAAACGGAGGATATCCCCCAATTCGGACTTTTGAGCGGTTATCGAGTCGTGATGGTCGGGCTTTCGGTTGCTGCGCCGTTCGCGGCGGAGTTGTACGCCGAGCATGGGGCCGACGTTATTTGGATTGAAAATCCTACCGTTACCGATATGGGCCGATTTTCCCAGCACGCATCTTCCACTCAGCAGGATAGGCGCAATATGCGCAGCCTTGCGATGAACTATCTCAAGGGCGAGGGCAGGGAAGCATTCTTGAAATTGCTCTCCACGGCCGACGTTCTTATTGAGGCGTCGGTTGGGGGCCGCTTCGAAAGCAAAGGGCTCGGTGACGAGGAGCTTTGGAAGGTCAATCCTGGTTTGGTGATTGCCCATATCTCTGGATTTGGACAAACGGGCGTGCCGTCATACGTGAAACGAGCAAGCTACGATCCCATCGCCCAGGCTTTCGGTTGTGCGATGCGCATGAACGGCCTTCCTGGTCAGCCGTCCGCTCCTGCGATGCCTTTCCCTGGGGACTATTCCGCTGCGTTTTATGCGTTCGGCATGACGCTCGCGGCGTTGCTCAAGCGCGTCGAAACGGGACGGGGCGAGTCCATCGACGTTGCGCAGTTCGAAACGATGCTTCGCATTCAATCGCAGTATCCCATCAAGGGTTGGACTTACGGCGAAGAGTATGAAAAGGAAGGCACGCACAGCCTTATCTGTGCCCTCTATGGCACATACGAATGCTGCGATGGCGAAGAAATCTATGTGCTGTTCTTGGGGCCCGGCGTGCTGAAGGGTGGCCTGCCCGCTATTGGCCTTGAGTACGGAAGCGAGCTTTTCCCCGCAGGTCAGGGCATTATTCCTTACGGAAGCCACGCGGCCGATGTTGCCGAAGAAGCTTTCGCCAAGTTCCTTTCCGCCCATACCGCCGAGCAGGTTGAGGCCATTTTGAACGATGCGGGTGTGCCGTGTTCGCGTCTTCTGGACTATAAGCAGGCAGCAAAGGACCCCCACTATATTGCTCGCGGTGTTGTGCATCATTGGAATGCCGCAGACGGCAAGAAGGATATTGCTGGGGTGAAGGTCGTTCCCGAGCTGAAGAACCATCCAGGACAGGTATGGCGCGGAGCTCCCTGCATTGGCCAAGACAACGATGACATTTTGAGCGAGCTTGGTTTCGATCCCGACGATATCGCCTCGATGTATGCGAAGAGCCTCATAGGGAAAAAACCTTACAACGAATCGTTTTCCGATTAGTGAAGCTGGCATGGAAGTTGCTTTTAATTATTGCGAGAGTTCCGCAATGCGATTCGCAAAATAGCGACGCTTGGTGGAGCGAGGTACAACACGAGGAGGTTGTTGCATGAAGTCATCCGAAATGCCGAAGTTCGGCAACCTTTCGGGCCTTAAGGTCATCAACGCGGCGTCCGTTATCGCGGGCCCGTTCGTTTGCGGCCTTTTCGCCGAGCAGGGCGCCGATGTTATCGAGCTCGAAAGCGTGAAGGCTCCCGACATGTATCGCATGTATGGCGACGCATGGTCGGCCGAGCGCCGCAATCAGCGCATGATGACGCTGAACATTCCGAGCGATGAAGGCAAGGAAGTCCTGTTCAAGCTCATCAAGGACGCAGACGTTCTCGTTGAGTCGTCCAAGGGCGGCACGTGGACCAAATGGGGCCTGACCGATGACGTTTTGTGGGAGCACAATCCCGCTCTCGTTATCTTGCATATTTCTGGCTTCGGCCAGACGGGCGATCCCGCTTATGTTAAGAAGGCTTCGTTCGATCCTATCGGACAGGCGTTCTCTGGCTACGCGAGCCTCAATGGCTTCCCGGGAACTCCTCCGTCGGTCACCAAGCCTTTCACGGGCGACTACATGACTGGCCTTATGGGCGCCTGGGCGACTCTTGCCGCCGTCATTCATGCGAAAGAGACTGGCGAGGGCGAGTCCATCGACTGCACGCAGTTCGAGTCGCTCGTTCGCGTTCAGGGCGCTACGCTTTCCGATGGTATCAACCACGGCATTCAGCCCACGCCTATCGGCAACGAGGATTTCGTGGGCGCATGCGCAGGCTCCCAGAAGTGCAAAGACGGCTATGTGCAGGTTTCCGTCGGCGGCGTTGGCCCCGTCTCGAAGCTCGTCGAGTTCTTTGGCTTCAAAGACGATCCCGATTTCCAGCCTTTCGGCACGTATCCTTCGATCACGCGCGCTCCGGGCTGCAAAGACATCAACGATCCGTTGCCTGCTCGCGCTGCGAAATTCCGCGCTGCGCTCGATGAGTACTGCCTGTCGCACACGGTTGACGAGGTCAATGAGCAGTTCAGCTCGATGGGCGTGCCCGTAAGCCCCCATATGACTTACGAGCGCATGTTGAAAGACCCGCAGTACAAGGCTCGCGAGGTCTTCATTGACTGCTTCGACGAGGTCACCGAAACCACCGTCAAGCAGGTCAATATGTTCCCGAAATTCAGCAAGCGTCCTGGTCAAATCGTTCGCGGCGGCGCGAAGTACGACGCCGATACCGCCGATGTTATGGCCGAGCTTGGCTACAGCGACGAAGAAGTGGCCTCGCTTTACGAAAAGGGCGTCCTGAAAAAGGGCAAGTAATCCCTGATGACTGCGCGCGGCCGCGCAAAGCGGCCGCCCTATTGTTCGATCCCACCGGGGAGCAGATATGTTCGGCTCCCCGTGAGATGATCGGCGAAAACGGGTTCCGGTTTAACGTTGCAGCGTTGCTCAGGCACGGTTTTTGCTGATGTATAGACGCATTTTCAATGCGTCAAAGAAAAGCTCGAAACAAGGAGAGAAAATGGGAACTGAGAATGTGAAGGGCAGCAACTACGCCTGGGCAGTCGCCATTGCGTGCGTTGCGTTCTACGCTGTCCCGCTGGGCTTCGCCGCCAACCATGCGGGCCTGTTCATCACCCCGGTCATGAACGAGTTTGGCTGGTCTCGTACCGACGCCACGCTGTTCATGTCCATTCAGCCTTGGGTTGCTGCTATCTGCACCCCCATCGCTGGCAAGCTTATTTCCAAGTACAACCCCCGTTGGATCATGACCGCATCCGTGCTGGTCTTCGGTCTTGCGAACCTCGCATGCGCGTGGTTTACCGCACCGTGGCAGTGGGACGTCTACGGCGTTCTCTACGGCGCTTCCGCCGCATTCTGGATGTACATCGCCACCCCGACCATGGTCAACCGCTGGTTCGCTAAGTCCAACGGCACCGTCATCGGCGTCATCGGCGTTATGGTGTCGCTGTTCGGCGCCATCATGTCGCCCATCATCCAGGGCTGGATCACTGGCATGGGTTGGCAGACCGCTCGTATCATCTGCTCCGTCATCGTTATCGTTGTCGGTGGCGGCCTGACCGCTGCTCTGCTTCGCGAGTCCCCCGAGAAAATGGGCGTTCTGCCTTGGGGCTATGGCGAATCTGAGCCCAAGAGCGAAGCTGCTTCCCAGATCGCTGTTGGCGCTGACGAAGGCGCGACCGCCGCTCAGGCTCGCACGAACCCGGCTCTGTGGCTGCTCATCATCATGGCTGGCTTCTTCGTAATTTCCGCTTCGTTCGTTCAGCAGCTTTCCTCCTACGCCTCCACGGGTGAGCTCGGTGCCGCTGTTGGCGCTATGGCCGTTTCGATCGCCATGGTTGCTTCGATTATCGGCAAGTTCGGCTTGGGCTGGCTGTGCGACCACATTGGCGCTCGCATGACTGGCGTTATCGCTGGTGTGCTTGGTGGCGCTGGTGCCGCTATCGCGTTCTTCGCTGGCGCGAATGTCATGGGCTTCTACGTTGGCGTTGCTCTGTTCGGCGTTGGCTACTCTGCCTTGAACATCGTTCCTCCGATGACCTGCCGTCAGGCTTTCGGCAACAAGGACTACGCGAACATCTTCTCGATGGTCGCTACTGGCCTGAATGTCTTCTCTGGCTTCGCCGCCCTCATCTACGCTCAGATCTTCGACATCACGGGCTCTTTCGCTGGCGCTTTCTGGATGATCATCATCTTCTACGTGCTGGTTATCGTGCTGTCGCTGGTCATCGTCCCGATGGGCCGCAAGTCTTGGTCGAAGTAATCGCGACCGCTCGTTTCTCCTGCGCATAGGCGCTTTTGAAACGAAAGGTTCGAATCGGGGCTGCAAACCCGATGAAACAAAAGCCCTCGCCTTGGTTGGCGGGGGCTTTTTTCGTGGTGCGTGCGCAACGGGCGACGTTGGGTTTTCGCGCAAAGTTGGCGGAACCGGTCGGCGTCTTCGTAGAACATCGAATTGCGATTCCGAAGGAGGACGCCGACCTGGCTCTTTGGCTATTTGGCTATTCGGGCTTGTCTTTCACGATTGTCGCGATATTGGCGATTCGGTTGTAGAGGGCTGCGTCTCCGATGCTGCCCGCATGCTCGCGGAGCTCGGCGAGATACGCGGTTGCTTCTGGCTTGCTCGCGCTTGTGACAACAAGTCCGATGAGGGCTCGCGTGAGGGAATAGTTCGCGCCGATTCTCTTCGATATTCTGTAGGCTTCGTAATTTGCCCAATATGCCTTGGCTGGATTTTCGTTGTGCTGCATCGTCGCCTTCGTGACGAGCATGGCGGCAAGCATTGGCTCGTTGCCGCTTTTATCGAAGAGTTCGATTGCCTTGTCGGCGATGGCATTTCCCTGCTCAAAGTCGCCATTGATATATGCGCACATCGATTTGATGCCCTCTGACGAAGAGGAGAAGCTGCGTATGGGCGTTTCGCTGAACGACTCTTCCTCGATTTTGATGAGGTCGTATATGCGGGGGTCGGGCTTGTCTTTCATGAGCGCGATGAGCGTGACGATAGCCGAGAAGAAAATAGACATGCTCGAGGTTGCATTGGTCTTCGGCTTTTGGCAAAGATTCAGCCCCACGATGCGGTTGAGGCATTCGATTGCCTCGTCGAACTTTCCCGAAATCATGCACCACGATGAGCGAAAGCCCAAAATATAGCTCATGAGCAAAGAAGACGCCCCGTTTTTCAAGGCATGGCGCTCCGCTTCGATCAGCATCGAATGGATTTCGGGGTCTATCGATTTCGCATAGCACGGAATCACGCCCGCCCGAACTTCGATGTACTCGGGTATGGACTCTATCTTGCGCGCGGCCTCGAAGGCAAGTACGTAATCGTCGCGTGCCTGGGCTTTTGCGATGGCGATACTACTTTGAAGATAGAGGTCGGCTTCGTAGATTTGGCCCGAATGGGTCATGTTGATATAGAGAATGATAGAGGCATCGAGCTTGTCGGGCCCCTCGAGGTATTTCACGGCGAGCTTGTAGTATCTGATTGCCGCAGAGGTGTCGTCGATCTGCAAGAGGAAATCGCCCGCCTTCGCCGCGTAGGGACCGCATTCGGACGGGTGCGTGCTGTTGCAGAGGTGGCGGCAGATCGCGATGTCTTGCGCACTCGCCGGCGCTTCCGAGTAGAGCTCCTCCATGGCATACGCTATGTGCAGGTTCATCGACTCGAAGCGTCTGGGCTCTCGGCGCAATCGCGCCACGAGATACTCTTGAACGCGTGCGTTGGAAAGCGCGATGCGTCCCGATTTGTCGCGCCCGGTGAGCCCCGCGCTCGATAGCTCCGCAAGAATGCCTTCGACGTGGTCTTCTTGGCAGAGATTGGCGAACACTTCGCCTTCGCAGGGGCCGTTGCATACGGCAAGCGCGTTGGCCGCTCGCAATGCTCGCGGCGAAAGCGACTGCAGGGTGAACTCGAAGAGCTTCTCGAGCGATGCCTTGCCCGAGAATTCCGTATAGCCAGAATCGAGTCCCTGAATGATGGTCTTCATCCAATAGGGGTTGCCATCGGCGAGCGTAATGAGCTTCCCCGCGGTTTCCTTGTCGATATCGGGAAAATAGAACAAGAGAGCGTCCATCATGCGCGCGTCGTCGATCTTGCCAAGCGTGATAGCTTTCAAGCGAGCATTGCGCTGCAGATTATTGAGCAGCCCCATGGTCTGCGACGTTGCCATTGCGGGGTTGAGCGTTGCGGTGAACTTTATCTTGCCCGTGTTTGTTTGAGTCGTCATGGATCGGATGAACTCGATTGACGATTCGTCGGCGTTTTGGAGATCGTCGCAGGTCACATGGAGATTCGAATCGGCCGAAAGCAATTCGAACAAGCTTCGAATCGTCTCTTGGATTTGGGTTGACGAGAGCGCGAAGGTCGAGGCGACCGAATTGGGGTCCGCGTCGAGCGAAGGAACGAGGCAGCGCAGCCAAGCCCAGCGATCGGTTCCCATGATATGCGGTGCGCGTCGAGCGAGGATGGCCCATTCCGCCTGCGAGGAGAATGCCCGTATGGCGTCCATCACGGCGCCGAAAGGCAGTTCTTTCGATTGCTGCGTGAACGATATGGACAGGCGTCGCTCGTTCGCTTGCTTCGGCATTTCCTGCAGGAAGCGCGTTTTCCCCATGCCTGCTTCACCGTTTATGAGCACGAGGCTTTTGGGGGAGGCGGCAAGCGCTTTTTTCATTTCGTCTTCGCGCCCGATAAAAGGCATATCGCCGTCTTTGAGCGCTTGCTGCCCCGTTTGCTTCACCGAGGCGGTGAACGAATCGTTTGAGCCTATGATGCTTTGGTAGCATTCAACGGTCTGAATTGATGGAGGAATTCCGAGCTCGTCGTTGAGCCGTGCGGTAAGCCTTCCGTAGAGCTCTCCGACTTGGGCGCGCATGCCGGTCTTCTCCATAAGCCGCATTGCTCGCCTGTACAATTCCTCGCGGAGTGGGTTTTCGGCGATCGATTGCTCGATGAGCGTTAGGGCGTTGTTCGCGGCCCCTTCGCTTTCGAGCGAAAAAGAGAGCTCCATTATGGCGTTGATGGCCCTGTTTTGCCATTGCTCGCTTTCCGATGTCGACCATTGGTCGAAAGGCTGGGCGTCTTTGAGGGAGAACCCTTCGAGGAAAAGCCCTCTGAACAGGTTGCACGTTTGCTGTGGCGCCTCGAGGGAGCTGTCTTGGGAAAGCCTGGCGTAGTCGCGCACGTCGGTTCGTACGCTCTTGTTGAGGGATATTGCTCCCTGCGACTGTTCGAGCACGTCGTTTCCCAAAGCCTTTTTCAAATACGAGATATGGATGCTCAGGTTCCTGCTGGCGACTTGGGGGCTGGTATCGGGCCACAGCATCCAGGCGAGCGTCGTTCGGGGGACGCTTTTGTTTTCGCCCGTTAGATAAAACAGGATTGCGCGCACTCGTTTTCGAGAGATATTCACGGGAACTGAGTCTAAGAGAATCCGCGGTGAGCCGAGTATTTCGATGCGAAGATTGGCCATCTGGGAGATGCCTTTCCTACCGTTTTGCACTTCTGTTTTCTGGGGAATCATAACAAAGAAAACGACTCACTAACAAAATGTTAACATACCGCTTTTTTAGGCGGAAAAATGACGCGAAATGCCAGAAAAAGACGCTTTGGGCGCCAAAAATGCGGCCATAGCCAGGGATTCGTGGTTCGTTTTCGTGTTCAGTTTGTTAATGCCTCGCTCGTAGAGTTTTGCCCGAAGGAGAAGCGCCTCTGTGCGCGTGCGTTTGAAAGGGGATTTCATGTCCAAAGTGAAAAGCGGTTCGATATGGGCTTGGCTCGTGCTCATCGGCTGCATTGGTTTCTATTCGATACCAACAGGTATCATTGCCAATACCTCGGGCATCTTCGTTGCGCCCGTTATGGATCAGTTCGGCTGGAGCCAGACGGATACCACGATGTATCGAACCATTCAGCCTATCGTGTCGGCCATTTGCGCGCCGTTTGCGGGAAAGCTGCTCGAGAAATATGATCCTCGCTGGATTATGACGGCCGTTTCTGCCGTGTTCGGCCTGGCCTCTGTGGCGAGCGCTTTTGCGACCGAGCTGTGGCAGTGGAACCTTTACGGCGTCGTGTTCGGCGTTACCGCCGCCTTCTTTATGTATTTGGCCGCTCCGGTGCTTATCAATATTTGGTTTGAGAAAGGCGCGGGCATTGCCGTTTCCATCTCGGCCGCAACGCTTTCGCTTTTGGCGGCCATCGCGAGCCCCGTTGGACAGGCTCTTATCACCGAATACGGCTGGCAGACCGCTCGACTGGTCCTTTCCGTCGTAACGACCATCGCTTCTGTCGTTCTGTGCGCGGCCTTCGTTCGCAAATCGCCTTCAGTCATGGGCGTGCTGCCTTTCGGCGCCTCCGAAGCGAAAGAGAATAAGGGCCCACTGAGCGCCGAAGAAGCCGCCGCTGCTGCTGCCGCTGCTGAAAAGGAAGGCGCTTCCATCGAGGACGCTCGCAAGTCGCCTGCTATGTACACGCTTATTTTGGTCGCTGGCATTTTCTGCATGTGCGCCGCGTTTTTCCAACAGATTCCGGCGTTTTGCTCCCATGGAGAGCTCGGCGCTGCCGTAGGGGCTATGGCCGTGTCGATCATCATGGTTGGCGGTATCGTCGGCAAACTCTTGCTTGGTGCGCTCAACGATAAAATCGGCATTCAGTGGACGGGTCTCATCGCCACGCTTGGTGGAGCGATTGGCATCACGCTCGCTTGGCAGTCGGGTTCCAACGAGGCCGTCTTCTACGCAGGCATGGCCATCTTCGGCTTCGGCTACGCGGGGCTTACGGTTATCGCTCCCATGCTGACTCGCGGCACCTTCGGCCCGCGCAATTACTCCCAGGTGTATTCATGGGTTTCCACGGGCATCTTCATCGCGACCGCGATTTCGTTTACCGTGTACGGCCTGATTTACGACAACACGGGCTCCTACGACGGCTGCTTCGTCGTGGTTATTGCGCTGTATGTCGTTGCCGCCGTGCTCATCCCCTTCACGCTGAAGACGGGCAACAAGCTTTGGAAGAAGTAGCTCATCAGATACCCTGATATGCGAAGAGGGAGCCTTCGGGCTCCCTCTTTTTTGCTTGCTTCGATTTCTGGGACGCTCGCTCAGTAGGCCTGCGCGGCGATCCTTTTATTCGTACCAGCCTTCGAACTGCTTTTTCCGCTGGTCAAGAACGTGTTTCTGGTCGCGCATTTTTTCCATGGCGATTGAGAGCTGCTCCATATCGGCATCGCTCGTCTTCGAAAGAGGCTTAACGACGATGCCGATGATCTCTTTGCGCGCTTTTTTATAGGCCCGCTTCTCGCCCCACTTCATGGTCTTTTTCGCGACGTGGTATTCGTCGTCGAGGCGGCGCAGGAGTTCGCGCGCTTCGTCGAGCTTACCGATGCGCTCGCGTTCGGCCGCGTCGTCGCTGGCTCCCGCCGCTTCGGCCGCGCGTGCCGATTCGGCGTGCTCCGCCGATACGTCTTTTGACTCAACGAGGGCGTCGTCTTTTCGATCGAGATTGGTTACCCCTATGGTGAGCAGGCCTTCTTTGTTCACGTCGAAATGAACGGTGACTTTGGGAACGCCGGCTGCCGACCATCGTATATTGCGAAGGCGAATGCGGGCGATGCTTTCGCAGTCTTTTGCAAGCGGCCGATTGCCGTAGACTACGTGAAACTCCATGGCGGTTTGGTACGAAGACGCCGTGGAGAAAAGCTCTTCTTGGTGAATGGGCAGCGAGCGTCCGCGCCTCACAACGGCATGGGCTCGCCCGTCGGGCAGCTCGATGGCTATGTCGAAGGGAAGCTTGCCGTTTTCGCAGCGAAGCTGCACGGTGGCGCGCCCCGCTTCGCCTTTGCCGCCGTTGGCGGCTTTCGCCACGTTGATGTTGACGGTCTTCTTTGCCATGGAAGGCCTCATTTCTTCTGAGCTCTCTGGTTTGCGCATTGCTGGCAAACACACGATTTTTTCATTTTGCCTGATGTAGCAAAAAACATGCCCGATATTTTCGCCGTATCGCCGCCGACCCGAAGGGGGCGGGCACGACCTTTGCTCGCTTAATGGGTGCGGCGCGCGAACGATACGGCGTTGCCGCAAGTCTGTCTTGTCTGCGTGGCGCCCTTCGGACGGGGCGCTCGCGGACGATCTTCGCTATGCAACCCCTTCGCCTAGCTAATTGCAAGTCGTTTGGCACGCTTTTTGCTAAACGGTATTTATCAAGGTGGATGCACGAATCCGAACAAGAAAGAGGGGTTTTCTCGCATGAGCAAGGAATATCCGATTCTCGGCTCTCCGCTGAAGGTCAACGGCATTACGCTGAAGAACCGCATGATTACGACGTCGATGTCTCCTGGTTTGGGCTATGTCTCGCCGGACAACCGTCCTACGCAGCGTTTGGCGAATTATCTGGAAGAGCGCGCTGCCGGTCAGACCGCTCTGATTATCCAGACGATTGTGCCGTGGAAACGCAACGAGCTCGAGGCTCAAAACCCCATGATTCATGCGCTTCCTTCTTGCTATGACGAGTCGTGCATTCCCGATTTGAAGAAATACATGGTCGAACCCGTCCATAAGCACGACGGCCTCATCTGCGCGCAGCTGTATTGCGTGCATGATTGGAAGCCTTCCGACGAGCTTCCCGAAAGCCCGTATGGCCCCTCCGACATCGCCATCCTGAAATTCATGGGCGGCTTCAAGGCCATGTCGATCGAGCAGATCCACGACTTCCAGAAGCAATACATCAACGGCGCCCGCGTTATCAAAGAGGCTGGCTTCGACGCGATCGAGGTTATGGCCGGCGTTGGCGGCATCATGAGCCGCTTTATGGCGCGCGCGACCAACAACCGCACCGACGAATACGGCGGAAGCATCGAGAACCGCGCACGATTCGCTTGCGAAGTCATTTCGGGCGTTCGCGAGGCCCTGGGCCCCGATTTCCCGATTGTGGTTCGTTGGAGCCCCGTCGACTTTATCAAGAGCCCCGCAGGCGAGGGCCTTTCGATGGAAGAGGCGCTGCAGATTGCCCCGATGCTCGAGGCCGCCGGCGCCGACCTGCACGACTTGGCCGTTGGCTGGCACGAGACGAGCGAGCCTTTGACGACCAAGGTCATCGAGGACTGCCACTGGACATGGATCTCCGAGAAGATCAAGACCGTCGCGAAAAAGCCGGTTGCCCAGGGCTATCGCAATACCGACCCGACGGCGATGGAAAAGGCGCTTTCCGCTGGCAAAGTCGACGTTATCGCCGGCCTGCGCTACAGCATCGCCGATCCCGACCTGCCCCGCAAGGTCATGGAAGACCGCACGTGCGACATGCGCAAGTGCATCGTGTGCTGCCGTTGCCTCGACGACGTGGTGAGCCAGGGCAAACCTATGAACTACTGCGGTGTGAACCCGCACTTGGGCCCCGAGCTCGACCATGAGCTTTATCCGAAGGCCGCCAAGAAGAAGCATGTGATGGTCGTGGGCTCTGGCCCTGCGGGTATCAACGCTGCCGTTACGGCGAGCGAGCGCGGCCATGAAGTCGACCTTTACGAGGCTGGCCCCCGCTTGGGCGGCTGCGTGAAGATGTCCTCAATCTTCAGCCCCTATCATGAGCGCTACCTGGACTACATGAACAACCTCATCAAGAAGCACCCCGAGGTTCATGTGCATCTGAAGAGCCCCGTGGGCGCTTCCGTGGTGAAATCCGTCAAGCCCGATGCGGTCATCGTGGCCATGGGCGGCGACGTGATGGGCCTTGACGTGCCTGGGGCCGATGGCGCCAACGTGCTGCAGTCCCACGACTTGCTCGAAATGCTCAATGGCAACACGCCGCATACCAAGAGCGCGTTCAACAACTTCATGTGGTGGGGCGCGACCAACGTGGTGAAGCTGCACTACACGCCGAGCTTCGCTCGCTGGGCGACGACTGCCATGAACTGGCCCGTGAGCCGCGACGTTGCCATTATCGGCGGCGGGTTGCCTGGCTGCGAGCTGGGACATCTCTGCATGGAGACGGGGCGCAAGGCTGCCATCATCGAGGAAAAGAAGAAGATCGGCTACGACGTTGGCGGCTCCGATCGCTTCGGCTTGATCAACGGCTTCAAGAAGGCCGAAAACATCAGCATGTATCCTCTCACCAAGGTGACCGAGATTACCGACAAGGGAGTCAAGGCCATCCAAAGCGACAAGGAAGGCAACCAGACCGAGATCTTCATTCCTGCGAAGACGGTCGCCATTACGTTGGGCTTCAAGCCCAACCACGCGCTGGCCGATTCGCTGAAGGGCATTTGCGACGAGGTCTACCTGGTTGGCGACGCCGATGAGCCGCATCGTATCGCCGATGCGACCAAGGCTGGCTACGTTGCGGCCTGCGCCATCTAAGGAGCGAAGAGGATGACTGAAGAACGCGACATGGTCTACATGGAGAAAGGCGACGACGGCGTTGCGGTGGTGTATCTGAACCAGCCGCGCAAGAAGAACGCCATCAACGCCACCATGATGGACTTGCTGACCGAGTGCTTCCAGGAGGCCGACGACGACCCCGAAGTTCGCGTCATCGTGCTGCGCGGTTCGGGCGATTGCTTCACGAGCGGCGGCGATTTGAGCCAAAGCTCGCCCGAAGAGAACACGCCCGAAAATGCGCGCAAGACCTATCGCAAATATTGCCGCACCATTACCACGATGCGCACCATTGCCAAGCCCATCATCGCCATGGTTGACGGTTACGCCGTAGGCGGCGGCTTCGCCATGGTGCTGGCCAGCGACCTGGTATGCGTGAGCGAAACGGCCACCATCATTCCGGCCTTCTGTCAAATCGGCATCGCCCCCGAAATGGGCGTGGTGAAGTTCTTGCCCGAATTGGTGGGCATGCAGCGCGCCAAGGAAATCCTTTTCTTGGGCGATCGCATTAAGGGAACGCGCCTCGGCGAGCTGGGCATTGCGAATCGCGTGGTGCCTTCGGAAGAGCTCGAGGCGACCACCATGGAGCTCGCGCGTCGCCTGGCCGATATGCCCGATGCGTCTATCCAGGTGGCGAAGGGAATGCTGAATTCTCTGTGCGACACCAATCTGCAGGCCTCGCTCGCTTTGGAGCAGACGGGTTCGCCTTTCTGCACCACGACGAAGGCCTATGCCAAGACTATGGAGAAATTCGCTCGATAGCGTTTCTGGTTTTGAGGGGCGGCAGGCATTGCCAGCCGCCCCGTTCGTTTCCCTAGGGAAGCGGTTTCAACAAGGACGGGGGAAACAAGCGTGTCTGGGGCACATACGTACGACAATATCGTCGAGCCGTTTCTCGAAAACGTGAAGAAGCATCCGAAGCGCGTCGCGTGCGTATGCGGCGATATCGTGCAAACCTATGAGCAGCTCGATACGCTGGCGTGCAAAATCGCTCGCGCATTTCGCGATAGGGGCATATGCCAGGGCGATAAAGTCGCCTACCTCATGACGAACAGCATTGAGCTCATCGCGGTCTATCTGGCGATTCAGCGC
Organism: Subdoligranulum sp. CAG:314; assembly: GCA_963635715.1. GTDB lineage: Bacteria > Actinomycetota > Coriobacteriia > Coriobacteriales > Eggerthellaceae > Slackia. The sequence continues at coordinate 22,522 of CAVHFS010000025.1, read as the reverse complement.
ATAGGCGCTGTTGCTGTTCCTCTGAATTACCGACTTATTCCCCGCGAGATCGCGTATCTCACAAACGCCGTCGATGCGAAACTGCTCGTTTTCGCCAAGGAATTCGAGGACAAGGTCGTCGAGAGCCGACGCGACTTTAATCCTGAGCTCGATCTTCTTGCTGTGGGAGATTCCACGCCGTTCGCGCCGAGGCTTTTCGAGCTTTGCGACCCAGCGGAGCCCGATCTTGAGCTGTTCCGTGATTCGAGTGCCCTTTCGCGCGTGCAGTTCACAGGCGGGTCGACGGGACTTCCGAAAGGCGCCTGCCGCACGCATGGGCAGGATTTGGCGGAGATTCGCGTCATTCTGCGCAGCAATGCGATGCTCGAAATGGAGCATCCGGTGGCGCTTATCCAGTGCCCGCTCGAGCATCACGGCGGCCATAGCTGGTTCATGTGCGCGCTGTCGAGCGGCGCGACCATCGTGATCTGCGGAAAATTCAACGCCCGCACGGTGCTCGACCAAATCGACGAGCATAAGGTGACGCATATGATTCTGCTGCCGCCGACCACCTATGTTCGCCTTGTGCGCGACGGCGGCGTTGAAGACCACGATCTCTCGAGCGTTCGCATTGTCCAAAGCGCCGCAGGCGCCATGACCCCCGAGATTGTGGGCTCCATTTACAGCGCATTCCCCAATGCCGAGATCAATTACGGCTGGGGCCAAAGCGAAAGCGGCTCGGGCATTACCATGCGCCTGACGCGCGAGATGCTGGCCGAGAATTCGCCGCTGCTGAACGCCTTGGGCAAACCTATGGACGAGCTGCAGATTCGCATCGTCGACGACGATGGCCGCGATGTGGCGTTAGGCGAATCGGGCGAGGCGCTTGTGAAGTCGCCCGCGGTGATGAGCGGCTATTACGGGCAGCCCGAGATCACGGCGAAGGCGCTGACCGACGATGGCTGGCTGCACACGGGTGACGTGATGCGGGAAGACGCCGATGGTTACTACTATTTGTGCGCCCGCAAGAAGGACATGATCAAATCGGGCGGAGAAAACGTCTTCATCAACGAGGTCCAGACGGCCATTCTTCGCAATTCCGATGTGGCCGATTGCGTGGTCTTCGGCACGAGCGATGCCGTGATGGGCGAGGCGGTCGCCGCGGTGGTCCAGCCCGTGCCTGGGAAAAAGCTCACGGTCGAAGATGTCCAAGATGCATGCAAGGCCTATATTGCGAGTTACAAAAAGCCGCGATACGTGGTCTTCACCGACGATTTGGGGCGTGATGACGCCGGCAAGGTTCGATTGAAGAACGTGATTGCGTATTTCGACGAACATGTGACGAAATAGTGCGTTTCAGGCGGCTCCCACCAATGCGGGAGCCGCCTTTTTTCATGCGCTGGCACGCTTCTTGCTAAAGGCTTTATGTGAAAGTCGCCTTGATGCGGCGATGCATGAATTACCAGCAAGGATGCGGGAAACGAGGAAAGGAACACCATGGATTTCGCCCTTACGGAAGAACAAGAGCTGCTGCTCGAGAGCGTTGACGAGCTCATGGAGCGCTACGGCACCGAGCAATATTTCAAGGAGTGCGACGAAAAGCACGAGTGGCCTACGGAATTCACCGACGCTCTTCTGGAGAATGGCTTCCAGATGCTCGGCGTCGACGAGAAATTCGGCGGCACGCCCGTTGACGTGACCACGCTCATGCTCGTTTCCGAGCGCATCTGCAAAAACGGCGCGCCCATCTACGTGTACGGCAACCTGTGCGCTTTGAAGGACATGACCGAGTACGGCTCTCCCGAGCAGCAGGAGCAGTGCTTCGCGGAAGTCATGGCGGGTCGCCCCGGCTTCGTTTTGGGCTTTACCGAGCCTGGCGCTGGCTCTGACTCCAGCTCGCTGGCCTCTACCTACGAGCGCCGCGACGGCAAGGTGTACCTCAATGGCAACAAGTCGTTTATGACCAACGCCGTGAACTCGAAGTACATGCTGTGCGTCGCCCGCAATGCCGCCGACGATCCCAACCTGCGCGAGAACCGCTCCAAATTCAGCATGTGGTGGGTTCCCCTGCGCGACGACGAGGGCAATCTGACCCCGGGCATTTCCATCGAGCCGCTCGAGAAGATCGGCTGGAACATGGGCAACACGTGCGAGCTGCATATGGAAGACGTCGTTCTTGAGGAAAAGGACCTGGTCGGCGTTGAGGGCAACGGCTTCATGCAGGCCATGGTGAACTTCGAGGTCGAGCGCCTTATCGCTTGCGCCCAGAGCCTCGGTGCCGCCGAGTGTGCTTTCGAGGATGCGACCCACTACGCCACGCAGCGCGTTCAGTTCGGCAAGCCAATCGGCAAAAACCAGCTCATCCAAGAGCACATCACCGAGATGTACATGAAGATCGAGAACATGCGCAACTGGGTATACAAGACCGCTTGGAAGATTGACAACGGCGAACCCGTGCAGATCGATTCCGCCGTGGCGAAGCTGTACTGCGGCCGCGCTGCCTTCGAGGTCTGCGATACTGCAATGCAGGTTATGGGCGGCATCGGCTACACCAAGGATTGCCGTATCTCTCGCCTGTGGCGCGACCAGCGCGTTTATCGCATCGGCGCAGGCACCGACGAGATTATGATTCATATCGCCGGACGCGCAATCCAGAAGCTCTACCAGGACTAGTTGGTTTCGCTGGCCTGCTGGCCAGCGAAAGCTGACAACGTTATGCGGAAGCCGGGCGACTGGCCTTGTCTTCGGCCTTCGGCTCGTGTATCGAAGTGCGCGCCGCCTCGGTTTCGGGCTAATCTGGCTCGCTGGGCTTCCGCTCACTGACATTGGTTGGACCTACGGCTCTTCCGTAGTTGTTGAAAGGGGAAACTAATGGCTGAATTCTTTGACCCGATGGGCGACTTGCTTGCTGAACAGGCTCAGGTCGACGTGCTTGTTCAGGACTTCACCGAGGACGACTGGAACAAGATGGCGTCCTACTGCACCACATGGAAGCTCAAGGACGTTATCGCGCATATCGCGTTTTTCGATTACTGCGCCGCCGAGCTGCTGAACGGCCGCGGCGAGAGCGTGAACGCCGTAGCCGATGCGTTCAGCGACCAGGACGAGCACTATCACGTGCTGAAATGCCAGGACATGACTGGCGCCGAGATTCTCGCGTGGTGGCGCGAGCAGCGCACCATCATGAACGAGGCCTTCATTGCGGGCGGCCCGAAGAGCCGCGTGCCGTGGGCCGCTGGCATTCCGCCGATGTCGAACCGCTCGCTCGCCTCTGCCCGCTTGATGGAGCTGTGGGCGCACAGCGTCGACATCTACGATGCGCTCGGCGTTGAGCCTGTCGTGAAGGACCGCATCACTTCCACGCTGTTCCTCTCGTGGCAGGGCCGCCCGAACATGTACAACGTCAACGGCCTTGAGTTCAACCCCGAAGTCCCGATGTATCTGGAGCTCACGCTGCCCTCTGGCGAAGTCTGGGCCAAGGGCGACCCCTCGAGCCCGAACTACATCAAGGGCACGGCCCGCGATTGGGCGCTCGTCGCCATTCGCCGCCGCAACTGGATGGACACCGACCTCGAGGTCGTGGGCGACGAGGCCCGCACCTACGCCTCCATCGTGCAGACCTACGCTGGTCCCGCAGACCCCGCTCCCGAGGCGAAGAACCAGCGCTAAAAGCACCAGGTTTGTTGAACATTTCTCGAATTTGACCGATGACGAGCGCATTGGCGGATGAGAGAATCGCATCGAAGCCAAGCCAGGTCGTAAAAGACCTGGCTGCGGCGAGGGTCCTCGGCGGACAGGGGCCTTCGTCGCAGCCAACTCCTTATGGCTGCTTTAGGACGTGAAGCTCCTTTTCTTCGGCACGAAGCCAGAGTGTCGCTGGTTGCCTCGCGCTTACCTAAGCTTGTGTGGAAACGCCCCGACTTGTTCGGGGCGTTTCTGCGTCTCGGGGAAATTTCTGGGCGATTTCTCGGCCTTCTCGCAAAACGGTAAGTCGTTTAACTTTTGTATGCTACCGCTTATTTTTGCGCAAATCTTTTTTTGTTGACGATGGGGGAGGGCTCCCCTATCATACAGGCCATTGGGAACGATATGCAGCATCGGCGCACGTCAGAGCTATGTCTGTCGATATGCTGATGCCTATCTATACGGGGTCGTCTGTTCCGACGAGTGCGTCTTCGGTTTGGCGGGCGGCCTGAAAGAGGCGATATTGTGGCAGGTCATGGTCGTACGAGTTGGGACGATGTTGCGGTTGTTACGGCATCGGTTCTGCGCAATATCGCGCGTTGCGAGAGAAAAGAAGGGGCGGCCGTCTGCCTGTCGCGCAAAGACATCGCTTCCATGGTCGGCGTGAGCGAATATCGAGCCCATGCCGCCGTTCGTCGACTGGTTGGTTCGGGCCTCGTTTCAAGCGAAGAGAGATATCGCTCCGACGGGGGACGTTTTGCCAACGCGCTGCATGTCACCGAAGAAGGGCATGCGTTCCTTTCGGGAATCGAGTAGCATCCTCGGTTTCAAAATTCGATATGAGAAGAAAAAAAGAGGCTCTGGCGAGCCTCTTTTCGTATGCATTCCTAATGGCCTTGATTGGCGCTTCCCTAGGCGATTTGCCCGATTGCGTCTTGGCCTACTATGACGAAGATGTCATAGGCGTCCATTGATTCCCCAGCGGTATCCCCGTCGTATTCGGCGACGCTGCCAAAGCCGAGTGCAGCGACAATCTTGTCGGCCTCCGCTTTGATGTCGCTCGCATGCTCGGCGCTGGCCTTTACGTAGACGATTGTTGTGGGGGAGAGGCTTTTCTCGTATGTCTCGAGATTGAATTCGTGCGTGCTTGCATCGAGGCCCGCGGCGACGATTTTGTCTTGCGCGGCGCCAGCGAGCCCGTCCGCCCCGCCGCCATTCCTGATGGCGATTTTGAAGGTCGTCTTCGCCGCGTTGGTGGCCTGGTCGGACGTGTCTTTGTCGGTCTGCTTTCCTTCGGCTTCGTTTTGCGCCTGCTCGGTTTTGTCGGCGTTTGCGTCGCTTTCGCTACCGGCGTTTTCCGTACTGGTCTGCGAGGTCGTTTCCGTGGGCGGCGTGGCTTTCTCGGGCTCGTGCCCGCACGAGCAGAGCGTGCCCGCGGTAAGTATGGCGAGCATCAGGGCGCACGCAAGCGCTGCGATGCGCGACGCTTGACGGAAAAGGGAATTCGGTCCGTGAATCACGGCGTCTCCTAAAAAATGAGGGGGGACTGCAAAAACGAAGGATATTGTAGCGAATTATCCGCTCCGCTTCGATTTTTCCTGAAGAGGCTCGCCAAAAAACCTATCGGCGAGCCTCGTGGGGAAGGTTTGCGGTATGCGGAGTTTTACCAGGGGTGGCTTATGCTTTGAGTGCCTCGAGGTCAATTTCCATGAGGCGCTTGATGGCGAGCAGGTACGTCCTCAGCGCCCGGCGAAGCGATTCTTCCGATATGCCCTCGTCGGCTCCGTGCATGGGCCCGACCCAGTCGGGGTAGACATCGTGTTCGTCTTCTGGTCCGAAGCTTGCGGCGTAGGGGAACTCTCGCGCATACGTTCCGCCGCCGATGGTGAAGGGCTCTCCGCCGAAGCCTGTGGCGTCGTGGTACGAATCGGCGAGCACTCGAATAACGGGGCTGCTGGGCTCCACCAGGAAAGGCTCCATTCCCAAGGGGTTTTCGACGGTGGCGTCGCAGCTCGCGGCGAGCTTTTGGAATTTCTCGAGAAGGGCTTTGCGGCTCGTGGTTGTGGGCCAGCGCACATCGACGGTCATCTGCAGGCGGCCGTCTTTCATATGCATGGTTCCCGCAATGCAGGTGAGGGGGTCGAAATAGTCATCCTCGGCGTCGATGCCGATCGACGAGCCGTCTGTCGACACCATGATTCGTTCGCACATACGCAAAAACGCCGCTTCGTCGTCGTTGCATAGGCCTTCTTCGAGGGCATAGCTCGCTGCCATGTCTATGGCGTTGACGGTTCCTTCGGGAAGCGAGGCGTGGCCGCCTTTACCCGTGGTCACGATCTTCGCCACTCCGTTGCCCTGGTCGGTTATCTCGAAGCCCTGCCTTGCGGGCAATTCGCCGGCATTGGCCTTTACGATGAGGATTGCCTGGCTCGGCACGGCATTGGTTGCCGCGTCGCCCGTGCTGAAGTCGATGATGCGGCCGCCTTCGAGGGGCTTAGAAGTGATAACGCCGTCGAACTGGCCCTTTTCGCCATAGCAAACGGAGAAGTTGGCGTCGGCGGTGAAGAGGAATGCCGGAGCTTCGTGGTGCGCGAGGTAATATCCCACGTCGCGCATGGTTCCGGTTTCCTCATTGGTGCCGATGAGCATGCGGATGGTATAGGGAAGCTTCGTGCCCTCGCTCTCGCAGCGTTCGGCGAAAAATTTCATCGCGTACAGCGACAGCACGAGCGGGCCTTTGTCGTCGAGCACGCCGCGGCCTATCAAAAAGCCATCGCGGCGCTGCATGGTCCACGGGTCGCTCGTCCAGCCGACGCCGGGAACCACCACATCGGCGTGGCAGATCATGCCCAGCTGGGTTTCACTTTCGCCTTCCAAGTCGGCCCAGCCGATTTCGCCTTTCTCGTCGGTTGCGGGAAAGCCTAGGCGCGTGGCCAGGTCGAGCGCGGCCTTCATGCCCGCATGGGCATCGGGGCCGCTGGGGCTTTCGGGCGTGGCGGCACCCCAGTCCACCACGCTGGGAACGGCGACGAGTTTGCCGATTTCCGAAACGATCTCTTCCCAGTTTGCATCAATCCAGGCGTCGGCCTCGCTCAGGAACTCTTTGTCGTCTATTTCGACCATGATGGTTCCTTCCTCTCTCATATCTGGAATCCATGCGGCCATTTTATCTGTTCGCTGGTTCGTTTTTCGCTCGGTTTGGGAGGTTGAACCCCTCCTGAAACATTCTGCCTTCGCCGCCCCAGGCATCTCGTGTATGTCCATGGCTTTTTCGAAGTGGGTTCCCCAAAAGGTACTTTGCCTTTTCCCGATTGTTGGGTATAATGCTACCTCGCGCCCGAGTGGCGGAATGGCAGACGCGGCGGTCTCAAAAACCGTTGTCGAAAGACGTGCGAGTTCGACTCTCGCCTCGGGCACCATTCGTTTTTGGAAAGGCCGGCTTCTAAGCCGGCCTTTTGCGTGTTCGGCAAAACGCGCGTTCTGGTGAGTATTCGGCCCTGAAGCCATTTCGGCGCAGGGTCATTTTCTTGCTACTGGGCGTATCTGCGGCTGTAAAAAACTCATCTATTTCTGCGGTCGCCCTCGTTGTGAACACTATCGCGTGATAAAGTGCTTTCGCATTGTTTTGGGCATTCGCCCGCATTTCGAGGGAAGGGTTTCATCCATGCAGAAAAAACAGTCGCTCAAGCGGTCGGAGTCGGTCGCGTTTTGCGGGCTGGCGATCGCGCTCATCACGGTAAGCGCGTGGGTCACCGTGCCGCTCGGCCCTGTTCCGTTCACGCTGCAGACCATGATGCTTGCGTTCGTGCTGCTGTTGTTTCCTGCGCGCGAGGCCGTGGTGAGCGTTGCGGGTTATGTGGCGCTCGGCGCTATCGGCGTACCGGTGTTTTCGGGCATGAAGGGCGGCTTGGCGTCGATTCTTGGCCCCACGGGCGGTTTCATCATTGGTTTTGTGCTGGGCGCCGTTGCGGCTGTGCTGATATTGAAGACATGGAAGGCGCCGAATTCGAAGGCGATGGGGCTGGTGCGCGAATACGTTGCGGCGCTCGTCTTCCTGGCCATTTCGTATGTGTGCGGCTGGGTTCAGCTGATGGCCGTTGCGGGTATGAATCCCATGGCTGCGTTTTTGGCAGGAATTGCGCCGTTTATCGTGTTGGACGCCATCAAGATCGTGGTGGGTGTCAGCCTCGCGCATGCGCTTCGCCAGGCGGTGCCGGCGCTGCGCCGCGCAAGCGAACTATAGGAGACCGCGAACAAATCGAAACGTTCATGACGTCGCCCGCAGGCTTGCTTGCGGGCGATTCTCTGTATTGACCTTGGTGCGCGTCGACAATACACGCGCGATGGTAGAATTGCGGCTTGTGCTGGCAAAGTCCGAAAGCGGGCGTGCGCTTCTTTTTAGGAAGGAGACACGCTTATGTTCGAAGGAATTCTGTTCGCCGCAGCTGCGGTCGCCACAATAGCGGGCTTCATATTGGAAGTCTGGCGAGAAATGAAGTCGAATGCGCTTACGGATGACGAAGGGAGAAAAAAGAAGGGCCGGAGCTAACCGACCCAACCAATTCAATCGTACCTGCGCCGCCCGCGAGTCCTAGCAGCTACCAACTATAGGGCGGGCTTTGCCAGTACGCTTCGCATTATATCGTGAAATTCTGCGGTTTTCTAGCCGCCATGAAAGGTGCATGGCCAGTGAGCACGCAAAACACCGCCGCCGCGCGTGGCGAATATATCGTGGCATTCGACACGGCGAACGAAGTCGTAGCCGTGGGCGTGGGGCGCATTGTTGGCGCCGCTGTTGAGCTTGTCGCCCATCGCGAGATTCCCGCTCATCGCGCAAGCAACGTCGTCTTGCTTTCCGAAGTGGATGCCGCGCTTGCCGTTGCGGGCGTGGCGAAGGGCGATATTGCGGCAATCGTGTGCGGGCGTGGACCTGGCAGTTTTACGGGCGTGCGCATTTGCATGGCCGCGGCGAAGGGCGCGGCTTCGGCGCTCGAGGTGCCGCTGTTCGGCGTGTCGACCTTGGATGCCGTGGCGTGGCGTGCGTGGGCCGAAGGCGTGCGTGGCCGCGTGCTGGTGGTTGCCGACGCCATGCGCAAGGAGGTTTACCCCGCGCTGTTCGACGTTGCCGATGGCGGCGTTTCGCGATTGACGGCCGATGCTGTGGTGAAGGCGGCCGCAGCGCCCGAATGGCTGGAGGCCCGCAAGGCGGAGCTCGCTGCATTCCAGGGCGGTTTGAGCATTCTCGGCGATGCGCTGACGAAGTATCGAGAGATTTTTGAGCCCTTGGGCGCGATTGCCGATGAAGAGCTGTGGCCCGTCTCGGGCGCAGGTTTGCTGCTGGCGACGCAGGCAGGCATGGCTGCGGGCGCAATTGATTTGTCTGGCGCCGCGTGGCATGGCGAATCGAACGCGGCTGCGGCTCATGCGGCGGGCGATGCGGCCCCCGTGGCTTTGCGGCCGGGAGACCCTTCGGTGTTGCTTCCCGTGTATACGCGCTTGTCGGATGCCGAGGAAAACGAACGCATTCGCCTGGCGAAAGATCCTTCGCGTTCCGACGCTGCTACCGCCCCGCGAGATTTAGCGAGCGGCGTGCAGCATGCCGATGTGGTGTCGGCTGCCATCGAGAATCGCGCCGCCGTGGTAGCCGAGATGGCTGGCGCTTCGGCTGATATTTCGTATCGTCCGCTCGATGCGGCGCATGCGGCAAGCGTTGCCGCGATGGAGCGCGAATGCATGGGCAGCGATGCGTGGAGCGCGTCGCTCGTGGCCGATGAGCTTCCCCGTCGCGATCGCATGTGGTGGGCGGCGTACGACGCCGAAAAGCTCGTGGGCTATTGCGGGGGATGGGTCGTCTCGGGCCAGGTGCAGATTTTGAAGATCGCGACCGACCCGTCGTACCGGCGTCAAGGCATCGCGGCCGAGCTTATTTCGTTGGTAGCGTCTGATGCACGTAACCTGGGAGCTAGCGAAATGACGCTTGAAGTGCGCGAATCGAACACGGGCGCTCAGGCGTTTTACGAACGGCTCGGGCTGGCGAACATCGGCGTGCGTCCCCATTATTACTCCGACCGTGAGAACGCCGTTATTATGACGGGCCCGTTGCCGCGGGCGTCTGCCGCCGAGGCCGCGGCTCCGATGGTCGCTGGCATGGAGCTCCAGGTGAGCGCCGTGTCGGGCGCGCCCGAGCAGGCTTCGGCCGCGGCGAGCCTCGCCGATGCGAAGCGTCCGCTCATTCTGGCTATCGAAAGTTCGTGCGACGAAACCGCTGCGAGCGTCATCGATGGCGAGGGCAACCTTCATTCCGATGTGGTTGCCAGCCAGATCGACTTTCATTCGCGCTTCGGCGGCGTCGTGCCCGAAATTGCCAGCCGCAAGCACATTGAGGCTATCTGCGGCGTATGCGACGAATGTTTGGCAACGGCGGCCGCGTCTCTTGCCGTGCCGCGCCTGCGCTGGCACGACTTGGACGCTGTGGCGGTGACGTATGCCCCGGGCTTGGTGGGGGCGCTGGTCGTGGGGTTGGCGTTTGCGAAGGGCGCGGCGTGGGGCGCCGGCAAGCCGCTCATCGCCGTGAATCATTTGGAGGGTCATCTGTATGCGAATCGCATCGCCGAACCCGACATAAAGCCTCCCATGGTGGTGTCCCTCGTGAGCGGCGGGCACACCATGCTCGTGCACGTGCGAGATTGGGGAGACTATCAAACCTTGGGCTCCACCATCGATGATGCGGTGGGCGAGGCCTTCGACAAAGTGGCGAAGGCTCTGGGCTTGGGCTACCCGGGCGGCCCCATCATTTCCAAATTGGCCGCGAAGGGCGATCCCAAGGCCATCGCGTTTCCGCGGGCGTTGTTGCATTCGGGCGATCTCCGTTTCAGCTTGTCGGGCTTGAAGACGGCCGTCACCACCTATATCCATAAGGAGCAGCAGGCCGGCCGCGAGCTGAATATGCCCGACATTGCCGCGAGTTTCGAGGCGGCGGTGGTCGACGTGCAGGTGGCCAAGGCGAAGGCTGCGCTTCTGGAAACGGGCGCGAAGGAATTCTGTCTGGGCGGCGGCGTGGCCGCAAATCCCATGTTGCGTGGCGCTTACGAGAAGATGTGCACAAAGCTTGGCGTACGCCTTACCATGCCGCCGCTTTCGGCTTGCGGCGATCAGGCTGCCATGATTGCCGAAGTCGCGCGCGATCGGTTCGAGCAGGGCAAATTCGCCGACCTATCGCTCGACGTGAAGGCCCATGCGCCGCTCGATGAAAGCTATTAGCCGCATCGTTGCGCGGAGTGGCGTTCGCTCGATTCCCGTTTGCCAGCCTTTGGTGCGGATGCGCCTCGACTGATTGAGAAGGACCCGTTGGATTTCATCACCGAACATATCATGACGCTCGTCTCCGCGAACGGCGGCGTGGTGCCTGCATTCATCGACTATCTCTCGGTCGTCGTCGGCGTGCTCACGGGCGCCTTATTCGCGTGCGATCGCAAGCTCGATATCGTTGGCGTTACCATTTTGGGCCTGGTGACGGGGTACGGCGGCGGTATGTTCCGCGATTTCCTCCTGCAAAGCCACGGGGTGTATTTCATGTCGCACCCGTATTTGCTGCTCGCGTGCATCTCGCTGTGCGCGGTGGTGTTTTTCTTTCGCCGGGCGTTCGACCGAATCGACTCGGTTGTGTTTGTGGGCGATGCGCTTTCCGTTGGGCTGTTTGCTGTGGCGGGGGCCAGCAAAGCGTTCACGTGCGGCGCGGGCGTCGTGATGTCTGTGGCGCTCGGCGTGCTTACGGCCGTCGGCGGCGGCGCTTTGCGCGACATCGGGGTCGGCGAGGTGCCAGGCATTTTCAAGGCAAGCAATTTTTATGCGGTTGCGGCGCTCGCTGGTTCGTTTTTGTACGTAATCCTGGTCGAATACGGCTGCCAAGACACGTTCGCGGCTGTCCTGTGCGTGGTATGCGTCGTTATGCTGCGCTGCCTGAGCGTTCATTTCGATTGGAAAACAGGAAGCGATAAGCTGTTGCGCCGCTCCGACGAACAGCGCTAATTTCGGCGCAATTCGAGTGGCGATTCGTATGGCGAAGGCGCATTCGTGAGGGCTTTTTGTAACGGTTGGGAAAAGTTGCGGCTGGCGGGCCTTGTGGGCTCCGCATTTTCGTTATAGTGGCATCTCGTATCAGAGACAATCGCATATCGCGAAGGTAGGCCGCCTGTTGGCGGCCTTTTTGAAAGGGTGAATCACCGCTCATGTCCATTGGCATAAGCCTCGTTCTGGTTGTACTGTTCCTGGCGATGAACGCGTTTTTCGTCATCGCCGAGTTCGCTCTGGTTCGCGTGCGCAAGTCGCAGCTCGAGCTTGCGGTTGACGAGGGCAAACCTGGCGCCGCATGCGCTATGGAAATCGCCGAGAACGTGAACAAATACCTGTCTGCTTGCCAGCTGGGCATCACGTTGGCCTCGTTGGCGCTGGGTTGGCTGGGCGAGCCGGCGTTTTCCGCGCTCATTCGTCCGCTGTTCGAGTTGCTCGGCCTGCCCGAGGCTGTTATTTCGGCCGTGGCCGTCGCCATTGGATATTTCATCATGACGACGCTGCACGTGGTCACGGGAGAACTCATTCCCAAGTCGTTCGCCATTTTCGCCACCGAGCGCTATGCGCTGTTCACGGCGCGGCCGCTCACGGCGTTTTACAAGGTCACGTACCCTATCATGGTGCTGTTCAACGGCATTACGAACGCGGTGGTGCGCCTGGCCGGCCACGATCCTGCCAACGAGCACGAGGTCTATACCGACGACGAAATCAAGATTCTCATTGACGAATCGACCGAAAGCGGGCTTATCGCGCCCGAGCAAAACGAATTCGTGGACAACATCTTCGATATCGCCGAGAAAGACGCCGAATCGCTCATGACTCCGCGCCCCGATATGGTGTGCCTGTGCATGAATGATTCGCTCGAGGAGAATATGCGCATCGTGCGCGAGGCGAAGTTCACGCGCTTTCCGGTGTACCGCCGCGACAAAGACGACATCGTTGGCTTCGTGAGCGTGAAAGACCTCTACGGCCTTTCCCCGAAATCGACTATGGAAGACGTGCGCGTGCGCCGCATCGTGGCGGTTCCCGAAGGCATGCCTGTGGTGAAGCTGCTCAAGTTGCTGAAGCGTGAGAAGACGAAAATCGCCATTGTGATTGACGAGCACGGCGGCACGTCGGGCCTGGTAACGATGGGCGATATCTTCGAAGAAATCGTCGGGGACTACGACGACGAGTACGCGCATGGCGCAAGCGATGCCTTGACCGAGGTGTCGCCGGGGCATTTCGTCACGACGGGGGCGTGCCCCATCGACGATTTCGCCGAGCGGATGGATTTCAAAGACGACAACTTCACCGAATACGAGACCCTCGGCGGCCTGCTCCTTGACGTGCTCGATCGCATTCCCGATGTGGGGGATGAGGCGCTCTACGAGGAAGACGGCGTGAAGGTGCGCTTTGTGGTGCGCTCGATGGACGCGCGTCGCATCAACCAGGTGGAATTCTGGGTGACGACAGAGGAGGGCTCCGAGGCCGAATAGTTCGCTGCGGCAGCTCGCTGATTTCTGCCGTGAGCGACCGCCCTTCGTTGCCGTTGGAGGAATTCGGTGCCACAATGAGCCAGTTCAACGCTGGCTCTTTTTGTTTGAGGAGTAACTATGCCCTATATCGAACTCGATTCGCTCGACGATGCGCGTCTCGATGTGTTTGCGCGGCTCACCGAAGCGCAGCTGCGTAACAAGCTCGAGCCCGAAAAGGGCATTTTCATCGTAGAGAGCGAGAAGGTAATCGATCGGGCGCTGCTTGGCGGCGTGCGGCCGATTTCGATGCTCATGACGCCCGAATGGGTTGGTCGTACGCGGGAGATTGTGACGCGTGCCGAAGCTGCATGCGTCGAACAGGGCGGCCTGCCTGTGTTCGTGGTGTCGCCTGAAGAGGCCAAACGCCTTACGGGGTTTGCGGTGACGCGGGGCATTCTCATGGCATGCAGGCGTCCGAAGCTACCGAGCGTGGAAGAATTGCTTTCTCGGGTGGACGCTGATAAGGCCGCGCGGGCGGCGGCCGTTGCCACAGGCGAGATGGATCCAGGCGAAGTGGGCAATATGCACGATGCGGGCTGTCGTCGCATTGCCGTGTTGGATGGCATCGTCGATCATACGAACGTCGGCGCGATTTTCAGATCGGCTGCGGCGATGGGAATCGATGCGGTACTCGTGACGCCGACATGCTGCGATCCCCTGTATCGCCGCGCGGTGCGCGTGTCGATGGGCTGCGTATTCCAGGTTCCGTGGACGCGCATCGGTGAAAGCGTGCGTGATTGGCCGGCTGCCGGGCTTGAGCGATTGTGTGCGTTGGGCTATAAGACGGCCGCCATGGCGCTTTCGGATGACTCCATTCCACTTGGAGCGCCCGAGCTTGCGGAAGTCGATAAGCTCGCGCTCGTATTCGGCACAGAAGGCGACGGCCTTTCGCATCGCGTCATCGAGGGCTGCGATTATACGGTGCGCATCCCCATGCGCCCAGGCGTGGATAGCCTGAATGTGGCGGCAGCAAGCGCGGTTACTTTTTGGGAGCTTTGTAAATAAAGCATGCTTCAAGGAAATAGTAACCATTCAACTAAATAAAACTAAGTATCTAAAAGAAACATAACAGGCGAAAGGATACCTATGCAAAACAGGCAATTCGTCCATCGCATAATGTTCGTCTGCCACGGCAATATCTGTCGTTCAACCATGGCGGAATTCGTGATGCGCGACATGGTGGCGCGTGCGGGTTTAGAAGACAGATTCGTTATAGCGTCATCTGCCACGACGAATGAAGAGATCGGCAACGATACGCACCCTGGTACGCGGCGCGTGCTCGATGTTCATGGGGTTGCGCACCCACGCCGGGCGGCGGTGAAGCTGCGTGCCGCCGACTACGACGATTACGACCTCTTCATCGGCATGGACGACGAGAATATCCGCGATATGCGCCGCATCTTGCGCGGCGACCCGCAGAACAAGGTGCACAAGCTCCTCGAATTTCCCGAAGGCTGCGATATCGATTCTGCCAACGATGTGGCCGATCCATGGTATACGGGCGATTTCGAAACGACGTATGACGATGTGGTTCGGGGCTGCGAAGCGCTGCTTGCTTTCGTACGATAACGGCAGCAATTCTGGCGAAATTCCAGATGGCGGCCTCATGCCGCCCGTGGTGGGCACCATCGGCGACGCATCGCGCTTCCATGACATTTAGTCAACGGCACTGAGATTTTCTGCGTAAGTGCTTGCATCCTTTTCGCAGGGTGTTAGAGTACCTCTTTGTTAGCACTCGGGCTTATGGAGTGCTAGCACTCTTGCTATGTTTGGTTATATAGGTCGTGGAGAAAGGACATTCCATGAATCTCAAGCCTTTGGGAGATCGCGTTATCGTTAAGCGTGACGAAGCCGAAACGAAGACGGCATCGGGCCTCTATATCGCTTCGAGCGCGCAGGAAAAACCGCAAAGCGGCGTTGTGCTCGCCGTGGGCGAAGGCAAGCGCGATAAAGACGGCAACCTCATTCCCGTTCCCGTCAAAGAGGGCGACCGCGTGCTGTATGGCAAGTTCGGCGGCCAGGAGGTCACCATCGATGGCGAGGACGTGCTCATCATGCGCGCCGATGACCTCTATGGTGTCTATACTGCATAAAGTCTTTCATAGGGAAGCAAGTCGAATTTAGTAATTAAGTTTCTTTAAGAAACCAATCATTCGAAGGAGAAATTCGAACATGGCTAAAGATATTAAGTTCCAGTCCGAGGCTCGCAGCGGCCTCGCGGCGGGCGTTACCAAGCTCGCCGACGCCGTTAAGGTTACCCTTGGCCCCAAGGGCCGCTATGTTGCCCTTGAGCGCAGCTATGGCGCGCCGACCATCACCAACGATGGCGTGACCGTCGCCAAAGAGGTTGAGCTGGAAGATCCCGTGGAGAACATGGGTGCTCAGCTCGTGAAGGAAGCCGCCACCAAGACCAACGACGGCGCGGGCGACGGCACCACCACCGCTACGCTGCTCACCGACGTCATCGTGACCGAGGGTCTGCGTAATGTGACTGCCGGCGCGAACCCGCTGGCGATTCGCCGCGGCATCGAGAAGGCCACCGACGCCATCGTCGAGGCCATCAAGGCAGACGCCATCCCGGTCGAGAGCAAAGACCAAATCGCGAACGTCGGCACCATTTCCGCTGGCGACGAGGTCATCGGCTCCAAGATCGCCGAGGCCATGGAGGTTGTCGGCAAAGAGGGCGTTATTTCGGTTGAGGAATCCCAGACCTTCGGCATCGATATCGAAACCGTCGAGGGCATGCAGTTCGACAAGGGCTACATTTCGCCCTACATGGCCACCGACATGGAGCGCATGGAGGCCGTGCTGAAGGATCCGTTCATCCTGCTCACCGACCAGAAGATTTCCTCTATTCAGGATCTTCTGCCCGTGCTCGAGGAAGTTTCCAAGTCTGGCCGCCCGCTGCTCATCATCTCCGAGGATTTCGAGGGCGAGGCTCTGGCGACGATTCTGCTGAACAAGCTGCGCGGCACCTTCACTTGTGTTGCCGTTAAGGCTCCTGGCTTCGGCGATCGTCGCAAGCGTATGCTGGAAGATATCGCCATCGTGACCGGCGGCCAGGTCATCACCCCCGATTTCGGCATGACGCTCGCCGATGCGAACGTGACCATGCTCGGCCATGCGAAGACGGTCAAGGTCTCCAAGGACGCCACCACGATCGTCGACGGCGCTGGCGACAAGGCCGCTATCCAGGATCGCATCGACCAGATTAAGGCCGAGATGGAGCACGCCGACTCCGACTTCGACCGCGAGAAGCTGCACGAGCGCCTGGCCAAGCTGGCTGGCGGCGTTGCGGTGCTGCGCGTTGGCGCCGCTACCGAGGCCGAGCTCAAAGAGAAGAAGAGCCGTATCGAAGACGCCCTGCAGGCGACTCGCGCGGCCGTCGAAGAGGGCATCGTCGCTGGCGGCGGCGTGGCGCTGCTGCATGCGCTGCCCGCGCTTGACGCCGTTGAGTGCGCCAACCACGACGAGGAAGTCGGCGTTGCCATCATCCGCAAGGCGCTGGAAGCTCCGATGCGCACCATCGCGCAGAACGCTGGCTTCGAGGGCTCTGTTGTGGTCGAAAAGGTCAAGGGTCTCAAGAAGGGCGAGGGCCTGAACTGCGCCAACGGCGAGTATGGCGATATGATCGCCATGGGCGTTTCCGACCCGGTGAAGGTCACCCGCACCGCTTTGCAGTCTGCGGTTTCTGTAGCCGGCCTCATTCTCATCACGGAATGCTCCATCAACGAGATTCCCAAGGAAGGCCCCGATTTGAGCGCTCTCGCTGGCGGCGCCGGCGGTATGGGCGGCATGATGTAAAACTGATTGCGCCGTTCTGCCGAACGGCGCAACTGGTCGACGCTGCGCGGAAGCCGGGCGCTCCATCTTGGCGTTCAACTGCGGGCTCACGTACCTTTCAGGTACGCTTCGCCCTTGTTTCGCGCCAACCTGGGGCACCGGGCTTCCGCTCGCTGACTTTGGTTGCGGAAGACGCTTTTTCGTAGTTGCGGCATTAAGTAGCGCGTTTGCCTCAAGGCCTCGTAGGTTCAACCTGCGGGGTCTTTTGCGTTTCGCATGCGAGCAGCGCGGGATTGCCCGAGAAATGGGACGGCGAATACGACGCCAAGACGAACACATGCGCGGCCGCGCCCATCTAATCACCGTGCGGAATCGTTCGGTATGCTATCCTTCAGGGTCGTCTAGGAGCGACACGTTTGGGGGAATGTGTTATGGGCAACGATTTCGCTGGGACGCTGCGCCGTTGCGGAGCGCTGTCTTCGACGGGCGTTTTAGCCTGGTTGGGGCTTTCGTGCATCCTTATATGGAATCAATGCGTGCTGTATAGCCAGCGTATCGGCGCCGATGCGGGAGTGAATACGGTTATCATCAGCGCCATTCGCTGCGCGTTTATACTCGTGCTTCTCGCATTCGCCGTATCTCCTCTTCTGAAGGGCAAGCTGCCCCGCTGGTGGGAGATAGTTTCGATTGCGTTCATGTCGTGCGCGGGCATGTCTTTGCTCGCCGACAATCTGGTTGGCGCGTCTTTCGCCCGCCCTGCGTGCATCTTGTTTTCGGCTTTGGGCATTACCTGGGGCGGCGGTATGTGGGTTCAGATTTATACGCGGCTCGGCATACGCAGCTTGTTTTCGCTTTCGATATTCGCGATGGCCTTTTCGGGTGTTGCTGGCGTCGCCGTTTGCTATATACCTTGGGAAATGGCCTCATGCTTGGGCATCATTTTGCCCGTTGCCTCATACGCCTGCTACACGCGCGTTATGGCCGACATCGAGCAGAAAAGGCCGGCCGATCTTTTAGGGACGAAGGCCGATTCGCCTGCGTTGTCGCTCGCTCGCGCAAAGATCGGCGAGGGGCTTCGCATGTTCGCGGGCATTGCCGCCTTCAGCTTGGCGCTTGGCATCGTGCGCGGCTATCCAGATGGCTCCATCCTCGTTATCCCCTCGGCTATGCTGCCCGCGCAATTTGTCATCGTGGTGCTCGTTTGTCTCGCCCTGCTCTATTGGTCTTTGCGCCCCGAGGCGCGGCCTAATGCGGGAATCTTGTGGGCATGCTATATAGCGGCCCTGGCCATGAGCGTGTTTCTTATCTCGTCGAGCTCCGATGCGGTCGTGGGCTTCGGTGCAACGCTACTGTCGGCCGTGAATCTCTTGCAGGTGCTTATGTTGTGGCTGTTGGCCTGCGATACCGCGAAGCATTCGACGAGGCCCGCTTTCGTGGCTCTCGCGGCATTCTGGCTGGTGCATCTGTTCTTTCGCGAATTGGGCCGCGCATCCATCATTTTATTTCCCGCGCAAACGCATACCGACCAAGTCTTTTTGCTGGCTTCGATAATCTGCCTTCTCGCCGTTGCCGTCGCCTTGCTGCTCGTGGGGCGTTCCCCTTCGGGCGCGCTGTTCTTCTCTGATTTCGAATACGCATTGTCGAATCCAAAGCAGCCGTCCGCGGATATCTCTGCGACCGAAGCGTCCGCCGTCGCCGCCGATGACGGTAGTCGCGATGCGCAGGCCGGGTTTGCCGATGCGGGCTGCCCCGAGTGGCTGAAAGAGGCCTACGGGCTTACGGCGCGGGAATGCGAAGTCGCCGGTCTATTGGGACGAAATCTGTCGGCGGCAAAAATCGGCGATGAACTCTTCTTGTCGAAGGAGACGGTTCGCAGCTACACCAAATCGATTTATGCGAAAACGGGCGTTCATTCCAAAGATGAATTGTCGGATCTTCTGCTGAGGCGGAGCCGAACGGACGAGGGCTAAGCCCCCCGAACTTTCTTGAAATCAGAATATATCCCCAGCTCAAGGCGACCCCCGCAAGTTGCGGGGGTCTTTTTTACCGCGCAATGCGGGTGTTTTTGGCCGTCTGGCGAAGGTAGTTTTCTCCCTGCAGTCGAGCGTCGTCGAGGCTAGGGGGTAGTTATGAACGACGTTACGGAACAACTGGCAGCAAGGGCGCTGCTTTACAGGCTGTTTCACAGCCTGCTGTCGGAGCCTCCGAAGACCGAATCTTTGGAGGTCGGCACATCGAGCTTAGTGGGCGAGGCGCTGGATATATGCGGCGTCGCATACGATGGCGATCGGTTCGGTGCTCTGCGCTCCGCATTCGAAAAAGATGCGGATGCCTTTGCCCAACAGGCGCGCGATCAGTATCAGCGTCTGTTCTATCAGCCGGGAAAGCTCGCAGCTCCGCCTTGGGAGTCGAGCTACGTATGCGACCAGCGCAAGGTATTCCAGCGTTGCACGTTGGACGCGAGGGCCGCATATCGCAGCCAAGCTTTGCGTCCGCATGCGGTGAACCGCATTCCCGATGACCATATTGCGATTGAGCTGGGCTTCCTTTCGGAAATGGCGCATCGCATGTGCGAGGGCGACGAAGCCGAACGCCTCAAGGCGCTTGCGGCAAGCGATTCGTTTATGCGCGAGCACCTTACGCGCTGGGTTGGCCAGTACACGCGCGATGCCGAAACCGCTGCGAAGGGGGAATTCTACGCCTGGGTCAACGCGACCCTAAGAAGCTTTGTCGAATCTGACGCTGCGTTCTTGGACGAATTCGAACAGGGCTCGCAGCCCATTTGCATGGCCTCTTAGCGGGTAAAAGGAGAATTATTATGAGCAAGAATGAAGCAACTTTGTCGCGTCGCTCGTTCGTTCAGGCGGCGGCTGCGGCTGCGGCAACGCTCGGCGTTGCGGGCGAATGCGCCTTCGATGCGCTGGACAGCGCCGAAGCGCAAACTCAGGAGCCTGAAGGCGAATGGCGCTTTGGCGGCTGCTATTACAACTGCGGCGGCAAATGCGTGAACCAAGGTTATGTGGTCGACGGCGTTATCGTTCGCCAGAAGACCGACGACAGTCATCCCGACAGTTTCGAATATCCGCAGCAGCGAGGATGTCTGCGAGGACGGTTCGCCAGGCAGTGGCTCTATCAAGACGACCGTCTGAAGTTTCCCCTGAAGCGCAAGCATTGGCAGCCTGGTGGCAAGGACTACCACCCCGAGCTTCGCGGCCGCGACGAATGGGAACGCATTAGCTGGGATGAGGCCATCGATATCATCGCCGATGAGCTGGTGCGCATTAAGGAAACCTATGGCAATGAGGCGTTCCTTTCGGGCGGCCTGCAGGACTACCGCGGCACCTGGCGTTCGAGCGGCTGGCTGCTGAACTGCTTCGGTGGCTGCGTGACCTATTGGGGGCAGCAGTCTTACGGCGCCACGAAAATTCCGAGCGCGAAAATGGTCGGGTCGACCGCGGGCGGCGACCGCATGTCCATCATGCATTCGAAGCTCATCGTGTTGTGGGGTTCGAACCCGGCATGGAGTGCCGCTGGGCAGAATGCGTGGTACTACACCTTCGCAAAGGCAAACGGCGCGAAGGTGATTATGGTGAATCCGCAGTTCAACGCTACGGCTCAGGCGCTGTGCGATCAGTGGATTCCCGTTCGACCGGGCACTGACTCCGCCCTTTTGTGCGGCATCGCGCACTACATCATCACGAATGAGCTCTACGACCAAGATTGGATCGATAAGCACATCGTTGGCTTCGACGCGCAGCATATGCCCAAGGGCCACGAAGACGGCGAGAATTTCAAAGACTATATCCTGGGCGTTTACGACGGCATTCCGAAGACCCCCGAATGGGCGAGCGAAATCTGCGGCACTCCCGTTGAGGACATAGAGAGCCTGGCGTATCAGATGGGCACGGTGAAGCCGATGCTGCTGAAGTCGTCCTTGGCTCCCGCGCGCAGCCACAACGGCCTGAATTGGACGCAGCTGTTCTTAACCGTGGGCTGGATTTGCGGAAGCGGCAATATCGGCCAGCGCGGTGGGGAGGTCTCCATCTGCGGAGCCACCGCGAAAACGGCATTCGGCGGAAATCGACTGGTCACTCTGGGCGGCGACGTTATCAAGCAGCCCGAAAACCCGATTTGCACGCAGCCCCGCGCCGGCGGAAAATTCGACAGCGGCACCTACGACCCCAATAAATTCTACGGATTGCCGTATACGCGCGTATGGGAGGCCGTGCTTACGGGCAAGGTGCCCGACTTCATCCATGGCGAGCGCGATGTGAACATCAAGGCGTGGTTCTCGGATGCGGCGTTTTGCAATCTGAATTCCATGATGAATGCGAACAGGGGCTTCGAGGCTTTGCGCGCCGAAGGCAAGATTGAGTTCGCAATGGCGACCGACCTGTTCATGACGGCCGATTGCTCGTTCGCCGACATCGTTTTGCCTGCCTGCAGCATGTGGGAAATCGGCAACTACCAGGAATACGCGGCCAATCAGGAAAATCTCATTTGGGCGAATCAGGTTATCGAGCCTTTGTTCGAGGCGCGTCCCGAATGGGAATGGCAGCGCGACTTGGCGAAGAAGCTCAATTTGGACATGGACGTGTTCGAGCCTTTGGAGCGCACTCGTTCGCAGCGCACGCGCCTGGCGAATTCCACCGTCGTGATAGAGGGGGACAACCCCAAGGTCGCTACCGAGAAGCTCGCGCAGGTGACGCAGGAAGACATCGACGAGTTCGGCTTGGCATGCGAGCCCCACGATGGTCGCGTTCCCTTCAAACAGCTGATGAAACAAGGCGGCTACCAGGTTAAACGAGAAATCGACGACCAGTACGCCACGAGCCCTTGGACCGCATTCGAAAAAGACCCCGAAGGCAGCCCCCTGAAAACCGAGAGCGGTAAGTTCGAGATTTACTGCCAATCGCTCGCCGACGCCATCGCCAATTTCGGAGCCACCGACCTTGACCCGCTGCCCAAGTATGTGCCCGCGCTCGAGGGCTACGAGGATTCGTTCGCGAATTGGGAGACCAAGGAAAAGGGCGAATATCCGTTCCAGCTGATCACGACGCACCATATGGCGCGCGCCCATTCGACCTATGGAAACGTGCGTGCCATTCGCGAGATTCACGCCGACAACATGCTGATGAATCCCATAGACGCCAAGTCGCTCGGCCTTGCCGACGACGACACCTGCCTCATTCAGAGCGCGCACGGCAAGATTTTGCGCCGCGTCACGCTGACTGAGGTAATCATGCCAGGCGTTGTGAGCTTGGGCGAGGGCAACTGGGTCGACCTCGATGACGAGACGGGCATCGATCGCGGCGGCAGCGTGAACACGCTCGAAGGCAATGCCTTCGTGGGCGACGGCTTCAGCCCCTTCAATTCGCTGTTGGTGAAGGTCGAAAAATATACGGGCACACCTTTGACGCCTGGGTATTTGCAGCCGCTTCGCACGTTTGACGAGGAAGGGAACAAGCAATGGTAAAGCAGTACGGTTT
>CAVHFS010000024.1:0-39975 GCA_963635715.1 Subdoligranulum sp. CAG:314 | reverse complement strand
CCGCGCTTCGGTCAAACCTGACAAACGTCTCGATGGCCTTCATTCTCTGCTCTGCGCTGTACATCGCATGGTCCTCCTGGTTCTCTTTTGGTCCAGGATTTTCACCGCATTCCCAAATACCGATTACGAATGGTGTATTTTACCGAATGAGAACCGTGCAAAATACCGATTGAAAATGGTGTAAAATACCGAATAGCAAGAGTATTGCGAAAGGTAATCCCATGTCACCTAAGAAAAAACTCGTACCTGAAGGATATAAGCCTCGCCTTATCGAAACTCGTCTTGATGCTCTTATGGAATCGTTCGGGTGCGTTGAAATCAACGGTCCAAAATGGTGCGGGAAGACATGGACGGCGCGCACGCGATGCGCAAGCATGACGAAGCTAGACAATCCGGCCGAACGCGAAGCTGCAGAAATGGATCCGTCGCTTGCGTTTGTGGGCGATTCTCCGCACCTTGTTGACGAATGGCAGGAAGTTCCCGAAGTGTGGGACGCGGCGCGGCGGTTTGTCGACGATTCGGGGAATAAGCGCAGTTTATTGCTACTTACCGGATCAACGTCTCTCAAGGCTGACGAGCGTGATAAAGTGCGCCATTCCGGAACGGGCAGGGTAGCCCGTCTCTCTATGCGCCCGATGGCGCTGTGCGAATCGGGGGACGGGGATGCCTTGGTGTCATTGGGCGCACTGATGAATGGCGACGCGCTTCAGCCTGTTCGCAAGGAAACGGGGCTCGCCGATGTGGCTCGCTGGAGTTGCAGGGGCGGGTGGCCTGCGAACATGGGCCTTTCGGACAATGCAGCGGCGGAGACGGCCGCGCAGTATATCCAGTCGGTTTTGGATGTGAATGTCATTGATGAGGGGCGTTCTCCTGAAACGGCGCTTGGACTGCTTCGCGCGTTGGCCATGAATGTGAGCCAGGCTGTGACGTACAGAACTTTGGCGAAAGATGTATCGGGTGGAGAAACGGGCCCGGATGCCGATACTGTGGCCGCGTATCTCGATTTGTTCGATCGCCTCAAATTAACGGAAGGTCTTTGCGGTTGGGAGCCTCCGATGCGTTCGAAAGCGCGTGTGAGGGTGAAACCCAAGCGATATTTCTGCGATCCTTCGCTGGCGGCAGCTCTTCTTGGCGCGACGCCCGAAAAGCTTCTGCATGATACGCAAACGCTCGGGATGCTGTTCGAAAATCTGGTGATTCGCGACCTGCGCGTGTTTTTGTCGACCTATGCGGGCCTTGGCAACGAAGTGTTTTATTATCGCGACGATAAGGGGCTCGAAGTAGATGCCATTGTTGAGTGCGGGGGGCGCTGGGCTGGTATCGAGGTGAAGCTGAGCGATACGAAGGTCGACGAAGGCGCTGCCAATTTGAAAAAGCTCCGCGACAAAATGCTCGCGAATCCCGCCGCGCGCAATGCCGAGCCTGCGTTTTTGGCAGTGGTGGTCGGTCGAGGCAGCCTTGCCTACACGCGCAGCGATGGCGTGCTGGTAATCCCGGCCGCGCTGCTGGGAGCATAAGAGAATTTTAGGACGGATTCTCTATCGACATGCCAATTCTCGACGATAGAGGTGGTCGTGGATGGCGAAGAACTTGAATGAACGTCAATAAATTGATTCCTGAGCGACCCATTCAGGAATCAATATGGGGCATGCTATGTTAGGTTTCTGACTAGCGTGATGCGGGGCGAGCAACGATACTAAAGTGCTCTAGGCTAATCGGAGTAGTCTTTTTTCTTGCCGCACTGCGAACATTTCTTTTTAAAGAGTCCTTTGAATTTTCCTCCGCAATGTCTACAAAGCCCCCCGTTTTCCCATAGCAGCTGCTTTTTTAATTCGGCTAATTGTTTGCAGCGATTTAGTACGTCAGATTCGCTTTCAAATGCACGCAAGTCTGCAAGGCTATCTTCTTTTGGCGTGGTCGAAAAAATAGGTCGCAATGCGCCGTTTGACTGTATTGCATATTCGTAATCAAACTCTGAGCAGGAGCAGTCGCTATCAATGTATAGTTCATTATCGGAAGAAAGCATCGGGGCAGCCATATTGGGCGCGATGTCGATGATGTCAGTTGCGTCAATATCCCACGATTTGAATTCTGGGGGAAAGTAGTCTTCTCGTATTCCATGAGCAAAGCTTACCGCTGACATGAGCCAGCGGGTTAGCGTTCCTTGGACATTGATGGTGGCCAATAGATAATGACGGTATCCCGACGATGAGATTTTCTTGAGGATGGGCGCATGTTCGGCGAATTGCATCCAGTGCAGTTCATTCTTTTCTCTTGCTGGTGCTAGGTAAAACCAACAATTATCTCTCGATTTTGCAAAGATGACGCTGCCTATAAGGCAGATGTCGATCGGACTGCCTGATGGAAACTGTGGAATAGCGGGAAATTTCTGAAAAAACGTAGTTTTGATATTTCCGAATACGTCAAGGGCGACAATTTCATCATCGAACGAATCAACGCGGGTGATATCCTCCCATAGGGCAATCTTGTCAAGTGTTGACTTATGGAGTCCATAGCTGGGGCTGGGATTCGTTACGACGTTAACTCGCCCATCAATTCTGAGGCCAATGACTGCGTTTTGGGTCGCCGAGACGGCGATAACATGTGTCCAGCGCTCAGCCTCGTTAGCCCAGCTAGTCGGATGCAATTCTTTGTACGGTTTAAAACCATTGTCCTTAATTGCGTGAATCTCAACATCTCCTCTGTCGGTTAGGCATAGGCAGTCAAATTCTCTCTGTGATTTCCCTTCTTTAAACTCACTATATGACTTCGCTGTGTTCAGTCGATTGACAAGGTCGAATGAGACATAGTGACCCTGAGATGGAATTTCCTGTGCTTTTTTGAGGTTCGAGACAATAGTGCCTCTGCTGGTTAGCAGAAAAGCAAATTGGCCGTATTCGCTCGAGTAATGCCCTTGCCCAAATCCAGGTATAACTTGACATTTGCAAATGTTCCAATTACTTGGAGATTGAGATAAGTCGCGTTGTATGCTCTTTGCTGCTGGCGATAAAACCACTGCGTTAGGAATCGATGGATGGGCTCTGCGTCTGTTCTCTTCTAGTCTTTGCTCGATAATATTATGCAGTGCTTCTCGAAGCTTTGTGTTGTTGCACATGATTGCTTGATAAAATTGGTCTTCCTTAACGTAATTAGGGTTTCCTTTGCTTTTGCCTTCTAGTCCTAGGTGCTCAATTTTTGTTACGCCCATATTGCATAGCAGCAGTGCGAGATACGCGGTGTTGTTGTAGGGGTCAAGGTCGCGTGCGGCTTCCGCATATGCGTATGCTCTATCCCATTCTTCGATTTTCACAAAGCGCAATGCCCTGTTCGCGGCTTCTTCGGCGGTATAGTTCCCACTTGGACCGAGGTCTGATGTAACCTGATGGCTGGTCATTGAGGAGGCTGCATCGGTCGAGGGGCTATAATTGCCGTTGAGAACTCCTATTGCATCGTTCATGCTGGATATAAATGCATCCTCTTTAAGAAAGCTTCCGCAATATGGGCAGCAGTTGTTGTGCTTCTTTTTGCCGGTTGCTGCACCAACGATGGCTCCTGCGGGGCCGGCCAATACGGCGCCGATTGCGGCGTTGCCCGCATTGAGGCCGCCAACGTTTTCGATGTCGCTATAAGTTTTACCGCATTTAAGGCACTTATAAAGAGTCATGCTTGGCCTCCCCGTCGTCGTTGCATGCTGCACCGTTCCTTAATGCGGAGAGGAACGAATCCATTGCGGCGTCTATTTGGTCTTGCTTCTGCCGAAGCTCGTTAATTGCAGCAAGATTCGGCGAATGGGACAAGCTGTTTCTTAAGCCGCGAGCGTGTCTTTCGCCTATTTTTCGAGTTGCGTTGAAGACTTCTTTTATGGTTTCCTCATCGATTTCCAACCCGACGCGTTTGAGGACAGCGGGAATTCGCTTGTATTCAATCGTGAGATTGTCGCTCGGTTTCCTCCTAAATCTTTTATGTGCTCAGCAAGGAGGCTTTTATAGCCTAGCTCGCATAGAGAATAGCGTGCTATAAATTTGCAATAGGCTTCACGACCGTCGGGAGATGCCAGGGCCGCTTCGGCATCGGCAATGTTCCTTGCTGCCTTCTCGAGTCTTCGTTGTTGTTCTTGTTCGGTGAGCTTTTTCATGTAATGCGCCGGCCTTTCAGTTAAAGAAGCGGCATTGACCTTAAGGTCAATCTTCCCTACTCATGGTAGGGAAGATGCTCGTCTTCAATGCTCTTTGTGGAAAGGGTGGCTGGCGTATGCGTCGCGCAAAATACTGGAGGTGCTTTAGTGCGGACGGGCGTGGCGGTTTTAGATGGTGACGGGCTTGATGCCTTTGGTTGGTGAATCGTTCCAAAACTCAGTCGAGTATGTTAAATGCTCAGAGCGTTTAACATACTTCGGCCGCATGCCCTGTCGCTTTTGAACCATATAAGATACCGAATGAGAAGCGTACATTTTACCGAATGAGAACCGCGCAAAATACCGATTGAGGTCATTGATTGAAGTTCGCGGGTGTTCGAAGTTTGACATATTCCTACAGCGCGAGCACGGTAACTTCGGGCGGCTTCGACGTGTCGAGCGTCTTCAATTGGTACGTTGCTTCGAGGTTCAACCAGAATTCCGGAGTCGTCCCTAAGGCTTTCCCCAAAAGCCAAGCCATTTCGGTTGTGATTGCGCGACGGCCATGCACGATGTCGGAAATCGCCGATTGCGGCTTGCCTATAGCCTGTGCCAGGTGATATTGGCTGATGCCGAGCGGCTTGCAGGAACTCCTCCATGAGGATTTCGCCCGGTGTGGGAATGTAATCATGAATGGTGGTCACAGAGTTCGACCTTTCACTCGTTTCTGAAATCCATGACCGTTCTCGGATGGACGCGCCGCGCATGAAGCCCTACGTTTCGGTCTCTCCCAACAGCCAGTCGAGCGCGTAGATACGGCGAATGCCTTCATAAGATTGCTCGCGAGCGTCGTCGAGCGTGATGAGCGTTTTCGGATAGTTGTCGCGCACGCTTTCGAACGACGACAGCTCTCGCCGCAATGTTTCCTCGCGAGCCGTCGATTCGCTTACCTGCCAGTATTTCACGCCCGCAGGTCCGTTGGTTACGAAGTCTATCTCGCCGGTAGGACCTTGGCCGACGTACACGTTTTTCTCGCGTCGAAGCAGTTCGAGAAAAACCAGATTTTCAAGGATGCGGCCCGTATCACGAATTCCATTCGAACATAAAACTCGGCGAAGGCCCATGTCGACGGCATAGTACTTCTTCTCTTGCTTTAAGATGCGCTTCCCGCGCACGTCGTAGCGGCTGGCGGGGTATATGAGGAAAGCCGCCTCGAGTGCTTCGAGATATCGGGCCACGGTAGGTGCTGAGATGGAATGTCCGCCTGCGGTCATCGCCTTGGCGATCGACGAAGGGCTGGCAAGGTTGCCAATATTGTCGTACAGAAACGCGCAAAGCTGTCGTAGCGCGGGCGCGTTCCCGCCGACGCGTTGCGACACGTCTTTTATCAGGATAGTGTTCAAAATGCCATCCAGGTAGTCGAATATGAGATTGTCATCGCCGGTGAGTTGGCTGATTGCGGGGAACGAGCCCTCGTGCAGGAAGTCGGACCAAAGGCGCGTTTCCGCCGTGCTGTTTGGCTGCGTCTGTGCGTACTCATTGAAAGAGAAGGGCAGCATTTTGATTTCGATGTAGCGGCCAGATAACAGGGTCGCAAGCGTTCCGCTGAGGAGCTGTGCATTTGATCCGGTTATGTATAAATCGATGTTGGGCCGCACGTAGAGGCTATCGATGGCCTTTTGGAATTCGGGAACCGCTTGTACTTCGTCAAGTAGTACGTAGTGCATTGCTTCGTCGACGCACTGCGATAGTACGGCATCGTGGAGCGCGTGATACTCCAACAACGACTCATTTTCTATCATTTCAAGGTTGATGTGGATGATTCGCTTAGCATCCACTCCGCTCGCAAGAAGCTCTGTTCCCCATTGCTCCATAAGAGTGGATTTTCCGCAACGGCGCACGCCCGTAATAACTTTGATAACTCTTTTGTCTCTCCAACGGTGAAGATCGGCGAGGTATCTCTTGCGTAGTATCATGCGGAATCCTCCGAAACCGAAAAAGAATTAAACTGAATTTAAAGATAGCATAGATATTAACGAAACTAAAAATAGTTTTAGTTTCGTTAATATCTATGAAGTAAATAAAAAATTATTTAAATTTGATGGCATGCTCAATTTTTCCAAAACTGCTGCAGCAGCTCTTGGCGAGTTTTGGTTCCCGTCTTCTTGAAAATGTTGTGGGTATGCGTCTTCACGGTGCCGAGCGCCAAATGCAGATCGCTCGCGATGTTTTGGTTGTCTTTGCCGTCGATGATGGCACGAAGCACGTCTCGCTCGCGAGCCGTGAGGCAGTACCGTTCGCTGTAGAGCGACAGCGTCGATTCGACATAGCGCTTTTGGCTGCTCTCTTTGGGAGTGGGCGGCTCGTTGTGGCGCAGCCTGAACAGGTCCATCGCATGGCGCACGGTGAGGACGGCAAGCGCTATGACGAGAATATTCTCGGAGAAATTCCTCTCGGCTATGTAGATGGGCAGCATGGAATCCATCATTGCTTGGTCTGGTTCCCAGACAAGAATCACGCAGGTGTTTTCGGCGATGATGCAGGCGACGAGCACGCCGGCGGCCAGAATGATCTTCTTCTGGTGCTTCACGAGCGCTCTTGTTGAGGAGTCGGTCGATTTCGCCTTCGCCAGCCACGCGAAATAGGCGAGGCACCATATGAGGAAGACTTCGCGCGTGCTGTAGAACAGCCACTGTCTCACGGGGCCGTCTGGCAAAAGGGCCGCAATCAAGAAATCGACGACGATGAAAACCGACCCTGGAACGATCTGCAAAAGAAGATTTTGCCGTCCAAGGTAGCCGCATATGGCAAGCCAGAGCGACTCGAGAATTCCGCCTGCGATAATCGCCTTGAGGTAGGGGTCCCGGATTTCGTAGAGGTCTTCGAGCGATATGGCGGCTCCGTGGTTGAGATATTCGGTCTGGAAGATGAACGAAAGGTCGAAGAAATAGAGGAAAAAGGCGCTTGCGACGAAGAGATACACGCGGTTTCTCGTGATGGCGTATGTTGCGGCCCCCGCCGTGCAGGCGACGGCGCAAATGAACATGACGATAATCGTGTACGAAGAGAATGCCGCTTCCACGGAGCTTTCCTCCAAACGCTGCAAAGCCACTGCGATATATAGCTCGAACATGATAACTCTGTTTGCGACCTATAAGGGAATCATTCCAGCGAACGGAGTTTATTCGGGTTTATTTCGGTTTAGCCATGCCTTCGAGATTAATTCAAAAACGTCATAAAAATCGCAATCTATCAGGCTATACGATGCTAAACTGCGCTTCTAAACCGAAATGGTCTTCGCCTAAACTCGCTTCTGTCTTCTAAACTTCTATCGCCCTGGAGCATAGTTCGCCTTGTCAGCGACGCCTCAGCGAAGATGGGCGCCGGAAACAAACCCTCAATAAGGAGGAAAACATGGCAGTGAAGGATTACATCGATACGAACGACTTCACCAAAGAAGAGCTTCTCGACATGATCGAGCTCGCTCGCTCCATGAAGGCCATGAAGAAGGCCGGCCGTTACCCCTTGATCTTGAAGAACAAGACCCTCGGCATGATCTTCCAACAGGTTTCCACCCGTACGCGCATCTCCTTCGAGACCGCTATGACCGACCTCGGCGGCCATGCCCAGTTCTATGGCCCCGGCACCATCCAGCTCGGCGGGCATGAATCCATCGAAGACTCCGGCCGCGTTATGGGTAGCCTGGTCGATATCCTCATGGCCCGCGTCGACCGTCATAAGGATGTCGTGAACCTGGCCAAGTACGCCGCCTGCCCCGTCATCAACGGCATGTCCGAGTACAATCATCCCACCCAGGAGCTCGGCGACCTGCTGACCATGATCGAGAACCTGCCCGAGGGCAAGAATATCGAGGACTGTAAGGTCGCCTTCATCGGCGACGCCACCCAGGTGTGCGTTTCTCTGATGTTCATCGCCTCCAAGATGGGCATGGACTTCGTTCAGTTCGGCCCCAAGGGCCATCAGGTCACCGACGGCGGCCTGCAGGTTGACACCGACATCGACCTGGTCGCTATCGCCAAGAAGAACTGCGAGACCTCTGGCGGCACGGTGACCATCTCCGACGACATCGAGTGCATCAAGGGCGCCGACTTCATCTACACCGACGTGTGGTACGGCCTCTACGACGACGAGGAGGAAGGCTCCAGCTACATGGATGTCTTCTACCCGAAGTACCAGGTCACCATGGATATGATGAACTACGCGAGCCCCACCTCGAAGTTCATGCACTGCCTGCCCGCCTCCCGCGGCGAGGAAGTCGTCGACGAAGTCATGGACGGCGACCGCTCCCTGTGCTGGGACGAGGCTGAGAACCGCGAGCACTCCATCCGCGCGATTCTGGCCTATCTCTGCCCGAAGACCGAGGAAGACGCCGCGGCCGCCGACGCCGCCGAGGCGCGCATGAACGCCGTCCTCGCCAAGATTGGTAAGTAATTAGGTTGCGCCGTTCTGTCGAACGGCGCACCGCTCGACGCTGCGCGTCAATCTGGCGGCGCATTTCGGGTTCAGCCTTCGCCTCGCGTACCGAAATACGCGTCGGCTCGACTTCGCCCGAACTGCACTCGCCAGATTGCCGCCCGCTGGCTTTTGTTCGAGCGTGAGTTTTTCGGGCCTCGCAAGGGGCCCTTTCTGAAAGGTAATCGTCGTGGCTGAAAAGACGAAAACGAAAAAAGAGGTGAAGTTCCGTCACGGGATGCTCGCCTTCGGCTTACTCGCGGCTGTCATGTTCGGCTGCGTCGTGGCCCTGGGCACCGACCCTCAGATTCCCATGCTCATCGGCTGCGTCATCGCCGGCTTGATTGCGCTGTACCTGGGCTTCGACTGGGAAGAGATTCTCGACGCCATGCAGAAGGGCATCAACGACTCCATGGAGGCGTGCCTGATTCTCATCTGCATCGGCATCATGGTGGCGACGTGGATTCTCTCGGGAACGGTTCCGACGATGATTCACTTCGGCCTGCAGGTTGTTACTCCGCAGCTGTTTTTGCCCGTGTGTTTTCTGGCGACGCTCGTCATAGGCATCATCGTCGGGTCGTGGGGCGCCGCCGGTACCATCGGCCTCGCCTTCATCGGCATCGCTGCGGCGCTCGATGTTCCTTTGGGAATGGCCGCGGGCGCGATCATCGCCGCCGCCTACGTGAGTGAGATTGTGTCGCCTTTGGTTGACGGCCCGAACTTGGCCGCCGCCATCGCCGACGTTGACGTATTCGCGCTGTGCAAGCGATTCCTTCCGCTGGTCATCATCGTGTGCCTGGCGTGTGCGGGAATCTATGCGGTCATCGGCTTCGGGCTCGACGTGTCGGGCGATGCGAGCTCTTCGACTGCCGCTATTCTGACGGGTCTCGAAGACGCCTACAAGATCGGTCCCGTTACGCTCATCCCGCTCGTGGTTATGGTCGCATGCGTGGCCTTCCAGGTGCCCGCCATCCCATCGTTTCTGGTCGGCATCGCGCTCGGCGCCATTGAGGCTGTGTTCTACCAGGGGATAGACCCGAGCACCCTTATCGAATCCATGGTGAAGGGCGCTCAGTCCAACACCGGCTCCCAGATGATCGACACGCTGCTTTCCGCTGGCGGCATCAACGAGATGCTCGAGACCATCTCCATCATCTTGCTGGTTATGGCGTACGCGGGCATCATGCAGCACTGCGGGCTCATGGCTTCCATGGTTGAGCCTATCGTGAACAAGCTGAGGAGCTTCGTTTCCCTGGCTGGCGCCACGGTGTTCTCGGGCGCGCTGTTCAACGTGCTCCTGCCCGACCAGTACCCGGCCATCACCATGTCGACGCTGGTGTATCGCGACGAGTTCAACCGCCGCGGAATCGACCGCGCGGCCTGGGGCAACATCGTGAATTCCTCGGCAGGCATCACCTCGGTGCTCGTCCCCTGGAACACATGCTCCATCTACATGGTCACCATCCTGGGCGTGGCCTGCGTCGACTACATGGGGTACGCTTTCTTCTGCTACCTGTACCCAATTGTGGTCTTCATCGTGGCGGCGTTTTTCGGCAAGAAGCTGGGCTGGGTCCCCGAAGAGGCTCCCGCGCCCGCCGAGGCGAAGGCGGAAACCGCCGAGGGCGCTTGCTAGTGACCTTTTCGCTTAGCGGCTCGCTTTGAGCGGGCTGCGAACCAACTATCCACAACGAGCATTTTTCCGTGGCCGCATAAGCGAGCCCTGGGTTTGTGCACCCAAAATCATTCGCGAGAGCAGCTATTTCCGAATGCGTGGAAAGGATGTCCATATGGCAGAGAAAATCGTCGTTGCCCTTGGTGGCAACGCCCTGCAGTCGAAGGAAAGCGATGGCACCGCTGA
This sequence comes from Subdoligranulum sp. CAG:314, assembly GCA_963635715.1. Taxonomy (GTDB): domain Bacteria; phylum Actinomycetota; class Coriobacteriia; order Coriobacteriales; family Eggerthellaceae; genus Slackia. The sequence goes on along the minus strand of CAVHFS010000024.1, from coordinate 29,530 downwards.
GGCGCAGCTGGCCGTCGTGAAAGAGACCTGCGCTATTTTGGCGGAGCTTTCCGCCGAGGGCTACGAGATGGCCGTCGTTCATGGAAACGGCCCTCAGGTCGGCCGCATCCTGCTTTCGAGCGAGACGGCCAAAGACGTCGTCCCCCCTATGCCGCTCGAGGTGTGCGGGTCGATGAGCGAAGGCTACATCGGCTATCACGTGCAGCAGGCTCTCAAGCATGAGCTTGCCAAGCATGGTCTCGATTATCCCGTCGTCACCATCGTCACGCAGACCATCGTCGATGATAAGGACCCGTCGTTCCAGAACCCCACCAAGCCGATCGGGCCTTTCTACGATGAGGCCGAAGCCAAAAAGCTCGAAGCCGAGCGCGGCTACGAGATGCGCGAAGACAAAGCACGCGGCGGTTGGCGTCGCGTCGTCGCGAGCCCCAAGCCCGTTAAGATCGTCGAGATCGAAGCGGTGAAGCTTTTGTGGGATCGCGTCGTGGTCGTATGCGCCGGCGGCGGCGGTATTCCCGTCATCGAGCGCCCTGACGGAACGCTCGAGGGTGCCGCGGCCGTTATCGACAAAGACTTCGGGGCCGAGCTGCTCGCCGAAAACGTTGATGCCGATGTGCTGCTCATCCTGACCGAGGTGGAGAAGGTCGCCGTGAACTTCGGCACGCCCGAGCAGCGCGATCTGGACCATCTCTCTCTCGCCGAAGCTGCAAAGCTTTGCGAGGAGGGCCAGTTCGGCAGCGGCAGCATGCTTCCCAAGGTTGAGGCCTGCATGAAGTTCGTGCGTGCCTATCCGAGCAAGCGTGCCATCATCACGAGCCTTTCCAAGGCCAAAGAGGCCTTGGCTGGCAATACGGGAACTGTCTTCTCGTATCAATAGGGGAAAGCGGGGCGTCCGAACCCAGAGCGCGAGCTGGGACGGACGCCCCGCGCTATTAAGGTAGGGTGTAAACCACCATGAATGAACTGTCTACCAAGCAAAAGATCTATCCGTGGCTCGTGGTGCTTGGCTGCGGCATGTGGGTCTCTGGATCCATTGGTTTTCTTACTATAGTTGCGGGCAACTTCTACGTGCCCGTAAGCACCGATTTGGGCGTTTCTGAATCCGACCTGGGATTCTATATGACGCTCGTATGCATTGGTCAGGCGATTAGCTTTCCTATAGCGGGAAGGCTCGTGCCGAAGATGAACGTCCCCGTGCACATGACCATCATCTGCGCCATCGAGGCCGCCGCCGCCGTATGCATGTCGCTGTACGGCGATGTGGTCATGTGGTATGTCTCGGGTGCAATCATCGGCTTTTGCATGGGCTTCAATACCTCGATCGGCGTGGCCATCGTGCTCGAGAACTGGTTCGCCAAAAAGACCGGCTTCGCGATCGGCGTTGCCTGGGGAATCGGCAGCTTGGCCAATGCCATCATGAGCCCGATCATCACCGAGGTCATCGCTTCATCTGGCTGGCGCACGGGATATGTGGTGCTCGGCGTGACGAGCGCGATTCTCATGTGCGGCGCGTCGCTGTTCATCATTCGCCTGAAGCCCGAGATCGTTGGCCTTCTTCCGTATGGCTACGACAAGAAGCAAGAGGGCATCCACGTTGAGGATCCCACTGACGGCGTGTCGTTCCGCGATGCGGTCAAATCGCCCGCGTTCATTTTGCTGCTCGTCGCTATGACGCTCATCACGATGACCACCGTCACCAATCAGCTGTTCACGAGCTTCTCCGAGTCGGTCGGCTTCGGCGCCGCCACGGGCGGCTTGATGGTTTCCGTCGCGATGATCTGCGATATCGTTTGGAACCCGCTCATCGGAATCACGTGCGATAAATTCGGCGCGGACAAAGGCGTCGTTTTGTGGTGCGTGGTGACCATTCTGTCGTTCGTGTGCCTTACCGTTGGCGCCAGTGTGCCGGCGCTGGCGTTTGTCGGCGCGGGCCTCAACGACACAATGTATGCCTGCTATGGCACGGGTATCGCAATGCTTACGGCGTTCCTGTTCGGCAACAAGGATTACGCGAAGATCTATTCGCTCGTTCCCGCCATCGGATACGCGCTTGGCTGCATGGGCGTGCCCATTCTTACGAGCATCTATCAGGCGACGGGCGGCTACAATTCCGTATGGCTGTTCTGCGCCGCTTGCGATGTCGTAATCGCCCTGTGCGTTGTCGTCGCGGCGCGCAATTCCAAAAAGCTTCCGCGCACTGAGTAGCGAAGCTTCTCGACTTTTTCAAGCTTTGGACATCGGGGCATGTTCGCCTGATGAATTGCGGCGTGCGGGTTGGAAAACCTGCACGCCGCTTCTATAATCGCGTCACTATGCGCGAAACGAATTCGAAACAAACATCCAATGTGGCCGCTGAAGCTGTCGAGCGAGGCGGCCTTTCTGGCGCTCTTGTGAGAGAGGCCTTCCGGGCCGCGTGGCCCATCGTGCTCGGGTATATCGTGCTCGGCCTGCCGTGCGGCATTCTTGGCGTGGCCGCCGGCATGGACGTGTGGATGATCGCCGTCATGAGCCTGCTGTTTTATTCTGGAGCGGGCCAATACATGATTCCCAACATGTGGCTTGCCGGCAATCCGATTTCGGCGATTGTCGCGAGCGTCTCGCTCGTGAATACCCGACAGATGCTTTACGGCGCTTCGCTCTCCCAATTCTGTGGCGGGGCGGGAAAGCGGCTGTCGTTTATCTTCGGGGCAACCGTCACCGACGAAAGCTTCGGCGTGAACTTGGCGCGCTTCATCAACGGCGGTTGGTCGGTGAAGCATGCGCTGTTCGTGAACCTGTTCTCACTGTCATCGTGGGCCATCTCGAACGTGGTGGGCGCGCTTATCGGCTCGGCGATTTCGCTGCCGACCGCGCTCGCGTCGTTTGCGATGACTTCGCTGTTCATCTGCTTGCTTTGCATGCAGAAGCCGACGCCGGCGAACCTCGTCGCGGTGTTCGGATCTGTGGTTGGCGTTATCGCCTGCAAGCTCGCCGGTTTTTCGGGGGCGGCGATTCTCGTCGGAGCCCTTATTGGGGTCGCCGCGGCGCTTGCCTTCTCTCGGGTATGCCATGGCGCATCGGCTCCCTCGAAAGCGAATGTGGGGGAGTAGTTGATGGACGTTAAGAGCTTTCTCGTTATTTTCGGCTGCTGTTTGGCGACGATGCTCGCATGCCGCTGCCTGCCCGTGTTTTTGCTGAAGGGAAGGCAGCTGCCCGATGGCGTGGTGAGGGCGCTGAATTTCATCCCGCCCGCCGCCTTCGCCGCCCTGGTCGCCAACGATCTGTTCGATTCCGCGAAACTCGCTTCGTCCGACGCCTCGCAGTGGGGGTTTCCTCTGATTGCGGCGCTCGTGGTGCTGCTCGTGGGTGCGAAAACCAAATCGATGGCCGCCTGCATCGTAGTCGGTGTGGGCATGCTCGCTGCGCTCACGTATCTTCCCGCGATGCTTTAAAGACGGCTGGGCCCGCCTTTTTTGATATACGCGCGCTCGCGGATTCTTCGGCGATTTCGCGATGTCGCCTGCTTGCTTAACGGCATTTTTCGCCGCATCTGCGTGGTGTCTCGCTTTTTCTGCGCTAAGGTGATGGTTCAGGTGCAAACTACAGAGGAGAGACCGTGACGAATTTCATTGCGTATTCAGATGAGTTTGAGGAATACCTTCGCGATGAGTCGCGCAGCGTTGGATGGGCATGCGGCATCGCATTTCCCGAAAGCGAGGCCGAGGTCTGCGAGCTTTTAAAGGAAGCGTATGGCCTCTCGGCTCCTGTGACGGTTCAGGGCGCGCGCTCCGGCCTTGCGGCGGGGGCGGTTCCCCATGGCGGTTATATCTTGAACACGTCGCGCATGACGGGCGTTTTGGGTATGCGTCGCGATGAGGCGGGCAGGTTCTTCGTCAGCGTTCAGCCGGGGCTTTCGCTTCTCGAATTGCGCGGCATGCTCCAAAAAGCATCGTTTAATACGGCCGGCTGGAGCGAAGAAAGCCTGGCGGCGCTTGAAGAGTTCAGGTCGGCGCCCGCGCAGTTTTTTCCGCCCGACCCCACGGAGGCCTCGGCGGCGCTCGGCGGAGTTGTGGCCTGCAACGCATCGGGCTCGCGAAGCTTCGCCTACGGTCCCGCTCGGCCGCATATATCGGCGATGCGCGTGGCGCTTGCCGACGGCGACGTGCTAGATTTGCGACGCGGCGCCGTTCACGCGCAGGGGCGAATGCTACGCCTTGTGACGCAGGGCGGCCGCACGCTCGAACTCGAACTTCCCAGCTACGAGATGCCGAACTCAAAAAATGCCTCGGGCTATTTCGTTTGCGACGACATGGACGCGATTGACCTCTTCATCGGCGCATGCGGTACGCTCGGCGTTATCTGCGAGCTCGAGCTTGCCTTGTCGCCCGTCCCGGCCGAAGTGTGGGGCGCGAGCTGCTTTCTTCCGAGCGAGGCGGCGGCGATCGATTTCACCATCGCCGTTCGCGAGCGACTTTCCCATGCCAGTGCGATTGAGTATTTCGACGAGCACGCGCTCGACATTCTGCGCGAACAAAAAACGAGCAATCCCGCGTTTTCGGAGTTGCCGGAACTCGGTCCCGAGGCGAAGACGTGCGTTTTCATTGAGCTGAGCTGCGATGATGACGACCAGGCCACAGAGGAACTCGTCGAATTGTGCGAAGCGCTCGAGGACGCTGGCGGCGATTCCGAGGCCGCATGGGTTGCCACGACCGAGCCCGAGCGCGCCAATCAGCGCTTCTTTCGCCATGCCGTGCCCGAAAGCGTGAATATGCTTATCGACGAGCGCCGTCGTAGCGATCCGTCCATTACAAAGCTCGGCAGCGATATGTCGGTTCCCGATGAGCGGCTGCGCGATGTGGTGGCGATGTATCGCCGCACGCTGGCCGAAGGCGGGTTCGAAAGCGCCACCTGGGGGCATATCGGCAGCAATCATCTGCATGTGAACATTTTGCCGCGCTCCGCCGAGGAGCACGCTCGCGGCACCGAGCTTTTCGCTCAGTGGGCGGCCGAGGTCTCAGCCATGGGCGGCGCCGTGTCGGCCGAGCATGGCGTGGGCAAGCTCAAGGCGCACTTCCTGGAAGAGATGTACGGGGCGGTCCATATTGAGCAAAGCGCGCGCCTGAAGGCGCAGCTCGACCCGAAAGGCCAGTTGGGAAGAGGAAACCTCTTCAGCGAAGAGGTGCTCGAGGCGGCGCTTTCCGCGCTTCGATAGAAAATTAAAACCGAAGGGCTTCGGGATTCAGACAATCCGCTGGGCGAACGCCGCTCACGACGTCGATCGCGGCTTGCATGGCCCGTCGGCGCAGCTCTTCGCCCGACTCTTCCGACCAATAGGCGGCATGCGGCGTGAGTACGGTATGCGGGGCGGAAAGTAGTGGGTGGCCGGGGTCGACGGGCTCGCTCTCGAATACGTCGATGCCGGCGCCCCACAGCCTGCCGGCTTCAAGCGCCTCGGCGAGCGCAACGGTGTCGATTATGGCGCCGCGGGCCGTATTCACCACGACGGCGTCGGGCTTCATCAGCGAGAGGGCGCGCGCGTCAAGCATATGGCGCGTTTGCGGCGTGAGCGCGGTGTGAAAGCTCACCACGTCGGAGCGGCGCAGCAGTTCGTCGTATTCCACGATGTCGCAGCCTTCGGGCGTGCGTCGCCCAGGCGTAAGCGATCGCGATGAGCAAATAACGCGAAATCCCAGGCCGGCAGCTTTTCGTGCCGTGGCGCGGCCGATTTCTCCCATACCCACCACGCCGAACGTGCGCCCATGCACTTGGCCGAGCGGTCGGCGGCTCGCGTGGCTCCATATGCCTGCGCGCATGTCGGCGTCCATTTCGTTCATGCGGCGCAGCACGCAGAGGGCAAGCGTTATGGCGTGGTCGGAAACCACTTCGGTGCCATAGCCAGGCACCACGCATACGGCCGTCTTGTTTTCGGTGGCGGCCGGCACATCGATCGTATCGAAGCCGATGCCCGTGCGGCTCACCACTTTCAAATTCGGCAGGGCCGCGAATACATCGGCCGTATATTCCCCGTACGACGTCACGACGCCATCGGCTTCGGCTGCATTGCGGACAATCGCCTCGGCGCTTCGCTCAGCGAACACCTCGATTTCGACCCCCGCCTCGCGCGCCATGGCGCGCTCGAAGTCGTTGTTCTCGAAATCGGAATCTGTTATGACGATTTTCGGCATGGCGACTCTTTCTCTGGGTGCGATGAACCTTGCTCTTCTTCGATTGTATGGTGCTTCGTATGCCCAGGAATGCCTCGTTTCGCGGAAAATGCGCGATATGTGCAGTTTGTTGGCCTGAGCGGCGCTTGTCGTCCATATCGACATCGCAAACCTGAGGCTGCGCTTTTGGCATAGGTGTTGTTCTTGCGCCGCGTCAAAGAAGCTGCGCGCATCGCGTCTTCGATACGGCTCTCGCGAATGGCGTACAATGGCGCAATCCGAAATCGCGATAGGAATGCCATGGACCAACAGTTCTACAACTACCTCTATAACGGCTATACGGGCGAATTCCAGCTTATGGGAGCGCTCTACCGCAGTGGGCTCGATGCTTTGCGCCCGCCGGCCGATATGGGCGTCGACGTGGTGTCGGTGAATCTGAAAGCCCAGCTTGAAGACCCGACCACGGCTCCCGAAACGTTCATGTTCCAAGTGAAAACCGCCGTCACCACCATTCAAGAGCCGCAGGAAGGCATGCGCGGCTATACGTCGGTATCGTTCATGCTGAGGGAAAGCGAGCTCGACATGCTGTGTGCGGCGAAGACTCGCGCGCTCGTGTGCTACGTGTACGACGACCGCGGCGGCATGCTGACCGATGCCTACGAAAGCCCGTTCATCTATTTTTGGCTCGATGGCGAGCATCTGCGAAAGCTGCGCGCGGCGGGCGCGTTCGTGCCGGCCAAGAGCGGCAAGCTCATGATTACCTGCGACCTGCGCACGCCCGCAAACGAGGGTGGGCACTGGTACGCGTCGATCATCGACCAGAAAGGCAGGACGGTGGAAGGCGGCTATCTGGGATCGCTCGACGCCGACGGCAACATGAAAGACTCTTCCGACGGCGCCGACCACTACAGCGTTCGCGGATTTTTGGAATACGTTCGAAAGGCATCGAGCGACGCGGATGATGATTGCGCCGCTCGGGCGGCGAACGGCTCGCCGGCCGCAGATCGCTCTGCGCATTCGGGCGTGGCCGCCAGCTGTGGGGAATGCGATACGCCGGCTTGCCCGGCAGATGGCACTTCCGTCGAACTCCCCTGGTAGGTATGGGAGGATTCGATTTCTGCGTCGTTCGTCGCTTTCGCTATGCCGCTGGGCATGGCGCGAACGGCTCGTCGGGCTCGTCGAATTCGAAATATTCTTCGAATTCCCATTCGTCGGGCGTGCCCAGCGCTTCTTCTTGCTCGCATCGCGCCAGGCAGGCGATGAGTTCGGGATAGCGCGGGTGGCTTTCTAGCCGATAGGCGGGTTCCATTCGTCCGCGCTGACCTCGCACGAATACCCACCACATGCCAGCCGGGGTTTCGAGAAGCGCGCTCGCCGGCTTGTTGGCGCGCGTTGCGAAGTATTGCGCGGTTTGCTCGTCTTGGAAGGCGAGCACGAGCTGCGCGTCGCAGTTACCGATGATGGAGTTCGCGGCCGCCATGCCGTAGCGCGCTTCGAGCTGGCTGACGGTTTGGCAGATCAGCGTGCAGCTTATTTCGCGACTGCGTATGACGGCGAGCACGTCGTCGATATGCGGCAGGTTCAGGTTCGCGAAATCGTCGAGCACGAATCGCACCGGCACAGGCAGGCGGTGGTCGGGCCAGTCGTGGTCGGCCGAGTCGCATAGGGCGCAAAACGCCTGGCGAATGAACATGCTCGTGAGCCTGTCGAGGCTGCGGTCCATGTCGTTGATGGTGACGAACAGCGCACGCTTCTCGCGGCCGAATGCGCGAAAGTCCACTTGACGAGGGCGACGGTATGCGCTTGTGGCCTCGGGAAACCCGAAAGGCATGAGGTTCGCCGCGAGAATTCCCAAAATGCTCGAGTGCATCTTCTCGGCGCCGCAGGTCACTTTCGTTCGGCGATAGAGCGAGGGGGCGAATGCGCCCGGATCTTCGGACTCGAGCTGGGTGAAGAGCTTGTCCGCGTGTCCGGAGCATGCCATCCCGAATACTTTGAGCACCGATTCCATATGCCAGTCCTCGCTCGGAAGCGCTTCGAGCACGTAGGTTATGTAGCAGCACAGGTAGTTCGCCGCGGCGTGCGGCCAGAACGGGTCGCTTTCGTGGTCTTCGACGGGGCAAATCGCCGACGCGATGGCGATGATGTCTTGCTGCAGAGGTTCGCCGTATGCATTGAAGCGAATATTGGCGAGCGGGTTGTAGCCCACGGTTCCGCCCATGGTAGAAAAGTCGAGCTGGTCGACTACGTAGCCCGCTTCGGCCAGATAGGGGCCTATCTCGCGGTACAGGCTGCCCTTGCAATCGAGCACGATGTAGGAGCCTTTCGCCTGCAGCAGATTGGGTTTGACGTGATGGCGCGTTTTTCCGCCGCCCGAGCAGCCGAGCACCAAAACGTTATTGTTCAGCCCGCTTCTCCAGGTGTCGGTTTCAAGTTCGGTGTGTGCGGTGAGCAGGGTTTTTCCGCGATAGGCAAGGCGCGGGTCGCGCGCGTCGGCGATTTGCGCAAGGCCCGACTCAACCGCGGCGTCGGTCCAGGCGGCGCGGCCCATCTCGGTTGCGGTTTCGACAAGCGTTTCGAATTCGGCGATTTTCATAGGTCTCTCCTACGGTGGGTGATGGACGGGGATGCGGCGACTTCTCGGCGCATGGCGGCGCTCGCCGAGATGGACCGCGAAAAGGTTGACGGAATTGCTCGGTTTTTCCCTAGAGTTCGAAGATTACGCGGTCGGCCAAGTGCTCGGCCACGGCCTGCTCGGCTTCGAAATACGTGTCGCGGGCCGTGAGCTCGAACACACGCTCAATCGGCATGTCGGTGTGCTCGGCAATGACTTGCGCCGTGATGTCGCGAATGCGCATCAGGTCGTCGGCGCGGGCCTTCACCGAAAGCGCACTGCCGCCCATGCCACCGCCAATCAGTGGGTCGTGAATCATCACGCGGCTGTGCGGCAGCATGTCCCGCGTGTCGCCAGCGATGAAGAGCAAGGCCGCCATGCTGGCCGCAAGGCCCAGGCATACGGTGCGTATGGGGCAGCCGATGGCGCTCATTACGTCGTAAAGCGCGAGGCCCGAGCTCACCTCGCCGCCAGGGCTGTTGATGAACAGGGTAATGGGGGCCGTCGCGTCGGTTTTTTGCAGATGGCGCATACCGCGAATGATGCCCGAGACCGACTCCGCATCGACGGGGCCGCATAGCTCGAGCTCTCGACAGCTCAGCATTTCGTCGCGTATGTCGAATCGCTCCAGGCCAAGTGCGGTTTCTTGCATAATCTGAGGCGAATAGGAAAACGTGCTCATGGTGCTCCTTTCGAAGTGGCGCGATGGCGCCAGTGGATATGCATGGGCGGGGTTTGCCGCAATGGGCAACGTGGAGCCACGTGATGGCGATTCGCGCGGCACGCAAAGCGGCTGCAAGGCCATTTTCCTGGAGGTGGAAAATGGCAGCAAAAAGCCAGCCCTGCCCATGCATCTTCCGTATTCGGTTGTGAGAAAAGAGATTTGCCTTGCATGTAACACGCCGCCGCATCGGATGCGGCTCAAAGCAAGGGACGCCGATGCATCCCCCATGCAAGGTTTGAAAAAAAGAGGGGCGTGAAGCCTCCTCGACGGGTGCGGTTTGACTATAGCATGCCAAACGAAGGGCTGGCAAGAAAAAAATAGTACAAGCGTTCGAAAAAGTATTCCTATCAGGTATTTTGCTAGATGAGGTCGACCATTGCGCCGCCTAGGATATAATGCACTGTTCGTATGCAATCGCTCGCGCGGCCAATCGCCATCCAGCTTTTTTCGGCGGGCGAATCCATAGAAAGGACCCCTGTGGCAACACTTGCCGACCATATCGCTTCGCGACGCACGTTCGCGATCATCTCGCACCCCGACGCGGGCAAAACCACGCTCACCGAGAAACTGCTGCTGTACACCGGCAGCATTCAGACCGCTGGCTCGGTGAAGGGAAAGTCATCCTCGAAGCATGCCGTTTCCGACTGGATGGACATCGAGAAGGAACGCGGCATCTCGGTTACGTCGTCGGTTTTGCAATTCACCTATGACGGCTGTTGCGTGAATATTCTCGATACTCCTGGACACCAGGATTTTTCCGAAGACACCTACCGCACGCTCATGGCCGCCGACGCCGCCGTTATGGTGATCGACGCCGCCAAGGGTGTCGAGGCGCAGACCAAGAAGCTGTTCAAGGTGTGCACGTTGCGCCACATTCCCATCTTCACGTTCGTGAACAAGCTCGACCGCGACGCGCGCGACCCCTTCGAGCTGATGGAAGAAATCGAATCGGTGCTCGGCATCGGCACGTATCCCATGAACTGGCCTATCGGCTGCGGTCAGAATTTCCGCGGTGTCTTCGACCGTCAAACGCGCCGCGTAATCGCGTTCGAGGGCGACGGCCATGCCAACGCCACGAAGAAGGTGGCTGAAATCGAAGCAGAGCTTGGCGCTGCTGAGCTGGGCGAGCTGATCGGCGAGGCGAACCACGAGAATCTCATGGACGACATCGAGTTGCTCGACGGCGCGGGCGACGAGCTCGATTTCGACGCCGTGCGCGTTGGCAAACTCTCGCCGGTGTTCTTCGGCTCGGCGCTCACGAATTTCGGCGTGGAGCCGTTCCTGAAGGAATTCTTGCGCCTGGCGCCAAGCCCCTTGCCCTACACCGACACGCTTACCGGCGAGTCGGTAAATCCGCAGCGCGACGAATTCAGCGGCTTCGTGTTCAAAATCCAGGCGAACATGGACAAGAACCACCGCGACCGCATCGCGTTTCTGCGCATCTGCTCGGGCAAATTCGAGCGTGGCATGGAGGCCTTCCATGTGCAGGGTGGCAAAAAGCTCAAACTCGCCACGGGTACGTCGCTCATGGCTGACGACCGTGCCATCGTCGACGAGGCGTACGCGGGCGACATCGTGGGCCTGTTCGACCCAGGCATTTTCAGCATTGGCGACACGGTGTGTACGGGCAAGACGCACGTGCAGTTTCCCGAAATCCCCACGTTCGCGCCCGAGATGTTCGCCCGCATCACGCAGGTGAATACGCTGAAGCGCAAGCAATTCGTCAAGGGCATGCAAGAGCTCGCGCAAGAGGGCGCCATCCAGATTTTCCGCGAGCCGGGCTTCGGCATGGAGAGCGTGATTGTCGGCGTGGTGGGCGTGCTACAGCTCGAGGTGCTCGAGCAGCGCCTGAAAACCGAGTATGGCGTCGAGGTGCGCCGCAGCGGTCTGCCGTACACTGACGTGCGTTGGATCAAGACCGATCCGAAGACGTTCGAGTTCTCCGATTTGAACGTCACGCGCGATACGCTGAAGGTCGAAGATATGCGCGGGCGCCGCCTGCTGCTGTTCACCAGCCCGTGGAACGTGAACTGGGCCGTCGACAAGAACCCCGACATCGAGCTGTCCGAAGTGGGCAACTGGGAAGCGTAGGGGCGTTTCGCGGGCCTGGCCCTAGACTCGCGCTTGACGCGGGTCTGTCTGGGGCGGCGCCTAGTGGGTCAAGGGGACTGCCTCTTTGGCCTATGCCCCTCATGCGGCGAAGTTGCGCAGCGGCGTTGGCGATTTTGTGAGGGCTGAGCAGCTGCGTTGCTTTCCCGTTACAATACGAGCCCTCCCACATGCGCCGTTTCGGCGACAACTGAAGAGTTTCGATTCCACCTGGGTGCGCCTGGGTGGAATTTTTCTGTCCCGAATGGGGCGTGCGCACTGCGGGCGAAATCTGCGGCGGGCGAGTGGCTCGTAGCAGTGGCGAATATCGACGACGACAGAAACGCAGGCCATGCAGCACGACAAAATCAAACCGATCCTGTTCAGCATCATCAAGCATTCCACCAAAGAGGAGCTGCGTGCGCAGCTTCCGAAAGACATCGTGTCGGGTGTTGTGGTGGCCGTGGTTGCGTTGCCGCTGTCTATCGCGCTGGCCATCGCTTCGGGAGTTGGTCCCGAGCAGGGCCTGTATACCGCTATCGTCGCGGGATTTTTGATTGCCCTTTTTGGTGGCTCTCGCGTGCAAATTTCCGGTCCCACGGCGGCGTTCGCGACTATCGTGGCCGGTATCGTGGCGACCGACGGCCTCGACGGCCTGGTGGCGGCAACCCTGATCGCGGGCGTGCTGCTTATGCTCATGGGCCTGTTCAAGCTGGGCACCATCATTCGCTTTGTTCCGTATACCATCACCACGGGCTTTACGGCGGGCATTGCCGTGACCATCGTCATCGGGCAGATCAAAGATTTCCTAGGCCTTACATACCCAGCTGGCACCACGACGCTCGATACGGTCGATAAACTCTCGGCCATCGCCGCGAATATGGGCACATTCAACTGGCAAGCGCTCGTCGTGGGCGCTGTGTGTTTGGCCATTCTCATCGTCTGGCCGCGTTTGGGCGGCGTGGCCTCGAAGGTTCCCGCCTCGCTGGTCGCCGTGCTTGCCGGCATGGCCATGGTTCCGCTGTTCAATATGGACGTGAACACTATCGGCGACTTGTACACCATCAATGCTGGCCTGCCTGAGCTTCACGTGCCGCAGCTTTCGCTCGATTTGCTGCGCGACGAGCTGGCCAATGGCATCACCATCGCTATCCTCGCGGCCATCGAATCGCTTCTCTCGTGCGTTGTTGCCGACTCGATGATCAGCTCGCACCACCGCTGCAATATGGAGTTGGTGGCGCAGGGTGTGGGCAACATCGGCTCGGTGCTGTTCGGCGGCATTCCCGCCACGGGCGCCATCGCGCGCACGGCGGCCAACGTGAAAAGCGGCGGTCGCACGCCGGTTGCCGGCATGGTGCACGCGCTGGTGCTGCTCGCGGTGCTCGTCTTCCTCATGCCGTATGCCGCGCTCATTCCCATGCCCACCATTGCGGCCATCTTGCTGCAGGTGGCCTACAACATGAGCGGTTGGCACAATTTCGTGCATCTGTGCCGTACGGCGTCGAAGGGCGCGGTGTTCACGCTGATGCTCACGTTCGCGCTGACTATCGTCTTCGACCTGGTGACGGCCATTGCCGTGGGCATGCTCATCACCGTGGTGCTGTTCATGAAGATGGTCTCCGAGGAGACCGAAGTGAAGGGCTGGAAATACTACTGCGACGCCGACTCCGAGGTCACGCACCTGCGCGAGTTGCCGAAGAGCGTGCGCGTGTACGAAATCAACGGGCCCATGTTTTTCGGCATGACCGACCGCATCACCGACATTTCAGTGAAGGAGTTCACGAAATACCTGATCATCCGCATGCGTGGCGTGCCGTCGCTGGATTCTTCGGGCATGAATGCGTTGGAGAATTTGTACGACTACTGTACCGAGAATGGCGTGAAGCTCATCTTCAGCCATGCGAACGAACAGCCCATGAAGACTATGCGCCGCGCCGGCTTCGTAGACCTGGTGGGCGAGGAACATTTCCGTCCGAACATCGACGACGCCATCGCGCACGCGCGCGAACTGCTGGCGGCTGAGGATGCGGGCAAAGCCGAAAAGGCCGCATGACGTGGTTTTGTGGGCGCGTTTTGACGCTACGGTATTGCCGTTGTGACGATTGGGAAATAAGGCGCCTGTCTTGGGGGACTGCCGTATGCGATGCGTAGTATTATCGCACTAGTCATTCGCGGGCGAGGTGCCCGCGCGGCAATCCAAAGGGGGATTGATATGTCTAAGTATGCTGGAACCCAGACCGAGAAAAACCTGCAGGCCGCCTTCGCCGGCGAATCGCAGGCCACCAACAAGTACACCTATTTTGCGTCGGTCGCGAAAAAGGAAGGCTACGAGCAGATTGCGGAGATCTTCCGCAAGACGTCGGCGAACGAGCAGTACCATGCCAAGATGTGGCTGCGCGAGCTCGAGGGCATCGGGTCGACGACCGAGAATCTCGCCGCCGCCGCCGATGGCGAGAATTACGAGTGGACCGATATGTACGACGAGTTCGCCAAAACCGCCGAGGCCGAGGGCTTCCCCGAGCTTGCCGAGAAGTTTCGTCAGGTGGGCGCCATCGAGAAGCATCACGAGGAGCGTTATCGCGCGCTGCTGCACAATGTAGAGACCGCCGCGGTGTTCGAGAAGAGCGAGGTCAAGGTGTGGGAATGCCGCAACTGCGGCCATATCGTCGTAGGCACGAAAGCGCCCGATGTGTGCCCGGTATGCAACCATCCGCAGGCCTACTTCGAGATCACGGCCGAGAATTTCTAAGGAAACGCTGACGAAATGCCTTTTGGCCTTGCAGGCCTAAATGCACTGAGGGCGGGGTTGCTGTATAGCGACCCCGCCCTTTGATTTTGAATCCAGCAAGCGCGAAACCGATGTTAGAGGCTTGCTTTTCTTGCGTCCGCTTCGTTAGGCTGCGACTTCGATTAGTCTTTCGGCCATACGAATTCAGCCGCGCCGGCCTCTCCTCCGTCGATGAGCAGGTTCTGTCCCGTCATGAACCGATTCGTCACGCCGACGAAATAAATCCATTCGGCGATTTCCTCGGGCGAGGCCCAGCGTTTGAGCGGCGTGAGCTCCATGATTCGGCTCCACATGGCAGTATCGTCCATAACGGAACGATTGAGTTCTGTAGTTACGCCACCAGGGTCGATGCTGTTGCAAATCGCCTGAGGCGCCAAACGATTCGCGACGTTTTTCGTATAAGAGATAATGCCGCCTTTGCTCGCCGCATATTCGGGGAATTCCGAACCCGTGTGGCCAGCCGCAGACCCAACATTGACTACCGACAAAATCGAGCTCGTGGGCCTGTCGTTGGGAAACGTTCCTTCGAAGGCGTAGGCTTCGGTGACGTTGATCGTTCCTTCGAGGTTGACGTCGATGTCTTCGCCGCCCTGCACCCCCGCGTTGTTTACGATGACGTTGGGCGCAAGGTGAGCGGGAAACGCTCGGCGGTCTCGAACGTCGACGACGAAATGTTCATAGCTTGCGTGCTCGATGCTCGCTTCTTCAAGGTCGAAGCCCACGACGTTCCATCCGCGTTGCAAAAAGAGCTCCGCCGTTGCCTTCCCGATGCCCGAAGAGCTTCCTGTGATAAGAGCGTTCATTGGTCGGCTTTCTTCGCCTCAACGCGCTTCAGATACGCCATGCCCACGTTTTCGCGTTCCCATCCGCGAACTACTTTATAGCCCACGGGGCTGAGCAGCACTTCGCACAGAAGTTCGGCGATGGCGCCAGTGAACGAGCACGTAAGCACTTGCAGCCATGTCCATCCGAAAAATACATGCGAAACCACGATGGCGAAAATCAGGTTGTCGACGAACTGCGCGATGCCCGTCGAAATGTAGGAGCGTTTCGCGAAGGCGCCGAAGGTATTGCTCGAAGAAAGTCGGCCGATGGCCACATTGAGCAGCGAATTCACCGTCGACGAGCAAAGCATGGCAAGGGAGCTGCCCAAGACGACATACCAGGTGCCGCCGATGGTGGCGTTGAGCGCGTCGTTGACCTCGGTCATGCCGGTGTCGTAGTAGGCCCCCCACATTCCGGGAGTCATGCATAGGAGCTTGAAAAGGAGGCATACGGCCAAGTTAACGCCGAGCGCAAGCAGCGAGATTTTAATCGAGGCCGCCGCGCCGAAACGCTTGCAGATCATGTCCATGCAGAGGAAAGATACCCAGCTCACGGCGAAACCGCAATCGAGCGCGAGCCACGGGGTGGAGAGCAGCTCTTTGTTCGCCATAAGATTCATGAGGATGACGCTCACGATGAAAATGGTGACCGTCGATGCGGGGATGCTTCTTAAGAGTATCTTGTAGTCTTCCAGAAATTTGCGTACCAATGCCTTCTCCTTTGGTTTTAGGTTTTACAAGCAGGATTTCGGACCCGAACTGCTTGGGGCTCGCACGTCCTTTCGCGAGCGCCGTCCGACATGATAGCGTCTCGCAATCCCATTTGCGAATTTTCGAGCGATGCGGCTGGCTTTTTGCATTGGAATTTCAAGAGACCGCGGGAGAGCTTCGTAAGATTGCGCCCATGGTCGGCGCGGGGCATTGCGCTGCGCCGCATTGTGGCGATTGTGTTTTCGGCTTGAGCTTGTGCTGCTGGCGATGGGCGGCTATAAATGGAGAGCACAAAGCTTGGGCGCCTGTCGGGGCGCTAATCGCTTGAATGGGTTGGGGGAGACTTCATGGACGCAAAGGAATATGTCGCCGCATTCGATGCGGTGAAGGCCGATTTCGAGAAAGCGGTTCTGGAATTCGGGCTTCCTTTCGAAAAGCGAGAAACGCAGCCTCGTTCGCTGCGCGTCCAGCTCGCCGCTTGGTGCGGTTGCCATTGCGAGAATGGCGACGCCAGCGTGTGGCGCAACTGGATTTCTCCCGCGTGCGTGGCATGCCGCAAAGGCGAGCGCACGGCCACGTTTTTCGTTTCCCTGAAATGCTCGCGGCATTGCTATTTCTGCTTCAACCCCAATCAGGAAAGCTACGAATATTGGCTTTCGCATAAGCGCGATATCGCTTCCGAGCTGCGGGCGGCTCACAACGGGGGCGCTTGCTTCGATTGCCTCGCCATCACGGGAGGCGAGCCCCTTTTGTTCAAGACCGACGTGTGTGCGTTCCTCGACGCTGCGCGCGAGCTGTATCCCGAGGCGCACACGCGTCTGTACACGTGCGGCGATTTCCTCGACGACGATTGCTTGCGCGAGCTGCGCGACCGGGGGCTGCGAGAGATTCGCTTCAGTGTGAAGCTCGACGGCGACGCTGCGCTTTCGGCCGAGTGCGAACGAACCCTTGACGCTATCGAGCGTAGCGTTTCGTATATCCCCGACGTGATGGTTGAAATGCCGGTCGGTCCAAACGATGTGCGGGCGATGGAAGATCTGCTCGTTCGCCTTGATGCGGCGGGCGTGCGCGGCGTGAATCTGCTTGAGTTCGGGTTCCCTTTGTGTAACGCCGAGGCATTTGCCCAACGCGGTCTCGAGTTGCGCCGCAATCCCTACCCGGTTCCGTATAACTATTGGTATGCCGGCGGGTTGCCGATTGCGGGCAGCGAGGCGGCGTGCTTGGGGCTTTTGCGCTTTGCCTGCGAGCGCAATTTGGAACTCGGCGTTCATTACTGCTCGCTCGACAATAAGAATACGGGGCAGATCTACCAGCAAAACAAAGGATTTCTTTTCGATAGGCGCTTCGCCGCCGCGCACGCATGGCTCGATTTCGACAAGGACGACTATTTTCTGAAATGCCTGAAGGTCGTGGGCGAGGACGAGCGAGCTCTTCGAGGTTGGGCCGAAAAGAAAGCCGACGCGGCGGGCGATGCGTCGCTCATCGATGTGAGCGAACCGGGTTTGATGGCGTTTCCCCGAGCGTGGGCTGGGGAAGCGAGGGCAGCGTTCCCCCAGGTTCAGCTCATAGAGAGCTTCAACGTGGTCGAGGCCGAAGGTGGCGTTGCGAAGCTTCGCGAAGTGGATGCGAAAATCGTGAGCGATTGAGGGAAGTCGGCGGGGTAGGCGGCGTTGGCGCCAGCATAGGCCATCTGTGGCGTTCGCGTGACCTCGGCCCTCTCCTCGTGGTTTGCTTTTGTTCTTTGGCGCTCGCCTGAGTGCCGCCGGAGGGGCTTCGTTACAATACACCTTCACGATTATTCCGATTCCTATATGGAAGGTTGAGCTGTCTATGCTTATAGAAGCGTTGAAAGCGCTGCTCATTGGCCTTGTCGAAGGCATTACCGAGTGGCTTCCCATATCTTCGACGGGGCATATGATTCTCGTCGACGAGTTTGTGAAGCTTCAGGTTTCCGATTCGTTCCTCGCGCTGTTTCTCGTCGTCATTCAAATCGGCGCGATTATGGCGGTCATCATCCTGTATTTCCATAAGCTGAACCCGTTCTCGCGCACGAAGAGCGCCGACGAGCGTCGCGGCACATGGAGGCTGTGGGGCATGGTCGTTGTTGGGTGCCTGCCTGCGGCGGTTTTCGGCTTCGCGCTCGACGACTTCATGAACGAGCATTTCTACAACAAGGTCACGGTTGCCGCCATGCTCATCTTGTACGGCATCGTCTTCATTGTGCTCGAAAGGCGCAACCGACGCCTGTTCAAAGAGGCTCTCGACCAGGTCGCTTCTCCGCGAGGACGCCACGCGCGCATCTCTTCGGAGTCTGCCGAGGAGCAGGCGGAAAGCGCTCTGTTCAAAATCACCGACGTCGACGACATCGATTGGAAGACGGCGCTCAAGATTGGGTTTTTCCAATGTCTGGCCATGGTTCCTGGCACGTCTCGTTCGGGCGCGACCATCATCGGCGGCATGCTTACGGGCTGCTCGCGCACCGCGGCAACCGAATTCACGTTCTTCCTGGCCATTCCCGTCATGCTTGGATGGGGGCTCGTCAAGGTCGTGAAGTTCGTGCTTGCCGGCGTGGCTATGACGCAGATCGAGATTGTGGTGCTCGTCGTCGGCATCGTCACCGCGTTCGTGATGTCGGTTATCTCGATCAAATTCCTAATGGGCTACATTAAGAAGAACGACTTCACGGCGTTTGGCATCTATCGAATCATCGTGGGCGCGCTCGTCCTGGGCTACTTCGCCTTCGAAACCATGGGCATGCTGCCGTAGCTTTTAGACGCTTCCCCCTAAATCGACTGTCGCTTTTCGTGCGCGGTCGTCATAGGGTTTTCTATCCTGAAATCATGCAGTTTGGCGGTGTCGTGGCCCGTTCGCATCATAAGGGGCGCCTGGAACGTTGCCCCATTGATGCAGACGGGGCGCGACGCCGCCAAACGGACGTTAGGAATGCATATGACCAGCATCGACATCGATTCCCTCAACCCTGCTCAGCGTGAGGCGGTGCTGTGCACCGAAGGTCCGCTGCTTGTGCTCGCGGGCGCTGGATCGGGCAAGACGCGCGTGCTCACGTATCGCATAGCGCACATGCTGGCCGACAACGGCGTGCGGCCTTGGGAGATTCTGGCAATCACGTTCACCAACAAGGCGGCAGCCGAGATGCGCGAACGCCTCGGCAGACTTGTCGGCCCAGGCGCGCGGGGGATGTGGGTCTCGACGTTTCACAGCATGTGCGTGCGCATTCTGAGGGTCGATTGCGATCGGCTCGGCTTCGCGAAGGGCTTCACCATCTATGATGACGATGATTCGAAGCGCTTGGTGAAGGACATCTATGCCGAGCTCGATATCGACCCGAAGCGCTGGCCCATCAATGGCATACGCAATCGCATCTCTTCGGCGAAAAACGAGTTGCTGACGCCTGGAGAATTCTCCAAACAGGCAACGGGCGACCCCGCGGCGAAGATCGCCGCCCGCGTATACGAGAAGCTGCAGCAGCGCCTTAAGGCGGCCAATGCCTTCGACTTCGACGATTTGCTGCTCTACACATATCTGCTGCTGAAAAACCACGCCGACGTTTTGGAGGCGTATCAGAACCGTTTTCGCTATCTGCTTGTCGACGAATACCAGGATACGAACAAGGCCCAGTACGAGATAACCAAGCTGCTTGCCGCCAAAGACCAAAACATCATGGTCGTAGGCGACGACGACCAGTCGATTTACAGCTGGCGCGGTGCCGATATTCGCAATATCTTGGAGTTCGAAAGCGACTATCCCAACTGCAAAACGGTGAAGTTGGAGGAAAACTACCGTTCAACGGGCAATATTCTGAATGCGGCCAATGCCGTGGTGCGCCACAATCAGCATCGCAAAGACAAAACGCTGCGCACCTCGCAGCCCGATGGCGACAAGGTTTACGTGTATGTGGCCGCCGACGAGCGTGACGAGGGCCGCTGGATTGCCGGCGAGATCGACAAACGTCGCGCCGAGGGTTTCTCCTACGACGAGATGGCCGTGTTCTACCGCACGAACGCGCAGTCGCGCTCACTCGAAGATATGATGCTGCGCGCCGGCGTGCCGTATAAGATCGTCGGCGGCACGCGATTCTTCGATCGCGCCGAGATTCGCGACGTCATGGCCTATCTCACGCTGCTCGTGAACCCGAACGACGACATTGCGGCCAAGCGCGTCATCAACACGCCGCGCCGCGGCATCGGCAAGACCACCATCGAGTATATCGACCAGGCGGCGGGCATGGCGAACATGCCGTTTTTGCTTGCGGCCGAGCTGTGCGTGGCAGATGAGAATCTGCAGATGCGCGCGCGCACGGCGCTCGGCGGCTTCGTATCGCTGATAGAGGAATGCCGCGGATACGGCGGCGACCTGCGCAAAGTCATCGAGGCCGTCATTCGGAAGTCGGGGCTTATCGCGGCGTTGGAAAACGAGAACACCGACGAAGCCCGCGGTCGTGTGGAAAACATCAAGGAATTCCTGTCGGTCGTCGACGAGTACGTGCAGTCGCATCAGTCTGCCGAGGAAGAAGAGCTAGACTTGCCCGAGGGCGAGAATCTGGCAGGCGTGCGTCAACTTTCGCCCGATTCGCTGGCCGATTTTATCGAGTGGGTACGCTTGCGTACCGACTTGGATTCCATGGCCGAGGGCGATTCGGCTGTCACGTTGATGACGGTGCACGCATCGAAGGGCCTTGAGTTCGACGTGGTGTTTGTGGCCGGCATGGAAGAGACGCTGTTCCCGCACTCGAATTCGGCGCAAGACGAATCGGGCTTGGAGGAGGAGCGCCGCTTGGCCTATGTCGCCATCACGCGCGCCCGCAAGAAGCTGTATTTGACATGCGCCCAATCGCGCACGATTTTCGGCGACACGGTGGCGAACCCCATCTCGCGTTTCATCGGGGAGATTCCGGGTGAATTGCGTCAGACTATCGGGCTTGGCTCAATGGGCTTTTCGGGAACGGGTTGGGAGAAGCGCGGCAGCCGCCGCGGCATTTCCGGCTCGGGCGTGGAGGCTGGCGGCGGGCGCGTCTTCGGCCAATCGAGCGCGAACGTGGCTTCTCGCCGCAATTCGTCGGTTGGCGGTAGGACCTACGGAAGCGGCAAAGCGAATCGCGGCGGGCAGTCGTTCGCCGATTTCTCGGCGAGCCGCAGCGGCGCAGCGCGAAAGGAATCGGGGACGCATTCTCGCTCGCGAGCGGGGTCTGGCAAGGTGCCCACATATGTGCCCGAAGGAGGTTGGGGTGGCTCTTCGGCATCGAAGAGCGCTTCTTCGTCTGCCGGCAAAAAGGCGGCGGCGCAGAATTCTTTCGCCGTGGGCGACACCATCGACCACAAAACGTTCGGCCGTGGCAAGGTGCTGAAGGTCGACGGCGATTCGCTCGTCATCAAATTCGCCCGCACAGGCCAGACGAAAACCCTGCTGAAAGATTACGCTCCCATCGTGAAAATCAACTAGGGGAGCGTGAATCGGGGTCGGTCGGCGTTCCCCGCGCGGCTTCGCCCCACTCGCCATGGCGCGCTACAATGGGCGCACAGTATTGAGGAGGGCGCCCGACCATGCCTCAGGCGCGCCGTTCGAGAAGATGGGAGTTTGCCATGTCGTATGCCGATTTGACGCTTGCTCGCTATTCCTGCCGCGAGTACGAGAAGCGCGCCGTGGAGCGAGAAAAACTCGATGCCGTATTGGAGGCTGGCAGGCTTGCGCCAACGGCGTGCAACAACCATCCCGTGCGTGTGCTCGTATGCGACACGCCCGAGCTTTTGGAGAAGGCCGCCGCGTGCCAGCCGCGCTTCGCGCGCGACGGCTCGATCTTCGGCGCTCCCGTGACACTTTTGGTGTGCGGTGTGCTCGAAGACGCTTGGGTTCGTCCGTATGACCAGATGAACGCCGCGCCA
Organism: Subdoligranulum sp. CAG:314; assembly: GCA_963635715.1. Lineage (GTDB taxonomy): Bacteria > Actinomycetota > Coriobacteriia > Coriobacteriales > Eggerthellaceae > Slackia. The sequence continues at coordinate 7,738 of CAVHFS010000024.1, read as the reverse complement.
ATCGACACGTCTATCGTGTGCGACCAGATGATGATGCAGGCAACCGAGCTTGGCTTGGGCACTTGCTGGGTATGCCACTTCAAGCCAGAGGTCGCATGCGAGCAGTTCGGCTTGCCCAAAGGCATGTATCCGTATCATATGCTGGTCATGGGCTATGCGGCCGACCAAATCGCTTCTCCTGAGCGCAGGGCGGCGCGCACCATCGCCAAGGAGGATTTCCTTCTCTAGGGAAACGCCGGCTGAAGCCCGATTACCGTGTGTGGCCGGGGGCTGGCGTGGTTGGTCGGCGTTTCCCTGGGGAAGCGCCGACTATTTTCGCCGGTCTGCGGTTCTATTTCATGCAGCTTTCGCAGAAGGCGCAGGCCGAAGGAGTCGCGGCCAGGCCTCCCAGGGCGCTTTCGCGCAGCTCGAAGGGAAGCGACACGCCCACGCGACGCATGGCCTCGACCGTTTCGTCGAAGCCCACGAGGTTTTTGATGCCTGCGAGCGCGATCTGCGCCGACACGATAGCGTTGGCCACGCCGGTGGCATTGCGCTTCTGGCATGGCGCCTCTACCAGGCCCGCGATGGGGTCGCAGACCAAGCCCATCAGGCCGCACAGGGCATTGCTCGCGGCGGCCAGACATTGCGCGGGCGAGCCACCGTGCAATTCGCACAGGGCGCTCGCGGCCATGGCGCTCGCGGCGCCCACTTCGGCCTGGCAGCCTCCCTCGGCGCCGGCGACGGTGGCGTTTCGCGTGATGAGATATCCAATGGCTGCTGCATTGGCGAGCCCGCGAAGGAGTTCCTCGTCGGAAAATCCTCGGCGGTCTTGCGCCGCGAGCAGAGCCGCGGGCAGCACGCCCGACGAACCGGCCGTGGGGGCGGCAACGATGCGGCCCATCGACGCATTCGTCTCTAAAACGGCCATGGCGTAGGTGGTGGCGCGGGCCAGCGTGGAGTCGGCCACGCTTGTGGGCGTTTCGCCGGATTCCTTCTCGTCGTTCTCGGGATTCTCTTGCTTGGCGTCGCCATCGAGCGACGTGCGTTCTAGCTTCGAGAGCGCCGCCGCCTCGCCGCCAATGAGCCCGCCCATCGATTTCGCGGGCGCGCAAATTGGCGCTGTGGCCGATTCTCGCATGACTGAGAGCGCTTTTTCCAAGTAGCGCTGCGTGTTGCTTACGGAAACGCCATCCGCTGCCAGCATGCAGCGCTCGCGGCGGCCCATGGCTTCCGAAATCGAGATGCCTTCGCGTTCGCAATGGGCCAAAAGCTCGCTTCCAGTTGCGAAGTCGAGCTTTTCGAATTCGGCCGCGGCTTGCTGCGGCGTGAGGTCGGCCGCGAACCCAGATTCGTCTTGCTTCGTTGCCTCGCCGCGCACGGGAGCCACGGCTTCGCTCGCGCGGTCGCTTTTCACGATGCGCACATCGAAAATGTCGGGGTGTTTGGCGATGGCCGCCGCCACGCGCTCGTCTATTTCGTCGTCGATCTGCATGATGGTGTAGGCGATTTCGCCCTTGCGCTCCCTGAAGAGCTTCGTTGTGGCGATGTTCACGTCGAACACCGAAAGGCATGTAGCGATATGGGCCAGCACGCCCGCCACATCGCGCTGCTTCACCACGATGCTATGGAATTCCCCAGTGATGCGTACATCGATGCCGTTGATGCGAGTGATCACTGCCGCGCCGCCGCCGATGCTTTCGCCCCTCATGGAGACGTGCGTGCCCGTGGAGTCGGTCACCTCGATGCATACGGTGTTGGGGTGGGGCATGGGGTCGTTTGGCCGCGGCTCGAACGAGAAGCTCAGATTTTGCTGTTCGGCGATTTCGAACGAGTCGCGAATGCGGGCATCGTCGGTCGTCATGCCGAGCAGGCCCGCGACCAGCGCTTTATCGGTTCCGTGCCCTCGGAAGGTGTGCGCGAAGCTGCCATAGAGATGAAATGCCGCCTGGCGGGGCTCTCCCGCCAGAAGCCGCCGGCACATGCTGGCGATGCGCAGGGCTCCCGCCGTATGGCTGCTCGACGGGCCAATCATGATGGGGCCTATGATGTCGCGAATGCCGAGAATCCTCATGGGATGCCTTTCTGCTGATAATTCTATGGCCGTGATAACCCAAAAGAGTACGCGAGTTTGCGCCATGGTACACTGTCGGCCTGTGAATTGTATGAACGAATCTCAAGGAGGAACCCAATGCCTTCGATTCTGGTGTTTGGCCACAAGAATCCCGACAACGATGCGATTTCGGCCGCTATCGGCTATGCGTATCTCAAAAACGAGCTTGCGAAAAAGCGTGGCGAAGACACCACCTACGAGGCGTGCCGCTTGGGAGCCCTGCCTCCCGAGACTGAATGGGTTCTCGGCGAAAATGGCATTGAGGCGCCGCGCCTGATCGAAGGTGTGGCCGAGGGCGACAAGGTCATTCTCGTCGACCATAGCGAGGCTCTGCAGTCTGCCGACGGCTTGGCCGACGCCGAGATCGTCGAAATCATCGACCACCATCGCCTGGGCGGGCTCACCACGGCCCAGCCGCTTCGCTACAACGCTATGCCCGTCGGATCGACCTGCGCCATCGTCGCGCGCGAGTTCGGCATCGAGGGCGTCGAGATGCCGAAGGGCATCGCTGCTCTGCTGCTCGGGGCCATGCTCACCGACACGGTCATCATGAAGTCGCCCACCACGACCGATTTCGATCGCGCCATCATTGCGAAGACGGCTGAATTCGTGGGCGTCAATCCAGTGGAGTACGGCATGAGCATCTTCAAATGCCGTTCCAACCCCGCCGAGCTTCCCGTGGAAAAGATCGTGAACGCCGACGCGAAGGAATTCGAGCTGTCGAATGGCAACAAGGTCTATATCGGTCAGTTCGAGACCGTCGATCTGCAGGCTGTGCTCGGTCGCGAGGCCGAGATTCGCGAGGCTATCAAGGCGCTCGTCGCCGAGAAGGGCTATCAGTTTGTGCTGTTCTTCGCGACCGACATCCTGGCCGAAGGCAGCCAGTTCATCGTTGAGGGCGACACCGAATTCGTGAACAAGGTGTTCGGCATCGACGCTACGGGCAAAAGCGTGTGGATGCCAGGTGTTCTGTCGCGCAAAAAGCAGGTCGCCGCTCCCATTCTGGCGGCTTAATCGTTGCGCTGGCCTTTCGGCCGGTGCGCTCTGTTGACGCTGCGCTGGGTTCTGGCGGCACGCTTCGGGTGGAGCCTTCGGGGCTTCACGTACCGAATGCGCTTCGCCTCGGCTGTGCCCGAATCGCACTCGCTAGAATCCATGCTCGCTGACTTTTGGCTGACCTGTGTCTCGAATGGTCGGCTAGCTGGTTGCTCGACTTACTGGATGACCGGCGTCATTTTTTTGGTCGGACTGGTTCTTTTTCTCTGCTTCGGGAAGTGAATCTCATGCATAAAATTGGCTTCGTTGGGTGTGGGAATATGGGTCGCGCCATGCTTTCGGGCGTGTTGAGGGCTGGCTTGTGCGAGCCAGGCGATGTGGTGGTTTCCGCCCGTACCCAGGCCACGCTCGACGCCGTGCATGCCGAGTTTGGTGTGGATGTGGCACAAAACAATGCCGATGCCGCGCTTTGCGAGATGGTCGTGCTTGCGGTGAAGCCCCAGATGTATGAGGCCGTGATCGCCGAGGTGGCTCCCGCGCTTGCGCCCGACGCCATCGTGGTGTCTATAGCTCCCGGAAAATCGCTGGCCTGGCTCGCCGAGAAAACCGGCGCCGCGAAGATCGTGCGCCTTATGCCGAACACGCCGGCCGCTATCGGCTGCGGCATGACTTCGGTTGCCTATGGCGACGGACTCGACGATTCCGATAAGGCTCGCGTCATGGCCTTCGTCGAGTCGTTCGGGGAGGCCGAAGTGCTGTCCGAGCATCTCTTCGATGCCGCGACGGCTATCGCGGGATGCTCTCCCGCCTACGTATATATGTTCATCGAGGCGATGGCCGATGCTGGCGTTGTCGAGGGCCTGCCGCGAGCCTCTGCCTACCGTATGGCGGCGGCGGCCGTCGCCGGCTCGGCTCGTATGGTTCTAGAAACGGGCGCTCACCCCGCTCAGCTCAAAGATGCGGTCTGTTCGCCTGCGGGAACGACGATTGAAGGCGTGCGCACTCTTGAGCGACGGGGAATGCGGTCGGCCGTTATCGAGGCTTTGCTTGCGACGACTGAAAAGGCTCGCCGTCTTTAAAGGCTCGTCGAACGGGTCCAAGACGTCAGATTTGGTTTCGCCAGTCTGGCAACTGTGTGATAGGGCGGCTGAATCGCACTTCCAAGCGATTCGCCGTTTGCGGGTAAGACGGAGGTTTTTGAGGCGTGTCGCCTAGCGAGAAGCAACGAAGAGACGAAGGCCTTGAGCAGGACGAAGCTCGAGAGGCTGCGCGAAAGCGCCTCGAAAAGAGGCGAAGCTCCCATGTTTCTTCGGAAAAGGTCGATTCCGAATCGCTCGACTTGGCAGGTCGCTCGGCAACCGGAAGGCGGAGACGCGCAGACGACGAACGCCGCGTTATCGAGGCGAACAGGCCCGGCACCAGCCGATCTTTGGAGCATCGCAGCTCTTCGTCGTCTGCGCAATCGGTCTTCGGCGCGATTCTTTCCATGCTTCTTCAGAGCCTTCGCTGGCTTGTCTTGTCTTTGGCGAGCCTCGGCAGGGCTGTTCTTTCCTGGGCGCTCAGCAGGCCTCGTGCTGCGCTTGCGTGCCTGCTTGCCATCATCGTCGCGCTTGCCGGCATCTCGGCGATAGTCCGTTCGTGTTCTCCTCAAGAAACCCCCGCCGTTGTTGAGGAGGAGCCTTCTTCTGAGGACGACTCCCGAGACGATCAGGGCGATCAAGCTGACGAGCCTGCCGAAGAGGCGGATTTCTCTCAGCTGCCCGCTACGCTCGATACGCAAATCGTCGCATCGCTGCAAGCGCAGGCGCAAGACGCTCGCATCGTGAAGATCGTCAACAGCGCTCAGGAGCTTGCCGAACAAGGCGAAGTTCTCCAGATCAAGCTGCTCAAGCTGGTGGCGAAAGACTCCCAGGCGATAGATTACGTTGCCGATTATCTCGACCGCTACCCTGAGTCGTCAGGCTCGGCCTACGAGGGCTCGCTTTCCAAGGGAACCATTCCCGATTTGAAACAATGGGACCAGCGCTGGGGCTATGTTGAATACTGTGGGTCAGCCCTTGGGCTGACGGGATGCTGCCCGACGTCGCTTTCGATGGTCTATATGGGGCTTACAGGGAAGACCGACAAGACTCCCGCTGACATGGCGGCTCTCGCTACCGATGACGGCTACGCAATCGACGGTTCCGGCACCGTTGGCGATTTCCTGATTGATGAAGCCTATAGCCTGGGGCTTTCGTGCCAGTATTTCTATCCGTCGAGCCAGTCGCTTGTTTGGTATTTGGAAAATGGCTTCACAGTTATAGTCAACGTTGGGCCAGGCGATTTCACCGAAAGCGGCCACTTCTTCGTGGCGCGGGGTGTCGCGAGCGATGGGGACATAGAGATCAACGACCCCTATTCGAGCGTGAATACGAAAAAAACCTGGGATGCTGACGTCATCGCCTCGCAATCGATGGCCATGTATGCGTTCAAGGCACTCTAATTTGCCCGACAATCCATGGCGTGTTTCACCATGGATGCAAGGTATGCCGTGCGTTTTTAGCGCTTCCTTCCACAAAGGAGGCGCTTATTCAAGAATTTTTTGCCATCGTATTCACAATTCCTCGACCAATTTCAATGGAATGCTTTACTGACCTGGTATTTCAATAAAATCGAGCTATAGATACTCCCGGGTGCGTGGCGTTTGACACCCCATGTTAGCGATGATAAAGTTTCGCCTTGCGTCTCGAGAGAGGCGCTTGTTTTCGTCTGCAGTGCTGCGTGGCCGAAAACGAGGCGTGGTGTTCCAAGGGCCCCTGGGTTGAAATTGGGCTTTCGCGAAATGCCAGGCCAGGGGAGGGGCTGACCCATTCAGCCCAGGCAAGAACGAGCTTGTGCAGGTCGCTGGAAAGTGCCGGCAAGCCGTAAGATTTGAAGGAGAAGCTTTGCCTACTATTAACCAGTTGGTCCGTAAGGGCCGCGCCAAGCAGGTCGACAAGAAGAAGACCCCGGCGCTTAAGGGCAACCCCCAGAAGCGTGGCGTGTGCACCCGCGTGTACACCACCACCCCGAAGAAGCCGAACTCGGCTCTTCGTAAGGTCGCCCGTGTCCGTCTCGTCAACGGCATGGAAGTCACCGCTTACATTCCTGGCATCGGCCACAACCTGCAGGAGCACTCCATGGTGCTCATCCGCGGCGGCCGTGTTAAGGACCTCCCGGGCGTGCGCTACAAGATTATCCGCGCCGCCCTCGACTGCGCTGCTGTGAACAACCGCATGCAGGCCCGCAGCCGTTATGGTGCCAAGCGCCCGAAATAAGTATGAGTAAGCCGCGCGGGCCGAAATCGGCCTAATGGGAAGAATCCCGGAAGCGCGCACAGTCACCAAGGAGCACATTTATGCCTCGTCGTGCAGCAGCAGTCCGTCGCGAAATTCAGCCGGACGCCGTGTACAACAACCGTTTGGTCACGCAGCTGATCAACAAAGTCCTTCTCGACGGCAAGAAGTCCCTCGCCGAGCGCATCGTCTACGGCGCGTTCGACATCGTCGCCGAGAAGACCCAGCAAGACGCCCTGAGCGTCTTCAAGAAGGCCATGGACAACGTTCGCCCCACGCTTGAGGTCAAGCCCAAGCGCGTTGGTGGCGCAACCTACCAGGTGCCGATGGAAGTCAACCCCCGTCGCGCAACCACGCTTGCCATTCGCTGGATCGTCGACTTCTCGCGCAAGCGCAAGGAGCACACCATGGCTCAGCGTCTCGCCGCTGAAATCATGGATGCCGCCGAGAACACCGGCGCATCCGTCAAGAAGCGCGAAGACCTCTACAAGATGGCCGAGTCCAACCGTGCGTTCTCGCACTATCGTTGGTAGGGCGTGAGATACCATGGCTAAGGCAAACGACCTGCATCTCACCCGTAACTTCGGCATTATGGCCCACATCGATGCCGGCAAAACCACCACGACCGAGCGTATCCTGTACTACACGGGCAAGACGCATAAAATCGGCGAGGTTCACGATGGCGCCGCCACCATGGACTGGATGGTTCAGGAACAGGAGCGCGGCGTAACCATCACCGCCGCCGCAACCACCTGCTTCTGGGAGAAGGACGGACAGAAGTACCGCTTCCAGATCATCGACACCCCGGGCCACGTTGACTTCACCGCCGAAGTCGAGCGCTCGCTTCGCGTTCTCGACGGCACCGTCGCCGTCTTCGACGCCGTCGCTGGCGTTCAGCCTCAGTCTGAGACCGTTTGGCGTCAGGCCGAGCGCTACGGCGTTCCCCGCATCGCGTTCATCAACAAGTATGACCGCGTGGGCGCCGACTTCCTGCATGCCATCCAGACGATGAAAGATCGCCTGGGCGCCAACGCCGTTGCCGCTCAGCTGCCCATGGGCGCCGAGGACAACTTCTGGGGCGTCATCGACCTGGTTACCATGACCGCATGGGACTTCAAGGCCGACGACAAGGGTATGACCTATCCCGAGCCGATGGACGCCATCCCGGCCGAGTTCGCCGACGATGCCGCGATGTATCGTCAGGAACTCGTCGACGCCGCAGCCGACTGCGACGATGAGCTGATGGAGAAAGTCCTCATGGACGAGGAGTTCACCGTCGAAGAGCTCAAGGCCGCTCTGCGCAAGGGCGTCATCGAGTGCAAGATCAACCCCGTGT
>CAVHFS010000023.1:0-40691 GCA_963635715.1 Subdoligranulum sp. CAG:314 | reverse complement strand
ATGTGCCACCCCATGTGCCAATAGAAAAGCAGGCCAGGAAAACAAGCCCCTGACCTGCTGTTTTTATCTGGCGGAGGAAGTAGGATTTGAACCCACGGAACCTTGCGGCTCAACAGTTTTCAAGACTGCCGCCTTCAACCACTCGGCCATTCCTCCAAAGCTTGGAAAGCATATCATAAATTGGCGCACGCAGGCGAAACTACGCCAGAGCAACACCGCCATGCAGCTCTTCGCCCGTCTCTTCGAGGTATTTACGCATGGAATAGTGGGCTATGTCGCTGCGGTTGATGACCCCTACGAGCTGGCCGCCGTCGGTCACGGGAACCTTCTTCAGGTGGTTTTCGCCAAGGATTCGGCACACTTCGCGAATATCGGTATGCACGTCGATGGAGATTACTCCGTGCGTCGCGATGTCGTAAGCACGCATCCTCATAACCTTCGCAGCCTTTACAGCGAAATCATCGCTGCTCGATTCGGTGAGCATGATAAGCGCAACTGGGTCGGTATATGTGCTGTGCCGCTTCGAGAGGAAGCGCGCCACATCGCCGTCCGAAACGAACGCAACCGGCTTGCCATTCGAATTCACGATGGGCGCCGCGGAAATATGGCGCTCTACCAGCAGCTTCACCGCATCGAACACCGTAGCGCTTTCGGGCAGGGTGTACACGTCGCGCTTCATGATGCTCTCGAGAATCGAGCGCTTCACATTATCGGGGTCGGCCTCGGCGGCGTCGCTAGGCTTGTCTTTCACGAAAACAACCGTCAGCACGAAGCCAGCGAGGCACAGCACCGTCGCGCCGGCGAACGCCATATTGATTCCGAATATGCCCGCATGCACGCTGTCGAGCGAACCAGAGCTCATGTTCGTCGCGATGGTCGAAATGGAAACGAGCAGCGCCGTGCCGAACGAACCCGCAACTTGGCGCATGGTGTTGTTCACCGAAGTTCCGTGGTTCATCAGCTCGTTATCGAGGGAGTTCATGGCCCATGTCGTGATGGGCATGTTCACGAGGGACAGCGAGAACATTCGAACGGTATACAGAATCGTGAGATAGATAAGCCCCGTCGAATCGCCCAAAAACGCGAACGCGAGCGTGGAGACGGTAAGCGCCCCCGTGCCGATGAGACTCAGCGCGCGCGGGCCATGCTTGTCGAAGAGGCGCCCGGCGATAGGGCCCATAGCGCCCATGACAATCGCGCCGGGCAAAATGACCAGGCCCGAGATAGTGGCCGAATAGCCCAAATAGCTCTGCAGATAGATAGGCATGAGAATGCCCGCGGCGAGCAGGGCGCCTTGCACAAGCATGCCAATGATGGTTCCCACGAGGAACTTCTTATTCTTCAGTACGCGAACCTCAAGCATGGGACGCTCCATTTTCAGCTGTCGCCTGAAGAAGAGCACGACCACGATCACGCCGAGCACGCTCACGAGCGCGTCAACCAGGTTGAGGCCGTTTGAGCCGATCGCCGAAAACCCATAGAGCAGGCACCCGAAACCAACCGTCGAAAGAACGACGGAGAGCTTATCGAGCGGCAGGTTCTTGCGCTCGCCATGAGGAGAGCTTTTCAGGGAAATCCAGCCGCATACGATCCCGACCAGCGACAACGCAACCACAATCCAGAAGAGGATATGCCAGTTGTACACGTCGATCACAAAGCCGGCCGCCGAAGGGCCGATTGCCGGAGCGAAAGCGATAACGATGCCGAAAAGGCCCATGGCAGACCCGCGGCGCTCGGGCGGAAAGGTAAGCATGAGCACCGTCATGACCATCGGCATTAAGATGCCGGCGCCCGCAGCCTGCAAAAGGCGGCCCGCAAGCAGCACGGCGAAGTTCGGCCCCCACCCAGCAAGCGCAGAGCCTATCGTGAAAATGACCATCGACACCGTGAACAGGTTGCGCGTCGAATATCGGTCGATGAGGTATGCGGTTATGGGAATCATAATGGCATTCACCAAGGTGAAGCCTGTGGTGAGCCATTGGGCCGTGGCCGCGTCGACCGACATTTCCGCCATGATTGAAGGCAGCGCCGGCGTAACGAGCGTTTGGTTGAGCACGGTCACGAATGTGCCGAAAATCATAATGACGAGCATGACAATTTGGTGTCGGTCGAGTTTCAAAACGAGCAATCCTTTCCGCTTATCTGCACAACCTTTCGCCAAAATGGGCGTAAAGCGCAAAAAGCCGAGGTGCCGAGCACTGCGGTTTTGCGAAAAGTTGTTTGGATTTACTATCTTCGAGATAAAAGACGCGATGGGCCATTATAGATACGCCTCGCCCACCTCGTCGCAAAACGGGCCGAAAGCAACAAAGCGGGCATCGTTGATTCACGACACGTTCACAGCTTCGATCCTCGGCCAGCAAGGCGCAAGCGCCCGATTCGCCATGCTTTACAATGGCATAAAGACATCCAGAATGCAGCAAAAGGAGGGTGCGTGGGCGTTCGCTTTGAGGGGATCCCCTTGGATCAAGCGTGGATTTCGGCCGACGAAATCGCCGAAACCGACGAGCGCTTCATGAAGGCGGCGCTTAGCCAAGCAAAGCTCGCCGCTGAAGATGGGGAAGTTCCCATTGGTGCGGTCGTCGTATGCCAAGGCGAAATCATCGCCGAAGCGAGAAACCATCGCGAAAAAGACGCCGACCCTTCTGCGCATGCGGAGTTTTCCGCCATCGTCCAAGCGTCGCGCGAACTCGAGCGCTGGCGTCTGCCCGATTGCACGGTATACGTGACGCTCGAACCGTGCATCATGTGCGCGGGCCTCATGAACCAAGCGCGCATCGGACGATGCGTCTATGGGGCGCCCGATGCCAAAGCGGGAGCCCTCGGGTCTTTGTACGCAATCAACTCAGACGCCCGGCTCAACCATTGCTTCGACGTGACGAGCGGTGTTTTGCTTAACGAATGCGCCGGCGTGCTTTCAGGATTCTTCGAAAAGCGCCGCGCCGCCAACGAGAAAGGACTCGCGTGAAACGTCTATTCAAGGTTCTCTCGCCCGCGAAAGTGAACCTCCATCTTGAAATCGGCGAGCGTCGAGAAGACGGCTTCCACGACGCAAGAACGATCATGCAAACGCTTACCCTGCACGACATGGTCACCGTTTCCTTCGACGATGGGGACGACGGCGAGACTTCACCCGCAGACCACGAGGGCCCAACCATCGAGCTTAGCTGCGTGACGCGCGAGGGGATACCCCCGCTTGACGTGCCACCCGAAGACAATATCGCCTATAAGGCCGCTGAAAAGCTGGCGAAAAAATTCGATCAGAACCGCGGGCACATCGCAATCTCCATCGAAAAGCATATTCCGTTTCAGGCAGGACTCGGCGGCGGATCGTCGAACGCCGCGGCCGTCATCGCGGGCCTATGCCGCGCATGGGGCAAAAGCCAAACCTGCGACGAAGCCATCGAAGTCGCAAGTGAATTGGGCGCTGACGTGGCGTTTTTCCTCTATGGGCCCTGCGCGCTGCTCGAGGGCAGGGGCGATGTTTTCAAGCGGCCGATCTCTCCGCTCGAAGGCGAGGTCGTCATCGTGAAAATCGATGAGGGCGTCTCGACGAAAGCGGCCTACGAAGCCTTCGACGCGCTTGAGAAGCATCAGGAATCCTCGCTCGCGCCCGATATTTCCGATGCCCGCGACGTTGAGCTTTTCAACAATCTCGCCCAGGCGTCGGAAAACGTCGTGGCACGGCTTGCCGACGTTCGCGCGTGGCTCTCGGCGCAATCAGGCATCGCGACCGATGAATCGGGGCGCCAGAAGATCCTCCTTTGCGGCAGCGGCTCGGCCACCTTCGCGATAGTCGAAGCCTCGCATTCGGGTGGGCGAAATTCCGCCGCAATCGTAGCCGCCGCGAAACGCGAGGGGTTTTGGGCGCGCAGCTGCACGTTCTCGAAGGTCGGCGTGGCGGTTCTTCCATCGCAGGGCGCCTCTTCGAACATCGGAGCCGCACGCGAAATTTGGTAACCGATAAGAACAGAATCGGTCAGGGTGGCCGAGCTTCTCTATAATGTATCCGAAGGCGCAAAGGCGCCCTCCCAAAACCCTACTGAAAGGCAAAGCCATGATTTTGGGCATCATCCTCGCGATTATCGTCGTTCTCGTGATTATCGCCATCGCCATGTACAACAATCTGGTGAAGCTGCGCAATATGGTCGACAACGCCTGGGCGCAGATCGACGTGCAGCTACAGCGGAGGCTCGACCTCATCCCGAACCTCGTGGAAACCGTGAAAGGCTACGCGAGCCACGAAAGCGCCACGCTGCAGAAGGTGACCGAAGCGCGCGCAGCGGTCGCCCATGCGGGAACCCCCGAGGAAAAAATGGCAGCGGACAACGCCCTCACCGGCACGTTGAAAAGCCTCTTCGCCGTATCCGAGGCCTATCCCGAGCTGAAGGCAAACGCGAACTTCCAGCAACTGCAGTCTCAGCTCTCCGAGACCGAAGACAAAATCAGCTACATGCGCCAGAGCTTCAACGACACGGTCATGAAGTACAACACCGCCATCCAAACGTTTCCGGCCGTGCTGTTCGCTGGCATGTTCGGCTTCAAAGAGCGCCCGAGCTTCGATGCTTCCGCCGGCGCAGAGGTCGCGCCGACCGTCTCCTTCAAAGACTAGCAACAGCAATAACCTAAGCAATAAAAAAGCGATGCCAGCCATCGCTTTTTTATTGCCCCAATACCCAAAAAGAAAGGCGGCAGCGCCCATGCGCACCATCGAAGCGGGCATCTATCGACACTTCAAGGGCAACGAATACGAGGTGATCGGCGTCGCGAAGCATTCGGAAACCGAAGAGAGTCTGGTCATCTACCGCGCGCTTTATGGAGAGCGGGGCCTTTGGGCACGCCCGCTTGAGATGTTCGCCAGCGAGGTAGACCACGAGAAATACCCAGACGCGAACCAGGTCTACCGATTCGAGAAAATCGATTGATGTAGGAAAAGGAAAAGCCCCTTAATAGGGGCTTTTCCTGAATCAAACGGACGACGCGAAAGGAAGGGAGGGGAGGGAAGTCGTCGCCCGTTTGCGGGATTGTCGAATACCGAACGGCTGCTTACGCCTGCTTCGCGGCATTTTCGCCGGCGATTTTGCCGTAGACCATGCACATGCCGCAAGAAAGGCCCTTCAGCGAAATGGGATACTGAACGGCGAAGCGGCCGCCCTGGGGAGCACCGCAGGCATAAAGGCCCTTGATGATCTGGCGGTTCTCGTCATAGACATGGCATTCGTCATCGGAATCGAAGCCGCCAAGGTTGGCGAGCGTGAGGGCGCATCCGCACTCCGCGGCATAGAACGGACCATTCTCGAGTGCGAACAGGCGCTGCGAGCTCTTGAAGAAGTCAGTGTCTTCGCCCGCCTTGCACAGCTCGTTGTAACGCTCGATGGACTTCTTCGCCTCGTCGACATCGATACCCTCGATCTTGGAGAGCAGCTCGTCGATGGTGTCGGCTTTCAGGCAGCGACCCTCGTCAACGGCAGTCTCGATGTCTTTTTTGGTGCGCACGTTAATGCGAAGGCCAGAAGCGGTGTACTCGGGAAGCTCCTCTTCGCGATAGAAGCACGCGATGCCGTGGGCGGCGGGGAAGTATTTCAGCTGCTCAGGCCAATTCGAATCGAAGAACTGGTATGCCTTGCGCTCAGGCTGAAGTTCGACCTGGTTCTCGAGCTGCTGACCAGGAACGTCTTCGTTCATGAAACGCTTGCCGTGCAGGTTCAGCCACAAAAAGCCGTTGTTGCCAATAACGCCGCGGCCGTCGGCGCCAGCGCCACCGCCCATGTGATGAATCATGGGAGCATGCCACTGCTCGATATGAGCACCAGCCCACGCGCCCATCTTGTGGCCTTCACCGATATTGGTGTAAGCGCCCGAAGAATCCATATCGAGGCTCAGAATCTGAATGCCGTTCTCGACGCACGCCGGCGCGTAGAACTTCATCATGTCCTCGTTGGCAAGGTAGTCGCCCGTAGCAAGAACGACGCTCTTCGCATTGATCTTGATGTATTTCGAAGAACCGGTCTTTTGGGCATAGATGCCGGTCACCATGCCGTCGGAATCCTGGATGAGCTCGATACCCTTGGTTTCATAGCGAACGTCGGCGCCGCCGTCGATAGCGACCTGCAGATTGTCCTGCATGACGGTCGCCAGGCTGCTGAAGCCGACCGACGTCGGGTAGCAGGGCAGGTCCTCTTTGGTGTAGTCGTAAGTCTCGGGAATGGGATACATGTAGGGGTACATGTAGTTCTTCTGGTTGGCCTCGGGGATATCGGCGTAGCTTTCGGGCGCGATATAGAGGTCTTTGGAACCAGCGACAAACCAGTCGAGAGCTTCGCCCGACTTGTCGTAATAGGTCGAGATGATGGACTGGTTCACATGGTGGCTGCATTCCTCCATGTGCATGTTGACGACCGTTTTCTTATCGAGGAAGCCGTCACCGCGGCCCCACTTCGCCTGGGTTTCGCCGCCGAAAATCGCCATGTCGGAAGCAACCGAGTTCAATTTGGGCGACGACTCGAGGGCGACAACCTTTGCGCCGGCCTCAACAGCAGCGCGCGTGGCGGGAACGCCCGCGGCGCCCAAGCCCACAACGACGACGTCTGCGTCGACCGTCTCTTCAACGTCGGAATCGGAAATCTGGGGTTTCTCGCCCAGCCAAGGCATAGTGCCCGTACCGTCGTAGCCCATCGTGGAGCCCGCGGAAGCCGTCGAGCTGCTCGAGCTCGATTTCGAATCGCTGCTCGAGCTCGACTTGCTCGGCGCGCAAGCGCTCAGGCCAGCCATGCCGGCAAGCGCGGCGCCCGCGACAGCAGCGCCCGACAAGAAGTTGCGGCGACTCATTCCATTTTCGAAGCTCATGGTAAATCCTCCCTCTGGATTGTGCAGCCCCCTCTGGCTGCGCCATAACCATGCGGCCTTACGGCCCTGTCTGCGATTCTCAGCGTTTGTGCCTCACGAATCGATGGGCAGAGTATGCGCCGATATCGAGGGGCATGCACCATCCGCCATGGCTGAATTAAAAGGTTTAGGGAGGTTTTTCTTCTATGGACCAAATGTGTTGAAAATATCGTTTTCGCAGGTAAAACCCATCAACACTTATGGATGACCCGTCTTTTCAATATCGCGGCGAAGCAACGGAACCGCAATAACGAGGTCAGTTTGGCCGAAGCAAGCGGGAACGAGTTTTGCCGAAGCAGAAATTCGCGGAGGCGGCGAGCTTTACCGTCGCTACCCCCGCGAAAAGAAACCCTACAGGGTACGAAGCGCATCGACTAAGGCGGTTTTGCCTTCGGTCTTCGCGTCTTTCATCTTGATGACCTTCGCAGGAACACCCGCGACCACAGCACCCGCTGGCACATCGCTCACGACAACGGCCCCAGCGGCAACGACGGAGCCTTCGCCAACTCGGCATCCCTCGAGCACAACGGCGTTCGCCCCAATCATGACGTTGTCTTCGACGATTACCGGAGTGGCGCTCGCAGGCTCAACCACGCCAGCGAGCACGGTGCCTGCCCCAATGTGGCAATGCTTGCCGACGATTGCGCGGCCGCCCAGCACGACGCCCATATCAATCATGGTGCCCTCGCCGATAACCGCCCCGATATTAATGATGGCGCCCATCATGATCACCGCGGAATCACCGATTTCAACCTGGTCGCGAATAATCGCCCCGGGCTCAATTCGCGCATTGATTTCCTTTTTATCGAGCATGGGCACGGCCGAATTTCGGCAGTCGTTTTCGACTTCGTAGTAATCGAAGGCATCGGCGTTCGCTTCAAGCACCGGCTTGATATCGGCCCAATCGCCGAACACGATTTTGCCCTTGCGCCCGCCGAAAACCTTTACTTCGCCTTTTTTCGCGGCCGACTTATAGTCGACCTTTTTGCCAGGTTTCTCGCGGACATACACCTTCACCGGGGTCTTTTTCTCCGAGGTCGCTATGAAATTGATGATCTCTTCAGCGTTCATTTCATTCCTTTCCGCCGCCTATGCCAACGGCGCCCTTTCCAATGACACACAAAAGTCCGATTCGCTTCTCCGCGCTTCATCCCCGCCTGTCGCTTGCGCGCCAAAGCGCACCTTGTTCACCCTTCGGGCAAATCCGAAGCGTAAAGTTTTCGTTCGCGCGCCCTTATACAGCTCGCATTAAAACATAAGCTCGTCGAAATTATAGAATCCAGGCTCGCGAGCGACGATTTTCTTCGCCGCGGCGACGGCTCCCATTGCGAAAATGCGCCGGCTCGTAGCGCGATGCGTAAGCGCGACCTCTTCGTCTTCGCCAAAGAAGTGCACCGTATGCGTTCCCGCAACCGTTCCGCCGCGCAGAGCGTGAACTCCGATTTCTTTATCGGAGCGCTTGCCGCACATGCCCTCGCGCCCATAGATGGGATCGAGCGCCCCATCGGGGTTCACAGCGCTAAGCAGCAGCTTCGCCGTGCCGCTCGGGGCATCGACCTTTTGATTGTGGTGAGTTTCGACGATTTCGATATCGAAGCCGGGCAGCGCTTTCGCCGCCTCGGCGGCCAAGCGGCGAAGTACGGCCACGCCAAGCGAGTAATTCGCGCTATGGATAACCGGCGCATTCGCAGCCATTGCCTTGATGCGCGCCATTTCGGCATCGTCGTAGCCAGTCGTTCCGCTCACGAGGGCCGCATGCGTGCGCCCTACGTAGGCCTCTACCAAATCGAGCATGCTTTTATGGGAGAAGTCGATGGCAACATCGCACGCAGGAGCCGCGGCAAGCAGGTCGTCTTTGTTGCTTATTCCGATAACCCCCACAAGCTCGAGTTCATCGTCGGCCTGGACGAGCTCACGAATGATGGTTCCCATGCGGCCGTCGCCGATAATGAGCACCTTGGTCATAGTTCAATCTCCAAACGTTCGAACGAATTACTCGATAATTCCGGCGTTTTTCATCGCTGCAGCGATTTGCGCCTTCGCCGCCTCGCTCGGCTCGCACAGCGGTTGGCGATACACTGCCTTGCCGAACCCCATGAGTTCCAACGCGTATTTCACCGGAATAGGATTCACCTCGCAGAACAGCGAATCGATCAGCTCGATGCCGTCAAGTTGCGCCTTGAGCGCGGCCCCATGATTTCCGTCGAGCCACTGCTGGCACATTTCATGGACCTCTTTCGGCTGAATGTTTGCCCAAACCGAAATAACGCCGCGGCTGCCGAGCGACATCATCGGAACCACGATATCGTCGTTGCCCGAGAACATGCAGAAGTCATCGGAGAGATAGCGCGCGATCTTCGAGGCATAGCCGATATTGCCCGAAGCCTCTTTGATACCGAACGCATGAGGATGCTTCGCCAGGCGCGCAACGTTGCGCTCGGAGATAGAGCATCCCGTTCTGCCAGGAACGTTGTACAGAATGCACGGCACGTCCACTGCGTCGAGCACCGTGGTGAAGTGACGATATATGCCCTCCTCGTTCGACTTGTTGTAGTAGGGGGTGATGAGCAGGAGGCCGTCGGCGCCCATTTTCTGGAAGCTCAGGCTTTTCTGCAGCATGGTCTCGGTGCTATTCGAACCGCTGCCCGCGATAACCGGCACCCGGCCCGCCACGCGATCGACGACGAATTTGCAGACCTCGTCGTCTTCCTCGTGCGACATCGTGGAAGACTCGCCCGTTGTGCCGAGCGTCAGCAGCGCATCGGTGCCATTTTCCAAATGGAAGTCGACCAAGCGGCCCAGGGCCTCGAAATCGACGGAGCCGTCCTCGGAAAACGGCGTGACAAGAGCGACGATGGAGCCGCTCAAACCCTTCATGCTTGCCATATCCTTCATCCTTCCAAAAAATCGTTGACCGTCAAATGCGAATAAGAAATTTCAAATTGCCCAAACTACCCAAGAGCCGAAAGATGCTTCGGCGGATGGCCGGCATACTCAAAGCTAGAGCGAAGTGCGCTGAAGCTTCGCGGCGTCGTAGGGAGCGCCATCGGTTAGTTCGGGTTCGCCGTAAAGCGTCGCGAAATAATCGGCGGGCGTCTCCGCGCGGCGGATAAGCTTCACGCTGCCGTCTTCGCGAAGCAAAAGCTCGGCGCTGCGCAGCTTTCCGTTGTAGTTATAGCCCATGGAATGCCCATGCGCGCCCGTGTCATGAATCACCAGCACGTCGCCGTCTTCGATTTCGGGCAACGCACGGTCAATGGCGAACTTGTCGTTGTTCTCGCACAGGCCGCCGACCACATCGTAAACATGGTCGCATGCCGCATGTTCTTTGCCCGCCACCGTGATGTGGTGGTATGCGCCATACAGCGCCGGACGCATGAGATTCGCAGCGCACGCATCCACACCGATATATTCTTTGTAGATATGCTTATGGTGAATGGCTGTCGTGACCAAACAGCCATACGGTCCCATCATGAAACGGCCCATTTCGGTGTAAATAGCCACATCGCCCATGCCGGCGGGCACAAGAATGTCTTCGTATACTCGCCGCACGCCTTCGCCAATCGCGCGAATGTCGTTGGGACGCTCGCCAGGCTTATAGGGAATGCCAACGCCGCCCGAAAGATTGACGAATTTGATCTGCGCTCCAGTTTTACGCTGCAAATTAACCGCGAGCTTGAAAAGAACGCCGGCCAACTCGGGGTAGTAATCGTTGGTCACGGTATTGCTGCACAAAAAGGCATGAATGCCGAAGTTCTTGGCTCCTTTGGACTTCAACTGCCGAAATGCCTCGAAAAGCTGCTCGGTAGTCATTCCGTATTTCGCATCGCCCGGGTTGTCCATGATGCCGTTCGAAATCTCGAAAAGGCCGCCAGGGTTGTATCGGCAGCTCACGGTTTCGGGAATATGGCCGATAGTTTGCTCCAGAAAATCGATATGCGATATATCGTCGAGGTTGATGATGGCACCCAGCTTATCTGCCAGCTTGTAATCGGCCGCAGGGGTTTCGTTCGACGAGAACATTATGTCGTGGCCGCTTATGCCCATGGCATCGCAGAGCTGCAGCTCGGTGGCCGACGAGCAATCGCATCCGCAACCATAATCGCGCAGAATATCGATGAGGAACGGGTTCGGCGTCGCCTTCACCGCGAAGTATTCTTTGAAGCCAGGGTTCCACGCGAAGGCGTCGCGCACAGCCTCCATATTGTGTCGAATGCCCGCCTCGTCGTAGAGATGGAACGGCGTGGGGTAGCGCTCAATAATTTCGTCGAGCTTCTCTTTCGTTACGAAGGGCTGCTTGTCCATACGGCCGCCTTTCTTAATTTCGCCAATAAACCAACAAAGCCAGCAAGGCTGCTGCCTCACTGGCTCAGATGCGCGACGGTTCGCGCAAAACGGTTCTCAGCAAGATAGCTCACCTGCGAAATAGCAGACAGTCTTGCAGGTATTCCCTGCAAACCCATTCGCATGCCGCGCCCAGCTCTGCGAATTCGGCGGATTCGCCTTCCGTCAGAATCAACGCCCGCCGGCTTCCCTGACGTCTTTCTCACCCGCGCCTCTATCGTTCGAATGAAACTACCATGCCACCTGGGATCAGTCAATCAGGCGAGGCTATAATGCGCGAGAAACCAAAGAACCTTTGGACGAAGGGCGCAGTATGACCGAAACCGCCGTCGCGAAAGCGACTTCCCCAGAGCCGACCCTCGGCGACCTAACGAAATTCCGCCGCGACCTCCATCGCATACCCGAGGTCGATTTCGAGCTGCCTCAAACTATCGCATACGTGCACTCCGTCATCGACGAGCTGCCCTGCGAAGTGTTCGAGCCATGTCGGTCAACGGTATGTGCCTTTTTCGATAGGGGAAGCGAGCATGCAACCGCCATACGCACCGATATGGACGCGTTGCCAGTGACGGAGAAATCGGGAGTTGAATTCCGCTCGACGAATATTGGGCACATGCACGCATGCGGCCACGACGGCCATATGGCCATGGCGCTCGGGCTAGCGCGTCACATCGCCGCGAATATCGACTCGCTCGAGCGAAGCGTGCTCATCGTATTCCAGCCTGCCGAAGAAACGACGGGCGGCGCTCAGTTCGTCTGCGATGCGGGCGTATTCGAGAAATACCGAGTCGATCGCATTTTCGGCTTCCATCTTTGGCCCGATTTGCCAAAAGGGCATATCGCAAGCCGTCCTGGAGCGCTGCTTGCCGCCACGAGCGAATCGACGTTCACGTTTCATGGCAAGGCGACACATATCGCCAAAGCCGAGGACGGGGCGGATTCGATGGAGGCGGGCATGAGATTCATCCTCGAAGCGTACGATTATGTAAATCGCCGCGCCAAAGAAGAGCCATGCACGTTCAAATGCGGGCTTTTCGAAAGCGGCCAAGCGCGCAACGTGATTTCGTCGCGGACGTATATCGAAGGCACGCTGCGCACTTTTAGCGAGAAGATGGGCGCCGAGGCGAAGGCTGCGCTTCGTGAAGCCGCAGAACGACGCGCAAGCGAAACGGGATGCACGGTGGAGGTCGATTTCAGCGAAGGCTACCCACCTGTCGTAAACAACGAAGAACTCTTTGCGCTCGCTTCCCAAAACGTCGAGATCGAGGAACTTCCGGCCCCTCTGCTCATTGCGGAGGATTTCGCCTTTTACCAGCGTCGGCTGTCAGGCGTGTTCCTGCTGCTCGGCACGGGGACGGGAATCCCCCTGCACGCCGACACCTTCAATTTCGATGAAGAGGTCCTTATGGCTGGGCTTGAGGCGTATAAGAAGCTTATCCGAATCCCATAAAGCAAAAGGCCGCTCGGAAGAGCGGCCTTTTCAGTTCAAGTGGTGCGCCGTGAGGGATTCGAACCCCCGACGTACTGATTCGTAGTCAGTCCCTCTATCCAGCTGAGGTAACGGCGCGTGCTTTGACAGCTCGACCATAATAACAGCATCGGAGTTGTAAGGCAAAGGAATTTTCGATTATTTCGAAAATTCGAACTCATTCCTAGCCATTGTTCGGAAAAGAGCGCGAAATGGAAAACGACGAGCAGCAAAAAAGAGGCAATCGCCAGGCCGATCATTTACCTAAACAGAAGGCCTCTTTAAGAAAAGAGGCGCTTCGAAGACGAGACGCCATGGACTCGCAAGCGCGCGAGCAGATATCCGAAAGGATTTGCGATCTGTTGAGTGCGGAACTCCCGGAGGCAAACGAAACTTCGGTTGTGGCGGTTTATTCTTCCATGGGAAGCGAGGTCGACCTTTCCAGGTTCATCGACTTTCTCTACCTCCGCGGCGCAACCGTCGCCTTCCCCTGCATGAACAAAAAGGGAACCGCTCCCCGTATGCATATGCGAAAAGTTGAGCAATGCGCCTGGAAATCGCGGAGCGTTCCATTTATCGAGAATCCGATTAAGCGCTTCGACCTCGACACCCCAGAGCTCGAATCATTCGAAATCGTACCGCCTGACGATATATCGGCCATAATCGTCCCCATGGTCGCCTTCGACGGAAGCTTCCGAAGGCTCGGCTACGGTGGGGGGAACTACGACGAGTATCTCTCGCTTATCCCCAGAGAGACACGCATCATCGGTGTGGCCTTCGAAACCCAGCGACTCCCTTTCATCGCCACCGAGAAGCATGATTTGTCGTTGCCTTTGATCATATCCGCCTAAATAGCCATTTCTTTTGCTATACTGGTACGGCTCAAGCGGGTGTGGCCAAGTGGTAAGGCAAAAGCTTCCCAAGCTTTCATTCGCGGGTTCGAGTCCCGTCACCCGCTCCAGACTTCTCAGCGACCAAATTCTTTTGGCCGCTTTTTTATTTTCGGCATAAAAAAGCCCCGAATATTCGGGGCTCTCATCAATGCTATTTCGCAGCGCCGATGCGGCAGATCGTGGTTCCGCAATCGGGGCATTTGCCCTTCGTGATCGGCTTGCCGTTCTTAGTCACGCTCTCAACGGGGTTTTGCATTTCCTTTTTGGCCTTGCATTTAACGCAATATGCCTCGATAGCCATAAGTAACCTCCAATGGTTCACGCTTGGCAAGCGCCCAACAGGCGCCCCTTAAAGAAACGAATACCTCATCGCATTCGTTATAACGCACACCATAATACCGTACATTCCCGCAGCCTATAGAAGAATTATCCCCAACGGTCGCTCAGTTGGTGCGCATGGGTGAAATTCTTCCTGGTGAGACCTTTGTTTGCGATTAGATATTCTTAAGGAACTCAACGACGAAATCCGCCGCGGCATCGAGGGATGCGGGGTCTATATTCTCGAGCACATCGTCGGGCTGGGCATAATAGGCAGGAGCGAACCCATCCATTCCCACAAGAGACATAGCCTGAACCCGATGTTTCGCCGCGTAGCTCGCAGGGCTTTCCTTCCAATTAATCTGCGCTGGGGAAATCTGCACGTTCGAAGATTGGGAGGCCTTCTTGATGAAGCGTTTCATACGTGGAGAGCATTTCACCTGTTTCAAGTCGCCCTCGCGATCAAGATACGAGAAGGCGCCCGACCCAAGGGCCTCAAGGTTCACGACAATGGCGCCGCGCATTTCCGAAGCATGCGCAGCAAGGAACGCCTTTATGCCTCCGTTGTTCGCCAATTCGGAGCCCAAGGCAACAAACCAGACTTCGGTATTGATATCGCCTGCGGCAAACGAATATATCTGCTGAATATCGTCAGCGGTCTCGATCTTGTCCGAAGAGGACTCCGCATGGCGAAGGGCAGCCTCGTATGCCGATGCGAATGAATCCGCCGAAACGGACGGAACGGCGGCAGGTTCGGTTTGCGCCGCGCGATTCTCTTCGCCATCCAGGCGAGAATCAGGCTCCGCGGAATTCGACGAACCAGCAGGCTTCATGCGAGCGCGAAGATTGGAGAATGCGCCGCCTTCCCAATCGTCTTCGTCACGGAAGCTCTCCCAACTGCCGCGGGCCTTCCCGACGCTGCGAGCATCGAAAGACTCATCGACGCCAAGCCATTCCTGAGCGCTTTCTTCGGAGTCTTTGTTTTTATTCCTACGGAATTTTCCGAAGAACTTACCCATACGAGACTGGGGCATCTCGACATACCCAGCGCCAGCAAAAGCTCCCGTTTCGGTGAAGTCTTCCTGGAAGACCGAATCGTCGGCATCGTCGACATAGATATCGTCAGGGCTCAGGCCCTCGAGGAGTTCGTCGCCCACGGGCTGCGCACCGATCGAACCGATAGCCGCGAACGAACCCGTAAGGCTCACATTCGAATTCTGGGTCTTCTGGGTGGGATCAACTTCGTAGGCACCATGCGAAGCGGGCGGCATTGCGGAGGATTCGCCCACGGAAGGGAGGTTCGCCGCGAGATAATCCTGCGAGGCTTTTCGAGGCGAAACAGGCTCGTGCGCCTCAGCCAAAGGTGCACGTTGACGCAGCTCGTTGAACGAAATCGGCTTCGGCTCGGGCGCCACCATCGGAGGAAGCTCGATACTTGGCAGATCGACAACAGGAATGCGCGCCGATATGACCTTCGGTTCAACCGCAGGCTGCTCATTGACCTCGGGTATGCCAGACAACACAGCGGAATTTTGATTCGCGACGGCGGCCTCGTATGCCTGCAATCCCGCAGATTGACCGGGAATGTTTTGGGAAGAGTCGACGAACTCCTCGTTCGCGCGGACGACAACCCTCTCTTTTTGGGCGCGTTCGGCCTGAATGGCGCTGCGGTCGGCAGGCGCCGTGTAATACATCATTTGGGGCAGACGCGTAGTTTGAGCGGCAGCATCGAATTGCGGCTCCTCCGCATTCTGCTCTTGGGGAAATGCCGGCTCGTTCAACGCCTCGGATCGAACTTCATCGGGAACAACGAGTATTTGAGGCTCGTCAACTTGGGGCTCATCAACCGACGGCGTCGAATCTACGACAACGGAGTCCTCGGAATAAGCCGAATAGATGTCGGCGGAAGGCTTCGGGGCCTCGATAGAGGGCGAAACCGCGGCGGCGTCCTCGCTCACCTCCGGGAAATTCGGCTCCTCTTCGATTTGGGCGGAATCGGCCGTTGGGTAGTCGGCGAAACGAGAGCGGTAGCTCTGCGGTTCTTCGGCTTTTCCTTCAGATTCGGCCTTTTTCTCGCGCGCCTTCTCGGTCGCTTTCTTATACCAGTCGGGCACGGATGCAGGATGCGACGCTTGCGACGCTTTCTCCGCAGCCGCAATGGCGGCATTTTCGGCATTAATCCGAGCTTCCTCGGCGAGGCGCGCCTCTTCGGCCTCCTTTTGGGCGCGAATGCTCTCTTCAAGAGCCGCCTGCTCAGCCGCCTGAATATGCTCCTCGCTCAACGCTTGAGCCTTCGCCGCCGCTTCAGCAAGCGTGCCAGCAGGAGCGACAGACAAGGCCTTCGACGTTTCCCTGCGCTGATTATTCGAATCTATGGAAGAGGCGGAAATCGGCTCGTCTTTCAGTTGCACGAGATTATCGGACACGCTTGTCGGAGCGCGACCCACTTCGGAAAATGAGATCTCCTCAGATGAGGCTATCGGCGAATCGGAAGAAACCTCCCCGTTTCCCAGTCGGCGGGCCACCTCGAGCATAACCGCAACGCCAGAAGCGTTATTGTTCGCGGCTTCCACGAATGGGCCGAATTTTTCCATCAGCGCGAAGGTGAGCTGCACCGCCGCAGGAAGGATACATATGATTGAAAGCACGCACAGCACCAGCGATGCGGCGCCTTCCCCTGCGAAAAGCGCGCGAATCATCATGAAGAAAGCGGCGGCAACAGAACCGCCGAGAGAAGCGAGGCGCAAAGGCCACAAGGCGCGGACGAAGACACCCGAAGCCTCGCGGCGAACCTTCCCGCTGTCGTAGTTCGCCACCACAATGACCTTCCGGCGGCGTGATCCCGCAGCATCTTCGTTGCGCGTAGGCTCATATTTGGCAACGACATTCTGGCTTACGCCTTTTGTGAATAATTGCGAAATCGTTGGATGGTCAAATGCCTCAAGCGCGATGAGCGCGGTGGCTACCAGAGAAATAACAGCCGCCGGAATCGCGACAACAGGCAAAAGAACGCCCAGAATAACGGCCACGAACGCTACCGCATAGCAGATTATCGGCGTCATAAGCGCGTCGGAATTGCAGGTGAAATCCTCTATTTGCGCTGATAGATGCGCGTCTTTTTGCAAACGCTCGGTAATATAGAGCGCCGCCTGCTGCTCTTCTTCGGTTCCCGCAGGGCGCGGGCCGATTTCTTGAGAGAGATACGCTATATGATCCATTGGTGTGCTCATGTCGGAGCCTTTCGCAGACGTCAATCGTCAGGATGTGGGCATATACGTTTGAAAGTATACCCCATTAGATTTAAATGCCGAGATAATCACGAATAAACGCATCGCTTACGATTGCGTAGGGTATCGCCTCTTCCCGTTCGTCGGCGCTGGAAAGTTCCTCGAAATCCTGCGCGAGCGCGGCTTTATGATTCTGCTTTGCCTCGTATGCTCCCAGAAAGGAGTTCGCCGCGAAAGCCACGACACATGCGGCCGCAACGACGGCAAGTACCGTGACTACCAATCTGCGGGTTTTCCTTGCGCTCGTTTGTCGTTCTGTCTCAGTTTTGAGGTCCAACAGGACATGCCCATTCGCTCGTGAATTCGAATTGCGCCGATCGGAAATGGAGAGCGCAACGCCCGCAACGTCGGCTCCGCTTACTTCGAAACGCCTTTCGCCCGGACTTTTTCTCATAGGTTTGGCGTTGGAAAGAATTTTCGGAAAGAAAAACGCGTCTGTCGGCACTGCTTCGGACGCACCGCCTTCTTCCGTCTGCTCATTGCGTTTCCCGAGCGCCGAAAACGCGGCAGCATTTGAAACCCCATTCTCCCAGGTTCCCGTATGGATGCTTGCCATCGTATCGAAGCAATCTTTGTTTTCGGCTTCCGTCGTCATGGCGCCGTCGCCTCTTAAAGCCTCACGCCGCGCCGAAGAGATTCGAGGGCTTCGGCACGTGTGCATTTCTTCACGGTATGGCTCGGGAGGGAGCTCAGGAATACTTTTCCATACCATTTCGAAACGAGCCTTTTATCAGCCAAAACAAGAATTCCTGTATCGGTTTGCGAGCGTATGAGACGCCCAGCCGCTTGCTTCACTTCTATAACGGCTTGGGGAAGCGTATAACGCGACCACGCTGAAGAATCGCGCGCGGCTCTCTCGCACGACAGGGGGTCGGAGGGTTTCGAGAAGGGAAGCTTCGGAATGATAACGCCCTTCAACGTCGCACCGGGAGCGTCGAAACCTTCCCAGAAACTCTTCAAAGCGAACAAGGATAGATGCTCGTCTTTCAAAAAGTCGTCACGCAGTCCCTTTGTGGAAACGCCCCATCTTTGGCACACCAACCGCAAACCTGCCTCTTTGAGCGACGGATCGGCGGCGTCGAAGCACTCCTGCATCTCCCTTCGGTTCGTGAACAGTGTGAGCATGCTGCCGTTTTGGGCAAGATGCGCCCGAACGAGGAAATCCTTCAGCGTATCGAGGTAGCCCGCCTGATTCGGCTCGGGAATATCGGTTAAAACGAGAATCTCCATCTGGGAATCGAAGTCGTAGCTCGAACCGAGCATACAGGTGTCAGCCCTGGAATTTTCGGTATCGTTGAGCCCTAAAGCGGAAAGGAAGCTCTTGAAATCGTTTCCCACGGTAATCGTCGCGCTCGTATAGACCACGGAATTGGTCTTTTCGTAAAGCGTTTCGTTGAGCTTCGCTCCAACGTCAATCACAAGAGCCTCGAGGCTTTCGCCTATATGCTCTGGCTCGCGCGAAAGCTTGGCTGAATACACATAGTTTTCATCACGAGTATCAAGAATGAGATTGCATGCCTGAAGCATCGATTTCGCATCGATTACCACCGTCGCTATATCGCGCTGGATATCGGCGACGCCATCGATTTCCTCTAGGAAAGCGACCAATTCGGTCGAAGACTTAACAAGTTGCTCCGCCGCTTCTTGAAATTGCTTGCCGAGCGCGCGCAAATTCTCGAATTGGCTGCTCGCACGAACGCCCTCGTTAATCCAGAGGTCGATGGTTTTGTAATTGCGATTATTCCTGTCTTGGTCGCACGCGATAAGGCCTTTCATCCCATGAGCGAAATCAAGCGCCGCCGAACAGAAAGTACGCCCTTTGCTGTCCGCTTTCTCTATAAGCCCGAAAACGAGCGAATTCGCCTCTGGAGTCTGCGAACCCCCATCGGAGTATCGCCGCTTGAGACGAACAAACGGATTGCGTTTCGCCTCGCTCGACCCCAGCCGATTCGCCAATCGAACGATTTCAGCGGCGTCGAGTTTGATCGATAAAGCACGGCGGGCCTCCGTCTCGGCCCCATGGGCCTCATCAACGACCCAGTATTTCGTCGGAGGAAGCAAGAAGCCCTCGGCAGCCAAATCGCAAAAGAACAATGAGTGGTTGGTGACGACGATATTCGCCGATTCCGCTTTCTTCCTTAACCCATGTACGAAGCATTGGGTGCCGTAGAACGGGCATTTCCGCTTCAAGCATTCACGAGAAGCCGTCGTTATTGAGTACCGAGGCAAAACCCTGAAATCAAGCTTCAGGCCGTCGATATCGTCATATTCGGTTTGCTCGATATAAGAGAGCAGCGCGGCGATTGACGGCGCTTGGCTTATGTCTTTTCCCATCGTGTTCACCAAACGCGCTCCGTCGGAGACGATATGGGAGACTTTTCGCAGGCAGGGGTAATGGGAAAAACCCTTCAAAGCAACGTAGGAGAGATTCCCGATATTGGTTCGCTTGAAAGCATCGGCTAACAAGGGGAGTTCTTTGTAGGCTATTTGGTCAAGAAGGGCATTCGTTTTGGTTGCAACCCCGATGCGCGACCCGCTACGCACAGCAGCGAGAGCACTCGGCAGAAGATAGGCCATGGATTTTCCTACGCCTGTACCCGCTTCGACCACAAGGTTGGAACTCGAAGAAAACGCCTTCAGAACCTCTTTGGCCATGGCGACTTGCTCGCTGCGTGCCTCGAAGCCCTCATACATCGTTCCCACAAGACCTTGCGCGCTAAAAGCCTCGTCTATTTCCGAAACCTCGGGAAATCGCAGTTCGGATTCAGAACCGTCGGAGCCTTCTTGGTTTGAGAGAGATGGCGTTTTGGTTTCGGAAAAACGAGACCTGCGCATATGCGAAAGCGAAAACGGGAACGTTTTCACCGCGCCGCCCGCGGCAGAAACGGCCTCAGATTGTTTTCTCGCACAGGCATACGCGAATACCGCCCCCGTCTGCCATTGGTCGATGGGAGCCAAATTGGAGATATATTCAACCAAATCGACGGGCATGGCATCCACAGCCGCAAGCAGAATTCGATACACCACGCACAATGCCTCTACGTCTGCATCGGCTCGATGGGTGGACACCGGAGCATCGAAGGCATGAACCAAGTCGATGAGCCTGTGCGATTTCAAGCGAGGGAGGGCTATTCGGGCGAGATCGAGAGAATCTATCCAGAGATTATCCCGAAGCGGCGCGCCAGACGGGTTCTTCGTCACGAAATGCCTGTCGAAAGCGCTGTTATGCGCGACCAATGTCGCATCCCCGACGAAATCTACAAGTTTGGCGCACGCCTCCTCGGGCGTAGGGGCCTCGGCAACGTCCGAGTCGAAGATATTGGTCAAATGGGAAATCTCGTCGGGGATATGCTTCCCGGGATTCACAAAGGTAACGAACCATTCAACAATCTCGCCACGCTCAAGCCGCGCGGCGGCTATCTGGGTAAGCTCATCTTTCCGCTCGGAAACCCCCGTCGTTTCGGTGTCGATAACCACGATATTCTTATCGAAATCGCCGTACTCTCCTAGTTTTGCTTGGTTTTTAAGCGAGGCGTATCTATCGACGACGTCGCTCGGAGTGCCATCGGCGATAAAGTCGTATAAACTCAGGCATTGCGTATCTTCTTGCATTTGCTCACTTCCGATTAGCTCATGCAGCTATTTTCCTCATCGAAGCCTATCACGAAAGGAATGGATATGGCCTCTCATACGTCGAGCGATATATATTCTGGCGAGTATGTTCGATTCTCAACCGTAGACAAAAAGGCTGGCGCGGCATTAGCGGGGCCCGACAATGCCGTTGGCGATATCGGCACGATAGAGTTCATCCTCGACGAAAGAAAACGCCAAATCGCCTGGCTGAAAAACCCTTACGGTCAAATCATCGGATACCTCGACGCCCACGATTCATACAATGCAGCGGTTCTCTCTGCAAAAGGCTGGGAGCTTCGGTATGTTTTGAGCTTCACCGCCTATAGCGAAGAGCCCGAGCCAGGCATTTATTGGGGACAAGTCGCCCTTATGGCTTACAACCCACGATATGCGAGCGAGCTCGAAGCGTTCATCAAAAAATTCTCCGAGCTCGCAGGATCAGGACTACGCCCCGATCCTGCGCTCAACAGCGATTCAATTGCCGAAGTGCTCGCTAATCCCAACGAATGGAAACCGTCTTCAAAGGTGAAGATTCCCCATGGGTCGGGACGCACCGCAATATTGAAAGACCATCGCGGCGTGCACGATTCATTGCTCGACGCCGCGCGTTCCAAAAATATCGGATGCTATTTCGTAAGCTGGGCCTTTATTCTGGCGATGGTGGCAATCGTCGTGATTGCGCTCCATAACTTTGGCCTTTTTTAAAAAATCGCCAACCTATTCCAAAGCCAAGGCGATAATTTTTTCGCAGAGATGAGGGAAATCGATTCCCGCAACCCTCGCGGCATCGGGCACAAGGGAAGTATCAGTCATACCAGGCAGAGTGTTGGTTTCAAGAATCCAGCATTCGCCATGGGCGTCCATCATCACATCGCTTCGGGAAATTCCGCGGCAACCGAGTACGGAATGCGCGGCAACGGCCAGCTCTTGAACTAAATCGGTCGTCCGAGCATCAAGGGGGGCGGGGCATAAATGCTTGCTACCACCTTTGGCATACTTGGCATGGAAGTTATAGAACTCGTCTTCCGTGGGAACAACCTGAATAATTGGTAGCGCCCGTGGGTCGTCGTTGCCTATAACCCCAACCGTGAGCTCGACGCCCTCTATGAATGCCTCGATCATCGCCTCGTCATCCACGCTGAGCGCAAGATCTATCGCCTCTTGGAGCTTCGACTCATCGTGAACGATCGTCATACCGAGCGAGCTGCCCTCGGTTGTCGGCTTCACGACGCACGGAATACCGATTTCTTCGATTATTTCGCTCAGATCGGTAGAATCAAGCTTATCGTCTTTCCCGATGATGGCGGATGGGGCGACTTTCAGACCGGCGGCTTCGTAGATTTCCTTGGCCTTGCCCTTATTGACCGATTGGGCGCTCGAGAGAATGCCCGACCCTGTATAAGGGATACCCACTATCTCCAAAAAGCCCTGAATCGTTCCGTCTTCTCCACCTTTGCCGTGGAGAGCCAGGAAAGCCACGTCATATTTCTTATCGATGAGTTTCTTCAGATCGTCGTCGAGCAACGGGTCAATCAGCTCAACGCGGAAGCCCAATTCGGAAAGCGCGGCCGCGCAGCATTTCCCTGAATTCAGAGAAACTTCGCGTTCGCCACTCGTGCCTCCGTAGATAACAGCAACGGAATAATCTTTCGGGTTTCCTGAGTAAGCCATTTCGTCCCTGCTCTCTTCTTAAAATCGTCTTGATATGAAAATCGTCGCTAACACGCAGACCAATATAACGCAAGCGTCTTCCGTCATTGTATCGGGTTCATTTCGCGATGCGCGCCGATGCGGGGTTTTCTAAAATGTCTCTCGATAATCTAAGGGATTATCGACCCATTCCGCCAACCTTGCCTTAATCAGCGTTTCCTTAGACTTGGAATTTCTTATTTTTCAGCTGCCCGCACGCTGCATCTATATCGCTGCCGCGCGAATCTCTCATATTCGCCTCGATACCCGCCTCGGAAAGCTTCGCTATGAACCTCTGAACCCTTCGCTTTGATGCCGGCTTGTATGGAGAGTCGGAAACGTCATTGAGGGGAAGCAGATTCACATGGGCAGATATCCCTGAGCAAAAATCGACGAGCGCCGATAGATGTTCCTCGTCATCGTTAAATCCATCAATGAGCAGATATTCCAACGACACCCTCCGACTGCAATGCCTCTGATAAGAAGCTATTGCTTCATGGAGAGAGCCCAAGCTTTGATTCCTAACGCGAGGCATAAGCAAATCGCGAGTTTCCTGTATGGCGGAATGAAGGGAAATCGCCAAAATGAATTGCTCTGGCTCGCAGCCGAACGCCTCTATCCCGTCGAGTATTCCACATGTTGAAACGGTTATATGCCTCGCCCCTATATTGAGGCCGTCTTTCCCATTGAGGAATCTCAGCGCAGAAAGAACGTTTGCGTAATTCAAAAAAGGCTCGCCTTGTCCCATCACAACGACATTGCTCACCCTTACCCCGAAATCGGACTGCGCGAGGAAGACCTGTTCGACGATTTCCCCCGGCAAAAGGTTTCGACGAAACCCTTCTTTCCCTGTTGCACAGAAATCGCAGGCCATAGCACACCCCACTTGGGAGGAAACACATACCGTTAGCCTGTCTTTCGTTGGCATGGCAACCATCTCGGCAAGATTCCCATCGGAGTACCGAACGACGTATTTTCTCGTTCCGTCTTTTGATTCTTGCCTATCTTCGATGGAGGCGTTATACAAAGGCGCTTCGTTGGATAAAAATTCCCGCATTGATTTCGGTATGTTGGTCATCTCGGAATACGAAGACACGCCTTTTTGGTAGAGCCATTGCTCAATCTGCTTCGCGCGGAAAGAAGGAAAGCCCGCTTCCTTCACCAATGCCAATATCCCTTCGCGGGAATAAGCCTTTATCCCTTTTTCTATTTCGGCCATCTTGCCCCATCTCAAGAAAGAAGCCCTCGTTTGCTGCGAAGGCCTCCTAAAGAACCGCTCTCTATTCGTTGCGACCCATGAGTTCGTAAATCCTATGCAGGTCGTCTTCGTCTTTGAATTCGATTTCTATCTTATTTTTCCCATTCGCACACCGTATGCGAACTTTGGTATCGAACGATTCGGTCAGTTTTTTCGCGGCTTTGCGATAAAACTTCGGTGTAGGCGGCTTTTTGGTTGGGTTGTTCTTTCGTTTTTCCCTTCCGGCGAAAAGGCGAGCAAGCGCCTCGGTTTCGCGCACGGAAAGCTTTTCCTTCGAGAGCTTCTCAGTAAGCTTCGCTCGGCCTTCTTCGGAGGGAACCGCTAAAATCGCCCGAGCATGTCCCGCTGTTATTTTCTCTTCATAAAGAAGCTGTTGGGCATCTTCGGGAAGATCGAGAAGGCGCAGCGCATTCGCTATCGTCGAGCGCCCCTTCGAAACGGCGTTGGCTACTTCGGACTGAGTGCGATTCCCTCGCTCCATCATCCGCTTGTATCCATACGCCTCTTCTATGGGATTCAGATCGCTTCGCTGAAGGTTTTCGATAAGCGCAAGCTCGAGCACCTTCATATCGTCGGCTTCTTTAATCCTGACAGGAACCTGCGTGAGCCCCGCGATTTGGCACGCCTGCCAACGCCTTTCGCCAGCAATAATCTCATAGGATCCATCAACCTCTCGAACAAGGATAGGCTGAAGCAGTCCATCTTTCGAGATAGAAGAGGCCAGCTCATCAAGCTCCTCTTTATTGAAATGCATACGAGGTTGTTTCGGATTCGGATGCACCATATCTATGGGAACTTCGCCCAAATCGCGTTCTTTTTCAGGCGTTCCAGACAACTCGGAATCGGCATCGTGATGCTTTTCAGGGCGCGACGACAAGCTCGCGTCGACAAAACTCGGATGATTCGACTCCTCTATATAGCGAGCCGCGGGCGTCGCGGGTCGCTCTATGACGCCTTTGATGGTTACCCCATCCGATTCCTCTATCAATTCCTGTTTGGCAACGACATCTTTAACGGAAATTCGAGAAGTCGACGGCGATGGAACAGCGGACCCGACCGCTCGGGATGTGGAGTATTTCTCCCCATCGAGCGTCTCCCTGTCCTCGGGCGCAAGATCCTCTTCTCTAATCACCTCACGCTGCGGTTGGATGAGCGATACAGGTTTCGTATCCTTGGCTTCCTGCTCAACGACAGTCGTCGTTTGGGTAGGCTGCGATGCGACAACGGGAGCCTCATAACCTCCGAGAAGAGAATTCAATCCTCTTCCGAGACCTCCCTTGTTGTTCTTAGCCACGATTAATCACCTCTCGTGCAAGGTCACCATACGCTTGGGCCCCTTTGCCCGTTGGGTCATATTCATTGATAGGTTGCCCAAAGCTAGGCGCCTCTGAAATTTTCACCGTTCTAGGAATAACGGTATCGAAAACGGTTCTGCCAAAGAAATTTCTGACCTCAGCCGCAACTTGTTTCGAAAGCGTCGTGCGACCATCGTACATAGTGAGCAAAACGCCGAATATTTCCAACCCGGGATTCAACAGGCTCTTCACTCGCTTCATGGAATCAAGAAGCTTGGTCACGCCCTCAAGAGCATAGAACTCACATTGAATAGGAATAAGAAGCTTGTCGGCAGCGACAAGAGCATTCACCGTAAGCAAGCCCAACGAAGGCGGGCAATCTATGAATACGTAGTCGTATTTCCCCCTGACGTGATTCACAGCTTCTTTCAGTCGGTTCTCGCGGGCCATTTCGGAAACAAGCTCAACTTCCGCGCCCGCCAGATTAATCGTTGCAGGCGCAACATCGAGCCCTTCGCAGACATCGGGAATGATGATATCGGTAATCTGGGTGTCGCTGATAAGAACATCGTAGATGCATGCGTCGAGACGATTTTTCTCGATTCCGAGACCGCTCGAAGTATTTCCTTGAGGGTCGAGGTCAATAAGAAGCACCTGTTTGCCCATCGACCCAAGCGCGGCGCCGAGATTAATCGACGTCGTTGATTTCCCCACTCCACCTTTTTGGTTCAGAATGGCGATAACCTTCGTAGAACCCACAACATGCTTCACGGGCTTCTTTTCGGAATACGATTTCAAAGGAGTGCTTACGTAAGCGGATTCAGAAGAATACTGAGCGGCGAGTTCGGCGGAATTCGAAGATGTTTCACGTGAAACACCAGGATCTCTTTCTATCACAGGCACAGACTCTAAATCGAACCCAGCAGTTTTCTTCTCTTCGTTACCGTGATTGTTTTCGGAATACGATTTCGTTTCCTGGCTCTTGCGTTTTATTCCGTCGAACAATCCCACGCGTCCTCCTTCGTTGATGGTGCATATATTCGCGAGGCTTTTCGCCAATGTAGAACAAAAATGCGCGATGTTTCACGTGAAACATCGCGAGAGCACAGAAAGCCGCTCGACTCGGCGGCGAATTCTTTAGAAGCGTCAGTAGAAGCATTATATAGAGAGAATCGCCTTTGAATCCATAAGGGATGTTATTGTGCCAAAAATTCTTGCATAGGGGATTTTTGGCACAGGAGCTATCTTCTTCCGCCTCTTTTCTTTTTAGGGGGAAAGTCTTTTGCGCCCAGCGGTTCCCTTTGGGCGAGCCCTATTCGCCTCGGCAGAGGAATGGCAGACCGATTCGTTTTTTCGAAAACGAAAATCCGACGAGTGGATCCATCGCTTAGCAAATGAGTCTCGTCTTTAAGCAAGGCAAAGCCCAGCGGCTTCGTTATGCCTGAAGCGGTATCTATTTCGTCTTGCGACGGTTGCGCTTTATAGCAGATCAAACGTCCGCCTCTTTTAAGAAGGGGGGAGGATAGCTCAAGCAGCGACCCGAGCGAACTGAGCGCACGGGCAGTGAGCACGGAAAACGCTTCAGGCTTATCAATGGCAAGATCCTCGATGCGGCCACCGTAAGTTGACAGACGATCGGAGATTCCGAGCTTTTCAGAAACGGATTCCAACGAACGAACCTTCTTTTTGACGGAATCCACGAGAATCGTTTGTCTTTTCGAGAGAATGCATAAAGGAATACCAGGAAAACCGCCCCCTGTTCCAAGGTCGGCATAAAGCCCCTCCGGAGCACCTTCCAGATACGGAAAACCGAGAATGCTGTCCTCAAGATGTCGGACAATCGCTTCTTCTTCGTCGGTTATCCTGGTCAGATTCATCGTCTTATTGATTTCCATAACCAAATGCAAATCCTCAATCATGAGGCTCTCTTGGCTTTCGGTAATTTCTATCCCATGATGTTCCGACATGATGCTTTTAAGGGAAACCATTGAAACCTGCCGTGTCTCTTCTCGGTATCTTTATCACGTCGAACTATTGTATCAGCGCCCCAAACCAAGGCAGAAAAAAAAGCCCTCCTTCAAGGAGGGCTTTGCAATTGGAACATTTAGTTAGGTATTACAACCACGTGACGAGCCGAACCTTCTCCTTCTGAGGCAGTTTCGACACCATCTTCGCCCCTCAAGGCAAGATGAACAATCCTACGCTCGTAAGGTGTCATCGGTCGCAATTTCACGCTGCGATGCTGGGATTTCGCACGGCGAGCAGCGGAAAGAGCGAGGGACTCAAGCTTTTGACGCTGGCGGCTCTTGTATCCCTCAACATCCACGATAACAGGATAGCGGAATCCAATCGTCCGAGTCGTAATCGCAGAGATAACGAACTGCAGGGCATCGAGAGTCTTACCGTGACGACCGATGAGAATAGCGAGGTTATCTCCCGTGATATCGAGGATAAGTTCACCCTCATCACCCTCGTATTCGTCGATAGTCACTTCACCCACGTCAAAATACTTCAAAATCGACTGCAGAGCGTCAATCGCGGTATCGGCGATTTTATCGAGCTCCTCGTCGGTTAGATCATGCTCCTCGGTATGGGGCTCGTCTCCTTTGAGTTGGTTTTCCGCGTCATCCGCCTTGTCGAAAACCTCATCTTCCGGCTGATCGACCATGATATCGTCCTCCATGGATCAATCCTTTCTCTTTATGCGCAACGAAATCGGTGGAATTCGCTTAGTGTTTCTTGGTCGGACGCTTCTTTTTGGCTTTGCGCTCAACGTCAACCTTCACAGGCTGCACCTCAATGCGCTCAGCCTCAGCGGCAGCGTCGACCTTCTTCAAATGGCGCATGGTGAGTTGCTGCTGCAAGATACCGAACACCGACGATGCACCCCAGAACAGCAAAACGCCTGCGGGGGAACTCCAAGAGATCCAAAGCATGAACAACGTCATAACGCCGCCCATGATGAGCATCTGATTGCGTTGAGCGGAGTCGTTCTTGATATTCTGAAGAACCATCGGCAGGAACGTCGCCAACGCAAAGACGAGCATGAGTACGAGATACGGGAAAAACGCACCAAAGCCCTGCGCGATGACATCGGAAGGAGTCTTCGTAAGGTCGGCTACCAGGTTGTAGAACGTGTAGCTCGTATCGGGATGGGAGTACCCAATCTCGCGCAGCGTTTGGAACATGGCCAAGAAGATAGGCATCTGGATAAGCATAGGAACGCAGCCAGCCAAGGGATTGAACTTGGTCTCCGCATAAAGCTTCTGCATTTCCTCGTTCTGACGAACGGGGTCGTCGGCGAACTTCTTCTGAATCTCCTGCATAAGGGGCTGAACCTTTTGCATCTGGAAGCTCGATTTGATTTGCTTATGCATAATCGGAGCAACGAGAACACGGAAGATAACCGTAATGATCAGGATTGCGAGGCCCCAGTCGCCTATAAAGCCCGCGAAAAACGCGATGCAATCGAATATCCAATTTTTAAATGCGTCCCACATACGGCTCTGCCTTTCTAAAGCTTATCGGGAACAGGGTCATAGCCACCCTCATGGAAAGGGTGGCATCTTGCAATGCGTTTAAGGGCGAGCCATCCGCCTTTACGCAATCCGAAACGACGAATCGCCTCTAAGCCGTACTCGGAGCACGACGGAACGTAACGGCAGCACGGCCCGAAAAGCGGAGAGATAGCCGCACGATAGAACTTGATTGCGAGCAGGGCGAGACGTTTCGGAAGCGTTCGCGCGAACGCGATAAGCGATTCCAATAAAGCTCGCCTTCTCTCTTAAAAGAACCCGCCCGGAGCATTATCGCGAAGCGGAATTCGACAAACCAGCTTTTACGAGGGCTTTTTCACACGCCTCGCTCACTTTACTATAAGAAGCTTTGAGAATGGGCGAACGAGCCGAAATAACGACATCGTAACCTTCCCAAGGGCCGCCCAGATCGCACACAATTGCTCGAAGCCGGCGTTTCGCAGCGTTGCGCCAGACGGCGTTTCCGAGTTTTTTCCCCGCAATAAAAGCAACACGACCATGGAATCCATGGTCGTGTTGCTCATTCTTCAGCACAATCACCGTCGCAAACGGAGTACCGAAGCGTTTTCCTTGAGAGAAAAGCCGCGAAACATCGGCGCTCGACTTTATCGTCGATTTCACGCCGACCTCCTTGGTTTTTACACGGTAAGACGCTTGCGGCCCTTGGCGCGACGACGAGCGAGAACGGCACGACCGCCCTTGGTGGCCATGCGAGCACGGAAACCATGGGTCTTGGCGCGCTTGCGATTGTTCGGCTGATAGGTGCGCTTCATATCGACTCCCTTTCTTATTATTTCAATACATGATTCTCTACGAATAGCCGTACAAGTATACCGTAGGGTTTTGCGAAGTAAAGACCCTTTTTCGCAGTTAGCAAGGCTTTTCTTTACGGAAAACGCAGCAGAATCCGTATGCCCACAACCGATAGATGGTTATGGGGAAAGGGCACCAGATATAGAAACCGCCCATGGAAAAAAGAGGCAGCTTAACCTCTAACCGTGAAAAGCAGCGAAGGGTTGGGGGTAATTCAGAGGCAAAAGACAGAGCTTCAACCATTGGAAAAGTGGAAAATGAGGAAAACCCAGGCACGGCGGCAATTCTTGAGTGGAAAACCATTATGGAAAGGCTGGAGCGGCGCGATGAACCTTCGTCCATTATTCGAAAATCTGCGATGAATGATCATTAAACACCATTAATGACCTGGTGTTTTCTTTACTTTTCTCTGTGTTTCACGATTTTGGGCCGAGAGAGCTCTGCTTTGGAACGCAAAGCGTACAAACCATCGTATTTTTCAAATGCACCCCTTTCGGATCTTGAAAGTCAAGGAGTTTTTCATATTTTTCCGCTTTGCTTTCCAATACTTTCCGATGTTTTCCACATTCATTGAATAAAAAGTGGAAAACGTGGAAACAATGAGATAAACGCTATGGAAATTTCCACTTTAGGTGGAAACGGTCTTGAAAAAAGAGGAATTCCACCCATAAAATGAAGTCCCTTATTCGGGAAAAGTTTTTTCGTTTTTCCAGATGAGAGGAATTTATCGGAAAACCTGGAATAACTTGGGGAAAGCGTTGGAACAAACACCAAACACAGCACAAGACGCGCCCGAAATCGCATCAGGAGTCAACGAGGATTACTCTCGCGCGCTCGCAAGCGCGCGAATCGCGACGTACGACGATTTCAGAAGCGCTCCGCGCGTAACAGAGATTCAGCCGACGACGACGGCCGAATTCATAGAAAACCTCGCGTCGACCATCTACACCCAGGCCCAGCAGGC
The DNA here is from genome assembly GCA_963635715.1 of Subdoligranulum sp. CAG:314. Lineage (GTDB taxonomy): Bacteria > Actinomycetota > Coriobacteriia > Coriobacteriales > Eggerthellaceae > Slackia. The sequence continues at coordinate 10,308 of CAVHFS010000023.1, read as the reverse complement.
TGGAGGAAGCGTTCCCTACACGGCGATCAGGGAAGTGAGCGAGAATTTCATCCATGCTCAATTCAAGGAAATCGTCGTTTCCATATTCGATAAGGGAAACACCATTCGATTCACCGATCAGGGCCCAGGGATAGCGCAGAAGGAAAAGGCCCAAATGCCTGGATTCTCGTCGGCCACGGCGGATATGAAAAAGTATATAAGGGGCGTTGGCAGCGGCTTGCCGCTTGTGAGGGAATACCTCTCGTTTTCCCATGGACGAATCACTATAGAGGACAACATAAAAACGGGTGCCGTCGTCACCATCAGCGTGAAGCCGGAAGACGATTTCGGCGTGAGGGGCGGTCCAACGGCGCAGCAACGAAAGCAAATCATTCCTTCACTCACCGACCGTGAACAGGACGTTTTGTATCTCTTCACGCAAGAGCCTTCCCTCAGGGTCACAGACGTATGCGATCAACTGGGATTAGCCGCGAGCAGCGCGCACCGCGTGTTCAAAAAACTCGAAGAACACGGTCTTATCGAGTCGGTCGGAAAGATGAGGCAACTCACCGAGGAGGGGGCTCGCGTAGCTGGCGCCCTCTTCTAGCCCTCCGACGGAAGCCCGACAGAAGGCGACTAGGCGGCTATAATCAACGAACCACACAAAACAGCAAGGGCGGCCAAACCAAATGGATCCAAACAACCCATACGAAACCTGGCAAGCGGTCATTGATAAAATCAAATCGTACGGCACGGTGAACCCGGCCCAGATCGACGCGTTTCTCGGCCGCATGCAACCTCAGGCGTCAAGCGTGGGATTCCTTCTGGCAACAGTCGATACGGAATTTATGAAAGGCCAGATAGAGAAAAGGTTTTTAGAGCAGATAGAAAAGGCCTTGCTCGACCTGTTCCAAACCGAATACCAAATCGAAATCGAGGTCGATGAGACCGCATCGAAATTCCAGCCGCCCGCGGCAAACACCCCTATGCCGTCGCGAGAACGAAACGAACCCAACAAGCAGCAGACCCAGCCGCCAGCAATAGTGGCGCATGACGAAAAAATCAGCACCCCGCCTGCGGAGCCGATGAAAGACGAATATCGGCCCGCTCGGACACAACCGATCACCATCACACCAGAACAGGATCGACACGCCCAAGACACGGGAAGCAGAATAGCCGCAGCGAGGAGGTCCGACATAGGCGCCTCGGCGCTCACGTTCGAGAATTTCGTCATAGGCGACTCAAACCGCCTCGCCTACTCGATGGCGGTCGCCGTGGCGGAAAACCCTGGAAAATCAACGCTAAACCCGCTGTTCATCTACGGGAAATCGGGGCTCGGAAAAACCCACCTGCTCAGAGCCATACAGAACTATATTGAGGAAACAAAGCCCGAGATGCGAGTCGTGTACATCGACGCGTCGGAATTCATCACCGAATATTCCATAGCAGCGATCGAGCACGGGAAGGACAAGAAGAGCTTCCAATCTTTTCAGAATAGATACCTAGACGCGGACGCCCTGCTCATAGACGATGTCCAGCATTTCCAGGGAAAATCGGCGACGGTCAACATCGTCTTCCAGCTTTTCAATAAGCTCACCGACGCGGGAAAGCAAGTCGTTCTTTCTGCCGACCGCGCGCCGAAGAATATCGATATCGACGAACGCTACAAAAGCCGCTTCAATTCGGGAGGAAGCTACGATATTCAGCCCCCTGAAATAGAAACGAAGCTCGGAATCATCAAATCGTTCATCGAGGAATACAAGCGCTCAGAAATGAGCTGGGACCTCTATATACCCGAAGAGGTCCAGATGTATATAGCGGAGATTTCCGGATCGAACGTACGCGAGCTGAAGAGCGCTGTGACAAAGGTCATTTCGCAGATGACCTCGTTCGGAAACCCCGACATCACACTCCAAGACGTCAAATCCCTGCTCGAGAACCACTTTTCGGCGGGAATGCTCAAGAAGCTCTCCGTCGGGGAGATTCAAAAAGAGGTCGAACGCTACTACCAGGTTTCCCACTCCGACCTCGTCGGAACCAAAAGAACGCGCAATATCATGTATGCGCGCCACGTGGCCATATATCTCTGCAGGCAGATGCTCGATATTCCCTACGGAGATATCGGAAAGAAATTCAATCGCGACCACTCAACCGTCATGCATTCCGTAGAAAAGATAGAGAAGGACATGAGGGACAAACGCGAGCTTCAAGAAGAGATGGAAATCATCATCAAGAACATCAGGGAAAACTGAGTGAAACATTGAGGAAAGGCGTGGAAAGATAACGGAAGCTATAAAATGAGTGGAAAGCGCTTCGAGTTGCCCATCAACTCTTAAGTCATTGTTTTACGGCTTTGAACTGGCCCCATAGGAGCTTTTCAACTTTTCCACCGTCCTTATTACTACTACAATTATTAATTTATTATTTAAGAGCAGGAAGGCAAAAACGTGAGATTCAACATCAACAAGAGCGAGCTGCTCAATGCTTTGACTATCGTCGCGAAGGGCACCTCATCGAGGTCGACGATTCCTGTTCTCTCGGGAGTCTGCATTAAGGCTGAAGGGTCCACCCTCACCATGGAGACCACCGACCTCGAGCGTTCCATCCGATACGTTGTCCCCGCTTTGGTCGAAGATGAGGGCGTCACTGTCGTTCCCGAGAAACTTATCTTGGATATCGTCAAGAACCTTCCCGAGGCGGCCGTCGAATTCGAGACGGCGGAGTCGAGCATCACCGTCTCTTGCGGAAAATCATCGTTTGTCCTGAAGACGCTCGACGCGCAGGATTTCCCTCCCTTCCCTAGCGTGAACGTGTCAACTTCGATAGAGATTCCTTTTGCGAAGTTCTGCTCGATGGTCAAGCGCGTCGCGAAGGTGGTCTCGAAAGACCAGAGCCGCGCGGTTCTCACGGGCGTTTTAATTTCGACCTCAGAAAATGGGCTGCGCTTGGTGGCGACGGACTCGTACCGCCTCGCTGTTGCCGATCTTCCTGTCGAGGGGGTTTCCGATGGTTTCGAGGCAATCGTCTCGGGCGCTTTTTTGCAGGAAGTTGCCTCTCTGCCGAAGGTTGATGAGTTCATCCGCGTTGGCCTCACCGAAAACCAAATAGTCTTCACCTATCAGGATATGGTTCTCATCAATCGCCGTATCGAAGGGAAATTCCCGAATTATCAGCAGATAATCCCCCAATCGTACGCTACGAAGACATGCTTCACCACGCAAGACCTCATTACGGCGGTCAAGCGCGTGGGCATTGTGAGCGCGCTTTCGTCGCCCGTGAAAATCGATGTTCGCAGCGCTGCGGGCAACGCGGTGATCAATGCGGCGACTCAAGACGTTGGTTCTGCCGAGGAAATCGTCGCGTGCGAAGTTTCTGGCGACGACATACAGATAGCCTTCAACCACCAATATATCCTCGACGGCCTTATGTCTGTCTCGACCGACCTGGTCTTTTTCGAGACGACGTCTTCCATGAAGCCTGGGGTTTTCCGCTCGGCGGAAGGGGAAGACTTCCTGTATCTCATCATGCCCGTGCGCCTTTCCTAGCGGGGCATTCGTGTCTTCCTCCTTGCAGATAGAGACGCTGAGATTTACTAATTTCAGAAATTACAGGAGCCTCGCGCTTGGGGGTATCGGGGGGCTCACTATCTTTGTCGGGCCGAACGCTACGGGTAAGAGCAATATTCTCGAAGGCATCCAGCTTCTTTGTTCCCACTCGTCCTTTCGCTCGGCTCGCAGCCGCGAGCTCATCAGGCAGGGCGAGTCGTTCGCGCGCATAGAGGCCCAAGTTACTTCGTCGGTTCGCAGCCTCGATGTTTCCATGGTTATCGAGGCTGCTTCACGCACGTATTCCGTCAACGGAAAAAAGCGCACGGCCCAGGAGTCTTCTGGGCTTCTCCCCGCGGTTGCATTCGCCCCGGACGACCTCGAACTTGCGAAGGGGTCGCAATCGCCGAAGCGCGCCGCACTCGATGCAATCGGCGGACAACTTTCGCGCGCGCACGGAATCATCCGCCGTGATTACGAAAAGCTCATCAGGAATAAGAACGCCCTTTTGAAGGATGAGGCGAACGACGCCTTGATTGATGCTCTCAATGACGCACTTATTCCCGTCGCCGCCAAGTTCCATATGTATCGGGTTTCGCTTTTCAGGAATCTCTGTAAGCGAATGTCCAGGATTTACGGGGATATTTCCGATTGTCGGGAGAGTCTCGGGTATTCGTATGCCCCTTCTTGGGCTTCCGACGAAGTGGTCCAACTCGCCGAGATGCGTCCTTACGATGAGGTTATCTCATCCGACGAGGCGCTCGAGACGACGGCCAACGCCATGATTTCTCGCCGGCTCGAGGAGAGGCTTCGCCATAGGGCCGTTGTCGGGCCCCATGCCGACAGGATGGAATTTTTCATAGATGGGAAAAATGTCAGAAATTTCGCTTCGCAGGGGCAGCAACGCTGCGTTGCTCTGGCTTGGAAGATGGCTGAGATTGAGCTTATCGAGGAAATGATGGGAACGAAGCCTGTATTGCTTCTCGATGACGTCATGAGCGAGCTCGACGCACGTCGCCGCTCGATGCTCGTCGAACTTCTCCAAGAAGACACGCAGACCTTCATAACCGCCACCGATTTGTCTTCTTTCGAAGAGGATATCATGATGAGGGCGCGCGTTCTCGATCTCGCTAAGGTTAGGTCTTCCGATGAATGAGATGAAACCCCTCTCCTCCGCGCTTCGATCGGCATTGCGAACGTCGTCTTCGAGCGATTTCCTTGCGGCTAAAGCCGCGCGGGCTGAAAAGGTTCGCCGCATGTGGAAGGCGGCCGTGGAATCGTGCGCCGGAGCCGCCGCCCCCTTCATTCTCGACCACACGAATTCTGTTTACATCATTCGAAACAATGATTCCGAGACTGATGTTTCACGTGAAACATCAGTATTGAGTGAAATTGAATCCTCGAAAAAACGAGTGGATTTTAGAGGTTCTCAACGCGCGAATCGCCAACCAAGGGAAGCGGGCGAGCTTATTGTTTACCTCGAGGACAGTCTTATCGCGGCCGAAGTCGATGCTCGTCGAGAAATGATTAGGCTTAAATTTCTCGAGCTGTTTGGGGAAGAGCTTGCCGATTTCAAAATCCGCGTATCTCGCGGAAAGTACAAGCTCAACCATCCATATAGAAAAACAGAGGCGGAAAAAAACGAGAATCGCTCTATGCCGCGCAAACCGCTTCCTGAAGATACGGTTGCCCAGCTGAACGAGGGGCTATCCGAGATAAGTGACAAGAACCTGCGAGAATCGCTTAAACGCGCCATGATTTCGGATTTGGAGATTAAAAACGCTCAAACAGTCGCCTCTGACGAAGATGGCGTCTTATAAAGGATGTGGACTGTCTTAAAACGTGCGCTAGAGTAAATCGCTAAACGCTCTTTATGGTAAAATTCAACGGTTCTAAATCCATCGCGACATCGCGAAGGCGGTCCGTAGATCAAGCGACCGCCGCACTTGTCTAAGTTTGCATGTTCTGCCCGCGAAGGTCTTTTATGGCTGTGTCTCGCGCGGCGGCATTGAAGGGAGAAGGCCGTGGTTCAAGAAAAGCCTGAGCACTACGACGGTTCCGACATCAAGGTTCTCGAGGGTTTGGAAGCCGTGCGTTTGCGGCCTGGCATGTACATCGGCTCTACCGGCCCCCGTGGTTTGCACCACCTTGTTTACGAGGTCGTCGACAATTCGGTCGATGAGGCGCTTGCGGGCTACTGCACGAAGATAGACGTCACTATCCACGAGGACAATTCGATAACCGTTGTCGACAACGGCCGAGGGATACCCATCGACGAGCACCCGAAGGAAAAAATCCCCACGGTCGAGGTCGTTTTGACCATATTACATGCAGGCGGAAAATTCGGTGGTGACGGCTATAAGGTTTCCGGTGGCCTGCATGGCGTCGGCGTTTCCTGCGTCAACGCGCTCTCCACACGTCTCGAGGTCGTTGTCTGCCGCGACGGCGGCAAGTATGCGATCGCCTTCGAGCGCGGCAAAACGGTCGAGAAACTTCATAGGATTGGCGATGCTGAAGGCTCCGGGACTATGGTCACATTCTGGCCCGACGGCGAAATCTTCACCGATACCTTGGTCTACGACTACGATACCCTCGCGGATCGTTTCCGCGAAATGGCCTTCCTCAACAAAGGCCTCCATATCCAATTGAGTGATGAGCGCGTTCGCGAAGAGGATGGCTCTTTCAAAACCGAGGCTTTCCAATACGCAGGCGGCATCATCGATTTCGTGAAGTGGCAGAATAGGGGCAAAGAAACGCTCAACGACCCCGTCTATTTCTCCGCCGAAAGCGAAGACGGCACGGTCGAAGTGGCCATGCAATGGTCGTCGAGCTACAACGCCAACGGCGTGCTCGCTTTTGCGAATAACATCAACACCCACGAAGGCGGCACGCATCTCGACGGGTTCAAAAACGCCCTAACACGCACGATCAACGACTACGCCCGCAGCCATGGGCTTCTGAAAGAAAAAGACAGCAACCTATCGGGAGACGACGCCCGCGAGGGCCTTTCCGCAATCGTGAGCGTGAAGCTGCACGATCCTCAGTTCGAAGGGCAGACTAAAACCAAGCTCGGCAATACCGAGATTCGCGGCCTTGTGCAAGGTGCCGTTACCAAGGGCCTTTCTGAATATCTGGAGGAAAATCCCGCGCCCGCCAAGCGAATCATAAGCAAGGCAACTCAAGCGCTCAAAGCTCGCGAGGCCGCTCGCAAAGCTCGCGAGATGACGCGCCGCAAGGGCGTTCTCGATTCTTTCAGCATGCCTGGAAAGCTTGCCGACTGCTCAAGCAAAGATGCCTCGAAATCCGAGATATTCATCGTAGAGGGCGATTCTGCAGGCGGTTCCGCGAAGCAGGCGCGCGACCGCAAGTACCAGGCGATCCTTCCCCTTCGAGGCAAGATTCTCAATGTCGAGCGCGCCGGCTTGCACCGCGCGCTTTCGAGCGACACCATTTCGAGCCTCATAACGGCCATCGGCACGAACATTGGGGAAGATTACAACGGCGACGCGGCGCGTTACCACCGCATTATCATCATGACGGATGCCGATGTTGACGGCGCTCACATCAGGATTCTTCTGCTTACGTTTTTCTATCGCTATATGCCCGACCTTATCAACCGCGGGTACATCTACATCGCCCAGCCTCCGCTGTACGGTCTTAAGAAGAAGAATTCCAAATCAGGCAAGATTCTGAAGTATATCTACAACGACGAGGCGAAAGACAAGCTCATGGCCGAGCTTGACGACCCTGATAAATACGATATCCAGCGTTACAAAGGTCTCGGAGAGATGGACCCCGAGCAGCTTTGGGAAACGACGATGGAGCCCGAGACTCGCACGCTTCTTCAGGTCAATATCGAAGACGCCGCCGCCGCCGAGCTCGCGGTTTCCGAGCTGATGGGCGACCAGGTTGAGCCCCGTAAAGAGTTCATCCAAAAGCACGCGCTCGATGTGCGATTCCTCGATATTTAAACGCCTGAAGTAACAGCAGTTCCTTTGAAAGGACCAAAGTGGCTGATCAAGAGATTATAGAGAGTTCCGATTCCGGAGCGGCGGGTATTAAGAAGGCCGAACTCGGCCATGAAATGCGCTCGTCGTTTCTGGAATATTCCATGAGCGTCATCGTCGCGCGCGCCCTGCCGGACGTTCGCGACGGCCTGAAACCCGTTCATCGACGCATTCTGTATGCGATGTACGACAGCGGCATCACGCCTAATCGCCCGCATAGCAAATCCGCCCGTACCGTCGGCGACGTTATCGGTAAATACCACCCGCATGGCGATTCCGCTGTGTACGACACCATGGTTCGCCTCGCGCAGGATTTCTCCATGCGCGTTCCGCTCGTTGACGGGCACGGAAACTTCGGCTCCATCGATGGCGATTCGGCGGCTGCTATGCGTTACACCGAAGCCCGCCTGGCTAAGCCTGCAATGGAGTTGCTGCGCGACCTCGATAAGGAAACCGTCGATTGGAACCCCAATTACGACGAAAGCCTCCAGGAGCCTTCGGTGCTTCCCGCTCGTTTTCCCAATCTGCTTGTTAATGGCTCGAACGGCATCGCCGTTGGCATGGCGACCAATATTCCGCCCCATAATCTTGGTGAGACCATCGATGCAACGTGCATGATGCTCGACAACCCCGATGTCACAACCGAAGAGCTCATGTCTGTTATGCCTGGTCCCGACTTTCCTACGGGCGGCATCATCATGGGGAAAAAGGGAATTCTCGATGCCTATGAGACTGGCCGAGGAAACCTGACGGTTCGCGCGAAGCATAAAATCATCGAGGGAAAAAACGGCAAGACCACTATCGTGATAACCGAAATTCCCTACCAGGTGAATCGAACCAATCTCATGCAGAAACTCGGCGAGCTCATCCGCGATAAGAAGCTTCCCGAGATATCGAATGTGCACGACGGCGCCGACCGCAATTCGCCTGTAGACATCATCATCGAGCTTAAGCAGAACGCGATACCGCAGGTTGTTCTCAATAAGCTCTACAAGCACACGCAGCTCCAGATTGGCTGGGGCGTTATCATGCTCGCCCTCGTCGATGGCGTACCTCGCACGCTTTCACTGAAGGAAATGCTGCACTACTACATCCTCCACCAAGAAGATGTGGTGACCCGTCGAACCCGCTTTGAGCTGCGCAAAGCCGAGGAGCGAGCCCATATTCTCGAGGGCCTGCTCGTGGCGCTCGACCATATCGACGAAGTCATTTCGATAATCAGAAGCTCTGAGACCGACAAAGAAGCGGCGGCGCGCCTTACCGAGCGCTTCGGTCTGAGCGACGCCCAAACCCAAGCGATTCTCGAGATGCGCCTCCGCCGACTCACCGGCTTGGAACGCCATAAGCTCGAAGACGAATTGAAGGATCTTCAAGAGAAAATCGCCTACTACAAGCGAATCCTTTCCGACGAGAGCCTTATGCGCCAAGTCATCAAGGAAGAGCTTCAAGAGATAAAGGGCAAATACAATACCCCGCGTCGCACCCGGCTTTCCGCCGCCGCCAAAGACCTCGACCTCGAAGACCTCATTGCCGAGGAGGACATGGTTGTTACCGTGACCAAGGCGGGCTATGTAAAGCGCCTGCCAGTTACCACGTATCGCCAGCAAAAGCGTGGCGGCAAGGGTATGCAAGGCGTAAATCTGAAAGACAACGATTTTGTCGAGCATCTCTTCATCGCTTCGACCCACAGCTTTATGCTTTTCTTCTCCACCCGAGGGAAGGTATACAGGCTGAAGGTTTATGAGTTGCCCGAGGCCAGCCGCCATGCTCGCGGCACGGCTATCGTGAACCTGTTGCCTCTCGAGAAGGGCGAAACCATTTCGGCGATTATCGCCACGAAAGATTTCCCCGAAGACGAATATCTCATGTTCGCAACCGAGCAGGGCGTTGTGAAGAAGACGTCCATGAGCCTTTACGATCGCTCTCGCCGCGATGGTCTTATCGCCATCAACCTCAAGGACGATGACAACCTCATCGCCGTGCGGAGGGTGAAGCAAGGCGAGCGCGTGATGATGGTCTCCAGCGCTGGCAAGGCAATCACCGTCGACGAGGCCGAGGTTCGCTCCATGGGTCGCGATACGATGGGTGTTCGCGGCATGACGGTTCCTGCCGGTGTTCGCGTGCTCGGCATGGAAATCGCCCGCCCTGGAACTCAGTTGTTCGTGATTACCGAGAAGGGCTACGGCAAACGCACCCCGGTCGGAGACTACCCGCTCCACCATCGCGGCGGGCAAGGCGTGTTCACTATCACTATGACAGCCAAAAAAGGCCAGCTCACCGCCATGAAGGTCGTTGAGGAAACCGATGAGCTCATGATTATCTCCGAAGAGGGAATCGTCATTCGCACTCCCGTCTCGGATGTGAGCACGCTTGGACGATCCGCCCAAGGCGTCCGTGTGATGAACGTCGCGGATTCCGACAAGGTTTGCGCATGCGCGATCGCCACGGACAACACGCGCAACGATGACGATGGCGACGAGGACTCTGATGAAGACTTCGAATCTGTCGAAGAAACCGAAGCCTCCGCCTTCGATACGGAGGAAGATTCCGAAGAATCCTTGCAAGATGAGTAGGATTTCTTAGAAAAAGAAGGGCTTGAAATGCCGGCGAGGTTATTCGACTCCGCCGGCATTTCTTTATTTTGAAAGAAGGCAAAATTTTATTGACTTTCCTTTTTATGGCCGATAATATAAACGAGCTGCATTTGAAGTGCGCCGTTACCTCAGCTGGATAGAGGGACTGACTACGAATCAGTACGTCGGGGGTTCGAATCCCTC
>CAVHFS010000022.1:0-40748 GCA_963635715.1 Subdoligranulum sp. CAG:314 | reverse complement strand
AGTTGGTAGAGCAGGGGACTCTTAATCCCAAGGTCCGGGGTTCGAGTCCCCGACGATCCACCAGCATTTTAAAAAGGCCGGTTTAACTGGCCTTTTGTTTTCGATTGCCACGCTTCGAGTTGCGGAAAAGTGGTCGATTGGCCGCAAAATTTTCCCGCATGTCCTTTCGCGAGGAGCGTTTGGCGGTTATGATAGCGGCTTAGTTTCGTGAATATTTCGGCGTTTGCCGACGAGGTATGAAAGAAAGGCGGTGGGTTTAGGCATGAGCGACATGATGAGATATCGCGGCAAGCGGGCGCTTGTCACTGGCTTGAGCCTTGAGCCGGGTCTCGTATACAGAATTGATCCTCTCGATCGAAAATATGGCCGAGAAGGCTTTTGGGTTGAAATCAGCGACAGCGATGCGCGATGCACGCGTCCTTATGACAACGCCGACGAATTTCTTGCGAGCTGGGAAATGGCGGAGCCGAAACCCAATTAGGCCTGGCCATTCTCGTACGCATATTGCAAAAGCCGCAGCCGCGGCTTTTTTCTTTCTTGCGGCATTGGGTCGAAGGGGCGCATCGCCGCTATAATGCCCGCATTGCGTGCTTTCGCGATAGGAGATGCTCATGGAAGGCATAGGAAAGACGCTTGCCATCGTGAACCCAGCGGCGCACAACGGCGATGGCTCCCGGGCGGCCGCTTTTCTTCGGTATGCGTCGGGCGACCCCGCAAGCCCGTTCGGCTCCCTTGATGTGGTGACCACCAAGTATGCGGGCCATGCGGTTGAGCTCGCGGCCTCTTCGGAAGGCTACGATTGCGTGCTTGCCTGCGGCGGCGATGGCGTCGTGCACGAGATTGCGAATGGGCTCATGCGCGTTTCTCGGAGTCTGCGGCCGGCGCTCGCGCTCATTCCCTGCGGAAATGGGAACGATTACGCTCGCACGCTTGGCATGGATTTTCGCATGGAGAATTCTTTTTCCCAGTTGGCGTCGGCCCATCCGCGAAGCGTGGACGTCGGCGTCTGCAACGGGGAACACTTCGTTGAGACGCTTTCCTTCGGACTCGACGCGGCGATAGCCCTCGGCACGCATGAGCGGCGCCTCACGGGGAAAAGCGGCACGCGGCTTTTCGTCGAAGAGGGTGCGAGCCAGATTCTCTTTCACAGAGATTCGTACGATTACGAAATCTGCGGTGTTGGGGGTCAGTCGAAAACGGGCTCGATGCATTTGCTCGCCGTTCAGGTAGGCCCGACCTATGGCGGAGGGTTTCGCATTTGCCCCGAGGCCGACCCGAGCGACGGCGAGCTCGATTGCTGCATCGCGAAGGCGCCGCTTTCGCTGATGAGGGCGGCCTATCTTTTCGCGCGGGCGAAAAACGGGAAGCACGTGGGGCGCTCGGACGTTTTCGATTGCTTCAAAGCGAAGGCCCTTTCCCTCGAGTTCGACCGCGAACCCCCCGCTCAAATCGACGGGGAACCAATACGAGGGGCTCGCTTCGATATCTCGGTCGTGCCAGCGGCGCTCGACGTGTATTTCCCAGACAGTCCGGCTCGGCTCTGATCCGCATGCCTCGCTGCTCTTGTGTATTCCTGAGCTTCGCGGCACAACCTGCGCCTTTTTTGATATAGTGCACTGTTGCGTGTCCTTGAGGGCATGCGTGCGCTTGCGAACGTGCGGGCGTGGCGGAATTGGCAGACGCGCCAGATTTAGGTTCTGGTGGGCAACACCCGTGAAGGTTCAAGTCCTTTCGCCCGCACCAAATCGCCGCGACGCTGACGTGCCTCGAACGCGCGTCTCGGTCAGTTTTGCTCGCGAGAGCGGGCATTGAGCGAAGATCCAGATGGAGGAAAAGTTGAAAACGAACGTTGAGGTTCTCGAGTCCGGCGCCACCAAACTCACGGTGACTGTTGAAGCCGCCGATGTCGACGCCCGAATCAAGAAGACCTACAAAGATTTTGGCCAGAAGTATCGCTTCCCGGGCTTTCGCCCCGGCCATGTGCCGCGCCAGATCATCGATGCCAATATCGGCAAGGAATCCATCCTCTCTTCGGTGGCCGAAGACCTTCTCAACGAGACCTTCCCTCTGGCCGTCGACGAAGCCGATCTGGTCATGATCTCCCAGCCTAAGTTCTCCGAGGGCCAGGGCCTTGTCGAAGAGGGCAGCGATTACGTCTACTCTGTCGAGGTTGAGGTCAAGCCCGAACTCGAGCTTTCCGATTATTCGCCTGTGCACATCGAGATTCCCTTCAAGGCTGCCTCTGAGACCGAAATCGACGAGCAGATTGAGGCTTTGGGCAATTACTACTACGACTACAAGAACGCTCCCGCCAACACGAAGGTCAAGGCCGATTCCGCCGTTGACCTTTCCATCAAGGCCGTCGACGACAAGGGCGAAGAGATTGCCTCTCTTTCTGCTGACGAGCGTCTTTACGAACTCGGCCAGAATCTGTACCCCGCGGCGTTCGACGCCGAGCTTGTGGGCTGCAAGAAGGGCGAGGCGAAGCATTTCGAGATCGAGGTCGCCTCGAACCCGTGCATGCTGACGAGCATTCTGAAAGACAAGACCGAAAAGGTCGTCTTCGACGTCGAGGTCAAAGCGGTCAAGAAGAAGATCGTTCCTGAATTCACGGACGAATGGGTCAAAGAGAATCTCGGCTTTGCCGATGCCGCCGAGCTGCGCACGAAGATGGGCGAGCAGATCGAGGCTCAGAAAGGCGATATGATTCCCCGCATTATGGAGAACAACGCCCTTTACGAGCTGCAGAAGCGCCTTCAGGGCGAAGCTCCCGCCGCTATGTGCGAAGATGCGGAGCGCGATTTGCTCCAGAGCTTCTTCGAGCAGCTTCAGCGCCAGGGCGCCACGCTCGATGCGTATCTCGCCGCTCAGAACCTGACGGCCGATCAGTTCAAGGACGACGTGAAGGCTCAGGCCGCCGATACGGTGAAGCAGAACCTCGCCCTTGACGCCTATGCTCGCCACAACGGCATCGAGGTGACCGACGAAGAGGTCGTCAACGAGTTCAAGACCTCTGGCGCGAAAGACGCCGACAAGCTGTATAAGGATTGGAAGAAGCAGGGCCGCCTCCACATCGTTCGCGAAGGCATCCTGCGCGGCAAGGCTCTCGAGGCCCTTCTGAAGGAGGCCGAGATCGAAGAGGTCGAGGCTCCCAAGCAGGCCGAAGAGGAGAAGAAGCCCACCAAGAAGGCTTCCGCCAAGAAATCCACGAAGAAAAAGGCCGAGGCTCCCAAAGAGGATTCGACTCAGGCCGACGCAGAATAAGGAAGTCGTCGCGCGGTTTCTCGGTGCGACCGAGAGCCATGTATGACGACTTGGATGCAAAGAGGCTTTCCTTAGCTCTGCATCGCAAACGTGCTACAGTGACAAGGCTCGCATCCGTTTTTCGGGAGCGAGCCTTGGTCGTATTATCATCACGCTCAGTTAAGACCGAAAGGGCATCATTTATGCAGAACGGCTATACGATTCCTTATGTCATTGAGCAATCTCCTCGCGGGGAGCGCTCCTACGACATCTATTCGCGCCTGCTCAATGATCGCATTGTGTTTTTGGGCAGCGCCATCGACGACGACGTCGCGAACGTGGTCATCGCTCAGCTCTTGCATCTTGAAAGCGCCGATCCCGAAAAGGATATCTCGCTTTACATCAATTCCCCTGGCGGCAGCGTGACCGCAGGTCTGGCGATTTACGACGCCATGCAGTTCATCCGCTGCGACGTCTCCACGGTCTGCCTCGGCATGGCGGCTTCGATGGCTTCGGTGCTCACCGCCGCTGGTACGCCGGGCAAGCGCTTCATCACGCCCAACTCTCAGATCATGATTCATCAGCCCATGGGTGGCGCGGAGAGCCGCACGCAGCAGACCGATTTCGAGATCGCCGCTCAGGAAATGCGCAAATGCCGCGAGCGCCTCGAGGGCATTCTCGCCAAGCATACCGGCCAGTCGATAGAGACCATCCATCGCGATTCCGAGCGCGACCATTGGCTGACCGCCGATGAATCCAAGGCATATGGCCTGGTCGATGAGATTATCACGTCGCGCGCCGCATCTAAGAAGGAAGCATAAGGCCTCATGCAGAGCAAAGACCACAAGACCATCGACCCCAAAGACGCGCGCTGCGTGTTCTGCGGAAAAACGGCCGACGAAGTTGCGGGTATGATTCAGAGCCCCGATGGCACCTGCATTTGCGACGAGTGCATTCTCTATTGCACGGACGTTCTCTCGAGTGGGGGCTACATCGATCGCGATCGGCTGGGCGCTGCCCATGTCGATGAGAATGCCGCCGCTGGCAATGTCTTTCAGGCGGCATCGGCCGACGAGGACCTTCCTTGCGCGAGCGAGATTCTGGCGGCGCTGCCCACGCCCCACGATTTGTATGAGCGTCTTGGCCAGCATGTCGTAGGGCAAGACAGCGCCAAGCGTGCGCTTTCCGTGGCTGTCTACAACCACTACAAGCGCATCAGTCTCGGCGCCGATTCCTCCGACGACGACGTGGAGCTCGCGAAGAGCAACATCATGCTTCTTGGTCCCACTGGGTCGGGCAAGACGCTGCTTGCCCAGACGCTGGCGCGAACGCTTCAGGTTCCCTTCGCCATCGCCGACGCAACGACGCTTACCGAGGCGGGCTACGTTGGCGAAGACGTGGAGAATATCTTGCTGAAGCTCATCACGGCGGCCGATTTCGATATCGACCGCGCGCAGATCGGCATCATCTACATCGACGAGATCGACAAAATCGCCCGAAAGGCGGAAAACCTCTCGATTACGCGAGACGTTTCTGGCGAGGGCGTGCAGCAGGCCCTTCTTAAGATTGTGGAGGGGACGGAGGCGAGCGTTCCTCCTCAGGGCGGCCGCAAGCACCCCCAGCAAGAGCTTATCCATATCGACACCACGAACATCCTCTTCATTTTGGGCGGTGCCTTTGTGGGCTTGGCAGACATCATCGGGCAGCGCGTCGGAAAGACTGGAGTCGGCTTTACCAGCGATATGCCCGAATCGAAGAAGCATGCCGAGGCCGAGCTTTTGGCCAAGGTCTTGCCGGAAGATTTGAATAAGTTCGGAATGATCCCCGAATTCGTCGGCCGCATTCCTGTTATTTGCTCGCTCGATGAGCTGACCGAAGACGATTTGGTCCATATTCTCACCGATCCGAAAAATGCGCTGGTAAAGCAGTACAAGCGTATGTTCGAATTCGAGAATTCCGAATTGGTCTTCGAGCCGAGCGCTCTGTCCGCCATAGCGCATGAGGCGCTCGAGCACGGAACGGGTGCGCGCGGGTTGCGCTCCATCTGCGAGCGCGTTTTGCAGGATGTGATGTTCGATTTGCCGGAATACCCCGGCCCAACGCGTGTCGTCATTCGTCCAAGCGACATCGAGGGCGCGACGAAACCCGAAATAGAACACGCGGCTTAAAGACACCCAGTTCGTTGCGGTCCGATCGCCTCATGGCGCGGGGCGCGTTGTCGGCGGTTTTTGCTTGAGGAATGGAGCATTGAGTGGAAGAGCTTTCCAAAAATTACGACCCCGAGGAGCTTGAGCCTCGCATTCTCGATAAATGGATCGACGGCGGCTGCTATGCTCGCCGTCCAGGCGTGGGGGATTGCACCGTCACCATTCCGCCGCCCAATGTGACGGGCGTTTTGCATATGGGACATGCGATGGACGACACGATCCAAGACACTATCGTTCGCTTCAATCGCATGCGCGGCGTTTCGACTCGCTGGATTCTGGGAACCGACCATGCGGGCATCGCGACGCAGACGAAGGTCGACAAAAAGCTCGCCGCGCAGGGCATCTCTCGCCGCGAAATCGGGCGCGAGAAGTTCATCGACGCCTGCTGGGATTGGACGCACGAATACGGCGGCCACATCATCGAGCAGATCAAACGCATGGGCTGCTCGGTCGATTTTGACGACCCCCATTTCACCATGGACCCAGATTACGCCGATGCCGTGCGCAAGGTGTTTTGCGATTGGTATCACGACGGCCTGATCTATCGCGGCAAGCGCATTGTGAATTGGTGCCCCACGTGTGGCACCGCCATCTCGGATGACGAGGCGGAATACCAAGAGGAAGACGGGCATCTCTGGCATCTGCGCTACCCGCTCGTTGAGCCAATCGATGGCGTTGAGTATATCGTGGTGGCGACCACTCGCCCCGAAACCATGCTCGGCGACACGGGCGTCGCGGTTTCTCCCAAAGACCACAGCAAAGATAAGTTCGTCGGCGCGAAAGTCATGCTGCCCATCGTCGACCGCGAGATCCCCATCTTCAGCGATTTCTATGTCGACGCCGATTTCGGGTCGGGCTTCGTGAAGGTGACCCCCGCGCACGACCCGAACGACTTCGCCATGGGCGAGCGCCACGATTTGGAGAAGATCAATATCTTCGACGCGACTGCGCATGTCGTGGAAGGCTACGGCCAATTCAGCGGCATGAGTCGCGAAGAGTGCCGCGAGGCCGTCGTGGCATGGTTCGATGAGCATGGCCTGCTCGACCATGTGGAAGACCACCATCACTCCGTGATGCATTGCTACCGTTGTCCGAGCGCTTTGGAGCCCTGGCTTTCCGAGCAGTGGTTCGTCGCCGTCGACAAGCTGAAAGGCCCCGCGACTGAGGCCGTGACCAGCGGCCAGGTGACGTTCCATCCCGCGCGTTGGACGCAGACGTATCTCACCTGGATGGAAAATCTCAAAGACTGGTGCATCTCGCGCCAGCTGTGGTGGGGCCATCGCATTCCTGTGTTCTACTGCGACGATTGCGGTTGGGAGGATGCGTGCATGGAGGATGCGGACACGTGTCCCAAATGCGGTAGCCATCATGTGCATCAAGACGAAGACGTGCTCGACACGTGGTTTTCGAGCCAGCTGTGGACGTTCGCCACGCAGGGATGGCCGAACCATCCCGAGCAGCTCGAGGGGCATCATCCCACGACGGCGCTCGTCACTGCGCGCGACATCATCGCGCTGTGGGTTGCCCGCATGATTATGTCTTCCACATACTTCCTGGGCGAGATTCCGTTCCACGATGTGGTCATCTATGCCACCATTCTGGCCAAAGACGGCAGTCGCATGTCGAAGTCGAAGGGCAACGGCGTCGACCCCATGGACCTCATCGCGAAATACGGCGCCGATGCCATGCGCTTCAATCTGCTGACGCTCGTCACGAATAACCAGGACGTGCGCTTCGACGCCGATATCAACCCGCAGACCCATGAGCTTATTGCGTCGCCCCGCACTGAGCAGGCTCGCGCATTCGTCACGAAAATCTGGAATGCCAGCCGCTTCGTTTTGGGCAACCTCGAGGGCTATACTCCCGGCGAGCCCGCTGCTGCAACGCCCGCCGACGCGTGGATCCTGTCGCGTTTGGCCGGCCTTTCCGAGCGTGTGACCAAGGGCATTTCCGAATATAAGTTCGGCGAGGTCGCCAACGATTTGCACGCGTTTTTCTGGAATGAGTTCTGCGATTGGTATATCGAGTTCTCGAAGGCGAGCCTGCGCGAGGGTGCCGATGAGGCTGCGCGCCTGCAGACGCAGCGCAATCTCGTGTTCGTGCTCGACTCGGCGCTGCGCCTTCTGCATCCGGCCATGCCGTTTGTCACCGAGGCTTTGTGGGAGCAGCTCCCGCACGAGCAGGGCTCCGCAGCCGAGGCGCTCATGCTGGAGAAGTGGCCCGAGCCCGAGACGCTTGCCCGCTTCAAAGACGAAGCGGCGGAGCGCTCCATCGGGCTTGTGTGCGCAATCGTGGCCGCCGTGCGATCGACGCGCGCCCGCTACGGAATATCTCCGAAGCAGGAGCTCGATATCACGGTGAAGGCGCCCGCCGAGCTTGCCGAGGCTATTCGAGAGCAGCGCCCCCTCATTGAGGCGCTTGCGCGCACGGCCGCGTTCGAGGTCTCGCCAGATGCCGAAAAGCCGGCCCAGACGAACGCGACCCTTGTTTCCGGGTGCGAGGTCTATTGCCACCTTTCGGGGCTCGTGGATTTCGAGGCGGAGCGCGCGAGGCTTGCCAAAGAGCAAGACAAACTCGCCAAAGACGTGGCCAAGCTCGACAAGAAGCTTTCGAACCCGGGGTATCTCTCCAAGGCGAAGCCCGAGATCGTCGAGAAAGACAAGGCGAAGCACGCGGAGCTCTCGGCCAAGCTCGAGCTCGTCAAACAGCAGATTGCCGAGCTCTAACAAAAGGCAGTTCACTTCGAAAACCCCGCTTTCTGTGTATCGAAAGCGGGGTTTCTTTCTCTTCGTATGGGGAAGCTCTCGAATGCGAGCGGCGATGGACGTTCTTTGCTACAATGCGTGACCAGGAAAACGTGCTTGATTTCGCCAGTCTGCCGCATGCCGCGCATGCCGACGCGCGGGAGAGCAAGACGGCCTTAATCGGCTTTTCCTAGCGTATCAATGTTCGAGAAGGATTTTCAATGAGCGACATTCTCTCGCAGCTCTGGACTCCGGAATTGCAGATGGCCGTCACGGCTATCATCATTTTGCTCGTGGCCGTGTACGTTCTTTCCATTATTTGGGTCGTTCGCGATGCCTACCAGCGCGGTACGGTGTGGTACGTTTGGGCCATCGTCGCCCTTGTGCCCATCCTCGGCGTCATAGCGTATTGCCTGCTTCGCCCGCCTCTGCTGCAGATCGATCGCGACGAGCAGGAGCTCGAGGTCGCTTTGAAGCAGCGCCAGCTCATGCAGTATGGCGAATGCGCCAATTGCGGTTACCCCGTAGAGGCCGATTACATTTTGTGCCCGAGCTGCCATCAGCGTCTGAAAAACCAGTGCCAGAAGTGCGGCAAGGCGCTCGACCCTTCGTGGACGGTATGCCCGTATTGTGCGACGCAACTGCCGGGGGTCAACGCCCGCCGCAGCGGTCGAACTACCAGCGCGCCAAGGCAGGCCGCGCATCAGCAAGACCCTGGAGTGCGCATCCAGATGCCGCCTCGCTAAACTTGGCGGCACTTGAAGTCCCGCCTTGGAAAAGCCGCTACCGAGCGGCTTTTCTTGTTTTGGCGCACGCCCGCAAAGTTTCCGATTTCGCGTATTTGTCAGATTTTCGCCGAGCGCCTCGCGCTGGCTTGTAAGGGCGTGCGGGGCACCTATAATGTGAACCCGATTCAGCATGCGCCTTGCGCATTCGAGAGGAGATGGCCCCATGAAGGCTCTGTACAACGATGGAACTGTTGCCGAGTTGGCGCAAGAAGATGTGACGCATGTCGTTCGCCACTCAGCCGCTCATATTATGGCTCAGGCCATTAAGCGCCTGTATCCGCAGGCCGACTTCGCGTACGGTCCCGCGACCGATAACGGTTTTTACTACGACGTCGATCTGGGGGATACCAAAATCGGCGAGGAGGATCTTGCCGCCATCGAGGCCGAGATGAAGAAAATCGTGAAGGAGAACCTCAAGTTCACGACCTTCGAGCTTCCTCGTGCCGAAGCCATTGCTCTTATGGAAGAGCGCAACGAGAAGTACAAAGTCGAGCATATCGGCGATCTTCCCGAAGATGCGCGCATCACCTTCTATCAGCAGGGCGACTATATCGACATGTGCGTTGGCCCCCATATTTGCTACACCAAGGCGCTGAAGGCTTTCACGCTGACGGCCGTTTCGGGCGCCTATTGGAAGGGCGACAAGAACAACAAGATGCTCACGCGCATCAACGGCACGGCGTTCGCCACCAAAGAGGAGCTCGACGAGCACCTTCGTGTAATCGAGGAGGCTAAAAAGCGCGACCATCGCAAGATCGGCCGCGACATGGACCTTTTCATGATGCGTGACGAAGCCCCCGGATTTCCCTTCTTCTTGCCCAACGGCATGATTTTGAAGAATACGCTCATCGATTACTGGCGCGAGATCCATCGCGCGGCGGGCTATGTCGAAATCTCCACGCCGCTCATCATGAACAGGCACCTGTGGGAGACGTCGGGGCACTGGGATCATTACAAAGACAATATGTATTCCACGACGATCGACGACGAGGAGTACTGCGTAAAGCCCATGAACTGCCCGGGCGGCGTGCTCGTGTATGCCTCCAAACCCCATAGCTACCGCGATCTGCCCATTCGCGCCGGCGAGCTCGGCATCGTGCACCGCCACGAGATGCGAGGGGCGCTGCACGGGTTGTTCCGCGTGCGCTGCTTCACCCAAGACGACGCGCACCTGTTCGTGCGCCCCGACCAGCTGACCGACGAGATCGTCGGCGTGGTGAACCTCATCGATTCGGTGTACCAGAAGTTTGGCTTCAAATACCATGTTGAACTGTCCACGCGCCCCGACGATTCGATGGGTTCCGACGAGGATTGGGCTGCGGCAGAGGGCGGCCTGAAGGCCGCACTCGAGAAGCTGGCCATGCCTTACGAGGTCAACGAGGGCGACGGCGCCTTCTACGGGCCGAAGATCGATTTCCATCTGGAAGATTCGCTGGGACGAACCTGGCAATGCGGCACCGTTCAACTCGATTTCCAAATGCCGCTGAACTTCGATCTGGAATATACTGACCACGACGGCTCCAAGAAGCGCCCCATCATGCTTCATCGCGTGTGCTATGGGTCTATCGAACGCTTCATCGGCATCTTGATCGAGCACTATGCGGGCAAGTTCCCCACGTGGCTCGCTCCTACGCAGGTGAAGGTGCTGCCCGTGTCCGAGAAATCGCGCGATTACGCGCATCAGGTTGCCGCCAAGCTTGAGGAGGCCGGCGTGCGCGTGGTGGTTGACGACCGCGACGAGAAAATCGGCTACAAGATTCGCGAGGCGCGCGGCGTCGATCGCGTTCCCTATATGCTGATTTTGGGCGAAAAGGAAGCCGAGGAGGGCAATATCTCGGTGCGCGATCGCAGCAACGAGACCGTGCAGAAGTCGGTCGAGGAATTCGTTGCCGAAATCACGAAGGAAATCGCCGACCGCGCTTAAGCCGCGTTACGGTATAGCGAAATCGGTAAAAGCCGCTCGAAAGAGCGGCTTTTGTTTGGAGAGGGGAGTGCCGTGGCGGCGGATACGTATTCGCTTCGGGCGTTGGTGCTGCGCAAGACGAAGCTCGGCGAGACCGATCTTATCGTTACGCTGCTCGCCTGCGATGGCCGCCAGGTGCGCGCGGTGGCGAAAGGCGCGCGCAAGCCGAATTCCTCGTTCGCGTCGCGCTTGGAGATATTCAGCGAGGTCGATTTGCTGCTGGCGTGCGGCAAAAGCCTCGATATCGTGAAAGAGGCAAGGCTGCTCAATGCGCATCGCGGTGTGCGCGAGGATATGGAGCATGCGGCGGCCGCTGCGCCTATCGTCGATCTGCTCACGCGTCTCGCGCAGCCCGATTTGCAGGCTCCGCGCATCTACGATTTGGCTATATCGGCGCTTTCGCATTCCGAAGCCGCCGATGAAAGTGGCGCTCTTGCGCTCTGCGCCGCCTTCATGCTGAAAGCGTTCGCATTTTCGGGGTTTCGTCCGAGCCTCAATCGGTGCGTGATGTGCGCGCGCCCGCTTGCCGAATCGGGTTCTCGTGCGCAGGTGTCGTTTTCGCCTGCGGAAGGCGGCGCGGTATGCCGCGACTGCCTTATGTTCTCGGACACCATTCAGGTGGGAAGCGACGTGCTCTCTTGGGCCCATTGGCTTATGATGTCGACCTTCGACGACATCGCAGCCAGGGAAGTTCCGCGCCATATATCCTTTGAGGTGCTGCGCCTGTGCCAGGCGTGGGTCCGCGAGCATGTGGGCAGCAAGCTGAAAAGCTTGGAGTTCCTCTTTAGCTGCGGGCTGTTCTGAAAAAGAAAGCGTCCCCGACCGTTGATCGGGGACGCTTGGGTGAAAACACTGGGGCTGTCGCCTACGTTGCGGCGCTAGCTTCTGGGCACTTCGAGCATCTTCTGCTTGAGCTCTTCTTCCATGCGGCGAAGCTCAATCTCCGCCTCGGCGCGCTTCTGGCGTCCTTCAGCCTGAATCTGAATCACCTCGTCGAAGGTCTTGATAAGCGTCTCGTTGGTGTTCTTCAGCGTTTCGATGTCAACGATTCCGCGTTCGGATTCTTTTGCGACCTCGACGGTTGAGGTATGCAGCATCTCGGCATTCTTCTTGAGCAGCTCGTTCGTCATGTTGGTGACGGCGTTTTGCGCGCGAACCGCTTCCTGCGAATTCGCAATGCCCAAGGCGAGCACCATCTGGCTTTTCCAAAGCGGGATGGTATTGACGAGCGTGGTCTGGATTTTTTCGACCATGGTTATCTCGTTGTTCTGCACCATGCGAATTTGCGGGGCAGTCTGCATGGCGATGGTTCGCGTGAGGTCGAGGTCGGAGAGCTTCTTCTCGAAACGGGTGCACATGGCCTCGAAATCCTGGGCCGCCTGGGCATCTTCGGCGCGCCCTGACGCTGCGGCCTTGTCGGTGAGCTCTTTGAGCTCGACGTTGCGGGCATACTCGAGCTTCTTTTTGCCGGCGAGGATATACATGGTGAGCTCTTTGTAGTACGACAGGTTGAGCTCGTGCATCTTGTCGAGCATCGCGGCGTCTTTCATAAGCGTCATCTGGCGCTCTTGCAGGTTCTTCGCGATTTTGTCGACATTGGCCTCTGCTTTGTCGTAGCGCGTCTTGAGCGCATCGATCTTATTCGCGCCTTTCTTGAAGAATCCGAAAAGCCCCTTCTCTTCGGTCGCATCGAAGCTGCGCAACTCGCCGACGACTCCGGTGATCAGATCGCCCACTTCGCCGAGGTCTTTCGTCCTCACGCTCTCGAGCGCCGATTCGGAGAAGTCGGCCATCTTCTTTTGCGCCCCTGCGCCGTACTGCAGAATCATGGCTGAGTCGCGCACGTCGATTTGCTGGGAGAAGCTTTCGACCATCTGCTTCTCCTCGTCGGTCAGCATGCTGTCGTCGATTTTCCCCTGGACATTTTCCGACTGCGTTGCCGCGGCGGTCGTCGTTTGCGCAAGCGTCGGCAGCGTCGTTTCGCCGAGGGTGGGGGTGAGCGTGAGCTGCGGGGTCTGCGTCACTTGGTTGGTCGCTTCGGTCATGGCGTGCCTTTCTTTTTGGGTTTCGGTCGGCGCTTTTGCGGCGCCGGCAAACTATCGGTTCTTGTCGAAGGGGTTTTCGACGAGGCCCTCCTGGGCGAGCACCGTATGCAGCACCGACACGTCGGAGCTAACGTCGAGGGCCATGTCGCTGAATATCGAATCAAGCAATTTCTCGAAAGCCGTCTTCAGGCTGGCGAGCGCCCCTTCGATTTCGCGCTTCGACTGCGCGATGTTGTCTCCCTGTATGGGTTGGCGGTCGAGCTCTTCGTAAGATTCGAGCAGCTTCACCGTCGTTGGGAGATAGTAGCTCGCGAAACGGTCCAAATCGCCAATCGCCTCGGGTTCTTGCCGCGCTCGGTCGATGATGGTGCGAACGACGCGCTCGATGCTCTCTACGTTCGCCGAGACCTTCTCGTCGGCTATCGCCGTCTGCGCCTCGTGAATCTTGTCGGCGTGAGACTCGCACGTTTGCAGGATTTGGCGCTCTTGCTCGGTGAGCGTTGCATCGGCGGATTCGGAGAGCTTTGGCTTTTCGGATCGGCTTTGCAGGGCTTCGCTTCGCGCTATGCGGTATTGCTGGTAGGCGTTCGTGGTCATGGCGAGGAAGCTTTCGTCGTCGCCGAGCGCGGCCTGCTTGAAGAATCCCTGGGACAGCATGCGCTTCACGTTTTTGAGCGTATTCTCGGGCGTGTCGGCCGTGCTTGCCGCGAGCTCGTTTATGTAGCAATATTCGCGAAGCCCGATAATCTCTCGGTAGCGCTCGAATCGGTTCGCCAGATTAAGCCTGCTCACTCCGCGCGAAATAAGCGCGCCTCCGACGGCGATGCCGAAAACGCCAGCAAGCGCGGCGAACGAGATCCCGCTCAAGACGAACCCCGTCGAAAGCGCCATCATGCCCACGATGGCGACTAACCCCCAGCCGATAAGGGCGATGCCCGACGATCGCTGTTCGCTCGGCCTGTCGTAGATGAGGTCCATGCGCTCTTCGATGAGGCGTTTTTGCTGGGCTTGGGCATAGCGCTCTTGGCTTCGGCGCAGATTCTCCGACGCGCTCGCGAGCCCATTTCCGATTCCCGTGGCGACAATGCCGATGGATTTTTCGATATTCGATTGCAAGCTGCTGAAATCCTGGGAATTCACGGCATTCTGAACCGCGTCGAAAACCTGGTCGCCGATATTTTTAGAGGAGGTCATGGTCGCCTTCCCGGCATGCGATAACGCACGCTTCGCTTTGGTCGTGTTCGGTGCTCCCATTCTATCGCATGAGGGTTACGAAAGCTTGACGCCCCCGAGGTCGGCCCCGCTTTAACGCTGACGCCGATTCCCGAAGGCTCGTCAGCCTATGAGCCCTGAAAGCTGCGGATTCATGAAGAGGTTGTAGTAGGTCGCCGCCGCAATGGCCAAAGCCCCCACGACGATTCCTACGGCAGCCCAAATTCTCTGGCGTTTCAGATAGCGCTCTTTGGATACGCCCATCTCGAGCGCGCGGTGCAGCGCAAAGGGCTGCGAGATGATCGAAAAGGCCACGGTCGCCGCGCTGAGCAGGACGAACACGATAATGCCGAGCGCTATGGAGAGCGGCGTTCGATAGGCGAAGGCGTTCACGAAGCAGGTGTCGGCGACAATCCAAAGAGGGTAGAACACGATGGTCGCCCAAATGCCGTGGGCCGGCCCCCAGATAGGCGGCATGAGCAGCGCCGCGATGTTTACGCGCGGAACGCCTTCGAGCAGGCGCGCTTCGGCGGCATACTGCTCTTCGGTGATTGCGGCTTTGGCGTTGCGGTTTGCGTTGCTGCTCACGAGCACTCCTTGCGGGTAGAGAATCCGAAATCGGCTGGCCTGGCGGGTTCGGGCGCCTCTACGACGCCTTCGCCACCAGCGGGCTTCCCAGGCGCGACGAAGGCTCTTCCGTCGGCATGGGAGAATTCGACTCCGAGCGATACGAGTTCGGCGAGCACCGAATCGACGAGCAGTCCGATTGCCGCGTGCACATTCGGCGTGAGGCCCTCCACGAAGCTCGCCGGACTCATGTTCTCGGCTTGGACCCCGAAGCATACTCCGCGAGCTTCGTGTCCGAGAAGTGCTGCGGAGGCGAGCAGGTCGGAGAGGCTCATATCGTGCAGCGACTGCATGGCGCCGTGCCCCGCGATATCGTCAGGCGAAAACCTGAACACGGTGCCCGGAGGCTCCTGCGTGCCGTCGACCGCGTCAACGACGATAACGTAATCGGCCTTGCATACGTTCGGCAGTAAGTCCATCGTCATGCAGCCGGCGTCGTAGAGTTTGATATCGCTCGGGAATCGATAGTCGGAACAGAGCTTGTCGTAGACCGCGGGCCCCGCCCCGTCATCGAGCATGAGCCTGTTTCCTATGCAGAGAATCGCGATATCCATGCGGGCTCCTATCCTTCGAATTCGCTCGGGGCGATACGCGTGGAGCGCGAGGGGTCGATCGTCATGCTCTGGAAGCGATTCGCCATGAAATCGTCGCCGTAGTAGTCCGAGAAGAACTGCTCCATGGCGTTTACGGGCTGGATCCCCGCTTCTCGCTGATACCAGCAGTCGAAGGCGAGCATCGTCATCACGGCGTTGACGAGCATGAGCGTCGCGCAGATGCTTGTGAGGCCGTAGCGCCATTTCCAGGGAATCGAGTTCACGAGTTTGAGCATGCGCGGCAGCAGCACCTTGATCCATACGCACCCCAAAATGCCCCACATGGCCATGAACATGCCGTTGGTCCTCCCGCCGACGGAAAGGAACGTTCCCGTGTAGTCCCAGGCCATGATGCCGAAGGCGAACTGGAAAAACCAACTCACGAGATATTCGAAGGCGCCGCCGATTAGCGCGCTTATGAAAAACACCACGACGATGTTGGCCTTATGGAAGCGGTTCAGCGCGATGGTCATAAGCGCCGCCCCGATGCCATAGATGGGGGAGAACGGGCCATAGAGCATGCCGGCCCGGTCTTGGTAGACCCCTGGCTCCACGACGGCCATGTGATAGATGACCTCGATGATCAGGCCGAGAATGCAGCAGACGACGAATATCCAGAACAGATTGAAGAAATTGAGCTCGATGTAGCCTTTTCCCGTTTCGTCACGTCCGAGCGTTCCTTCCTCTGCTCGCTCGCGCACCTCGAGGTCGGCGAGCTTTCGTTGGAGCCTTCTCTCCTCGGAAAGCGAAGGGTCGAGATACACCATGAGCGCGATGAGAAACGCCAGATGCAGGATTTCGTACATGCTTGGGCCTTGCAGGCCGGAGAGCATGACCTCGCAGATCATCGTCGCGACCTCGACGGCGATGAGGGCTTCCATGACGATGCGCGCGCCGCGCCGCTTGTCGCGCAGCATGCGCACGCCGAGCACGATCGAAATAAGGCAAGAGATGCCGGAAAGCGCGATCTGGACGATGGCGATGACGAGCGTCGTGGGGTCCCCCAGAGCAAGCGAGGTGTCCGAGACGCGGGGGAGATAAAGCCCGAGCAGCACCGCTACGGCGATGGAAAGCGTCGAGCTCACGATGAGCACGACCGCGTATATCTTCAGCAAGAGGGGAAGTTTCTTTTTCGGCGGCATTGCCAGCGATGTCGCTGAGGTCATGCGTGAATGTCCTTTTCTATGGCTTGGCTGTTGGGTCTTATCCGCTCTATCATAACGCCGCCGTTCGCCCCGCCTGAGTTTTGTTGCCGCTTCTTGGCCGAATCGCGAGATTTCACCGACGTTCGGCAGCTCGCTTCGCGCGCCTTCGTCTGCTTTGCGCTTAGTCAGCCTTGCGGCGGGCGATTGTCCTCGTTTTCTTTCTTCCGCTTGCCGATTCGACTTGACTGATTTGGGAAAGGGGCTTTTGCCGCGGCGGCGCTGTGTGTATACTGGCAGCGTCCTTTAAGGCGGTACAGAGAGACCGGCAAGGCACGCGATTGGCGCCACCCGCGTTATACAGAGGCGCCCACGAAGCCTTAGCCAACCTGTGGCCAAGGCATTTTTTATGCCCTGGTGGGTTGGCGGCGTAGGTCAGCTGTACGCACTCAAACAAAGAGAGGAGAGTGTGTATGAAAGACGCCTACCAGGTGAAATCGGTCGTTATGGATGCGACCGAAATCGAGCGATCGCTTACGCGCATCGCCCACCAGATTCTGGAGGCGAACCACGGCTCGAAGGAAATCGCGCTCGTGGGCATCGTCACCCGCGGCGATATCTTGGCCAAACGCCTGGCCGATAAAATCGCCGAAATCGAAGGAGAGCAGCCGCTTTTGGGAAGCTTGGACATCAGCTTCTATCGCGACGATTTCCTCACCTATCTTTCTCCCGAAGTGCACGCCACGCATATCCCGTTTACCCTCGACGGCAAAACCGTCGTGCTGGTCGATGACGTGCTCTACACCGGCCGAACCATCCGCGCAGCGCTCGACGCGCTCATGGATTTGGGCCGCCCCTCATCTATCCAACTGGCGGTTCTCATCGATCGCGGCCACCGCGAGCTTCCCATCCGCGCCGATTACGTCGGCAAAAACGTCCCTTCGTCGCACGAGGAAAACGTTCGCCTGTTCCTCGAAGAGGTCGACGGGTCGTCTGCGGTTGAAATTTTGGAAATGGAGCCGGGCGACCGCGCGCACGCGGCCCCGCTGGGGGGTGAGTAGGCCACATGGCTTTCGAACACAAGCATCTCATCGACATCAACGAGTATTCCGACGCCGATATCATGACGATTCTCGAAACGGCGAAAACGCTGTCCGAGGTCAATCAGCGCAAGATCAAAAAGGTTCCGACGCTTAAGGGCCTCACGGTCGTGAACATGTTCAACGAGCCGTCCACTCGTACGCGCTCGTCGTTCGAGCTGGCGGAAAAGCGCCTGTCGTGCGACAGCCTCAATTTCGGCGGCTCCTCGACAAGCTCGGTGAAAGGCGAGAGCCTCATCGACACGGTCGAAACCCTGAACGCGTACAAGATCGACATGATCATCGTGCGCGACAAGCACGCTGGTGCGCCGCGCATCATTTCCGAGCACACGCCCGCCTGCGTTGTGGACGCCGGCGACGGCAAGCACCAGCATCCTACGCAGGCGCTGCTCGATCTGTATACCATTTGGGAGCACAAGCACAGCTTCGACGGGCTGAAGGTCGGCATTGTGGGCGACATCGGACACTCGCGCGTATGCGGCTCGCTTATTCCCGCACTCAAGATTATGGGCGCCGAAGTTACCGTCGTGGGGCCCGCCACCTTGATGCCCGCTGCGCCCGAGGTGCTGGGGGCCGACCATGTGAGCCCCTATCTCGACGACGTGCTGCCCGAGCTCGACGTGGTCTATATGCTGCGTATTCAGCGCGAGCGGCTCGAGGGCGCGCCATTTCCCAGCCTTCGCGAATACCATGAGCTGTTCGGCTTGACGAAGAAGCGCGAGCGCCTCATGCGCCCCGACGCCATTGTGTGCCACCCCGGCCCCATCAATCGCGGCGTCGAATTCGACAGCTATATGGCTGACCATCCAGAGCGCTCGGTCATTCTCGAACAGGTCTATGCGGGCATCTGCGTGCGCATGGCCGTGCTGTATCTGCTTTTGGGAGGTGCCGATAATGGCAATGCTGCTTAAGAACGCCCGCGTCGTCGACCCTCAGGTTGAGCTTGACGCGGTTTGCGATGTACTCATCGAAGAGGGCAAGATTGCCCAGGTCGGCGAAATCAAGCCCGTCGCGGGCACTACCGAAATCGACCTTTCCGGCAAGGTGCTGGTTCCGGGCCTTGTCGATATGCACGTGCATCTGCGCGAACCCGGCTTCGAGCATAAGGAAGACATCGCCAGCGGTACGCGCGCGGCGGCGCATGGCG
This sequence comes from Subdoligranulum sp. CAG:314, assembly GCA_963635715.1. Classification (GTDB taxonomy): domain Bacteria; phylum Actinomycetota; class Coriobacteriia; order Coriobacteriales; family Eggerthellaceae; genus Slackia. The sequence continues at coordinate 21,937 of CAVHFS010000022.1, read as the reverse complement.
GCTTCACGGGCGTCTGCGCCATACCCAACACCGACCCCGTCGCCGATGAAGGCGCCGCCATCGAGTACGTGGTGAGCCGTGCGGCCGAAGTCGGCAAGTGCCGCGTGTATCCCGCCGGCGCGATGACGCATGGCCTGAAAGGCGAGATCATCGCCGAGATGGGAGATATGGTCGCCCACGGAGCCGTGGCTTTCACCGACGATGGCAAGGGCGTGCAAGACGCCGGCATGATGCGTCGCGTTATGGACTACGGCAAGATGTTCGGCAAGACCATGATGGCCCACTGCCAAGACGACGGCCTTGTGGGCGAGGGCCAGGTAAACGAGGGGGTCGTCTCCACGCGCCTGGGCATGCTCGGATGGCCCGGGGCCGGAGAAGAGCTTGAAATCGCGCGCGATATTCAGCTGTGCGAGCTCACGGGCTGCCCACTGCATATCCAGCACATCACCACGGCCAAGGGCCTGGACATGGTCCGCAAGGCCAAAGAGGCAGGCCTGCCCGTGACGTGCGAAGTCACGCCGCACCATCTGTTTCTCACCGAAGATGACATCACCGACGCCTACGAGACCAGCCTGAAGGTGAACCCGCCTCTGCGTACCGCGGCCGATGCCGCGGCGCTCATCGAGGGCGTGAAAGACGGCACGGTGGATGCCATCGCAACCGATCATGCCCCGCATGCCGCTTGGGAAAAGGCTCGGGAGTTCGAGCTCGCTCCGTTCGGCATGACGGGTCTCGAGACGAGCCTGGGCCTTGTCCTTACGAAGCTCGTCGCGCCGGGCGTTATCGATTACGCCGATATGGTCGACCTCATGGCCGTGGCGCCGCGCGATATTTTGGGATTGGAACCCGTGAAAATCGCACCGGGTTGCGCGGCCGACATCACCGTGTTCGACCCAGCTGTCGAATGGACGGTCGCCGAGGACGATTTCTGCTCGAAAGCGCATAACTCTGGCTTCATCGGGGCTTCGCTTGTGGGGCGCGCCACTGACGTGTTCGTCGGCGGCGAGGCGACGTTGCGCGACGGGAAGATCGTCGACTAGCGACGCGCGCTTGCCATTCGGCTTGCCTGGCAACTGCTTGTGAGGCCCGGCGAGCCGAATGGCTCGAATGCCAATCAAGGCAAAGGCATTTGCGCCTTTGCCTTTGTCTGTTTCTAAGTTTTGAGGGATATTTATGTGTGAACACGAAATGCGCGAAGGAGGCCAGGCGTTCGAGGAACGCGCGAGCGTCATCTCGAATGCGTGCGTGGGTCCGCGCCTGTATAAGATCGCGCTGTCCGCTCCGAAATCCGCCGCGGCCATTCGCCCTGGCCAGTTTGTGCATATGCTGCTTCCTGATTTCGGATCCCATATCCTGCGTCGTCCGTTTTCGGTGTACGACGCGCACGACGACGGCTCCATCGAGATCATCTATCAGACGGTGGGCGAGGGCACGGCTCATCTCACGCAGGTGGCGCCTGGGTCCGAATGCTCGCTCATCGCGCCGCTTGGGCATGGCTGGCAGGTCCGCGAAGGCAAAAGCCTCATCGTGGGCGGCGGCGTAGGCGCCGCGCCGCTGTTCATGTTCGCGCAGCAGCTCGTTGCTGCCGGTCGCGAGGTCGAGGTGGTGCTGGGCGCTCAGACTTCCGACGCGCTGGTGACGCGCGCCGACTATGCGAGGGTTTTGGGCCGCGAGCCCATCATCGCCACCGACGACGGTTCTTTGGGCTATGCGGGATTTTGCACGGAGCCCGTTCGCGAGCAGCTCGCGACGGGCGCATACGACAGCGTGTATTGCTGCGGCCCCGCGCCGCTCATGCACGCCGTGGCGAGCGTAGCCGAGCAGGCAGGCGTCGCGTGCTGGGTTTCCATGGAGAAGCGCATGGCGTGCGGCGTGGGCGCGTGCCTGTCGTGCGTGGTGGAGACGAAGGCGGGGCGCCGTCGCTCTTGCGTAGACGGCCCCGTGTTCGATGCGAAGGAGCTGGTGTGGTAATGGCTGTGAATATGCGTGTGAACCTGGGCGGCTTGTCCATGGCGAACCCCGTTACCGATGCGAGTGGCACCTTCGCCGCAGGGCGCGAGTACTCGGATTTCGTCGACGTTGCCCGTATGGGCGCCGTCACCACGAAGGGCGTTTCGCTTAATGGCTGGGAGGGAAACGACGCTCCCCGCATTGCGGAAACGCCTTCGGGCATGCTGAATTCCATCGGCCTGCAAAACCCTGGCGTGAAGCATCTGTGCGAGGTCGACCTTCCCTGGCTGAAAGCCCAAGGCGTGCCCGCTATCGTGAATGTGTCGGGCCATAGCCTCGAGGAATACGTGGCCGTGGTCGAGGCGCTTGAGGCCGATGGCCAGGCCGACGCTTACGAGATCAATATCTCGTGTCCGAACGTCGATGCGGGCGGGCTCACGTTCGGCACGCATGTGCCGAGCGTCGAGAAAGTCGTGTCGGCATGCCGCGCGGCGGCCAACAAGCCCATGATTGTGAAGCTCACGCCGAACGTGACCGACATCACCGAAATCGCGAAGGCGGCCGAGGCGTCGGGCGCTGACGCCATCTCGCTCATCAACACGCTTTTGGGCATGGCGATCGACGCGCGCACGCGCAAGCCCGTGCTCTCTCGCGTGGTAGGCGGTCTTTCGGGGCCGGCCGTGAAGCCCGTCGCCTTGCGCATGGTGTGGCAGTGCCACGGCGCCGTGAAGATTCCCATTCTAGGCATGGGCGGCATTTCGAGCGGGACCGACGCCGTCGAGTTCATGCTCGCGGGCGCTACCGCCGTCGCCGTCGGCACGGCGAACTTCACCAACCCGCATGCCGTTGACGAGGTGATAGCTGGAATCGAGGCGTATTGCGAAGAGCAGGGCGTCGACGATGTGAACGATTTGATTGGAGGGCTGCAATGCTAGCAGCATTTGAAAACATTCCCCGAGCGCATCGCGTCATCGTGGCGCTCGATTGCCCGCGCGCCCAGGCGCTCGACATCGCCGTCGCTTTGCAGGGCAAGGCGAAATGGCTCAAGATCGGAATGACCCTGTACTATTCCGAGGGGCCGGCCATCGTCGAGATTTTCAAGCTTCTGGGATACAAGGTGTTCCTTGACCTGAAGTGCCACGATATTCCCCATCAGGTTGCGGGCGCGGCGGCTTCCGCCGTGGAGGCCGGCGCCGACATGATAACCATGCATGCCGTCGGCGGCGTTCCCATGATGCAGGCGGCGCAAGCGGCGGTCGATGCCGCAGGCGGCAATACGGCGACGCTCGCCATTACGGTGCTTACGAGCATGAATGCCGAAACGCTCGCCGCGACGGGTGTGACGCGCGAACTCACCGAGCAGGTGAAGACCCTTGCGAGCTGCGCTTCCGAAGCGGGCCTTTCGGGCGTGGTCGCCTCGCCGCAAGAGGCCGCCATGTTGCGCGAGTTGCTCGGCCCCGACGCCTTCATCGTGACCCCGGGCGTGCGTCCCGCAGGCGCCGATTTGGGCGACCAGAGCCGCGTCGCCACGCCGAAGGCGGCGTTCGACGCCGGCGCCTCGCATATCGTCGTGGGACGCCCCATCACGCAGGCCGACGATCCCGTCGCGGCCTTCGAGGCCATAGCCGCCGATCTTTAGGCGCGGGCAGGCATAAGCGCTGTTTCCTTCAAGGTGAAATCGCTTGAAATACACAGGTCAGAGCGGAAATGTTGCCATTTCAAGGAGAAATTCGAGCGAAATGGCCCATTGGGCGGCGATTTGTTGAAATGGCTGGTTGGTATGCTATTATCCCGAATCGCCGTCACCAAGGACGGGTTTTTACTGAAGGAGTGAACAAGGTATGGCTATTCCTGAGTTGAGCGCCGAAGAGCGCCAGGCTGCGCTTGAGAAGGCGAAGGCCGCTCGCATCAAACGCGCGCAGGTTCGCGAAGACCTGAAGAGCGGTAAGCTGTCTTTGCAGGACGTTCTTGGCATGAAAGACGACCCCATCGTGGGCCGCATGAAGGTTTCCACCCTTATCGAGACCCTGCCTGGTTATGGCAAGGCCAAGGCCGTGAAAATCATGGGCGAGCTCAAGATCGCCGAAAGCCGTCGTCTGAAGGGCCTTGGCGAGCGCCAAGAGGCCGCTTTGCTCGAGCGTCTCGCTTAGTACCGAATAGGTCCAGGGCATGGGAAGAAAGGGAAACCTCTTCGTTTTGTCGGGACCTTCCGGCGCGGGCAAGGGAACGCTTGTCAAGATGATTCTTGATCGCGTTCCCGATGCGTGGCTGTCTATTTCCGACACCACAAGGGCCCCGCGCGAAGGCGAAATCGATGGCGTCCATTATTACTTCGTCGACGATTCCGAATTCGACAGGCTTGTCGCGACGGGCGGTTTGCTCGAATGGGCCCAGGTCCATGAAAGCCGCTACGGAACTCCCCGGGCGCGCGTCGAGGAGCATATCTCCAAGGGTGGCCAGGTGCTTCTTGAGATTGACGTGCAGGGAGCTTTCCAGATTCGCAGGCAGATACCCGAGGCGCATCTGGTCTTCATAGAGCCTCCGTCTTTGGAGGTGCTCGAAGAGAGGCTGCGAGGCCGCGGAACCGACTCCGAGGAAAGCATCGCCGTGCGCATGAAGAACGCCGTGGTGGAACTTTCCCACAAGATGGAGTATGATAAGCAATTCGTGAATGACAATCTCGAAGTATGCGCCAATGAGCTGGTCGCTTACATCGAAAGCCAAGCAAAGATGAGCGAGGAATAGTACATGAGCATTATCGACCCCGAAATCGACGTCCTGCTCGACGAAACGGACAACGACCGTTTTCTGCTGTGCTCCTTGGCGTCCAAGCGCGCGCACGACATCAACGACATGATGCGTGGCCAGCGCGATCGCGCCATTCAGCTTTCGAGCGCCGTCGAAATCGCCAAGGCGAACCACGTGAAGCCGCTGTCTATGGCCTTCGCCGAAATCGCTCGCGGCGAGGTCTCCTACGATCCCGAGACGATCGACATTAAAGAGCACTAAGCGTTTGCGCATCGTGCGCGCGCAATGGGCCCTCTTCCTTCGAAGGGGGCCTTTCGTTTGTTTGGCGGGCTTGGCGCCCGAAGTGAGAAGGCGATCCGTATGCATTTCCAGCGAATTACGCTTGTGCACTACCACGAGCTTGGCCTGAAGGGCCACAACCGGGCGACGTTCGAAAAGCGTCTCATGCGCAACCTCGAGGCGCTTCTCGATGGCGTTGCCGTGCATGAGATCACCCGCATATCGGGGCGCGTGCTGGTGATCTACGATTCGGCCGCCGATGCAGCCGTGCCAGCTCGGGCAGCGCAGCTCATCGCCCGGGTCCCAGGCGTTGCCCGCGTGAGCTGCGGATTCGCTTGCGAACGCAATATGGACGATATCTGCGAGGCGGCGAACCAGGCTCTTGCCGAGGCGGGCGATTTCTTCACGTGGAAAGTCGTCGCGCGCCGCAATCACACCGATTTCCCCGTGGACTCCATGCAGATCAACCAAATTGTCGGCGAGCATCTGTGTGGAATCTTTACCGATAAGAAGGTGAAGATGAAGGGCGCCGACGTTGAGGTGCATGTCGAGGTGGTGCAGGGCATGGCATACGTGTATGCCCAGAGCATCCGCGGAGTGGGGGGCTTGCCGGTGGGCACGGCCGGCAAGGTTGTCTGCCTGCTCTCCTCGGGCATCGACTCTCCTGTGGCCATGTGGCGCATGGCGCGTCGCGGCGCGACCTGCATCGCGCTTCATTTTTCCGGGCGCCCCCAAACCTCCTCGACTTCGGAATATTTGGCCGACGACATTTGCCATGTGCTTGAGGAATTCGGCGGTGTGGCGAAGATGTTCGTGGTGCCCTTTGGCGATTATCAGCGCGAAATCGCCTTGCGCGTGCCGCCTGCCTTGCGCATCATAATCTACCGACGCTTCATGATGCGCGTGGCCGAAAGAATCGCCCGCCGCGAGGGAGCGAAGGCTCTTGTCACCGGCGAAAGCTTGGGACAGGTTGCCTCGCAGACGCTCGACAATCTGGCCGCGACGAGCGACGCGACGAGCATGCAGATTTTCCGGCCCCTTATCGGCTGTGACAAGCTTGAGATTATCGAGGATGCGAAAAAGCTCGGCACCTTCGAGATTTCGAGCCAAGATGCGGCCGATTGCTGCACGCTGTTCATGCCTCGGGCTCCCGAGACGCATGCGAAGCTGCGCGATGTGCACGAGGCCGAAGCGGACCTTCCCTTCGACGAATGGTCCGACCAGATTATGGACGCGCTCGAAGTGCATGAGTACCGATGCCCGTCATCGTATCGGCGCAAGAAAGACGACGAATAGAGTCTTTGATTCAGTGGGCCAAGGGTGATCCTTGGCCCTTTTGCATTTTGGGATGCTTGCGAGAATGCGCTTGCGGCTTGCCTTGTCTTTGCGAAGGGCTTTGCTTGTCCACCTCTCCCAAAAAGATGTGCTTTCGTTCGGAATTCCGCATGGGATCTGCAGGAAAGGTGAGGGATTTCTGCCGGATATAGTCAGGAAATGGGCAAGGAAACGGCAAGGTTTGCGTGGCATGGTGTGCAGATGAACGCTATCCGATAGGAGCATGCCATGCGCAGCGACGATGTCCCCTTTGCCACTTCGAAAAACGGCCATGGTCCGTTGGGCGCATTGCGACGTCTTGCGCCTACGAAGGCTGCGAAGGCGGGCGCTTTGGCGCTCGTCGCAGGCATTGTTTTGTGCATTGCTTGGAATGTAAACGCTCGGCTTTCGACCCCGACGTTTGAAGTGAAAGCCAGCGACAGCACCGAAATTTCTGAAAGCTCGCCTGGAAGCGCAGGGGAAGACGAGTGTGCGCAGGTTGTCGTCTATGTGTCGGGCGCTGTGGCGCAACCCGGGGTGTATTCGCTCGCCGAAGGTTCGCGCGTAAACGACGCCATCGTCGCGGCGGGCGGGCTTGCCGACGATGCCCAGCCCTCGCAGGTCAATCTGGCGCGCGTGGTCTCCGACGGCGAGCAGATCGCCATACCCACGCAAGAGGAACTTGACGCATCGTCTCAGGCTGCAGTCCAATCGGCATCGGGACAGTCGGGCGGTGGGACGGCATCGGGGCTCGTCAATATCAATCTGGCGGATGCCGCCGCGCTCGAGACGCTTTCCGGCGTGGGCCCTGCGACCGCGCAGGCAATCATTGCCGATCGTGAGCAAAACGGGCCTTTCGCTACCATCGACGACCTTATGCGAGTCGATGGCATTGGCGAGAAGAAATTCGCGAAACTCAAAGATTCGATTTGCGTATGAGTCGAACGCTTGAAAGAGCGCAAAGCGCCTGGATGGACGAGGGGCTGTCCGAAGATACGGCCACGAGCCGCTCATCTCGCCTTTCTCGGCGACCGTCCGTTCCAGCGTCTCTTGTCATTGCCGTTTTCGCATGGGTTTCGTTGGCGGTGTGGCAGATGTGCGCCATCTCGTTTGGCTGGGTGGCGCACGATCTTCCCGAGGGGCTCGTTTCGGGCGAATACGAAATTCAGATAGTCGAGGACGCAAAGCTTGGCTCCTATGGCTATTCTGCCCATGCGCGCGTCACCGATGCGCTTGGCGCCCGCCGCGATGTGCTGCTGACGTATGCCGAAGACGACATCGATGGCGATGCACGCCTTTTCGCCAAACAAAAGCTTGTGGCGCATCTTTCGTTTTCGGAACTCTCCGATGCTTCGTTTTCGCGCTATGCCGCCAAGGGAATCTGTGCGAGCGGGAAAATGACAAAGGCCAGCATCGCGGCCGATGGTGGCTTGGTGGGCTCGGTGATTGGTTTGCGCTGTTGGGCGCGGTCTATCTTCGATCAGATTGAGGGCAAGGGCGCGGCGCTCATGCGCGCGATACTCATCGGGGATCGCAGTAAGCTCGAGGAAAACGGCCTTTATGATGATGTGAAGACGGTGGGGTTGGCTCATATGGTGGCCGTGTCGGGCGCGCACCTGTCGGTGGTGGCGGCGCTCGTGGGGGCGCTGCTCTCGCGCGCCCGCGTGGGCAGATTCGCGCTCTCGGTTGCGCTCTGTCTCTTTTACGGGATGTACGCTGCGTTTACGGGGTTTTCCTCCCCAGTGATTCGCGCCGCGATTATGGCGGGCGTCGTGGTGAGCTCGGTGTGGGGTGCACGTCGGTCGTCCTCGCTTGCTGCCTTGGGCGTGTGCGTATGTCTTATGCTGGCGACCAATCCCGCGAATGCGCTCTCGCTCTCGTTTTTCCTTTCCGCCGCATCCACGCTTGGCATCGTAGTGCTCTCTTCTCTTATGCAGGCGTGGTTCGATGCGCTGTTTTGCGGAAAGGTTCGCACCGCGTCTCGGACGCTCGCTCTGACTACGGCGGCCAATATTCCGATATTCCCTGTTACCGCTTGCGTTTTTTCTCGTATTCCCATGCTTTCGCCCATATCGAATGCGATTGCGGCTCCCGCGTTTACGTTTTTCATCGGCGGCGGGCTCGTCTCTTTGGCGATATGCGCCGCGTTTTTCCCAATCGGCATGGCTCTGCTGAGCGCCTTGAGCATGGCGGCCGACGCATTGTGCCTCTTACTTGCGGCGATGGCTCGTATTCCGTTCGCGTCGGTTCCGTTTTCCATGAGCATGTGGTTTGCGACAATCGCGGCGGGTGTCGCCTTCGTGGCTCTCTGGGCTGCGTGGCCGTCTCCGACTTTCGTGCGAGCTCTGGCTGTGGTGTCGGTCTCTGGGGTGCTCGCCTTCGTCTGCCTTGTTGTGGCGCCCTTGCTTGACCCAGACGAGATAATCGCGCTTGACGTGGGGCAGGGTGACGCCATTTTGGTGAAAAGCCAGGGAGCGACGCTTTTGGTGGATACGGGCAACCAAGACGCGATGCTCGCGGCGGCGTTGGCGCGAGCTCACGTGGCCCATCTCGACGGTGTGGTGATCACCCACCACGACGATGACCATTGCGCATCGCTCGATTCGCTTTCCTCGAACGTTTCGGGGTCGAGCGTATATGTTGCGGCGAATACGCTGGGCTGCGAATGCGACGGATGCGAGCAGCTCTTGTCACAAGCCTTAAGCGTATCGGGGCGCGATGTCGTGGGGCTTGCCGTTGGGGACGAAGTGCGCGTGGGCCGTTTCACGTGTCGCGTGGTGTGGCCTGGGCAATTTGAGGACGAGGGCGGAAATGCTGACAGTCTCTGCTTGCTTGTGAGCCGAGAATCGGCAACGGGCGAATGGAAAGCCCTGCTCACGGGCGATGCCGAGGCTGGTCAGCTCGAGGAAATCGCATCGAGCACGGGTGCCGTCGACGTATTCAAGGCGGGCCACCACGGAAGTCGCGCAGGTATGACCGAAACCCTTGCTCGCGACCTTTCGGCGAAAATCGCGCTTGTGAGCTGCGGGGCGAACAACCGCTATGGGCATCCCGCCAAAACGACCGTCGAAGCGCTTGAAGATGCCGGCACCGCGGTATTTCGCACCGACGTGGCGGGCGATATCGCCTGCGTGTTTTCCCAAGATGAAATAGAGGTGAGAACGCAGCGCTCATGCGAGATTGACTTAGAATAGGGCGCGACCACCACTTCTCCCAAGAACGAGGAAACGCATCCATGGCCGACCTTAATTTGTTGCCCGCCTATCTGGTTAATGGCGAAGACCAGCTTAAACGCGAAACCGTTATGAAACGCATGCGCTCGCGTCTGGAAAAGCTCGGCGACCTCGACTTCAATTGCGATATCTTCGATGGCAAAGAGGCGCAGGCCAGCGACATAACGGCGGCATGCAACACGATGCCGTTCGGCATAGAAAAACGCTTGGTTATCGTAAACAACGCCGATGCCATGAAGAAGGCCGATGCCGAGGTGCTGGTGGAATATCTGAAATCGCCCGCCGATTTCACGGTGCTGATGCTGATTGCGAACAAACTCGCGAAAAACACGCGGCTCTACAAGGCGGCCTCGGCGCTCGGGGCCAAGGCCGTTATCGATTGCGCGCCTCGCAAGGCGTATGAGTTGCCCGCGCAGGTGCGAGCCATGGCGCCCGCGCACGGCATCGCCATGACGGATGCCGCGGCGAAGCTGCTGGTAGAACTCGTGGGGGAAGACACGGTGCATCTCGATGCCGAGCTGAAAAAGATCGCGCTTGCGCATACGGGCACGCAGCCTGTCGGCCCCGAGGAGGTATCGAGGCTGGTCACGCGCACGTCGCAAGCGAAGCCGTGGGATTTTTCGGGCGCTTTCTCGCAGCGCAACGTTGTCGAGTGCGTGAGCGTTCGCAAGAAGCTCGGCGATACCTCAGCCTATGCGCTCATCGGTTTTTGCGTGGGGTCGCTGCGCGAGATGCTCGTGTGCCATGCGCTGGCGGCTCGCGGGCAAAGCGGGGCGGGCCCATTGGCGAAGCAATTGAAGATGCCCGATTGGAAGGCGAAAAAAGTCGCCGCTTCGGCGCGCTTGTGGGCTACGGAGGAGCTGCGGCAGGCATTGTCGAGCGCGCGCGATTGCGAGCGCGCCATGAAAAGCGGATCCGATGCCGAGGGAGTGTTTTTCGACTGGGCTATTTCGACCTGTGCGGGAAAGCGGAGCTAATCGAGCTTATTGCGCCCACTATTGCGCCCGAAGGGGGCCTGTCCTGATTTCTTCACAACGTTTCAGGCGTGCAGAAATCAGGACAGGCCCCCTTCGGGCGTTTGTTCTCGACGGATGATTTTTAGTCGCCGAAAAGGGATTTGAAGGATAGGCCGAGCTCCCGAGCGTTTGAATTGCTGGCCAATTTCGCCTTGCGTCATGCGGTTGCGGCGAATGTGCGTGAGGCGTTGGCTGGCTCTGGCTCCCTGCGCGATATGGCCTAGTTCTCTTTGTTGTATTCCTTGATGCGGCTTTCGAGCGCCGCTTTCAGCTCGTCGATGCCAGTGCCGTCGGCCGACGAGATGGCCAAGATCTCAACCTGGTCGCGCGAGAAGCCCAGCTGGCGGCGCAGCGCGGCAATGGATTGCGCCCGTTTGTTTTTCGAGAGCTTGTCGGCTTTCGTGCAGACAATCATGAAGGGCAGCTCCGCGGCCACCAGAAATTCGATCATATTCACGTCGAGTGCGGTTGCCGGATGGCGGATATCGATGAGCGATACCACGCAGCAGAATTGGCGGTCTTGGTTGTAGTAACCCTCGATCATCTCGCGCCAACGCGCTTTTTCCGATTTCGAGACCTGCGCATAGCCGTATCCAGGCAAATCGACGAAATCTGCCCAGTCGGCTTCGAAGAAATTGATGGTTGAGGTCTTGCCTGGAGTTGACGATACCTTCGCAAGCTTTTTCCTATTGAACAGCTTATTCAGAAGCGACGATTTGCCCACGTTCGAACGGCCGACGAAAGAAATCTCGGCGCGCTTCGAGGGCTCGAGCTGCTTGGACGTGCCGTAGGCCGCGGTGAATCTCACGTTGTGGTAGTTCATTGTCTTCGACATTGGTTCCCCTGAAGATTGGGTCGTGTTTAGAACAGGGGAATGGTAACACAGCCCGATGAACAGCGCGCTTCCCGTGTCGTGGCGAATTCCTGTCTTACGTAGGCATCGGGAACCTTGCCATACCTCTGGTGAGCCCAATTGTCTCTTCGTGGCTTCCCAAATTAGCAGGGATCTGTGGAGATAGGGAAAGTAATTCTAAAAGATAATTATATTTTAGTACTATATACCGTGCGCAAAGATGCCGAGGATCCCAATCGGGGCATCCCTCGGCCCTTGCAAGGCAAGGATTGCTCCTATCGTTTCGAGAAGAAAGGAAAACTTTATGGGTATTACCCGAAAGCAATTGGTCGTCGTCGTTGTGCTGATAGCGGGCGCGACCATTGCCGTTTTAAATCAAACGCTTCTTTCGCCGGCGTTTCCCTCCATTATGGCCGACCTGAACGTCGACGCTTCGACCGTTCAGTGGCTCACTTCCGCGTATTCGCTGGTGGAAGCTATCGTCATTCCGCTTTCTGCCTATTTGGTCGGTCGCTTCCCAACGAGAAGACTCTTTATCTTCGGCATCTCGCTGTTTGCCGTGGGCTCGCTGTGCGCGGCTTTGGCGCCGGTTTTTGCCGTGTTGCTCCTCGGTCGCGTGTTGCAGGCTGCGGCATGCGGCGTCGTGATGCCCATGGTCTTCACGGTTGTTCTCGTGATCTTCCCGCGCGAGCGTCGCGGTCAAGCGATGGGCATCGTCTCTTTGGTCATCGGGTTCGCCCCGGCCGTCGGCCCTTCTATCTCGGGCTTGCTGGTTGATTCCGTCGGCTGGCGTTTCCTGTTCGTGCTGGTCTTCGTGCTTGCGGCGATAATCGTGATATGCGCCTGCGTCTTCTTGGAAAGCTATGGGGACTTCGAGCCGACCTCTTTCGACAAGCTCTCGGTTGTTTTGGTGCTGTGCGGCTTGCTCTCGCTGCTCTATGGGCTTTCCACGATCGCCTCGTCGTCTTATCCGCTCGTTTCGATCGCCCTTATCGTCATAGGCCTCGTATTGCTTGCTCTCTTCGTGCGAAGGCAGCTCAAGCTCGAGGTTCCGCTTCTTAAAGTCACCGTTCTTGAGGCCCGCAACTATCGCTGCGCGGTCATCATTGTGGCGATGCTGCAGGCGGCGTTGGTCGGAATCGGCGTTCTGCTTCCCATCTATCTGCAGAACCTGCTTGGGATTTCGGCTTTGGGAACGGGCCTTATCATGCTGCCGGGTGCGGTATTGGGCGCCGTCTTCGGCTATGTTGCTGGCAGGATGTTCGATAAGGCGGGGGCTCGCCGCGTCATCGTTCCCGCCGCGGTGGTTGCTGCGCTGGGCGGCTGCGGCCTGGTGGGATTCTCCCTCGATTCCTCGGTGGTCTATATCATCGCCGTCTATACGCTTCTGGGGGTTGGTATGCAGGCCATCATGACCCCGCTTAACACCTGGGGCCTCAATTCGCTCGACAATCGCGTAATCCAGCATGCTAACTCGTTGCAGAACACCACCAACCAGATTGGCGCCTCGCTGGGTACGGCGATTCTCGTCTCCCTGTCGGCGACGTCGGCGATTTTCTTCCCCGATTTGGCTGGGGCCGAGCAAACCATGGTCGGCGATCGCATCGCGTTCGCCTTCACGGCGCTGCTGATGGTCGCTGTGCTCGTCATCGTCTGCATCGTCGTTCGCGACGGCAAGGGCTCGAGCGACGCCCAATCGGCCAATGAGGCTGCTGCTGACATCGCAGGGGATGGAGCGATCACGGTTGGGGCCGTTATGAACCGCGACCCCTATTTCGTTCGCGACGCGGATTCCATCCGCGATGTCGCGCGCATCCTTTCGGAGAAAAAGACTGGCGGCGTGCCAGTCGTTGATGGCGACAATAGGGTCGTGGGCTTTGTCTCCGACGGCGATATCATGAAATACATCGGGCACAGCGATGCCGCAGTGCTCGATGCGACGATTGTGATGTATCGCGTTTCCGATAACGAGGATTTCGCCCAGCGCGTGAGAGACCTCATCGGGCTGAACGTCATGCGTATCGCCACGAAGCACGTTGTGTCGGCGCGACCAGGGATGGAGCTCGACGAAGTCTGCAAGGTGATGGCGGAAAAGAGAATCAAGAAGATGCCCGTCGTAAGCCCCGACGGCTCACTTGTGGGCTCGCTTTCCCGCTGCGATATCATTCGCTCGACCATGTCGAATCTCGTTGCCGTCGAATCCTCGTCCAAGACAGGCGGTGCCTCGACGCGCTAAGGGACGAACCAGGGTGTGGCAGCGCTCGAGAACGTTGCGCGTAACTAGATAATTGCATCGCAAGAAGGGGTCCGTGGCATTCGAAGCCGCGGACCCCTTCGCTGACTTGGGCGGCATTGGGCGCTGGCGCGCGTTGGGCTAGCGGAATTAGCTGGCGTTTCCCCGCGTTCGTTCGGGACGGCTGCCTTCTCTGGTCTGGATTTGAACTGGGTCGATTGATTCTTTTGGCTAGCGTCTTTCCGACTCGTTGGATTCGATGAGTTTGCGAAACGCCTCGAACCCAGCCAATACCCGCTCTTTGAGCTCGTCGGCCTGCGGGTTTTCGCCTCCGAACAGTGATGCGAAATCTTCCTCTATGGATTTCGATGTCTCGCGCCCTTTGCCGGTGAGAAATATCCGATACGAGCGTTTGTCCGCATTGTCTCGGCGGCGCTCGACGAGCCCCAGTTCTTCGAGGGAATGGATGAGGGGTGTGAAATTAGATGGCTTTATGTAGGCCCTATCCGCCAGCTGGCGGATGCTTTGGCCGTCTTCGGAGCTCAGCTCGCCGAGGAGGTGGGCTTGGAAATGGTTGAGGCCGCGGCGAGCAATCACACTGGAAAGCGTCTCTTTGACGCTGAGGTTCATGTATCGCGTCTCTTCGAGCAAGGCGCGGCAGAAATCGAACTGGTTCATTCCTCGTCATCTCCAAACGCTTTTGATTCTTGGGAGAGGGCGGCTTCGGCAAGCGCTTCCGATGCTGCGCGGAATCATATCCCCGTCTCCGTCAAAATAAGTTATATTTTATAACTTATGAGTTCCAAGGCCAAGAGATGCGGTCGCGCTTTTTCGCCCACATTCGGCATAAAACCTTTGACGGGGGCTTGACGAGCGCTTATAGTTTCACATTGCCTTGTTGCATAGGCCAGACCGCAGCCATCGGTCGAAGCGTCGCAATCGGCTTTCAGCACGTATGAAGCTGGCGCGGGTTTTCATGCATGGGTAGCGAAGCGGCGCATATCGTCGCAGGTCGGCAGGCAAACGTGCTGGTTCGTTCGCCGATTCGCTGGTACGGGACCATTTCAATCAACCGGAGGAAACAATGGCTAACATCAAATCGCAGAAGAAGCGCATCATCACCGCAGAGAAAGCTCGTCAGCGCAACCGCGCTGTCAAATCCGAGCTGAAGACCGCCGTTCGCGCGGTTCGCGAGGCCGTTGCCGCTGGCAATGGCGTTGAGGCTTACACCAAGGCTCTCTACGCTTGCCGCCTGCTCGACAAGGCTGCCTCTAAGGGCATCATCCACAAGAACCAGGCTGCTAACCGCAAGTCTGGCGTTATGAGCCTGGCGAACACTGTGGTGACCGCGGAGGACATCGCCGCTGCGCCGAAACGCGAGAAGAAGGTCGTCGCTGCTAAGGGCGGCACCAAGAAGGCTGCCAAAAAGGCCGCCAAAGAAGAGGCCTACAAAGTCGCCAACGCCGAGAAGGCTAAGCGTCGCGAGGCCACGCTGAAGGCCGAGAAGAAGGCCGCCGAGGCTAAGGCCAAGGCTGCTGCCGAAGCTGCAGCTGCTGAAGCCGCCGAGGCAACCGAGGAATAAATCCCTCGAAATATCGAGCGCCGTCTTAAGCGGCGCAGGTAAGGAGAAGGGCCCGCGTAAGTGGGCCCTTTCCGCTATAGGAATCAGGAGCGCGGCAGGTTTATGAGCACCGATCCCACAACCATTCGCAATTTCAGCATCATCGCGCATATCGATCACGGCAAATCGACGCTCTCGGATCGCATCCTCGAGCTCACGGGCACCGTGGCGGCTCGCGACATGGAGGAGCAGCTGCTCGACACCATGGATATTGAGCGCGAGCGTGGCATCACGATTAAGAGCCAGGCCGTGCGTGTGGCCTATGTTGCCGACGATGGGTGCGAATACCAATTCAACCTCATCGACACGCCAGGTCATGTCGATTTCACCTACGAGGTGAGCCGAAGCCTCGCCGCATGCGAGGGCGCCGTTTTGGTCGTCGACGCCACGCAGGGGGTCGAGGCCCAAACGGTCGCGAATGCGATGATGGCCATGAACGCGAACCTGGAAATCATTCCGCTCATCAATAAAATCGACCTTCCTTCGGCCGAGCCCGAGCGCGTCAAGGCCGAAATCGAAGATGGCCTGGCGATTGTCGCCGATGATGCCATCCTCGCAAGCGGAAAGACGGGCGAAGGCGTGAAAGACCTGCTCGAAGCAGTGGTCCATCTCATTCCATCCCCCGAAGGCAACGCGGACGGTCCTTTGCGCGCGCTTATCTTCGACTCGTATTTCGACCCGTATCGCGGCGTCGTCGCGCTCGTCCGCGTCGTTGACGGGTCTATCAAGAAAGGCGACGAGGTTCGCCTCGTAAACGCGGGAACCCAGATTCTCGTCGAGGAAGTCGGCGCTCGCCACCCCAAAGAGGTCGCTTTGCCTGAGCTTTCTGTGGGCGAGGTCGGCTACCTGGTCACGGGGCTCAAAGACGTTTCCCAGGTGCGTGTGGGCGACACCATCACCTCGCGCGCGCATGGCGTAAACGAGCCTCTGCCCGGCTATCGCGAGGCGAAGCCCATGGTCTACACGGGCCTTTTCCCAATCGAGAGCGACCAATTCGAAGCGCTGAAAGAGGCGCTCGAGAAGCTTTCGCTTAACGACCCGGCGCTCGAATGGGAGATGGAGAACAGCCACGCTTTGGGGTTCGGTTTTCGCGTCGGCTTCCTGGGGCTGCTTCATATGGAAGTCATCAAAGAGCGCCTCGAGCGGGAGTTCGGGCTCGATCTCATCGCAACGGCGCCGAGCGTGGAATACCATGTGTACAAGACGAACAAAGAGATGCTGAGCGTGCACTCGCCGCAGGACATGCCCGATCCTTCCGAGATTGACCATATAGAAGAGCCCTATCTGCGCGCCACCATCATGATTCCGCCCGATTACGTGGGCGCGGTGATGGAACTGACCGTGGCGCATCGCGGAACCTTCAAGACGATGAACTACATTTCGCCCACCACGGTCGAGCAGATTTGGGAAATACCCTCGAGCGAATTGATTCTTGACTATTTCGACCAGCTCAAAAGCCGAACGAAGGGCTATGCGAGCCTCGATTACGAATTCGACGAATACAAGCCGGGGTCGCTGCAGAAACTCGACATCCTGCTTTCGGGAAAGCCGATAGACGCGCTCTCGTTCATCGTACACAAAGACAAGGCCTACGATCGCGGCCGCGTCCTGTGCGAGAAGCTCAAGGAAATCATTCCCCAGCAGATGTTCGAGGTTCCCATTCAGGCGGCTGTCGGTGGGCGTGTGCTCGCTCGCCAAACGGTGCGCGCCAAGCGCAAAGACGTGCTTGCGAAGTGCTACGGCGGCGATATATCGCGCAAACGAAAGCTTCTCGAGAAGCAGAAGGCGGGCAAGAAGCGCATGAAGGCGATCGGCAACGTGGAGGTGCCGCAGGAGGCCTTCATGGCGATTTTGAAGGTCGACGAGTAGCTTCGTTGCTCGTCGACCCTGACGCTGTGCAAGCTTCTGGCGGGCATCTTGCCTTTCGGGTTTCGCGCATGGCCGTAAGGCCAATGCGCTCGCCCTTCAAGGCAATCCGATCCGCCGGAAGCCTTGCACACTGTTGTTGGGGCGACCTGTATCTTTCTAAAATTGACCTGCGAATTCTGTAGGTTCGACTTGTATCTTTTGGGTCTGACCTGCATATTTTTAGCTGACCGTGTCCTTTTTACTTTCGACCTGGTGGTTTGAATGAGGAAGACTGACGAAGAATACGACTTTATGGAAGAGGCGTTTCGCGAGGAGCCTGCCGCCGCGCCGCAGCGGTCTGCCTCGGAAGGCGACGAAGGCAACTGGCTCGATGACGCGTTTTCCGATGCGGCGCCCGTGCGACGCAAGATGTCGGGCAAGGCGAAGGTCGCCGTCGTGGTGGCCATCATCGCTGCGCTCGTCCTTGTGGCGCTCCTGTTCGTTGAATCCGTCAATGCGATGGGCGCTCTCTTCGACGTCGCCGCTTCAAACTAGGGAGGAACGCATGCCGCACGACCCGTACAAGGCCCTCTATATCCATCTGCCGTTTTGCAAGCATCGCTGCGCGTACTGCGATTTCACCACGCGCGCGATTGCGTGCGATTCGCCCGAAATCGACGAATACATCGACGAGCTCGTTTTGGATATTCGCCGCAAAGCGAAAGAGGGCGAGCTGAGCGCCATCGAGACCGTCTATCTGGGCGGCGGCACGCCGAGCTATATCGGCCAGGCTCGTCTTTCGAAATTGCTCTATGTCCTGGGCGTTTCCATGAATCTCACGCCCGATGTCGAATGCTCCATGGAGGCCAACCCCGACTCGCTTACGCCCGCGCTTATCCGCGATGTGTATGCCCTCGGCGTCAATCGCCTCTCCATCGGCGTTCAGAGTTTCGATGACGGCTTGCTCGCGACGCTTGGCCGCGTGCACGATTCGGATTGCGCCAAGCAGGCGATAACGGATGCGCTCGAGCGATTCGACAACGTTTCGGTCGATCTCATGTGCGGCGTGCCTGGTCAGACGCCCGATATGTTCCAGGAGGACGTTCAAACGGCGCTCGACTTGGGAGTGAAGCATGTGAGCGTCTATCCTCTCACCATCGAAGACCATACGCCCTTTCGTCGCATGGTCGATGCGGGCGAGATAGAAGACGTCAATCAAGACCACGAGGCGCTTATGATGTCTATGGCGCCGAACGTGCTCGTTCCCGCGGGGTTCCATCGCTACGAGGTGGCAAGCTACGCGCTCGACGGCTACGAATGCAAGCACAACATCGCCTATTGGACGGGCGTTCCGTATCTGGGGTTGGGCATATCGGCCGTCACCATGACGCAAAACGAGGCCCGGCGTATGCGCGTGCAAGACGGGCAGGTGCAAGACGACCTTGATCGCCGCCAGATGTGTGCCGAAGACCTCATGATGAAGATGCGCATGACGCGAGGGGTCTCTGACGAAGAGCTCTTCGCTGCGGCGGCGCTTATTCCCGAAGCGATTGACGCATTCAACTCTCTGGTTCGCGATAACCTGGTGAAACGCGAGGACGGACGATGGAAGCCGACGTTTGGCGGCTGGCTTTTGGGCAACGAACTCTATGGGAGAATCTATGAACTGGCTCCGTAGCGTGGCGCCCGCATGCGAAGACGGCATGCCCGTTGTTCTCGCGCCCATGGCCGGCGTGAACGACATCGCGTTTCGGGAATTGTGCCTGGAGCGCGGCTGCGATCTCACGTATACGGAAATGGTGTCGAGCAAGGCCTTATCGTTTGCGAACGAGAAGACGCGCCATCTGCTCGATAGGGCGCCAAACGAAGGTCTTGTGGCTGTTCAGCTGTTCGGCCATGAGCCCGAGACCATGGCGCGGCAGGCCGCATGGGTCGAATCGGAAATGGGCGATGCGCTTGCCTATATCGACATCAATATGGGCTGTCCCGCTCGCAAAATCGTGAAGAAGGGCGACGGGTCGGCGCTCATGACGACGCCCGATTTGGCTGCGGAAATCGTGCGGAAGGTATCTGCCGCGGTGGACCATCCCACGACGGTGAAGTTTCGCAAGGGCTATGAGGCGCATGACGATACGGCGCCCGATTTCGCTTTGCGCATGGAAGATGCGGGCGCGGCGGCGCTTGCCGTGCATGGGCGCACGGCGGCGCAGTTCTACTCTGGTCGAGCCGACTGGGATGTGATAGCTCGCGTGAAGGCCGCCGTAAGCGTGCCCGTCATCGGCAACGGCGACGTGGCCTGCGCTTCGGATGCCGTGGCCATGCGAGATATCACGGGATGCGATGCGGTGATGATCGGCCGCGCCGCACAAGGGAATCCCTGGGTATTCGAACAGGTGAAAGCTGTTTTGGCGGGCAAGCCCGAGCCTGCTCATCCAAGCCCCGATGAGCGCGTTTCCATGGCGCGGCGCCATGCCGAGATTCTCTCGAAACGCATGGGCAACAACCTGGTGTACATGAGAAAGCATGTCATGTGGTACCTGCGGGGCATTCCCGGTGCGGCTCGCGCTCGCGGGGAACTGAACCAATGCGTGACGCTTTCCGATTTCAATCGCGTGCTCGACGGTGTGCTCGTTCAAGCGAGCAAAATCGAAGAGCAGGAGCGTGAGTACCTGGGCCAAAGCGCTTTCTCCCGATAGCTCTCGTGGCTTTATGGGGTCGTTACCGATAGGTAAAAGTGCCTTCGAGTATGCATACAATCTCGTTTTAACGCTATATTTATACAGCTAAATGGATTTTTATGCGTTAGAAGGAGCTATCCCTATGGCGGAAGCGGGAATGAAGGGCCGGGATTATTTCAGCCTGGCGTTCGGCAGCATGATCGGCATCGGCTGGGTCGTTTCGGCCCCGCTGTGGATTTCGAATGCCGGAACCATCGGCGCCATGATAGCCATGGTCGTCACGGCGCTCATCGTTATCCCCGTGGGTTTTGCCTATGCTGAAATGAGCACGTCGGTGCGCATGAAGGGTGGGGAGTTCGCCTTCGCCCACGCATTCATCGGGCGCAAGTCGGGCTTTGCGTGCGGCTGGTTCCTCATTTTGGGATATCTCACCATTCTGCCCTGGGTCGCGGTTTCGGTCGCGGCGATGATCGCCTACGTGTTTCCCCAGATAGAGACTTTCCCGATGTATACCGTGCTCGGCAGCACGATTTATGCGCCTGAGCTTCTCATCGGGCTCGTCATGGTATGGGGCCTTGCGGCGCTTAACCTTCGCGGCGTGAAGGCGTCGAAGGCGTTCCAGAATGTCGCCACGGCGCTTCTGCTCATCACATTCGTGATCTTCTTCATCGGCTGCTTCGTGTGCGGGCGCTTCGAGAATCTGCAGCCTTATTTCGCCGAGGGGAACCCCGTGGCGGGCATTCTCGCGGGCGTCGCAAGCATGCTCTTCTTCATGAACGGATTCGACACCATTCCGAAGGCGGCCGACGAGGCGGCCCCGGGGATCAACGCCAAGAACATGGCGAAGGCGCTCGTGGGAACCATCCTGCTTGGCAGCGCAATTTATTTGTTCGTGATTTTGTCCGCGAGCCTCGTGATGGTTCCCGGCGAAAGCGTCAATCTCGGCAGCCTTCCGCTCATCAAGGCCTATGAGCTTTCCACGGGAACGAAAGTCCTCGCATACATCATGATTTTCGGCACCATTATGGGCGTGACCACGACCTTCAACGGGTTTTTGCTGGCGGGAAGCAAGCTCGTCGCGGCGTTCGCCCAGGCGGGCTTTATGGGACGAGCGCTTGGCGAGACCTCGGGCGACGGAATTCCGAAGCGCGCCATCGTCGCCCTGGCCATCCTTGCGACGTGCGGCCTGTTCGCCGGCAAGGGGCTGCTCACGCCGCTTATCACCATGGGCGGCATCGCCTTTCTCGTGGCATGGTTCTTCGTCGCCGTGGGCGTTTTGAAGTTCCGCGACAAAGAGCCCGCGACCGAGCGCCCCTTCAAGGTTCCCGGCGGCAAGGCCATGATTTGGGTCGCCATCGTGATTTGCGCCGTGCTTACGCTTATGATGGTCGTGCCTGGCACGCTCATCTCTCTCGGCGTCGTCGAGAACTCTCTGCTTGCCGCGTGGGTTGTTATCGGGCTTATCGTGTATTTCGCCTATCGCAAGCAGGAAATCGTCATCGAGCGCCTGTAGGGCGCCTCAATATCGTATCGGCATAGAGAACAGGGGATTTCATCATGGCAGACAGCAAACCGACCCATTTCGGCGTCCTTGGCTTTCCTTGGGACGGTGGCGCCTCGCTCGGCAGGCCTGGCGCGCGCGACGCTCCCCGCGAAGTGCGCAATGCCTTCGGCTGGTTCAAAGGCCGCATCCAAGACGAGCAGGTCTACCATGTGGAATCGCGCAAGAACTATCGAGTGAGCGCCGACGCCATCGTCGACTACGGCGACATCGACATTGTGGCCTATGACGAGCAGCAAACGCTCGCCAACGCCACGGCATCGACCGAGGAAATCATCAAGGCGGGCGGCTTTCCCTTCATCATCGGCGGCGACCATTCCATCTCGTATCCCATTATCCGAGCGCTGCACAACAGCTGCGAAGGGGAGGTCGGCATCATTCATTTCGATGCCCATTTGGATTTGGTCGACGAGAACCATCTGCAGGGAAAATACTCGCAGTCGAGCGAGATTCGCCGTGCGCTCGAGCTTGAGCGGGTCAACCCCGAGCATGTGGTGCAGATTGGTCTGCGCGGCTTCAACTACCCCTGGTATTGCGAGTATCTGAAGAATCTGGGCGTTAAGCAATACACCGCCTGGGATGTGCAGGAAGGCGACCCCCGCC
>CAVHFS010000021.1:0-41782 GCA_963635715.1 Subdoligranulum sp. CAG:314 | reverse complement strand
GCTTCAAGCCCTCGCACCGCAAGCTCCTCTACACCATGTACAAGATGGGCCTGCTGAACGGCGCGCGCCAGAAGAGCGCCAACATCGTGGGCCAGACCATGAAGCTCAACCCCCACGGCGACGCGGCCATCTACGAGACCATGGTGCGCCTTGCCACGGGCAACGAAGCCCTGCTCACGCCCTTTGTTGAGTCCAAGGGCAACTTTGGCAAGTACTACTCCGGAGACCTCTCCTACGCCGCCAGCCGATACACCGAGGCCAAGCTCTCGCCCATCTGCGCGGAGATCTTCAAGGACATCGACAAGGACCCGGTGGACTTCATGGACAGCTACGACGGCGCCATGAAGGAGCCGCGCCTTCTGCCCACCACGTTCCCCAACATCCTGGTTTCCGCCAACAAGGGCATCGGCGTTGCCATGGCATCCGACATCTGCGGCTTCAACCTGAACGAGGTTTGCACGGCCACCATGCACTTCCTGGACGATCCGGACTGCGACCTGCACGAGTACCTGCCCGCGCCCGATTTCTCCACCGGCGGCGAGATCATCTACAAGCGCGAGGAAATGGACCGCATCTACAACACGGGCACCGGCGGCTTCCAGATCCGCTCACGCTGGCGCTACCTGCCGGAAGAGCGCATCATCGAGGTGTACGAGATCCCGTACACCACCAAGACCGACATCATCATCGAGCGCATCGTGAAGCTTTCCAAGGAAGGCAAGGTGCGCGAGATCGCCGACATTCGCGACGAGACTGACCTTTCCGGTTTGCGCATCGCCATCGACGTGAAAAGGGGAGTGGACCCCGAGCAACTCATGGCGAAACTGTTCCGCTCAACGACGCTGCAGGATTCGTTCTCGTGCAATTTCAACGTGCTCGTCGACGGCTATCCGCGCGTCATGGGCGTGCGCGAGATTCTGGGCGAGTGGGTTGCGTGGCGCGTGGAATCGACCCGCCGCCGTATGAATTACGATTTGGGCAAGAAAAGCGAGCGCCTACATCTGTTGCACGGCCTCGAAGCCATCCTGCTCGACATCGACAAGGCCATCGCCATCATCCGCAATACTAAGCTGGAGGCCGACGTCGTGCCCAACCTCATGAAGGGCTTCGACATCGACGAGGTGCAGGCGGAATTCGTGGCCGAAATCAAGCTGCGCAACATCAACGAGGAATATATCCTCAATCGCACGCGCGACATCGCCAAACTCGAGGGTGACATCGCCGAGCTGAACAAAATCCTGGGCAGCGAGAAGCGCATTAAGAAAGTCATCCGCGACGAGCTTGCCGCGGTAAACAAGAAATACGCCACGCCGCGAAAGACCGGTTTGGTTGAGCCTGGCGAGGTCGTCGAGGTGAATCTCGAACCCGAGGTCGAGGAATATCCCGTGACGATTATGCTCTCGCGCGAGGGATATCTGAAGAAGATGACCGACCGCGTGCTTCGCAAGGCCGCCACCCTGAAATACAAAGACGGCGACGAGCCCTTCATCGAGTTCCCTTCGTCGAATACGCACGAGCTGCTGGTCTTCACCGACCAGTGTCAGGTGTACAAGTGCAAGGTCGCCCAGTTCGAAGACACGAAATCGGCCCAGCTGGGCTCGTTTTTGGCGACGGATTTGGAGATGGGTCCCGACGAGAGCGTAACGTGGGTCATTGACCCCGAGGATTACGCCGCCGACGTGCTATTCGTGTTCGAGAATGGGCGCGTGGCGCGCGTGGCGCTTTCGGGGTATGCCACCAAGACCAACCGCAAGCGACTGAAAAACGCAATCTACGGCGGAAGCAAGCTGCTGTACGCCCAAGTGCTGAAAGAAGACCGCGACTTGGCATTGGCCTCGAGCGACTACCGCCTGGTCAACTTCAACACGTCGCTTCTGAAGACGAAGACCACCAACAACACGCAGGGCGTCCAGGCATTCGTCGCCAAGGGAAGCCGCACGGTGACCATGGTGGGCAAGGTCGAGGAATTCATCGGTGCCAAGGCGCAAGCGGAGAAATTCCGTGCGGAAAAGCTGCCTTCGTCGGGCGCTCCCATGAAGGAAAACGACATGAAAAGCCTCTTCGACCTGGAAGAATAACGCGGTGTGAAAAGATGCGCCGATTGCAAGGCAGGCATGCGAGAAAACAGCTGCATCGTGCTTCATCCTCAGATTAACGCGCATAAAGGAAGCCTTCCGTTCTCGTGTCCAAGAGATGGGAGGCGGTTCAGAAGAACGGTCCTTTTAAAATTAGGTTTACATAAGATATATTATCGAAAATCTATGATAAACCCGATGGAGGCGTGTTGGTCGCGCGTTTCCGTATCCTTGCGGTTCCGGCCTGGTTAGACGTGCCGTATGCCCATTTAGCTTTGAAGCGTCGATCGCATACGGCGCGGATACACGATTGCCATGTCGGCGCCGCAAAGGTCTCGATGGTCTATTATTCAGATGATACCAATCGAAAGGAACGTCATGTCGAAGGTTCTCGTAGCATATTTTTCTCGCGCCGGACAGAATTACGTTTCGGGCGACATTGTGGATTTGCCGAAAGGAAACACTGCCGTTGCGGCGGAGATTGCGGCTCACGCATGCGACGGCGACCTCTTCGAAATCGCTACCGCCGTGCCTTATTCGGCGGACTATCGCGAATGCGTCGAGCAAGCGCGAACCGAGCTCTCCGAGGACGTCCGCCCGACTTTGCGGGAGCTGCCTGCGGATATCGAAAGCTATCATGCTATCGTGCTAGGTTACCCGAACTGGTGCGGCGACATGCCCATGGCTGTGTATACGTTTCTCGAGGCACTCGATTTCTCGGGTAAGACAATCTTGCCTTTTTGCACGAACGAGGGCTCGGGCGCATCCTCTACCGATCGCTCGATTGCTCGCGTATGTCCTGATGCAAGCGTTGCCCCGGCGCTTTCGATTGCGGGACACGAAGCAGCTCAGGCCGCTTCGCGCATAGAGACGTGGCTGAAGGAGAATTTGCCGAAATAACCCAGGTCGCTACTCCCAGCCTTTCCACACGTCTGGCTCGTAGCCGACGGTGGCGGCTCGTCCGTTGCGCACAATCGGCTCGCGCAGAATTTGCTGGTTTTCCAGGACCTTTTCGAATTTCTGGTCGGCCGCCAGATATTGCACGAGCGCCACGGTGTCGGCGTCTTTGGCGCTGGGGTTGATCAGCGCGTCGATGCCGCCCGCCGCTCTTGCCACGCTTTCCAGCTCGCCTTTGCTCAGACCTTTTTCTTTCAGGTCGACGAACTGGAATTTCACGCGACGCTCTTTGAAATAGCGCTGCGCCTTCTTCGTGTCGAAGCTTTTCTTGGTTCCGAAGATTTGGATGTTCATCGGTTACTCCCCTTCCGGATATTTGCGTGCGTGAGCGCCTTCGAGTATGCCGACCATAGCGCCTGACGCCTGCGCGAAGAAATCGCTGCTCATATACGCATACATGCGTTCGAGTGTGAACCCCTCGGCCAGCTGCGACACCATGGACACCAGGCCCGATGATGTGAACATAACGGCCATGCGCTCGACATCGCGCAGATCGTCGAATGCGAGCCCGAACGTCTTCAGCCAAAATGAGCAGATTTCGTCGCGAACCATTTCGCCCAGAATGCCCGATCCATGTGGCCCCGAGATGAGCCGTAGTCGGTCGAGCGTGCCGTTCGCCGCCAGCTCGTCCAGGTATTCGCGCGTGGTGTTGCGAGAGGAAATTTCTTTTAAAATCACGCGTTTGGCCAGTTGGGTTGGCAACTCTTGTCGTACGCACTCGCGTGCGAGATCGTCCATGCAGTCATAATGATAATAGAACGTATTGCGGTTCACTTCGGCGCGAGTCACTACCTTTGCCACCGACATCTTCGCGTAAGGCGTTATGGCCAATTCCGCCATGAACGCATTTCGCAGCCTTAGGGCGGCCGCATCGCCCGGAGAATCTTTCTTTGGCCGTGCCATGCACCCTCCCCCTTGTCTTCTCTTGTCTCAGCCAGAATATCATAATTAGACAGACTGACTAATATTCCATGTTTTATTCCCCCCTGCTTCGCTTTTAGGCTAAGGGCCGTCAGATAACCGATTTAAGGAGCGAAGATGTTCGAAAAGCTCGGGAAGAAGGCCTATGCGTTGCCGCTGGTCGTTCCCATTCTCTTGATTTGCCTGTTCTCGTTGATGTTCTATCCCATAGCCAATATGGAGATGAGACATTTGCCGTTTGCTGTTGTGTGCCTGGACGAGGGCGCCGATTTGCCGACGGGCCACATCAATGCCGGTGAGGAGATGGTTGCTGCGCTCGAATCGGGCGATACGAGTGCGCTTTCAGCCTCGGCGGATAGCGAAGACGGCGCCAGCTCGTCAGGCTCGCTCGACATGTCGGAGGCTATTGATTGGACGGTGCTTTCCAGCGAGGAAGAACTCGAGCATGCCCTGGAGAATAACGAGTATTACGGCGCCATTGTGATTCCTAAGGGCTTCACGCTGGTAAATGCGGCAACCCAGATGAAGGCCGCCGCAAGCGAAAGCGCGCTTGACGCGATGGTGTCGCAGGCTCGGATGGCGCAAGGGCAGACATTGGAATCGTCGAAGCAAGCAGACGCCGCTGGGGATCAGGCAAGCGCATCCGCCGCCGCCCAGCAGGTGGCGGCCCAGCAAGCTCAGCAGGCGCAGGCGCAAATGTCCGCCATGCAGGAGCTGCTTGCCGCGGCCGATTCGATGGGTGCGGAGGATTCGAGTCTGCATGTCTATCTCGACAAGGCGAAAAGTCCGCTCATCGCCCAGCAATTGCAATCGAGCATGGCGAGCGTGTTTGCAGCCCAGGGTGTTTCCGCCGATGTGACCGTGGTCAATGACGGGGGCTATGACGTAGTAGGCAGCGCCATGAGCGGCATGATGTCTCAGCAGCTCGCCATTCTGCCGTCGGTTCTGTGCGGGTTCATCGTTGCGATGCTCGCCAGCCGCATCTTCAACGTGCGCCGCGCCCAGACTCGCGCCGCCGCCTTCGCCTGTGCGAGCAAGCAGCTTGCCTTGCAGGTCGTTGCCGCAGCGGTGGTTGCCGCGGGCACGTGGCTCGCGGTCGATGTCGTCGCTGGTATCGAGACGCCCTTCGCCCAGATGTTTGGCTTCGTGTGGATTGCCTCGTTGTGCATGATGGTCCTGTTTGGCGGCTTGTTCAATCTGTCTCTGCCATTTGGAGCGCTTGGCGTAGTGGCGGTTTTGGGCTTCGGCAACATGTGCGGCGTGCTGCCGAGCGAAGTGTTGCCCGCTTTCTGGCGGGATTGGATTGTCGGCTGGGTGCCGCAGCACTATATTGGCGAAGGCATTCGTCAGGTGATGTATATGGGCGCGGACGCCTTCAATTCCAATGCGGGCGCGCTCATCATCGCCGCCGCAATCGGGCTGGTCGTCACGGCAATTGCCGCGATGATTCCGAATGGGAGAGTGGAAGCTTGCGCAGTGAGTTAGGCTTGGCGAACGGATGGGCGAATGCCGCATATGCCCGCGCAAACCCCCGCTTCCGCAATGCCGCCTGGCGAAAGTGCTAAGGTGAAGAGAGGGATACGATTTTAGCGGGGACGATGCATTGAACGACGCGCGCAGTCTGAAACTGGTTTTCGCACTTTATTTGCTGGGTCTGGTCATGGGCGGCCTGTACGTGGGCATGGTCGCTCCCGTTCGCCTGGTCATTCAGGAATTCTTCGGCCTGGGCGACTCCGTGGGCATTTGGATGGTGAACATCTACACGCTGTTCTATGCCGCATGTATTCCCGTGCTGGGCAAACTCGCCGACATACGCGGGCGAAAGCCAGTATTTCTGGCATGTCTGGCCACGTTCGCGGTGGGCTCGCTGGCATGCGGGCTTTCCCAGGTGGCCGATAGCTTCGCTTTGCTGCTTGCTGGGCGCTTGGTGCAGGCTGTGGGCGCATGCGGCATCATCCCCGTGGCGAATGCGGAAATCGGTGCGACCTTTCCACAGGAGAGAAAGGGCATGGCGCTCGGCATTGCAGCGGCGGTTGCGGGCATCGCGAACGTTTTGGGCGCCGCCGTAGGCAGCCTGGTCGTCGGAGCCGTGGGCAACGAGCACTGGTCGGTGCTGTTTTTCGCGGCGTTGCCGATTTGCGCTGCGCTCATCGGTGCGGGCGCCGCGTGGCTTCCGAACCGCACCGAGGAAAATCGGGGCGCGCTCGACCTTCCTGGTTCGGCGCTTATGGTGGTAACCGTTTTGCTCTTGCTGCTCTCGCTGCAAAGCATCGACGTAAGCCAGCTGGGTTCGTCGCTGGCCTCCCCCGCCGTGCTTGTGCCTGGCATTGCATTCGCCGTGGCACTTGTCGCGTTCGTGGCTATTGAGCGTCGGGCAGAAAACCCTGTGTTCCATCTGGAGTATTTGGGCAACAAGCCCATCGTCGTCACCATGGTCGTCAGCTTCTTTGTGGGCTGCGTCACCATCACTATGACGCTGATTCCTGAGGTCGCCGAATTCATCATGGACGCCCCTACCGGTTCGGGCGGCCTGTACATTCTGCCTGTGGGCATCATGACCATGGTGGGCCCGCCGCTCGGTGGAAAGCTCATCGACAAATTCGGGCCGAAGCCCGTGCTGATGGGCGGGCTGGCGATTGCGGCGCTCGGTTTCGCCATGCTGGCGTTCTCGAGCCTGATGAGCGGAGGCGCCGTGCTGCTCATCGGCGGCCTGCTTGTGATGGGGCTCGGCATGGGATTCGCGATGGGCGCGCCCACCAACTACATGATTCTGGAAAACACCACGCCCTCCGAAAGCGGGTCGGCCATCGCCACCATCGCGCTGGTGCGCCAAATCGGCACCACGGTGGCGCCCGCCATTCTGCTGGGATTCGTCTCGGCGGCGCCGGGCGCGCAGGGCTTTTTCAATATGCTGCTGTGTGCGGCGGCGTTTTGCGTGTTGTCGCTTATCAGCATGGTGTTTTACAAGAAGCGCTAAAGACGGTGCGGCGAATGAGACGTTGCGCCGCCCGCGAAACTACGGCCAAAGAACCGGTCGTCGGTCTTGGTGGCTTCTTTCGCCTCGAACTCGGCGCCGTACTTGAAGCCGCGCCGTCCTACAGCTTGATAATGACAGTAAGTCCGAAGAGCACTGCCGCGACGATTCCGATTACCGCACTCGATCGCCGTTCGGAGGGGGTCATGGCCCTGTTGAGCCCTACGTCCTTACCGCGTATCGCGGAAGCAATGAACGCCAGGCCGAACACGCACCAGAAGACGGCGGCCAACCAATAGGGAGCTTTGGCGAGGTTGGCGATGACGACACCGACCAGCGAGCCTATTTTTGTCCACCACAGAGGGTCGCGCATAGTGTTCCTGAGTCGTTCGGAATAGGGCATCTCGGACATGGAAACCTTCCTTTTCAGGTCTTTATCGAGGATGATTATAACTGTTGGTGCTATTGGAATATCGTCTATGGTCGTCATCGTTCCAGCGGAGCGTTTCATCCTGGCTATCGCAATCCATCGATTCGCGCTAAAAGCTTTCAGTTGCGAAGTTGCGTGCGGATTTTGGCGAGCAGATCTTCAACATAGGTTCTCGATGGGGGGGAATTATCTCTCGAACATTTCTCGAACTGAAATAACGGCTAAATCTTTCCGCGCATTCGCTTTGCCGAGCGTCGTATCGCTTGGCGCATTCTTCGTGAAAAGGCAGTATGAGCGCCGCGAGAATCCCTTGATGAGTTGCGCGCGATATTCGAGCCTCTCGATCGTCTTCGTTTCGTCAAACGAATTCCGCCATTTGCACTCGCCCAAGAGAATTGATTTCGAGTGTTTATCGGCAGCGATAAGGTCGATATCGGCTTCGGCCCTTTCCCGAGGGTCGGTTCCCCACCAGCGCCCAAACGAAGAGGCGAGAAAAGGCAACTCGCCTGCGGCGTTTTTGCGGATGGTCCATTGCATGCACGCCGTTTCAAACTGTTTGCCGACATACGTTGACAGCGCTTGCCCGAATGCGCTTCCTTGGGCTGCTGCCATGCCTGCGCCAGCTTCGATCGCGCCCACATTTTTGCTTACGAACGCATACCAATATGCGAAAAACGGGTCGGCAAGCGTGTAGAGCGACCTGCGCGAGGTGTCGGAATTGCTGCCAAAAGGCACTTCTCGGTTGACTATCCCCAGATTGACGAGTGTTTTAAGGTATTTCGAAATGGAGGACGCGTTGACTCCCGCCTGCTCGGCGATGCGCTTAGGCGAGGTTTCGCCCGAACCGATCGCATCAAGAATCGAATTGTATGAAGCTGGCTCGCGCAACTCCTGCCGCAATAGCATGAGAGGCTCCTCATACAAGATTCCCGAGGTGCTGAACATGAGCTCGGCAACGTTCTCCTCGTACGTGCCGTTTGTGTCTATCTGTGCCAAATAGTACGGCGTCCCCCCAAAGGTTGCGTAGTATGCGACACATTGCTCGGCCGTAAGGCCTGGCAGCATAAGCGACGCATCGAAACAGTCGAACGGCTTTACCTTCAATTGCATAGTGCGGCGACCATAAAGCGGGCTTTTTCGCCCCAGCACCTCGCTTTCCATGAAGCCTTCGTTGCTGCCGCACAAAACGATGCGTGCGTTTGTTGTTTTGAACTCATGATCGATGGCGATTTGCAGAATGGAAGGAAGCGACGGTTCGGTCTCGGCGGCATAGGGAAACTCATCGAACACGAAGAGAAAAGGCTCGTTTCCGCGCTGCATGGCCGCAGCGGCAATATATGAAAAGGCGCTTCGCCAATCGGGGAATGCCCCAGAATCTTCCGGCGCGCCAAAGAAGGCGTATACGGTGCGGGAGAATTGGGCGAGATTTTGCAGTGAGCTTCGCTGCTGCGCGGTGAAATACAGTGTCGGCTTTCCTTCGGCAAAGGCATCGATCAGAGTGGTCTTGCCAACACGACGGCGTCCATAGACAATCGCCATCTGAAAGCCGCTTTTCTCATACATGCGATTGAATTGTTTCAGTTCGGCGTCGCGTCCGACAAACATGCTCTCACCTCGAATTTCGTTAAGATGCTTATGGGTATGATACTCGTAAGCATCTTATGTCGCAAGGAGCGGTCGCAACGGATCAGAGGGGCTGCTCGTTTGATCTGTTGGCGCGGTGCAGGATGCATTCGGCGGCTATGCTTACGGCTATCTCTTCGGGGGTTTCGGCCTGGATATCCAAACCGATGGGCATATGCACGGCGTTAAGCGCCGACTCGGAGATCCCCTGTTCAAGCAATATTTTCCGTGCTGTGGCGATTTTTTTGCGCGAACCGATCATGCCCACGTACGCCAACGGGCGCTGCAGCGCCTGGCCCAAAACGGCGATGTCGGACGCATGGCCGCTCGTCATGATGAGCACGTAGTCGCGCGCGTCGAGCGAAAGGGTTTCGGCGATGTTGCCGTAGTCGCCCAGAATGACCTCGCGGGCCGCGGGATTGGCCTTCGGGTCGGCGAATTCGGGCCTATCGTCGAACAGCGTGCAGGAAAATCCTACGCGCGAGAGCGCCGAAATCGTGGCGCGGCCCACGTGCCCTCCGCCGAAGACGATGGCGCGTTCGGGAATGGGAAGCGGCATTACGAAGAAATCTCCAACAGAGCACGGGCATTTTCGATGTGCGTACTTCTCGGCGCGAGTCGCCTGCGCATTCGGCAGGGGTCCATCTGGCGTGGGATGCTCGGCGCATTCGAGGAGTTCGCTGAGCACTTCGCTATCGCCCGCCACGCATTTTCCGCGGACATCCGACAGCGCAACGGCGCCCCCGAACGCTCCTCCCTCTCTAGGAAGCCTCAGCGTTAAAAAGGCTGGGATTCGCCGATCGAAGGAGTTCAGCGCCTCGTTCGCCACCGAGCGCCACCGTTCATCGCCCGCGCATATGGGCGCGTAGAGCAGGCAGGCCGCTCCGCCACATGCCATGCCGAGGTTCGCCTCGAGCTCGAGGTCTTCGAAGCGCCATGCTCCCTGCCCCGCCATCTCGCGCGCCAGCGCGATGCCGTGGGCCTCGATCGCGCCGCCGCCGATGGTTCCGCATGCCAGGCCTTCTGCCGATACCAGCATTTGGGAGCCAACATGCCGGGGCGCCGAGCCCTTATTGCCCACTATCGTAACCAACACGGTGTCACGGCCCGCGTCCAGTGCGTTGGCTATGTGCTGTGCGATTTCGCGCATGTTCGTCTTTCTGCCTTAATGGGATTTCGGAAGCGAGGCGCTCAGATGCAGCATGGCCTCGACCACTCCGCCGGCTATCGCCAGGCCTTTGTCCGATACCAGCTGGCAATACTCGGCGTTTCCGCGCGGGTCTATGTCGCCGCATTTCAGCCCCGTGCGCGCATAGACCCCATCGGACAAAAGTCCGCGCAGCACGCCTGTCAGCGTGGCGACCACCGCACCGTCTCCCGTATAGGCAACGACCTGGCCTTCTTCGACATAATCGCCGATTGCCGCCACACCGCGAAACGCGCCATCGGCTGGCGCTCGCAGCACGCGTTCGCCAGCGAAGCCGCCCACCAGCCCCGGCACTGCAGTATTCGGCAGCGCCGATCCCTCGTAGTACACGCGGCCCAGGGTATGCCCTCGCATGGTTTCGACTACGGCGTGGCAATCGAGGCCTGCGGTGAAGCCAGGCCCTACGGCGATTACGATGGGCGCCATGTCTATCGTAGTGCCTATATTACGCTTGGCCAAAACGGCATCGATGAGCATATCGGGCCGAAGGGTTTCGATGCAGGCGCATTCGGGGTCGACCAAAACGGGGATGGCCTCATCGCTCCTGATGAGGGAAAGCGCATCGGATGCGCGCTCCGCTCTGACTGCGTTAATGCCTTCCACCTGGGTTTTTCCCAGCCGAACGGCCTCGCTGAATGCTACGGTGCGACGCACCGTGAGAGGATGCGCTATCTCTGTCATAGCCACGCTTACGCCGCATCGCCGCAGCCGCAGCGCGATGGCGCTGGCGATGTCGCCCGCGCCGCGAATCACCGCAAGCATCGAAAGTCTCCCCTTCGAAGGCTTCCCGCCACTACGGGCGTTGCGCACCGAGCGGCAATGCGTTCGGCAGCTTGCCAGTCTTGGGCGGTCTCCACTTTGTTGATGAGCAGTGCGTCGTGAAAGCCCTCCGTCTCCAGCACGGCGGCGACGGATTCGGGGGTTGCCGGGCTTTCTGGGCGAATTTTCGCCACTCGCGCGAAAAGCTCCGGCCGATGGCACGCCTGCGAGATGGGCTTGCCCACGCCGTCGACGCCGATGACGCATATCACGCGCCGTGCGCAGCCAGGAATGACAGGCTCATGGCTCGCATGGGCCTTCAATGGCAGCATTTTGGCGCCGTCGGCCTCTACCAGTACGTAATCGGCCATGCGTGCTAATTCAGAAAATCCCAGATGAGAAGCTTGCAATTTGCCTGTGGGCCCATGGATGGCCCCGACGCACACCGCGTTGCTTTTTGCGAAGGTGGCTTCGACTTCGGCGACCATAGAGGCTACTGCGCTCGATGGATTTGCGGGAGGCACTGCGGTTTCTTCCGATTCGGCGATGAACGGGGCCGCTCCAGCCAGCTTCGTCTGTTTCTCGAACCCTTCGAGCGCCGCATCGCGCCCCTCATCATCTCGCGCCTCGAGCACCACGGGGCACCAATCGGGCACGAACATCTTCGTGCTGGTGGCTATCGCGACGCGCGCATGCCGGCCCAGCTCGTCTGCCAGCGCACGTATGAGGGTCGACTTCCCGCCGCTGCCGATGACGGCCGTCACCCCAGGCTTGATCTGTAGCAATTCGCTTAGGATGGCTACGCCTCC
This sequence comes from Subdoligranulum sp. CAG:314, assembly GCA_963635715.1. GTDB lineage: Bacteria > Actinomycetota > Coriobacteriia > Coriobacteriales > Eggerthellaceae > Slackia. The sequence continues at coordinate 30,027 of CAVHFS010000021.1, read as the reverse complement.
GGCTTTCCAAGCAGAACATGCTCGGGCAGAATGGGCAGATTGCGATGCCATACGCCCGTCGCGCGGTAAATCGCGTGGGCGATGGCGGGTGCGGGCGTATTGATGACGATCTCGCCGATGGATTTCGCGCCGAACGGACCCGTGGGTTCGAAGGACGTCTCGAATTCGACATTGATGCGGCCCGTGTCCAGGCGCGTGGGTATGCGGTAGGTGAACAGGCTCGATTCGCGAATGCGGCCGCCAGGCGTGCGTGTGACGTCTTCCATGAGCGTATGCCCGATGCCCTGCACGATGCCGCCTTCGGCCTGGATGCGCGCAAGCGCGGGGTTGATGGGAATGCCGCAATCGACCACGGCCGCGTAGTCCAGCACCTCCACGACGCCGGTTTCGCGGTCGAGCTCGATTTCCGCCATGCCGACCATGAACGGCGGCGGCGACACGGGCGAGGAATGCGTCGCGGTGGCCTCGGCCGACAGGCAGCTGCTGCGCTGGCTTTTCGAGGCTATCTCGGACAGGGGAACCGTCTGGTTCGTGCCCTCGCGCACCACCTGGCCGTCTTCGAAGGCGAGCTCTTCCTCATCGCATTCAAGCAGCTCGGCGGCGATGGCGCATAGGCGCTCTTTGAGCTGCGCGCAGGCTTTCTCCACCGCCATTCCCGTGATGTAAGTCGTCGAAGACGCATACGAGCCCGAATCGTAGGGCGATGCGTCGGTGTCGGCCCCGAAGACCGAAATGTCGTCCACCGAGCAGTCCATGTGCTCGGCGACCATCTGGGCCAAAATGGTGTCGCAGCCCGTTCCCATATCGGCCGCGCCGATGAGCAGGATATACGTTCCATCATCGGTGAGCTTGACAGTGACCGAGCCCACGTCGACGCCCGAGATTCCCGAACCTTGCATGGACATGGCGACGCCGGCCGCGCGCACCTTGCCGTTGCCCATGTCGCGCACGGGGTATTTCGCATCCCAGTCGAACATGTCTTTGCAATGCTGCATGCAGCGGTCGAGCGCGCAGGCCTGGGCGATTTCCCCGTAGTAGGCGGGCATGGCCATGCCCTCGCGCACCATGTTCTGCTCGCGAAGGCCCACGGGGTCGCGGCCGAGGGCCTCGGCCAGCTCGTTGACGGCGCTTTCCACGGCGAACTGCCCCTGGGTCGCACCGAAGCCGCGGTATGCGCCCGAGGGCTGCATGTTCGTATAGACCACGGTGCCGGTGAACTTAAAAGCCTCGAGCGAACCGGTGTAGAGGGGAATCGACTTGTGGCCGCTCAGGCCTACCGTCGCCCAGCCGTGCTCCCCGTATGCGCCGGTGTTCGACAGCGTGTTCACGTCGAGCGCGCGAATGCGGCCGTCGCGGTTCGCGCCCAGGCGCACGGTGATTTCCATCTCGTGGCGCGGCGATCCGCAGGTCTGCGCCTCCTCGCGCGAGAACACGATCATCGCCGGGCGCCCCGTCTTCAGTGTGACGAACGCGGGGTATACGTCGCTGACCGCGGTCTGCTTCGCGCCGAATCCGCCGCCGATGCGCGGCTTCTCCACGCGGATGCGGCTTTTCGGAATCCCCAGCGCATTGGACAGGATGCGTCGCGTGTGGAACACGATCTGCGTAGACGAAATCACATGCAGGCGGCCATAGCGGTCGAGCTGGGTAAACGTGCGGAAGGTTTCCATCATGGCCTGGTTGTAGGCCTTCGTGTGATAGGTGCGCCGAAGCACGATGTCGCAGTCATCGAGCACCGCCTCGATGTCGCCGCCTGCATCGGCAGTGGTGCCCGCCAGGTTGCGCGCGTTGTCGGCGCCCAAATCGCACAGCGAGCGCCAGTTTTCTTCGGGATGCACCAGCACGGGGTTGTCTTTCGCCGTGCGGAAATCGAGCACGGGTTCGAGCACGTCGTAGTCCACTTTGATGCGCGAGAGCGCTTTGTTGGCGGCGGCTTCGGTCTCGGCGGCCACGATGGCTACCACGTCGCCCACGAAGCGCACATGGCGGTCGATGATCAGCCGGTCGTAGGGGCTTGTTTCGGGGTAGGTCTGCCCCGCGTTGCTGAAGCGCTGGTTCGGCACGTCTTCCCACGTGTACACGTCTACCACGCCGGCGACCTTCTTCGCCTTCGATACGTCGATGGAGGCGACCATGGCGTTGGCATGCGGGCTGCGCAGAAGCTTCACCACGAGCGCGTCGCCCACGATGTCTTGGGTATACACGGGTTTGCCCAGGAGCAGCTGCATCGAGTCTTTCTTGCGGACGGATTTGCCGACCGCCTTGTAATCGGGCCTACTCATGCGCGGTCCCTTCCGCATTCTTGCTGTTCAGGAAGGCGCGAATGCCGCGCAGCTGCCCCACATAGCCCGAGCAGCGGCATAGATTTCCGCTGAGATACGCCAGAATCTCGTCATCAGTGGGGCTTGGGTTCTCGCGAAGAAGCGCGATGGTGTTCATCACGAAGCCTGGGTTGCAAAAGCCGCACTGCTCGGCGCCTTCGTCGGCGATGAAGCCCACGAATTCGGAGGCCTCTTCCTGCAGACCTTCGAGCGTTTGCACGCTGCGGCCGTCGGCGCGGGCGACCAGCGTGGAGCACGAAAGCACGGGCACGCTGTCGAGCAGCACCGTGCATAGGCCGCAGCTCGACGTTTCGCAGCCGCGCTTCACGCTCGCGCAGCCGTGATTGCGCACGAAATCGATGAGCAGCATATCGGCTGCGACGTCGTCGGAGACGAGTTTGCCGTTCAGGGTAATCTTGACTTCCATTAGCGGGCCTCCCCCAGTGCGAGCAGGCTGCGGCGCACGAGCACGGAAACCAGGGCGCGGCGATACTCCGCGCTGCCCCACATATTTCCCGAGACGGGAACGACGCTCGCGGCGGCTTCGGCGAATGCGGCCGCGCTGCGCTCGGTGATACCTTCCGAAAGGATTCCTTGATCATCGCGAAGCACTGCGGCGCGCGCCGGCCGCGCCCCCACCGCTACGCGGTACTCGCCCGCCACGCATGCGGCTGTGCAGTTCAGCGAGGGAATGTCGGTGCGCTGCTTGCGCACCGCCTGATAGGCGAACGTCCCCGGGGTCTTTTTCACGATGAGGCGCACGAGGATATCTTTGTCATAGGGCATGCGGATGAATTCCTCCAGCGGCACAACGCCGCCTTTGTGGAGCTCGACATAGCTGTCCATGGGCGCGAATACCGTGACGATGTCGGAAAAGCCCATGCGCCGCCACAGGCTGCCGCCCAAGGTGGCCCCATTGCGAAACTGCACGCCCACGATGTCTTTGAAGGCGTTGGCGATTGCGCCGCAGGAATACGCCGCCAAGCCAGGGTGCGTCTCCATCTGGCGAAGCGTGACCATGGCGCCGATGCGGAATTCGCTCTCGTCTTCCTCGATGCCGTTTAGTCCCAAATCGCACAGGTCGATGGCGGTGCCGCAGGCATGGTTGCCCATTTTCAGCCACATCATGCCCGCAACCACGCGGTTGCGCTTTTTTTGATTGAGCTCCCAAGCCTCGTCCAGGCTTTGCGGGCGCACATATTTCTGGAAAGTAAGAATGGCACTCGCCCCACAGCTTCAAGGTGTGTACAAACGCAAGCCATTATACTGTCGATGGGCGAAAGCGGGCCGAACGCCCTGAAAAACGCCCGCTCAACCATGGAATTCGCAAAGGAGCCAGGCATGGACGATCTTGCCGCCGCACGCATGAAGCACGGATGCGTCATCATGGCGTCGGGCGTTGGCAGCCGCTTCGGGTCGAACAAGCTCATGGCCGAACTGACCGGAAAGCCGCTCGTTTCGTATGCGATTCGGGCGACCGATGGCCTGTTCGCGAAGCGCGTCGTGGTCACGCGCCACGCCGACGTGGCGAAGCTGTGCCAGGCGATGGGAGTTGCGGCCGTCGTGCATGACGAACCGCTGCGCAGCGACGCCGTGCGGTTGGGCATGCGAGCTCTGGAAGGCTGCGACACGGCGACTTTCGTCCAGGGAGACCAGCCGCTCATCGGCCGAAACAGCATCGAAGGCCTCCTGCGGGCTGCCGAGCGCGAACCCGAATTCATTTGGAGGGCCAGCTCCGGCGGTACGCCTGGCGCTCCTGTGCTGTTCCCCTCGTGGGCATTTGACGAACTGCGCGCGCTCCCTGCGGGCAAAGGCGGCGGCTTTGCGGCGAGGGCGCATGAGGATCGCGTGCGCACCGTGGAAGTCGCCAGCCCATGGGAGCTTTTCGACGTCGATACGCGCGACGACCTGTGCGCCATAGAAGCACACTTGGCCCAGCTCGGCGCGCATTAAGGAAACGCTGACCAATCTCGCCAGCCTCGCGCGCTTCGGCGCGCGACGGGCGCGAGGCTGCCTCTGTCGGCGACCCCTTGCCCAGTCCGCCGTTCGCTAGTTGCCGCCCTTCCCCTTCTCCCAATGGTTGAAGTTGTCTTTGGGGAGCACGATGTTCAGCAGAATAGCCACCGCGGCCGCGGCGACGATGCCCGAGCCGCCGAAGATGAGGCTGACGACCTCGGGAGCGCCTGCGAGCACGGCGGAATTGGCGCCGATGCCGTAGCCCAAGCCGAGCGCCACAGAAACGATGCTGAGGTTTCGCGAGGTCAGAGGCTCGCGCGTGATGAGCTGAATGCCGCTTACGACAATCGACGAGAACATGATGACGGCCGCGCCGCCCAAAACCGATTGCGGCATAATGGAGACCACCGCGCCGAGCTTCGGGCACAGGCCGCACAGAATGAGAAACACCGCGCCGCATGCCAACGCCTTGCGGTTGACCATCTTCGTCATGGCGACCAGGCCGACGTTTTGGCTGAATGACGTGTTAGGCAAAACGCCGAACAGCGCTGCGAACGAAGAGCCGAGGCCGTCGCACATGACGCCGCCCGAAAGCTCCTTGTCGGTCGCCTCGCGGTCCATGCCGCCTTGCGTTACGCCCGAGATGTCGCCGACGGTCTCGACGGCCGTGACGATGAACATCACCAGCACGGGCGCGATGGCGCGCATGTCGAACACGGGGGCGACGGGCATGAGGTCGGGAACGGCGAACCATGCCGCGCTGGCAACTTTATCCCAGTTCAGCACCCACGCCTTCGTGTATTCCGTGCCGTCGGCGGCAATGCCCGTCGTGGGTAGGACCAGCCCCATGATGCCCGCGATGACGTAGCCGACGACGATGCCGACCAGAATCGACGATGCGCTCAGGAAGCCAGTCGTCGCATGCTTGACGGCCAGGATGACGATGAGGACGACAAGGGCCAGGCACAGGTTTTCGAACGACCCTAAGTCGGCGGCGCTGTTGCCGCCGCCGAAGGCGTTGACGCCGACGCTGATGAGGCTCAACCCGATGGAGAGTACGACCGTGCCCGTGACGACGGAAGGGAAAAACCTGCGCAGGGGCTTCAGGAAAAATCCGAGCACCGTTTCGAACAGGCCACCGATGATCGACGCGCCCATGATGGCGCCATAGGCGACGAGGCCGCCGCCCATAGAGGCCGCGACGGAGTTGAACACGCCGATGAAGCCCGAAGACGTGCCCATGATGATGGGGACGCGTCCACCGATGGGGCCGATGCCGAACAGCTGGACCAAAGTCACGATGCCCGCGACGAGCATGGCGTTTTGCAGAAGAGCCAGCTGCACGTCGGCGAATTCAGCGGTGGCCAGGCCGCACACGCCCATTACGATGAGCAGCGGGGTCAGGTTGCCCACGAACATGGCCAAAACATGCTGCAGGCCCAACGGAATCGCTTGGCCAAGCGTAATGTCGCCCTCGAATGAGAAGACGCCCAGCGATTTTGTGGAGCCTGACTCATCTTCCGATGCGGGGGCGGCGCAGTCTTGCGCCTGGCCGAGCGATTCGCTCTGAGGTTTTTCTTCCATGCGTGTCCCTTTCCTGTAAAGCGCTAGGGGAAAAATAGCATCTCGGAGCGGCCCTTTGAAGGAGGGGCGCGGAATTTCTTCGGGTGGTCACAAACTGCGCGGCGCCTCGCCGGCAGCGCCGTTTCTTGTTGGCGGCTTTCCGGCTTATTTCGGGCGCGTTTGCCTACGTGAGCATCCAGAAGACGTCGTTCTCGTCGGCGGAGCCCCACCACGATTCGTCGATATGCCAGCTTCCGCTCGATTTCTTCATCTCGATCGCGAGAAACATCTCGCTGCCGAGTTCGGCGTCTTCTTGCATCTTCGAAAAGGCCGTTTGGGCGTCGTCGCCATCGTCAAGGGCGTCGAGCAGGTCGTTTATCGCACTGTATCCACGATACGAGTTCGCGTAGAAGTAGGCTGTCGCCTCGTTGTCGTCGATATAGATCCAATCGACATCGTAGGTAATCGAAGACATGAGCCAGCTCGCGTACTCATCGGCGTTCAGGCCGACGGCCTCGGGCGTCTTCCCCGTGTAGCTTTCGATTTGGCTGCGGAAATCGTCGGCGATAAGGGCTCGAAGCGTCTCGTCTTCGCCCGCGGCCACGGCGTTGAGGCGCGACTCGAGCGCAGTGAGCGCGGCTTTCTCGTCGTCGGTTTCGGCCTGGTAGGGCGTGCGCTCTTCGCTTCCGAGGGTTGAGTAGCCATCCGAGTCTTCGAAGAGGGAGTCCATCCCCTCCGAAATCGCTCCGATTGCGACCACCGCGCAGGAAACGGCCGAAGAGGCGATGGAGAAGATGACGATGACGAGCATGATAATGAGAATCGGCCGTCGCCTCAGCGTATTGCCGAACGTTCCCGCTTTGCTGCCTTTCGCGGACGTGTGCGGCGCGGGCGGAGGAGGCGGGGCGACCGTCGTTTTCGCATCGTCGGTGGAGCCAGCGTCGCTTGTGGTCTGCTTCGAGGCGACCTCGACAGGCTCGATTGGAGCTTTCGAAGCCTCCTCGCGTTTCGCTTTGGGAGGTTTAGCCTCTATGGGAGACGCGGCATTTTCCCGCTGCTCTTCCCTCTCCTTTTTCTTGTATGCCTTCGTCGATGAGGAAATATCCCAGGGCATCGTAGGCTCGCTCGCATTGAACGGATCGGTGTTTACGTGGCCGGCGTTTTTCTTGCTGCCCCAAGCCATGGAGTTCCCTTCGTGCGGTGCTTCGCTTCGAGCGCATATGCCGCCGAAGCCTTGGGAGGAGTATACGATACGCGCGTCGTGCCGAAACGCTCGCCCGCCATCGAAATCGGCCAAAACGAAGAGAGGGGCGTTTGCCCCTCTCGATTCGCTTGCGGAATTGCCTCGATGGGCTACTTCTCGTCATACTGCGGGATTTCGGCCGTGTCGATCTCGTCGAGGTTATTGTCGTAGACGTAGTGCTTGGTTTCGCGGGCGATGATGGCGGAAAGCCCCAGCACCGCGATGCAATTCGGGATGGCCATGAGTGCGTTCATCACGTCGGCGAAGTTCCATACCACCGAGCTCAGGTTCGAGACCACCGCGCTGCCGGCGGCGTCGCCGACCATCATGCAGCCCCAGAACACGAACAGCAGGAACACGATATAGTACGGCAGGACGGCCTTTTTGCCCAGCAGGTAGCTGATGGCGCGGTTGCCGTACTGGCTCCAGCCCAGAATGGTGGAGTAGGTGAAGGTGAGCAGGCCGATGAGCAGCACCAACGGGCCGAACACGGGAATCTTCTCGAAGGCCGCGGTGGCGAGGCCCGCGCCCGAAGAGATGGTGCCGTCGGCGATGGCGGTGGAGAGCTCGGGGTTGGCGAGCAGCGTGGTCATGAGCATGAGGCCGGTGATCAGGCACACCACGACGGTGTCCCAAAACGTGCCGGTCATGGAGACGAGCGCCTGGCGAGCGGGGTTCTTCGTGGTTGCAGAGGATGCGACCAAGGGAGCCGAGCCCATGCCCGATTCGTTGGAGAAGATGCCTCGTTTGAAACCGAACTGCAGTGCTAGGGTGACCGTCGAGCCGACCGCGCCGCCCGCGGCACCCGCAGGCGTGAACGCCCCGACGATAATCTGGCGAATCGCCTCGCCGAGGAACTGGCCGTTCATCCCGATGATGACCAGGCAGCACACGACGTAGAAGATAGCCATGATGGGAACGAGCTTCTCGCAGACGCGCGAGATGGATTTGATGCCGCCCAGGATGACGATGGCGACCAGAGCCACGACGATGACGCCGACGATCCATTGGGGAATGGCCTTGCCGTCGATGAGCGAGGTGTTGTACAGCGCGTCGGCGAGCGAGTTCGATTGCGTGGAGGCGCCGATGCCGAATGCGGCCAGCGATGCGAACAGGGCGAACAGCACGGCGAGCACGCGGCCGAGCTTCTTGTTCTTGAAGCCGCGCTCAAGGGCGTACATCGCGCCGCCGAGCATCTTGCCCGAATGGTCTTTCACGCGGTACTTCACGCCGATGAACACTTCGGCGTATTTCGTGGCGATGCCCAAAATGCCGGTGATCCACATCCAGAAGATCGCGCCCGGGCCGCCGAACAGAAGGCCCGTGCCCACGCCGACGATGTTGCCGGTGCCGATGGTCGCCGCAAGTGCCGTGGTCAGCGCGCCGAACTGGGTGATGTCGCCGTCGGCGTCGGACGGGTCGTCCTTGGTGACCGACAGCTTGATGCCGGTGCCGAGCTTGCGCTGGATGAAGCCCGTCCGAACCGTCATGAAGATATGCGTGAACAAAAGCAGCAAAATCATGATGGGGCCCCACACGAAGCCGTCGACGGCGTCGATGACGTCGAGCGGGCTGGCGGCTGTGGCGATGCCGTCGGCCAGGCCGGTGAACGGGGTTATGAAAAACGATGTGAGGAATTCTTCCATAGCCTTCCCTTTCGTTCGGGAAAGCGCGCGCGTTGGAGAGCCCTGGAAGAGAAATCTCTCCAACGCAAGCGCTTTCTGCCTACTTTCTAGCGGGAAATGCTACGTGGGGCATTTTTCGAGTGTGTTTCAAGCTCGGTAACGTCGTGTGTCGCGCGGTTAAGAGGTTGTTTCGCGGGGCCAAGCGGCGGGCTTGGGTTTGCGCGCGCCGTTGCCGGGGCGTCGACTCGCGAAATTCGCGGGCGGGCTTTCCTTACGATTCGTAGACGATTGAGCCCAAGCGGGACGCGTCGAAGCCAAGGGCCTCGAGCTCGCAGCGAACGCGGGCGTCTTCGCCCAGGCGTTTCATGGCATGCACGAAGGGACGCGTACGCTCGCTTTTCTTCACGACGATGTCGATCCATTCGTTGTGCATGGCAACGAACTCGACCCCCGGCGTAAGGGCCGCGACGTGGGCGTTTCCGACCCCCGCCTCGGCGGCGCCTTTCGCGACGAACGCCGCGACCATGTCGGGGGAAACCTCGCGGTCGTAGCCGCGAACCGATTCGGGGCGCGCCTCGAGCCCGCACAGCACTTCGTCGAGCAGCACGCGCTCGCCGCAGCCGCGCGGCGTGTTGACGATCGAGGCGTCTCTCGTGAGCAAGCTGCCCCACGAATGGATGCGCTTGGGGTTGCCCGACGAAACGATGAGGCCTACGGCCCGCCGCGCGACGCGTATGACCGTGACGGGGACCCCTGGTGTCAGGCGCTGCACATATGCGACGTTGTACGCGTTCGTTTTGCGGTCGTAGAGATTCACCAGCGCAGCGTCGGCGCGTCCCAGATAGAGGTCGACGAGGGCGAGATAGCTGCCGAGATACGCGCGCGAGCAGGCAAGACCGCGCGCGGAAAGCGAGCGCAGCGCGATGTCGCAGGCGATGTCATCACCGGCGATGACGAAGGGAGATTCGGGCGGCTCTATTTCGGGGATTTTCGCTCGCGGCGCAGACGGGCGCGGCGAGGGGTCGGCTGTTTGCGAGGATGTTTGCGCTCCGCCAGTTTTCGACGACTCGATGTAGCGCTGGACATCGCTGCGCGTGAAGCGAAGCTTGCGCCCGACGCGATACGACGCGAGCGCCCCCGATTTCGCGAGCGAATACACCGTGTTGCGGCCCACGCCGAGCAGGGCCGATACGTCTTCGACCTGCAATGCCTCGTCTTCGCGCACGCGACTCCCCTTCCCAGGTTCGAAATAGTTCCCAATGCGAACCATTATAGGCATCCCCTCAAACGTCGGACTCTGGGGAAACGCGGATTAATTCCGCCAATTCTGCGCGCGTGGGCCAAGATACCCTGGGCCGGCGTCTCCCCTGACGCGCTTCGGCGCGTGGGCGTTTCCGCAAAAGGCAAGTGGGCGACTCCGTTGCCGGAATCGCCCACTTTGAATTGAGCGGTGGTGCTTTTTAGGATGACGCGCTACTCGACGCCGACCATGACGTCGGTGGATTTGACGATAGCGACCGCGGGCTCGCCGACCTTCAGGCCGAGCGACTCGATGGCCTCGTTAGTGATGGAGCCGGTGACTTTGTTGCCGTCGGAAAGCTCGAGGGCAACATGGCCGTTGACGGCGCCTTCCTTGATGGAGACGACGGTGCCGATGAGCTGGTTGCGGGCCGAGATGCCCTTGATGGGGGCGTCGCCTGCGGCGAACATCACGTTGGAAGCCTTCACGATGGCGAAGGCCTTTTTGCCCTCGGCGAGTTCGAGCGATTTGATGGACTCCATGGTGATGTCGGCCTTGACCTGGTAGCCGTCGAATTCGATGGTCACGATGCCGTTGACGGCGCCCTCGGCGACGTTGGAGATGGTGCCTTCGAACTGGTTGCGTGCGGAGATTTTCATGGCGATTCCTCTTTCCTGTCTTGGTTGCTGCTTGTTTGCGGCGTTCGCAGCGCCGCCCTTTCGCCGAGAAAAATAATCGCACGCCGCGAGCTTGCCTGCGCCATAAGAGACCGCCTTGCACGGACTTCGTGCCTATTCGTCCCGCTTCGTGACGAATAGGCACGAATGAGAGCGAGCTTGCCGCCTTGGGACGGTTTCGAGACGCGCGAGTCGGGCCATCTTCTGGCATCCTGGACGCATAGCATGCAAATTGCATGTATAATGGAGGCAATTCGAAAAGAGAGGAGCTCGCATGCCTGCTTTGCAAGTGAGGGATTTTCCCGAAGAAACGTACCAACGCTTGAAGACCTACGCAGCATCGCAACATCGCAGCATCGCGCAGCAGACCATCGTCGCAGTAAGTCGCATGCTCGACGAGGCCGATGCCGCCGAACGCTCCGATTTCACGATTGTGAGCGACCGAAGAAAGGCTGAGACCACGGAAGAGCGAATTGCACGTAGGCGCGCGTTGCTCGCCGAGATCAATGCGCTGCCATCGATAAATATCGCAGCAGAAGAAATGGTCGCTTCTCTCAACGAAGACCGAGAGGAGCGTTTCATGAGGATTGCGGAGTCGTGCGGTTTGCCGTATGTCGAGAAAAGCCAGGTGGGATAGCATGGTTGTCATCGATTGCAACGTGCTTGTCGCCATGCTGAACAAGACGCAGGAAGGCATCGCGATGCAGAATTTTCTTGTCGGCGAGAACTGCATTGCAAGTGTCGACTCCATCAAAGTGGAACTTGCGAATGCCTTGTCCAAATACGCCAGGAGCGGCCAGATTTCCACTGACGGCGCCATCGCCATGCACGAGAAGGGCTTAGGCCTTATAGACCGATTCATTCCGACGGACGAATTGGCGAGGGAAGCCATTGCTGAATCAATCAGGTTGAAGCACCCCGCCTACGATATGTTTTATTTCGTGCTTGCGCGGCGAAACGCGGCCGCATTGTTCACGCTCGACAAAAAGCTGCAAGACATTTGCCTTGACAACGGCGTGAATTGCATTTACAGCATCCGCGAAAAAATTGAACTGGAGAAGTACGCCGACGCATAAAGCCGATGCGGCGGATGGATCATCGAGGGCTGGCGCCTTGACGCTGGCCCTCGATGATTATTCAAACGTCTCACTTTAACGGGGGAACCCAGAACGCTACGCGCTCGCGATAAGATCGCGTGCGGTCATGCGGCGCAGATACTCGCTGCGAGATTCGTTGAGGCTCTTTGCCTTTCTGTCCAATGCATCCCGCTGCGATTTTGGGATCTTGAACGTCACGGAAACAAGCTCTTCGTCGCAAAGCTTCGGGCGCCCTTGCGGCTTCACGATCCATTCGCCGGGTTCTCCAGGATAATCGCCCAAGGCGGCCGCATCGGAAAGCTTTTCGAAATACGACTCGTCAACAGACGCTCCGCCTTTCAATGTATACCCCATCTTCAGCCTCCTATGCCAATCCCAGCTCAAGAGCCATTTTCTGAGTTAATTTCATAGCGTGGTAGACGATAAGAAACCCATCGTCTCGTTCCGCGGCAAGCACCTCTATCAAATTGCCCTTACCATCTGGACCCGCAAACGCAATATGCGCAGGAGGGTCGAAATTTCTATAGCGCGCTGCATAGGCAAAGCGAATCGCTGTTTCAATATCCCCTTCTGATAGCCCATGCTTCTTCGCGCAATCAAGGGTTTCACCAACCGCGTACGTCATCGACAAGTCTACCCCATTTCGATAGTTTTGTCTTTCAAAATTGTATTACATAATCTTGAAAGAATCAGTTACTGCGGTAATTTAGCGAGAAAACCTTGCCGAAACCTTGCCCGTTTGCACTGCTTTTCTTGTTGGATCGCACGCCTTTTAGAAGATTTTTCCAATCCAAAATCAAAAAGAGGCCTGGTTACCCAGGCCTCTTGGCGCATAGGGAGGGATTGCGCTTTAGGGATGGCTATTTCTTGGCAGAGCTCGCTGCCGCCGAGTCAACCTCTACCTCGACGTCGCGCTGCTTCGCCGCCGAATCATCGGGCTCCTCGACGAGCTTCGGGTCGACCGTGATGGCGAAGTTGGGCTTCGTTCCCGCGTTTTCGTCGGACACGATATCGGCCTTATGGTTCTTCTGCAGGTCGTCCATCTCGCCGACGGCGATATTCGCCCCTGGGCAGGCCGCCACGCACGCGGGCAGCTCGCCGCGTTCCTGCCTGTCATAGCACATATCGCATTTGTACGTTTTGCTCTCTTCCTCGTCATAGCAAGGAGCGTTGTACGGGCATGCTTCTATGCACATGCGGCAGCCGATGCATTTGTCGTGGTCCTGCTTCACGATACCGTTGTCGAGCTTCGTATACGCTTCGACGGGGCACGCCTTCACGCAAGCCGGATCTTCGCAATGGTTGCACGACATGGAGAGAAACGACACGTCGACGGGCGAATCCTGGCGGATGCACGACACCTTGCGCAGCAATACGCCTTCGTCGAGCTGTTTGTTGCTCTTGCAGGCGATGGAGCACGTCTTGCAGCCGTAGCAGTTCTTATTGTTCATCCAAAAACCGAGGGCCATGGCTTACGCCTCCTTCTTGACTTCGATAAGGGTATTGTTGCAGCAATGAGTTCCGCCGAGCGTCTTCCATTTGTCGTTGGTCACATAGCTGCTCGAGCCGCCTTGCTGCTCCCACCAGCCGTTTTGCAGTCCGACAACGCCCTTCTTGATGCGCTCGCCTACCTCGGCGACGCCATGGTGCTCGCCTCGGTCGTTATAGACGACGACCTTGTCTCCGTCTTCGATGCCGCGCGCTTCAGCGTCGGCGGTGTTGATGAGCACGACGGGCGCCTGGTCGCAGACCTCGTTCATCCATTCGAGGTTGTTGAACGTGGAATGCACGCTGCGGTAGGTCTTGCGTTGCACGCTGAACAGCGGGTATTTCTGGGCGAGCTCGTCATCGTTTCGGGCGTCTTCTTCCGCGCGGGCATAGGTGGCGATGGGGCTGAAGCCGTCTTTCTTCCACGAAGCGACCCAGAACTCGGCCTTCTTCGACTTCGTTTTGAACTCGCCGTCTTTGAACGGAATGTAGTCGTCGTCCACGACGCAGACGGCGTGCTCCTTTTTGAGTTGATCGAGCGTAACGCCGGTGGGCTCGAGCACGTTCGAAATCATCTCGTCCATGGGCTTGCTGAAGGCGTCGCCGAATCCGAAGCGCTTGGCGAGTTCGGCGAAGATCTCGAAGTCGCTCTTCGACTCGCCAGGGCCATCGACAGCCTTTTCGAATAGCTGGATCCAGTGGCTTCGATGGTTGGCGAGCACGCCTTCGGTCTCGAACACGCCCGTCACAGGAAGCACCAAATCGGAGTACAGCGCAGTCGAAGTGAGATATTGGTCGGCGGTGACGACGAATGGAATCTTCTCCAGGGCTTTCTTCACCATATTGGTGTTCGGCCACTGGGTCATGGGGTTGCCCGTCATCGAGTAGAGCACGTTCACTTTGAGGGGATTCTCGTTGAGGATGGCATCGCCGAATTTGAAGCGAGGAATGCTCGGCGCGGGGTCGTCGACTGTGGGAACCTCGATCGGCGAGCCAGTCTTCACTTCGTTGACACCGCCCGCGTCGCTGATTCCGTCGCCCTCATGGCCGACATGGCCGCACAGCGCCGCGAGATAGAGCTGCGTGCCCACGGCGTTCGTCCCGTTTTCGGTGCGCATGAAGCCGCCCATGTTCTGGATAATCATCGCCTTGTCGGCCTGGGCGTATTCGCGCGCTATGCGCTCGATGTCCGCCGCGGGGACTCCGCATTCGGCTTCAGCCGCCGCCGATGTCCATTTTTCGGCTTCGGCGTAAATGAGTTCGAACTCGGTGTTGTACAAGTCGGCCGCAGGCGTTCCATCGAGGCGCAGTGCGGGCTCGATGCCGTCTTGGTCGTGGCGCACGATTTCGTTGCTCTTCGTGTCGAACACGACGAACGAGGTCGGGTCGTCGGCGCTTTGCAAAACGGGCTCGCCGGTCGTCTTGTCTACGAGGCAGGGCGCGCAGGTGTGGGCAATCGTGAACTCTTTATCGAAAAGGTCCTCGTCGATAACGATTTTGAGCATCGCGAGCGTGAGGGCCGCATCGGTGCCGGGCCACGGCTGAATCCATTCCGTCGCCTTCGCCGCGGATTCGGTGCAGATGGGGTCGATGACGACGAACTTCCCGCCGTTTTCCATCATCTTCTCGAAGCGCTGGAAATAACCCTGCTTCGAAATCGCCGGGTTGTTGCCCCAGGCGATGACGTAGTCGCTTTTCTCGATTTGATTGCGCGTGTCGAGGAAGCGCTGGCCGTAAATCGGCACCTCGGCGGCGGACGTTCCCGCGCAGCACAGCGAGCCGACCGTCGTGGAGGCTCCGCCGAGATGGGCGAAAAATGCCGACGCGATGGGGCCGTGCATCGAGCCGAAGTTGCCCGACCCCGTTACATAGCAAATCGAGTGAACGCCGTCGGTGTCGATTGCGTTTTGGAATTTCTCCTGAATGAGGTCGAATGCCTCGTCCCACTCGATTTCCTTGAATTCGCCCGTGCCCTTCTCGCCCGTGCGAAGCAGCGGCTTGGTCAGGCGGTCGGGGTCGTTGCACATGAATCCTCGAGCGATGCCGCGGGCGCATGCCGCGCAGTCGTTGAGCTCGGACGACTCGACTTTGGCGATTTTCCCGTCGATAACGTACGCCTTCAGATTGTGGTGCTGACATTCCGGCGGGCAGCTCGAATAGAAAATCTCGGCCTTCGCATACGGGTCGGTCGACTTCTCTTCTTTTTCGGATTTCTTCTCTGAGCTTGGCGCGCAGCTGGCCAGGCTCGTTGCGGCTACGGCGCCTGCGGTTGCCGCAGCGGTTCCCACGAACGCTCTGCGCGAGATGGTGGGTGCTGCATCGCTCGGGATTTCTTTCATAGCGTTCCCCCTTTTCCCTTCACACTTGAAAGATTCCGGGAAGAAGCGAGCGACAGCGCCCCAGAAAGGCAAACGCCTCGCGACCTGTGGCCGTCTTCGGAACGGCGGGCCGCATTCCCTGAAGCGAGCGAAGCCCCCTTCGCATCTCGCTTCTTTCCCCTTACCTTTGTATTTTTGTCATTAGCCGCGGCTTACTCAATTGATGCGGCTGTAATATTTCATTAAGAAAATGCTCCAATTCCTAAGAAATTATTAACGAGGAATCGCCGCGGCAATCGTCAGGGCTTTTGGGGGATACTGAACGATGGACGCAACGCTTAAGCCGCTAGGAGGGGATTATGCCGAACGATTCGGGCGGTGCGCAGAGCCGCCGCGCTCGCAGGCCTCGCCATCGCGGCCTGCGTTCGAAAATGGCCATTTTCGTGGCGACGCTCATCGTCGTGCTCATGGCTGCCGACGCCCTGTGGAATATCAATCTGCAGCAAGCCCAAGCCAAAAACGAGGCGCGCGAGAAGGCGGAGGTGCTCGCTTCGGAGATGCGCGCTGTGTGGGACTTCATCGACATGAACCAAGACGTCATCAACCGCGCCGACGACGGGAGCTTTCGCACCAAGACGCTCGTCTGCGTGGTGGCGGCGAAATCGGTGAGTACGCTGTTCACCGACAAGACCGACTACGTTATTCGCTTCACGGGCGAGACGCCCCGCCAAAAGGCCAACGCCCCCGACGCCTTCGAGCAGGCCGCCTTTGATGCCTTTCGGGCCGATCCGTCGCTTACCTCGTACAGCGACGTGCAAATCGACGAAGAGACGGGCCAGCAGGTCTTCCGCTATATCGAGCCGCTCTATGTGACCGAGGCTTGCCTGGAGTGCCACGGCGAGCCCGCGGGCGAGCTCGACCAATACGGCTACTCGAAAGAGGGAATGCAGGTGGGCGATATCGGCGGCGCCATGTCGATTACCGAGCCCATGAGCATCTACGAAGAAGGCATCGGCGCCATGGTCGTGCAGCAGGCGCTTATGGTGCTCATTATGGTCACCGTTGCGGGCCTGGGCATTTTCCTTGCGGCGAATCGGCTGTTGCTGCGTCCGATCGAGGGGCTTTCGCGCGCCGCCCACGATATCGAGGGCGGAAACTTCGACTACAAGCTCGACTTAGCGCCGCGCCTCGGCGGCGAAGACGAGCTTTCCGAATTCACGCGCGATTTCGACTCCATGGCGCGCCATCTGGAACGGCTGTGCACCGACCTGAACAGCGAGGTCGAGAAGCAGACCGAGGAGACGCGCATCCTCAACGACATGCTCATGTATCAGCAGCACGAGCTGAAAAACGCCATCGACAAGCTGCACGAGGAGTCGGCCTACAAAAGCGAGTTCTTCGCCATCGTGAGCCATGAGCTGCGCACGCCGCTCACGTCGATCCTCGCGTTCGCGCGCCTGCTTTTGGACAATGCCTCGCTTGACGAGAAGACGCGCGAGGCCGTTGCCGACATCGAGTCGAATGGCACGCTGCTTTTGAACTTGGTGAACAATATCCTGACGATTTCGAAGGCCGAGGCCCATCGCAACGAACTTCTGCCCGAGCCCGTCGATTTCGTCGACCTGGTCGGCTTCATCAAAAAGACGCTCGACCCCATCGCCGCCAACAAAGACATCGCGCTTTCCGCGAAGGCCGACGCGAACGTGCCCGTCTCTATGGCCGATTGGGAGAAGCTGCGCCGCGTGGTGGAAAATCTTGCCGACAACGCCATCAAATACACCCACCGCGGCGGGCGCGTCGACGTGCGCGTGACGTTTCTCAAACCCGAAGGCGACAGCGGCGATTCGCCAGATGGCCGCCGCCTCGCGGGTGCTGATGCGGCCACCGAAACCGGGAAGGTCCCCCTTGGACGCCACGATTGGGAGACTCCCCTTCCCCGTTCCTGTGCGCCGCGCGGCACCGTCTGCGTCGCCGTCGCCGACGACGGCATGGGGATCGAAGAAGCCGACATCGGCGAGATTTTCGATCTGTACAAGCAGGCGGGCCAGTCGGCCAACCGCCGCTATAGGGGAACGGGGCTCGGGCTCGCCGTGGTCAAAGAGCTCACCGAGCTGCACGGCGGGCGCGTCACCGTTGAATCGAAGCGCAAGGTCGGCAGCACGTTCTGCGTTCGCATTCCGTATGTGCCTGTGCCCGATGAAGAGGAGGAATTCGATGAGAATCCTGATTGCCGATGACGAACTGAGCATTCAGAAGCTGATTTCCAGGATGCTCGAAGATGCAGGGCACGAATGCGTTTGCGTCGAAGACGGATCCGAAGCGCTCGAGGTTGCGAGAAACCAGGTCTTCGACCTCGCGATTCTTGATGTGATGATGCCGCGGATGGACGGCTTTGCCGCATGTCGCGAGATGCGCGCGATCGGCGTGCGCGCGTCGATCATCTTCCTTTCGGCAAAAGGCGACATCGTCGATAAGGGCGTCGGCTTTTCTGCGGGCGGCGACGACTACATGACCAAGCCGTTCGACCCGCGCGAGCTCATGATGCACATAGATGCTCATCTTCGTCGCGCCCACATGGACGGCTCCACCGAAACGGCCCAGGCTGCCATCGTCTCCATCGGACGCTTCGTTATCGATACCGCGAAGCATCAGGTCACCAAGGCGGGAGAGCTCGTCAAGCTCACGCCGAAGGAATTCAAGATTCTGCTCGCACTCGCTCGCACGCCTGGCACGGTACTTTCCAAAGAGCAGCTTGTCGAAAAGGCATGGGGCGCCGAATTCGTGGGCGAGACTTCGAGCATCACGGTGTTCATCAAAAAGCTGCGTGGGAAAATTGAAGACGACCCGAGCGACCCGCATATCATCGAAACGGTATGGGGCATTGGGTATCGCCTGAACGAGACCGCCTGTTAGCGACACGGCCCAAGACGAGAGACGCGATGCGATTGAGCAACAATTTGCCCAAGTTGATCCCTGCCCTTTTCAAAGGCGTCCAAATTGCGCGAGCATAGACGATATGAGCAGGACATGAAAACATTGAAAGCCCCTGCTGCATGTATATCCGTGGATTAGGCCGACAATGGTGAGTGTCTAATTCAACCGTGGCGGCCACGCCACACGCATGGAAGGGACTCTCATGCTCGATACTACCACCTTCGTCGGCCTGGACGTGCACGCCCGCTCGATCAAGGCCGTCGCCCTCGACATCATGACCGGCGAGGTGCGCACGGCCACCTTCGGCTACGACGCAGCGTCCGTCGCACAATGGATCGTTTCCATAGACGCCGCCGCAAGATGCGTATACGAGTCTGGGGTCACAGGGTTCGACCTGCAGAAGAAGCTCTCCGGCCTGGGCGTCGACTGCGTGATTGGCGCCGTCTCGAAGGTGATCAAGCCCAGCGCCGACAAGCGCAGGAAGAACGACCGCAACGACGCCGAGTTCCTCGCCCGCATGCTGTCGGTGGGCAACGTGGTGGAGGTCTGGGTGCCCGACGACGAGTGCGAGGCCGTGTGCGATCTGACCCGGGCGCTCGAGGACGCGAGGGGCGACCTCGAGCGCTCGAAGCAGAAACTGTCGAAATTCTTGCTCAGGCACGGCCTTGCCTTCGACGAGAAGACCCCTACCGGGCAAAGAAAGAAAAACTGGACGCAAGCGCATTGGTCTTGGATCAAGTCGATAACTTTCGCGGAGAAAGCCGATAACGAGGTGCTGTCCTACTATATCGAAGACGTCAAGCAAGCGATGGAGAACAAAGCGAGGCTCGAGGAAGAAGCTCATGGATGACAAAGTCGCGGAATGGGGCATCACTATCTCGAACGTGGAGATTCGAAACATCTACGTTTCCAAGGAACTGCAAGGTGCACTTTCCAAAGAAGCCCAGGCAAAAACGCGAGCGCGAGGCGCGCATCACCCTTCCCGAAGCCGAGCGAGATGTGTCGGAGATTTACGTCGAGGCCGCAGACGTATATGGCAAAAACGAGTTGGCCGTGAAAATTAGGTCGATGAACCTTGTGAACGAGAGCGTGAAGGAGCGCGGCGGCATGATGGTCGTGCCAAGCGCCTATACCAAAGGTTTTAACCAAGTAGAGCAGATATCTCAAGGGAAAGACTAGACCGCCCTGAGTACAGCGGTCGTCTTCTACCCCACAAGGCGCACGGTTCCCGTGGGAAGTTCGGCAACCAACTCGAGTTTCCCACCGACTGCTTCGACGTATCGACGAACGCTGTCGACGCTCATCGCGCCAATGTCGCCGTTCTCCATACGCGAAACACGGTTTTGGGAAACACCCATGACTTTTGCCATCTGGATTTGAGTCATATGACTCGCCTTGCGTGCCTCACGCAGATTATACGCATCGATGTATGCCTGGATTTCCCTATCGGCCCTTTCCATATCTTCTTTGGTTATGCCGCGTTTATCGAGATACTCCTGCATGGTCTTCATCGTTCAACCTCTTTCATCTGCAAATACACCCGATACCGTTCTTCGGCCTTGGGAATATTTCTCCGATACCAGCCGCTCCATTTCAGCCGAGAGCTAGACCCCGTTGATTTATCACCCGCGAGCAGCATGACGGCTTTTCTCCACGGGTCGAAAATGAACAGGATTCTCACGACGCCCCGCTTACCCGACGGAACCCTCAGCTCTTTCAGCCCTTTTATTTTCGTCCCCGATAAAGAATCTACCAAAGGCCGTCCCAAAGAAGGTCCAACTCTCCCGAGCGTTCTGAAACACGCGAAAACCGAATTGACGGTATCTTCATCCTGTTCATCGAGCCAATCTTCTATAAAACTAAAGTCGATTTCCCATCCCATATTTGTCTCCATAATATAGCCTTTAAGATATATTTCAAGCCCATGGAGACACTTTAGAATAAGAACCTTGCCGAAACCTTGCCCGCTTACTTGTTATTTCCCAGCAAATAGCTTAATCATTTTCAGCGTCGGGAAGCTTGTATTTCTCATCGCCCTGAACTCGTTTCATGCATTTATGTATGGTGCATGCAGCAAACTGAAAGAAGTTGCTGTTCCCGCTTTGCAGGTGGGGAACTCCCTGAATCGCTTGAGCGAAATTGGCAAGAAACGAATCGATAGGGCCTCTTTGTCACTCTCAAAATTTCCTTCGGATGGAAAGAAGAGCCACATCGGGATTATTCATAATTAAAATCCCAGGTCAGATTAGAGAAGAAATGCTATCTCAGGTTTCACTCGCCTTTAGAGCGGCCCTACGGTGGGCATTCTTGCCAGAATAGGTTAGATATTCCACAACGAGGCCCTATGGGGCCTTTTCCTGCCATATGTCTTTACCAAGACCTCGAAGAACGAATCGCGCGCCGACGTGCGCTTTTTGCGGAAATCAATTCGCTTCCGTCCATACAGATTTCAGCAGAAGAGGTGGTTGCCTCGCTCAACGAGGACAGGGAGGAACGTTTTGCTCGAATCGCTGAAGCATGCGGGCTGCCCTTCGTGGATGTAGCGGAGGCGAATTAGTATGGTAGTCATCGATTGCAACGCATTGGTCGCCATGCTCAATAAAACGCAGGAAGGCCTTGCGATGTAGAACTTCTTGGTCGATGAGAAGCGCATCATCAGCGTCGATTCCATAAAAGTCGAACTCGCCAATTCGCTTTCGAAATATGCCAGAAGCGGCCAGATTTTCGCAAGCGACGCCCTCGCGATGCACGATAAAGGGCTCGCCCTTGTCGATAAGTTCGTGCCTACCGACGAGTTGGCAAAAGAAGCCATCGCCGAGTCCATTCGACTAGGGCACTCGGCCTACGGCATGTTCTATTGCGTGCTCGCTCGCCGCAATGCCGCCATGTTTTTCAAACTCGACAAAAAATTGCAAGACATTTGTCTGGCCAACGGCGTGAACTGCATTTACGGCACGAGCCAAAAGCTCGACCCCGAAAAGCGCGGGAACGTTTAACCCAAACGGCAATGCCAGAGCGGAGCGCTCATTTGAAAACAAGCGCCCGCTAAAGGAAAACCCGCCAAATGCCTAAGCATTTGGCGGGTTCCACATTCGTCTGGCTAGCTCAGCTTTTCTTCATCGACTTCGAGGGCGCCCACTGTTTCTTCGTCGGCGCGCTTGGCCGCGCTCGCGGCCTTGGCGGCCTCCCCCTTCTCTTCGAGGTTCGCCTTCGCCACCGAAATCATGAGCTTGATGCGGTTGATCTGGTTGACCTCCGAGGCACCTGGGTCGTAGTCGACCGCGACGATGTTGCTTTCTGGGTAGAGCCTGCGCAGCTCTTTGATTACGGCCTTGCCCACCACGTGGTTCGGCAGGCACGCGAACGGCTGCGTGCACACTACGTTCGGCGCACCCGAGCGGATGAGCTCGACCATTTCGGCCGTGAGCAGCCAGCCCTCGCCCATCGAATTGCATAGGCTCAAGATCTCGCTCGCGTATTCGGCCAGCTCGTAGATGTTCGCCGGCGGGTTGAAGCGCGACGAGGCGGCCAGCGCGTCGTTGACGGGCTTGCGGAATTTCGCGATGGCTGACAGGGCGATTTTGCTGCCGAGCGCGCCTTTGGCCGAGCGTCCCAGCGGGTCTTTCTGGAAGATGCCGCCTGCGATGCCGAACAGGAAGAACTCGATGAGCCCCGGCACCACGGCCTCGCAGCCCTCGCGCTCGATCACGTCGACGATCTGGTTGTTCGCCGTGGGGTGGAACTTCACGAGGATCTCGCCCACCACACCGACGCGCGGCTTGGTGCCCTCGCCCGCGAGCGGAAGCGTGTCGAAATCCTCCACGATTTGCTTCACGGTGCGCTTGAACTCGCTGTACTTCACGCCACGCGACAGCTGTTTCTTGCATTCGGCCATCCAATGGTCGAAGAGATTGTTGGCGGCGTTCGGCTCGATCTCGTAGGGCCGCGTGCGGTAGAGCGCCATCATGAGCAAATCGCCGTAGCAGAGCGCGTAGACGGCCTGCAGAAGCATCTTCGGCGTGATGTTGAAGCCAGGGTTCACCTCGCCGAGGTCTTTGAACGACAGCGCGATGACGGGTATATGCCCCAGCCCCGCGGCTTTGAGCGCCTTGCGGATGAGCGAGATGTAGTTCGTGGCGCGGCACCCTCCGCCCGTTTGGGTGATGAGCACGGCGAGCTTGTCGGTGTCGTAGCGCCCCGATGTCACCGCTTCCATGATTTGCCCTGTGACCAGGATGGACGGGTAGCAGATGTCGTTGTTGACGTACTTCAGGCCCGCGTCCACCGCGCCGTGGTCGACGCTCGGCAGCAGGTCCACGTTGTAGCCGAAGCGCCCGAAGATGGGCACCAAAAGCTCGAAGTGGTACGGCGCCATCTGCGGGGCCAATATGGTGTAACCCGCGTCTTTCATCTCTTGCGTGAACTGCACGCGCTCGAATTCGGTCGAGGTGGACTCGCGCTGCTTGAAGCGCTCGCGGGCTTCGGGGGCAGCCTTCTCGGCGAACGTCGAGGGCGGCTCTATCGCCTTGGCCACGGCCTTCACGGCTTCCGCGTCGGCGCTTCCCGCGGGCTGCCTGCTCGAGCCTGCAGCCTCGGCGGCGGCCACGCGGCTTTCCGCCTCGGCCAAAAGCTCTTTCACATCGAGGCTGCACGCGCCGCATGTCTGCTGCTCGGCAGCTTCTTCGGCCTCTTCGTCGGCCTGGTCTTTCAGCGCGGCGAGCAGGCTGCGCACGCGGATGCGCGCGGCGCCGAGGTTGGAGACCTCATCAATCTTGAGCACGGTGTAGATCTTGCCGGCGCTCTCCAGGATTTCTTGCACCTGGTCGGTGGTGAGCGCGTCGAGCCCGCAGCCGAAGCTGTTCAGCTGGATGAGGTCGAGGTCGCGCCGCTCGCTGGCGACCTTCGCCGCGGCGTAGAGGCGCGTGTGGTACATCCACTGGTCCACCAGGCGAATGGGGCGCTCGAGCGTGCCCAGGTGCGCGATGGAATCCTCGGTGAGCACGGCCAGGCCGAAGCTCGTGAGCAGCTCGGGAATGGCGTGGTTGATCTCGGGGTCGTTATGGTACGGGCGGCCCGCCAGCACGATGCCGTGCGTGCCGGTCTTTTCCATCCACAGAAGCGTCTCGGCGCCCTTCTCGCGCATGTCGCGCTTGAAGGCCTCGTCTTCAGCCCAGGCAGCGTCGACGGCGGCGTCGATCTCGGCCTGCGTCGGCGCGGCCACGCCCTTGCCCATGAGTTCGGGATGCGCCTGCACGAGCTCAACCATCAGGCGTTTCTTCAGATGGTCTTTCTTGTCGTAGGGCAGCCACGGGTTCAAAAACTGCGTGTCGGAATCGCGCAGCTCGTCGATGTTCAGGCGCAGCGCCTCGGCGTAGCTTGCCACGATCGGACAGTTGAAGTGGTTGCCCGCGGTCTCGTCTTCCTGGCGCTCCCATTTGCTGCAGGGAAACCAAATGAAATCGGGATGCTTGTCGAGCAGGTTCATGATGTGGCCGTGCGAGAGCTTCGCCGGGTAGCACACGCTTTCCGAAGGCATGCTCTCGATGCCCGCGTCGTAGGTCTTTTTCGTGGACGGGTCGGAAAGCACCACGCGCCAGCCGAGCTTCGTGAAGAACGTGAACCAGAACGGGTAGTTCTCGTACATGGAGAGCGCGCGCGGGATGCCGACCGTGCCGCGCGGGGCGTCTTCGGCCGCCAGCGGCTCGTAGTCGAAGAGGCGGTGGCTCTTGTATTCGTAGAGGTTCGGCACGTCGTTTTTCTCGTTCAGCGCGCCCGCGCCCTTCTCGCAACGGTTGCCCGTGATGAAGCGGCGGTGCTTGCCAGTGGCTTCGTCGCGTCCGAAGTCGTTCACGGTGAGCAGGCAGTGGTTTGCGCATGCCTTGCAGCGCACGGTCTTGTGCGTGGGGGCAAGCTCGCGCAGGGCGTCCGGGGCGAGCATGGCCGAGCGAACCTCGCTCGCGCTGCCCGCGCGCTCGGCGGTTCGTAGAGCTGCCTGGTAGCGGTCGCGCGCGAGCAGGGCCGCGCCATAGGCGCCCATGTTGCCCGCGATGTCGGGGCGCACGGCGTTCACGCCGGCGAGCTGCTCGAAGGCGCGCAGCACGGCGTCGTTGAGGAACGTGCCGCCCTGCACGATGACCTTGTTGCCCACGTCGTGCGGGTCGCGGATCTTGATGACCTTGAACAGGGCGTTCTTGATGACGGAGATGGCCAGGCCCGCGGCGATGTCGCCGACGGTGGCACCTTCCTTCTGCGCCTGCTTCACGCGGCTGTTCATGAACACGGTGCAGCGGCTGCCCAGATCGACGGGGTTTTCCGCCTTGATGGCCGTCTTGGCGAATTCCGACACGTCGAGGTTCAGCCCGCTCGCGAAGCTTTCGATGAAGCTGCCGCAGCCCGACGAGCACGCCTCGTTGAGCATGATGTGGTCGATCACGCCGTCCTTCACGCGCAAGCACTTCATGTCCTGACCGCCGATGTCCAGGATGAACTCCACGCCGGGAAGCATCTCCTGCGAACCGCGCAGGTGCGCCACGGTCTCGATCTCGCCGGAATCGACGCGCAGCGCCTCGAGCAGCAGATGCTCGCCGTAGCCGGTGACGGTCGCGTGCCCGATGCTCACA
The DNA here is from genome assembly GCA_963635715.1 of Subdoligranulum sp. CAG:314. GTDB lineage: Bacteria > Actinomycetota > Coriobacteriia > Coriobacteriales > Eggerthellaceae > Slackia. Next base: position 4,945 of record CAVHFS010000021.1, on the reverse strand, counting down.
AGCGGCTTGCCCGCCTCGTCGCAGGGCAGCTCGCGGTACAGCTTCGCCACGGCCGCCTTCGCGCAGCCGAGCACGTCGCCTTTGTTGGATACGTAGTGGCTCCATAAAAGCTCGCCGTCGCGCCCGATGAGCGCGGCCTTGAACGTGGTGGAGCCGGCGTCGATTCCCAGGAACGCCGTGCCGCGATAGCCGGCAAGGTCGCCGCGGCGCACGCGCTCGGCGGCATGGCGGTCGTTGAATTCGGCAAGCTCGGCCTCGTTGGCGAACAGCGGGGGCAGGCGCACCACTTCGGAGCCCTGCACGTCGCCGAGGTTCCTCAGGCGCTCGAGCACGTCATCGAGCTTCTCGGCCTTCACCGTATCGCTCGCCGCGCCCGCGATGGCGCAGCCGCCGGCCACGAACAGGTGCGCGTTCTTGGGGACGATGCGGTGCTCCTCGTCGAGGTTCAGCGTCTCGTAGAAGCGCTCGCGCAGCTGCGGCAGGTACTGCAAGGGACCGCCCAGGAAAGCGACGTAGCCGCGGATGGGGCGCCCGCATGCCAGGCCGGAAATGGTCTGCGTCACCACGGACTGGAAGATGGATGCGGCGATGTCCTCGCGGCGCGCGCCCTCGTTGAGCAGGGGCTGCACGTCGGTTTTGGCGAACACGCCGCAGCGGCTGGCGATGGGATAGATGGTCTGCGCATGCTGCGCCAGCTCGTTCAGGCCGCCCGCGTCGGTGTTGAGCAGGGCCGCCATCTGGTCGATGAACGCGCCCGTGCCGCCGGCGCAGGTGCCGTTCATGCGCTGCTCGATGCCGTTGTCGAAGTAGATGATCTTCGCGTCCTCGCCGCCGAGCTCGATAACGACGTCGGTCTGCGGGATGAAGGTCTCCACGGCCGTTTTGCTCGCGATGACTTCCTGCACGAACTCGATGCCGAGCCACTGCGCGAGAAGCAGGCCGCCCGAGCCAGTGATCGCGATAGTCATGGGCGTTGCGGGGTACAGCTCGGCGGCCTCGCCCACCACCTCGACGATGGTCGCGCGGATGTCGGCATGGTGGCGGCGGTAGCACGAGTGGAGAATCTGGTTCTCGTCGTCGAGCACGGCTACCTTCACCGTGGTGGAGCCCACGTCGATGCCGATATGCAGCGGCGCCTGCTTCGCGGCGCCCTCGGCGGCCTGCGCTTTGGCGGCAATCGCCTGCTTTTCGTTGGTTTCAGCCATATTGTCCCCTTTTACATCTTGATAGATTCGCCCGGCTTGATGAACAGCAGGCGCATCGCGATAAGTGCCATCTCTTCGGAAGTTTCGGCCATTCCTGAGCCGATCCATTCGCCGATTACGCCCAGGTAGGCGCCCGAGTAAAACGAAATGTAGTAGCGCACGAAGGGCGCTGGGTCGTTGCGGTAGCGCTCGTGCAGAAGAGAGCGCACGAATTCGCCGCAGACCGCCTCGCGAAGCTTCAGTCCGAAGCGGGCATCGCCCCCCGGCCCGAGCATCGCGTGCAGGAAGTCGCCCTCGTCGCGCAGGTAGTCGAAAAGTTCTACGAGCACGGGAAGCGGGCGGCGGCGCATGCTGCAGGCGGCGATTTCGCGAAGCCTGAGCGTTTGGAATTTCGCGAGCACCCCGCCGAGGCCCGCGATGACCTCGTCTTCGAAGGAGGCGAGCAGGTTTTCCTTGTCGTGGAAATGGTTGTAGAACGTGCCGCGGTTCAGGCCGGCGCGCGTGCACAGGTCGCCGACCGAAAAGCCGTCGAGCCCGCGCTCCTCAACGAGTGCGATAAACGCCTCGCGCAGCGCCGCCCGCGAGCGGGCGATGCGCGGGTCGCATTCGCTTGCGGCGGCGGGCGTCGAGGCGGGCGTATCCGCGGGCGCGTCGAGCGGCGCGGACATATCCGCAGACGCCGGCGAGCTTGCGTTGGATGCTGCCAAGAATCCCCCTTCGAAGCGTGTGCATAAGTTTATTGAACACATTGATTATTAATCAACATAATGTTCAATAGGCCATTATAGAGGGCGAATCCAATCGCGGCAACGCCCCAACGAATCCCTGACACCGTTTTGACATGATGCGCAGCCCAGGCATTTCGCTTAAAGCGCGCCCCGAATGTGGATGCGGAAAATGGAAGCCCCAGGTCAAAACTATTTTGACCTGGGGTTTTGCCTAGCAGGAGATGTATTGAGGCTCTATGGCCGTTTTTCAATCGCGTCTTGCAAGCTCTAATGCCCGGGCGGGCGTTATGCATGCTTCGGGCATCGATTCCAACATGCCGCGATCACTCGTCACGATGAAATCTGCCTTCGCCGTCTCCCCCGCCGCCAGAATGAGATTGTCCTCAAAGTCGGAATACTCACCCCTCAGCATTTTCGCTATCTCGCATTCCGCGAACGACTGGGGCGCGGCAACGCCAAGTTCCATCATCACATCGAGGCACGCCCAGGCGACGGAGTTATACGATTCCTTCGAGCAGTCCACGCCCATCTGGGCGCGCTTGAGCCTGCGCGGGATGATGCAGAAAACATCTTTTGCGCTCGTCGGAGCATAGAGAACACTGATTGCGCCGTGGGCCGACAACTCGATCAGCCCCGCGTATCTATAGGGGATTTTTCGAACCTACTAAGCTGCGACCTCTGCGAGGCGTTGGTTAACGCGATTCATCACTTCCAGGTAGTATGCAAGATCGGCTTCCGACAACGACGACTGGTCGACAGCCGCCACCTTCCCGCTCCATTCGGTGTATTCGGCCGTGATTTTCGCGTAATCGGCGAGCATCGATGTCGTATTGCTCGAGCTGCTGTACTTCTCCATGAAGTCGCAGTACTTGTTCATGATTGATTCGTATCCGTCCATCATTTCTTTGAACTCCGCCGTTACACCGTCCGACGTGGAAGCGCTCGAACTTGAATTCTGGGTAGCCGGCGTTTCGTTCTTCGCCTCGGATTTGCTCGTGGTCGACGACGATGTCGAGTCGCTGGAATCCTTCGCGGCATATGCGCTAATTTCCATCAAGTTATTCCCAGCGTATTTGATATACACTTTTGCGCCGTCCGCATTCTTGGCCTGAAACACTTCGTCGGACTTGTCGAAATCTACGTTGAATCCCGCTTCCGAAACCTTGCTGGCGTAGGCGTCGAAATCCTGCTTCGAGGTATTCCCCACCGTCGCGCTGAACTGCGATGAGCTATTCGTTGTGATGCTTCCCTTGTCGGACTCCGGCTCTGGCAACAGCGCGCCTGGACCGGAAGTCGGCCAGGAAATGGCCTCCATGGCAACGGCGGCTTCAAGCGTGATGTTCATCGAGTCCGAATAGTGGCTCAGCGTAAGGTGCTCGCCGGATTCGGCATATGCCTCATACCCGCTTGACGTGTTTTTGGCATCAACCGTGAACCCCTTCTGCTTGCATGCTTCGACGTACTTCTCGTATTGGACATCGGAATAGTCGTCGACCGATGCGTATAGGCGCTCGTCGCTGTTGCTCATCACGTCAATCTTGCTGATATCTGGATTCGGAAGCATCGCCGCCAAGCCCGTTGACGGCCAGCTATCGTATTGCTTCGCCGACTTGCCACAGCGTGTTAGGCCGCCAATCAAACCGAGCGCCACGATAACCGCCAGCACGATCAGGACCGTACGTTTCGTATTTTTGCCTTTTGATGAAGTCTTCGGCACGCCCGAGCCTCCATTGCTGCCGGGCACTTGCTGCCCGTTCGGCTTTCCCGCTTCTTCCCAATCCATTTGTTCTTCCCTTTCACGAGGTTTTTCGTTCCACGGCGAATCAGTCTAGGGAAGGCGATTGGGCGTTTCCTCAGCTGCCAACTGAGGAAACGTTTTGGGTGGTTGCCTACCATGGTAGGCGAGAGAACCCTAAAGGAGACGAAGCATGGAAGATTACAACCTTGAACCAGGGGAATTCGTCATCATGCAGGAGGCGCCCGCCGAATTGCACAGCGGCAGCGACATCGACAGGCTTGACGAAGTGGTGCTGACCAACCGACATCTCATTTTGGTGTGCAGCCAACCTACGGGGCTCTTTCAGAAGCGTCGGCTGCTCAAGCGCTGCCCGCTTGAGCAAACCCTTGATAGCCAGGGGTTTCCCCAGGTAGTTACCACGCAACTTCGCGACAAGAACATTTTGCAGGTGCTGTTTCAGGGCGAGAACGTCTCGATCGCCTTCCCCAACAAGGCCAAGCAAACCGTCGAACGTTGGGCTGCGGGCATTCGCGATGCCGCCGTCGGCAACCTTGGCGAAATACGAACAGCAGACGTCATACCCGATGAGCTCGCCGATTTCGTCGACGGCGCGAAAAACGTGGTTGGCAGCATCTTCGGGAAGAAGGCCGCGCCCGCCGCCGCGCCCCGCGTGGCCGCTCGCGCAACGGTTGCGCGCAAATGCCAAGGGTGCCATGCGCCGCTTTCTGGGCGCACTGGCGATACGGTGGTTTGCGCGTATTGCGATACGAAGCAGACGCTCTAGCTGCGACGAATCGCGTGGCGCGGAAGCATCCGCCACGGCAATTGCAGGCACGGTGCCGATCAGCGCTGCGCCCACTTCTGACCCTTCCCTTTTCGAATTAAAGGAGACCCCATGGGTATCGTTGATAGCATGTTCGACGCATTCGGCGGCATGCTCGAAGATCAATGGAAAGACGTCGTTCGTGCTGGAGCTTTCGATGAGCACACGCTCGTGGCTCCCGGCGTGCGGCAGAATATGGGCAACGGGCGTGGCAACAACCACGGCGCTCAAAACATCCTGACGAACGGGTCGATGATCTACGTTCCGGAAAATACCGCCGCGTTCGTGTTCAGCCAGGCCGGCATCGAACAGATCATCACCACGCCCGGCGGTTACGAATATCGAGACGGTCGGGCAACGGTGTTCGACGCAACCGACCGCGCCGAGACGGGCATTGCCAAAACGCTGTTCGGCCAAGCCGCCGAGCGTTTCGCCTTCGGCGGCATCTCTC
>CAVHFS010000020.1:0-42642 GCA_963635715.1 Subdoligranulum sp. CAG:314 | reverse complement strand
ATTTGGGGCTGATCGCCTAATCCGAAACGGTCCAGGATTTCCACCGCATTCCCAATACACGCTTTTCATTCGGTATTTTATACAGTTCAGAATCGGTGGCGCAGTAGACCATAGCCCACTAAATGCTCTGAGCGTTTGGCGCTTTTTTACTTCAGAATCAGAATCGCACCGATGACGGACAACAGCACGTAGGTCACTTTCACGAACGATTCTTGGCTGATGCGCTTTTGGAGCTTGTTGCCGAGCCAGGTGGCCACAAGCAGCAGCGGAATGGCGATGGCGACCATCACCAAACAATCGGACGTGAAGTTCCCTTGCGCGAACTGAAGAGCGGCGTACACAAAATTCAGCACCATCCAAATGCAGGAAAGCGTGGCGCGAAACTCGTTTTTGTCTTCCAGGCGCTGAAGCGCGTAAATCGCCAAAATAGCGCCGCCTGACACGAACATGCCCTGAATAAGGCCAGCCAGCACCAGCAACACCGCGAGCAGCCATTTCGGCATGAAGCGCTGCTTCTTCAGCACCAAGCCACGCACACCCACCACCACGACGATGGCGCCGTAGATTTTCGACAGAACCCCCAGCGGCAACACGGTGTCGAGCCAAATGCCCACGAACATGAACGGCGTCATGACAACGAGCATAACAGCGAGCTCGCGCCAATTGATGTCTTTCCAATTCTGAATGGCGATAAGCCCACAGCCGATCACGCCCGTGGCGTTGAGCATGGCGACGCTTTCCGTCATGCCAACGGTCGCCATGCCCGCGGGCATCGCGATGATGTTGCCGGCAAAGCCGGTGATCGCCTGAATGGTGTAGGCGATGAAGAAGATTCCCAAAAATACTGCGCGGCCGAACATCCTGGCCCTTTCCGTCTCGGTCTCCCACCGACGATTTCTTCTGGCCCCGCTTCCGCTTCGGTCAAGTCCTGCTCGCGACGAAGGCGCCACTGGCGCCTTCCGCTCGTGCGGAATCTATCGGAATCGGGAGTCAGAAGAAATCGACTAACAGCTGCATCAACGCAGCCCATTGGGCCGATGCGCATCATAAGGGACGCCTGGAACGTTGTCCCGTTGATGTGCATCGGCCCAATGGGGCAGCCGGTCCTGCACGCTTCCTTATTGCGTTGCTCGCAGTTGCCGGAGTGTAAACATTGCATTCCGTGCGCCCGCGAGGCACTATCGTGCGATAGAGTATACACAGCAAAGCTGTACCGCGGTCGCCACGCCGCGTATTTTCGCCAAACGAAACGAACTACAAGATGGAGTGCGCCCATGCGCCCTTACCAAATTTCAGTGTGTGGAGATTCCGCCATCAATATCGTCGTTGCCGACGCCATCTCGCCCGAGGCGAGCGCGCTCGTGCGCAACGCCGCCGCACGCATCCAGGCGGCGGGCATCGCCGGCGTGGAGGACATCGTGCCGACGTTTTGCGCCGTGATGATTTCCTATAACCCCGAGGTCATTTCCTACGAGGAGCTCATTTCCGCCGTCCATGCCAATCTTGACGGGCTTTGCGCAGAAGGCGCGAACGCCGGCAAAACCATCGTAATCCCCGTATGCTACGGCGGCGAGTTCGGCCCCGATTTGAACCATGTCGCCGAATTCCACAGCATAACGCCAGAAGAGGTGGTGCGCCTGCACACCGAGCCCACCTACCTCATTGCCATGCTGGGATTCCTGCCCGGCTTCGCCTACCTGGGAGGGCTGAATCCCAAGCTCGAAACGCCTCGCTTGGAAGTGCCGCGCGTTCGCATCGAGGCAGGAGCCGTGGGCATCGGTGGCGCCCAAACGGGAATCTACCCGCTCCCCTCGCCTGGCGGATGGCAAATCATCGGGCGAAGCCCGCTTCGGCCCTACGATGCCGACCGAAAGCCCGAATTTCTCTATGCGGCGGGCGATTCGATCGAGTTCGAGGCGATAACCCCCGAAGAATATGCCGAAATCGAGCATGCCCTGACAAATGGAACGTACGAGTACCGTATAAAGGAGGCGAACTAGATGGCGACGTTTACCGTATGCATTCCCGGCCTGCTCAGCACCGTTCAAGATCGCGGGCGCATGGGATATGCCGCAAGCGGATTTTCGCCATCGGGCGTTATGGACCGCCGCGCCTTCGCGCTGGGGAACTTGCTCGTCGGCAACGCCGCAAACGCCCCCGCACTCGAATTCGCCTACGCGGGCCCGACGCTCGAATTCGAAAACGACGCCGTGGTCGCCATCACGGGCGCCGATTTCAACCCGCGCCTCGATGAAGAGCGCGCGCCTATGTATCAGGCGTTCGTCATACGCGCAGGCCAAAGGCTCTCGATGCCGTCGGCCGAACGCGGCGTATACGGATACCTCGCCATCGCCAACGGAGGCATCGACGTTCCGCGTGTCATGGGAAGTGCGTCCACGAACCTCAAGTGCGGACTGGGCGGCTTTGAGGGGCGCAGGCTGGCCTTCGGGGACAGGGTCGCTTTCCACGACACCACCCCCAACCCCTATTACGATTTCGGACCGAACCACTACCGCAACGACCCGTTCTACCACTTCGAATATCTCACCCAAGAGATTCGCGTGGTTCCGGGGCCTCAGTCCGACCTCTTCACGAGCCGAGGAACCAATGCGTTTTACCAGGGGCGTTATCAGGTAAGCCCGCAGACCGACCGCATGGGATGCCGGCTCGACGGCCCCAAAATCGAGTCGAGCCACGGCTCGGACATCATCTCCGACGGCATAGCGCTTGGCTCAATTCAGATTCCCTCGCAAGGAACGCCCATCGTCATGCTCGCCGACCGCCAAACCGTCGGCGGCTACGCAAAAATCGCGACGGTCGCCAGCGTTGACATTCCCCTGCTCGTGCAGCGAGCGACAAAACAGTACGTGCATTTCAGACCCGTGTCGGTTATCGAAGCTCAGCGCCTGCTCATCGCCGAGCGAGAGTATTATCGCAACGTACGGGCGAAAGCCCGAGGCCGCCTAACCCTCGAAATGCCCGACATCGACCAAGGTGAGCCCGCTGGCGAAACGATGGTGCCTGTCGCCGAATAGCGCAGGCAAGAAACCGAACATATTGGGAAGCGCGCCCGCAACCGTAATGGCTCAGACGATGAGCCTGATAACGAAACGAAAGAGTTTGGAGACCACCATGGCAGAACAGCTCAGCATTGCCGACATACCAGCGAATATCACGCCGCGCGAGATGCGCCGCATCATTCGCGAAGGACGCTTCACCGGCCCCACAAGCGGGCTGTGCCCAGGATATGCGCAAGGCAACCTCATCGTGCTGCCGAAAGAAGACGCCTATGACTTTTTGCTGTTCGCGATGCGCAATCCCAAGCCCTGCCCCATTCTCGAAGTCTCCGAGGTGGGCGATCGCTTCTTTCACACCAGCAGCACCGATTGCGACATCGCCAACGACTTTCCGCGCTACCGCGTCTACCGCGATGGCGTGATGGTCGACGACCCCACGAGCGTCGAGGACCTGTGGCGTGACGACTTGGTGGCATTCCTCATCGGATGCTCGTTCAGCTTCGAGAGCGAGCTCATCGACGCCGGCATCGAGATGCGCCACAACACCATGGGACGCAACGTAAGCATGTACATCACGAATATCGCCTGCGAGCCGGCCGGCAACATGGCCGGCAACATGGTGGTAAGCATGCGCCCCATCCCCTATAACCAGGTGGTTCAGGCGGTGCAGATTTCGGGAGCCATTCCCAAGGTGCACGGCGCGCCGATTCATATCGGCGACCCAAGCGTCATCGGCATCGAAGATGTATCCAAGCCCGATTTTGGCGACCCCGTGGACATCCGCGATGGCGAAGTGCCTGTGTTCTGGCCGTGCGGCGTAACGCCGCAATCGGTCGTGATGAACGTGAAGCCCAAGTTCGCCATCACCCATGCGCCTGGATGCATGCTGATCACCGACACGAAGAACATCTCGCTGAAGTTCTAACGCTCGGAATCGAAGGCTCCGCGTATTGAGCAGAGAACGGGCCGAGGGAACAGCCCCTTTGGCTCGCGTCCGTCACGAAAGGAAGGCGCCATGGCACGCGTAGATTTGAACAGCGATTTGGGCGAAAGCTTCGGCCGCTATTCACTTGGGCTCGACTCGCAAGTAATCCCCCTTGTGACCAGCGTGAATATTGCATGCGGTATGCACGCGGGAGACCCGTGCGTGATGCGGCGCACTGTAGCCGCGGCGGCTGCCGCCGGCACATCGATCGGCGCGCACCCCGGGTATCCCGACCTACAAGGCTTCGGACGACGCGACATGGCGCTTTCCCCCGACGAGGCCTATGCGTTCGCGCTCTACCAAATCTCAGCGCTCGCAGGCTTCTGCAAAGCGGAAGGCGCCACGCTCGCCCACGTGAAACCACATGGGCAGCTGTACAACAAGGCGGCCAAAGATGCGGAACTCGCCCAGGCCATCGCCGCCGCCGTGCACGATTTCGACCCTGGCCTGGTGCTGGTGGGCCTTGCGGGCGGCAAACTCATCGATGCCGGGCGCGCAGCAGGACTTGCCACCGCGCAGGAGTTCTTCGCCGACCGCAACTACATGCCCGATGGCACGCTCGTGCCACGCAAGCGCAGCGATGCCGTGATTGCCGACGAGGATTTCGCCGTGGCTCGAGTGGTGCACGCCGTGCAGGAAGGCACCATCGAGGCTGTTGACGGCACGACCATCGAGATTGCCGCCGACACCATCTGCATCCACGGCGACAACGCCCACGCGCTCGAATTCGCCAAAAAGATTCGCGCCGCCCTCACGCAAGCCGACGTGGAGCTTTCGCCCTGTCGCGGAAAATAAAGGGCAGAGCGTTTGGCGCAGCTTCCCCGCCATCGTCGAGGAGCAAGACGCCGATGCCAATGCTGCCTCGGGCGCAACCGTCGCAAACGAGACTGGCAGCCTCAACCGCCAACGATTATCGAGCAAGCCGAGAACGAACGCATTTCGCGCTACGCAGGCTATCCTTCGGGACGGCCTTTTCGTTTCAAGCCAGTTACCGACTGGTTAAACACATCCGTTGCCACTATCGCATGATAAAGCGTACGGTAGAGTCATACTTGTTAGGTTAAGAAGAATTCGGTTTTGCGAGCGCGCCGCCCGCCACGACGGAGCGCGCGCAAGGCCAAAGCCCGAAAGAGAAAGGGAACGCTTATGAGCAAAGTCGTCGAAAAGCTCAAAAACGTCGGCCCAGGTGCGCTTGTGGCCGCGGGCTTCGTCGGCCCCGGCACCGTTACCACCTGTACGGTTTCCGGCGCAAGCGTCGGCTACACCATGCTGTGGGCGCTCGTGTTCGCGACCGTCGCCACGATCATCTTCCAGGAAATGGCCGCGCGCGTGGGTATCGCCAGCCAGAAGGGCCTCGGCGAGAACATCCGCGACCGCATCCCCAACCCCGTACTAAAGGGACTGGCCATCGCCATCGTCATCATCGCCATCTTCATTGGCAATGTGGCATACGAAACCGGCAACATTACGGGCGGCATCCTGGGCATTCAGGCCGTTGCGCCGACGATTCCCATGGGCGCAATCGTCGTCGTGGTCGGCCTGCTCGCGGGCATCGTCATGTTCGTTGGGCATTACAATCTCATCGAGAAGGTACTCACGGCCATCGTCGTATTCATGGGCGTGGTGTTCTTGGTAACCGCCCTCGCCTCCAACCCCGATTGGGGCGCCATTCTCGCAGGAATGTTCACGCCGCAACTTCCCGCGAATAATGCGACTGGCCTCATGACGGCCGTCGGCCTCATCGGCACGACCATCGTTCCCTACAACCTCTTCCTGCACGCATCTTCCGCGGCCGAACGCTGGAAGGATCCCGAGCAGATTTCCGACGCGCGCTTCGATGCCGTGCTCTCCATCACTTTGGGCGGCGTCATTTCGATGGCCATTCTCGTGTGCGCTGCCGCGAACTTGCATCCTATGTGGCAGACGTGGGATGCCGACGGCAAGGCCGTTTCGGGCATCGTGACCGCCGCAGGCGAGCAGATTGTCTCGGGACAAATCAACGGCAAGATCATGGCACTGACCCTCACCCCGCTTTTGGGCGACTGGTCAACCTGGATGATTGGCTTGGGCCTTCTGGCCGCAGGCTTCTCTTCGGCCATCACTGCTCCCCTTTCGGCTGCTTACGCTGTCAACGGCGTGCTTGGCTGGGGAAAAGGACTGAAAGATATCAAGTTCAAGGTTATTTGGGCAATCGTTTTGGTATGCGGCTGCGTTATGGCAATCGCATGGGGCAAGAGCCCGACCGAACTCATCTTGGTAGCGCAGGCCGCAAACGCGATTCTACTGCCCATCATGGCCTTCTTCGTCATCTTCTGCGCCAACGGCAAAGACCTGGGCAAATTCCGCAACCATGCCTTCGCGAATATCGCAGGCGTCGTCATTATCGTGGTCACGCTGTTCATCTGCTACCGCAACATGACGAGCTTCCTCACCTCGCTGCAGAGCCTGATTGGCATGTAGGCCGAAAGGAACAATCTCAACCGCAAAGAGGCCGCTCTCCGAAGCGGCCTCTTTCATGTGCAAATACAATCCCTCCCTTCGCATCGGGCCAAAGGGCCTCGTCGAGGCCACGGTTCGCTACCGCTCGCTTCGCTCGCTATGCGCTCACCTGGCTGCGCTTAACTTCAGAATAAGAACGAGTTTGAGCGCAGACGACCTCGACGAGGCCCTTTGGCCCGATGCGAACTTCAACAACGCTCATGAAGCGCCCTGGCTTCCGCGGCGCCCCTTTGGGACCGTCTGTGTTCACTTCTGCTCTTCATTTCAAAATGAAACACAGCCAAGCGGGCGCATAGCGAAGCCCGCTAGGGCGTAGCGGTAGCCCGCTGTGGTCCCAAAGGGGCGCCGCGGAAGCCAGGGCTCGGAGAGATTGGAAGTCCTTAACGCAAAAAAGGGCGCCCTCCCGAAGGAAGACGCCCTTTTGAAACCCTCGCGGTATTCGAGCGAAGCGTGAATTACTGCTTGTCGGCAATTGCGGCCTGAGCTGCTGCCAGACGCGCCAGAGGCACGCGGTAGGGGCTGCAGGAAACGTAATCCAGACCGATTTCGTGGAAGGTCTTCACCGAATCGGGGTCGCCGCCGTGCTCGCCGCACACGCCGCACACCAGGTTCGGATTGCCCTCGTGGCCCAGCTCAACGCCCATCTTTACGAGCTTGGCAACGCCGGGGTCGACCGTCGCGAAGGGGTTGTACGGCAGAAGCTTCTGAGCGAGATACTGCGGGATGAACTCAGCCTCGACGTCATCGCGGCTGAAGCCGAACGTCGTCTGGGTGAGGTCGTTGGTGCCGAAGCTGAAGAAGTCAGCCTTCGTGGCGATTTCGTCGGCAGTAACGGCCGCACGAGGAAGCTCAATCATGGTGCCAATGGGAAGTTCGAGCTCAACGCCCTGTTCCTCGGCAACTTCGGCAATCACGCGCTCGGCGACGCCGCGCATCACGTCGAGCTCTTTCACCGTGGAAACCAGCGGAATCATGATCTCGGGCCGAGGATCGAGGCCTTCCTTCTTGAGTTTGGCGGCAGCCGTGGCGATGGCACGCACCTGCATTTCGGGAAGGATGGGATACACGATGCCCAGGCGGCAGCCGCGCAGGCCCAGCATCGGGTTTTGCTCGGCCATGGCGTCGATCTTATCCATAAGCTCGCGCTTTGCGGCGATCTCTTTGGGGTCGGCACCCGTCGCCTCCATGCGAGCGATCTCGACGTCGAGAGCGCGCGGGCTTTCCAGGAACTCATGCAGCGGCGGATCGAGCAGGCGAACAATGACCGGAAGGCCGTCCATCGCCTTGAACATACCGTAGAAGTCGCCCGTCTGAGCCTCGAACAGCTGCTCGACAGCCTTCTGGCGAACCTCTTCGTCCTCGTTCAGGATGAACGTCTGGATAATCTGCTTGCGCTCGCCGAGGAACATGTGCTCGGTACGGTCGAGGCCGATGCCCTCTGCGCCGAAGTCGCGCGAAAGCTGCGCGTCGGCCGGGTTATCGGCGTTGGCGCGAACGCCGAGGCGGCGATATTCGTCGGCCCACTCAAGAATGGTATCGAGGTCGCCGGTAAGCTCGGGCATGACGAGGTCGACCGCGCCCAGAACCACGATACCCGTAGTGCCGTCGAGGGAGATCAGGTCGCCCTCGCGAATCACGACGTCGGTGCCAACGAGGGTGGCTTCCTTCTTCTCGGCGTCAATCTTGAGCTGCTCAACGCCGCATACGCACGGAGCGCCCATGCCGCGGGCGATAACGGCCGCATGGGAGGTCTTTCCGCCATGGCTCGTGAGAATGCCCTCTGCGGCAATCATGCCGGCGAGGTCGTCGGGAGTGGTCTCCCAGCGAACGAGCACGCACTTCTTGCCCTCTTCGGCAGCCTTCACGGCGTCGCGGGCAGAGAAGACCGCCCCACCGACGGCAGCACCCGGGCTTGCGTTCAAGCCGCGGGCAAGCACATCGTAGTCGGCGTTCTTGTCGAACTGCGGATGCAGCAGCTGATCGAGCTGCGCAGGATCGACGCGGCAAACAGCCTCTTCCTTAGTGATGAGGCCCTCTTTTTCCATCTCGATGGCGATATGCAGCGCGGCGGCGGCGGTACGCTTGCCCACGCGGGTCTGGAGCATCCACAGCTTGCCCTGCTCGATGGTGAACTCGATATCGCACATGTCGCGGTAGTGGTTCTCCAGGATGGTGAACACTTCCTCGAGCTCGCGACCAGCCTCTTGCAGGCCTTCAACATTCTTCAAATCGGCGATGGGGCTCGTGTTGCGGATGCCTGCGACGACGTCTTCGCCCTGGGCATTCACCAGGTAGTCGCCGTAGAATTCCTTATCGCCGTTGGCAGGGTTGCGCGTGAAGGCAACGCCCGTCGCGGACGTTTCGCCCTTGTTGCCGAACACCATGCACTGCACGTTGACGGCCGTGCCCAAATCGTCAGCAATCTTGTTCTGCTTGCGATAGAGCACCGCGCGCGGGTTGTTCCAGCTGCCGAAGACCGCTTCGATGGCGAGTTTGAGCTGCACGTCGGGGTTTTGCGGGAAGGCCACGGCACCGTCCACGACGAGCTCGGGATGCTCTTCCGCGGAAACGTTCTGCGCGAAGATTTCCTTGAACTCAGCGACGAGTTCCTGCAGATCATCAGCGGAAAGATCGGTGTCGCTCTTCACGCCGCGCGCGATTTTCTTCGCGTTGATGGCGTTTTCGAACAGATCGCCGTCGAGACCCATGACCACGTTCGAGAACATCTGGATGAAGCGACGATAGCTATCCCAAGAAAAACGCGGGTTCTCGGTATGCTTGATGAGGCCATGAACCGATTCGTCGTTCAGGCCCAAGTTCAAAACGGTGTCCATCATGCCGGGCATCGAAAGCGGAGCGCCCGAACGCACAGAAACGAGCAGCGGATCTTCCGCGTCGCCGATGCGCTTGCCGATGCGGCTCTCAAGATCGAGGCGATACTCCTGGATGGTATCGAGAGCGCCCTCGGGCCAGGTGTTGTCTGCGTTGGCATATTCCATGCACGTCTGGCAGCTGATGGTGAATCCCGGAGGCACGGGCAGCCCGATGAGGGCCATCTCGGCGAGGTTCGCGCCCTTGCCGCCAAGGATGTTCTTCATATCCTTGTTGCCTTCGGTAACGTTGTTGCCTTGCGCGTCCTTGCCGAACGCATAGACACGCTTAACATCTGCAGTCAATGTCTTCTCCTAACGTATAACGCTTGAAATGTACTGCACCGATCTATTATCACTCAATTGCAGATTTTTGTAGAGGGTGGGCCAGTTCGAAGTACCGTAAAATCTCTTGAGCGGTCTCTTCGACGGCTTTATTGTCGGTTCGAATGACGATACACCCCAATTTCCTCATAAGTGCGCGCGCCTCTTCGAGATCTTGATAGACCATTTCCGGCTCGGCGTAGCTCGCGGCGACCATGCTCGCGATACGCCCAGAGCCTCCCAAGCGGCGCTGGCGAATGCCCACGAGCACGTCGGGGGTCGTCATAAGCCCGAAAATTCGGGATGGGTCGCAATCGTAAATCTCTTTCGGGGGCTCGGTCCCAAGCGCCAGCGGCACATTGGCGACTTTGTAGCCCTCCATGCCCATATAGATGGAAATAGGCGTCTTGCTCGATCGCGATACCCCGAGCAAGACGATGTCGGCATCGGGCAAATCCTGGGGATTTCTGCCGTCGTCGTGCTCCACCGTGAACTCCATGGCCGCGATTCGGCGGAAGTAGTTCTCGTCGACCGTGCGCATAAGCCCAGGGTCGCGGCTTGGTTCGAAGCCCGACGCCTTCGAAAGCGCATCGATGGGCTCCCCCATCAGATCGACGGCGTGCATTCCCTTTTCGTCGCAAAACGCCTGCAGAAGATGACGCAGCTCATCGTCGACAAGCGTATAGAACACGACCAAATCCCCCGGCTTTCCCGCGGCGAGATGGTCTTCTTGATGATGCGTGAGAAACTTCGCGATATCGGAGAAATGGCGCGCTTTCGGCAGCGTCTCGATGTACGGATCGGGGTAGCCGAACTGCCCCGCCGCGGCGCGCGCGAGCGAATGGGCGGTGGCTCCCAAAGAATCGCTCACGATATGAATGGTGGGAAACGGAGTGTCGTTGCTCACGTTGATGAATCCTTCGTTCGACGCCATGCATGCCCCTTTCTGTCACAAATGCAAGAGATGAGAGACCAACACAGAGAAGGGGCCCGCTCAGCAGGCCCCTCGAAACGAGCGTTATTTCTTCGCCATCTTGCCGAAGTCGGCGACGCCCTTGAACACCGAGACGAAGCGGTTCAGCAGACGCAGGCGATTCTCGCGAATGGCCGCGTCTTCGTCCATAACCATAACGCCGTCGAAAAACGCGTCAATCGGCGCGCGCAGGTTCGCAAGCTCGGAAAGCGCGGCGGCGTAGTCGTTTTCGTCGAGCGCGGCGGCAACCTTGCCTTGGGCGCTGGTCACAGCGGCGAGCAGCGCATGCTCCTCGGCGCCCAAAAGCGACTCGTCGACATCGCTGCCGAGCTTGCCATCGCGCAGGTTGTTCGCACGGGCGTAGGCGGTGGCCAGGTCGTCGAAAACCTCAGGCTGCTGCTCGCGGGCGGCGATGAGCGCGCGCACGCGATTCATGAACGCAACGGGCTCTTCGACGCCAGCGGCGAGCACAGCGTCGATGGCATCGGGCGCAGCGCCCTCGTCTTTGGCCATTACCTTAGTGCGCGTGATGAAGAAATCGACGATTTCCGCACGCACGGCGGCGGCGTCGAATTCGATGCCCTGGGCCGCATAGCCCTTAAGCGCCACGTCGATCGCAGCGCCCAGCGAAACGTCGACGCCCTTGCCGGAGAGCAGCATGGTTACGATGCCCAAAGCGCTACGACGCAAGGCGAATGGATCGGAAGAGCCCGTGGGGCCTTGCCCTATGGCGAACAGGCCGCAGATGGTGTCGAGCTTGTCGGCGATGGCCACGATGCAGCCAACACGCTCGGCGGGTATCTCGTCGCCCGAAAAACGCGGGCGATAGTGGTCGGCGATGGCACGCGAAACGGCGTCGGTTTCGCCTGCAGCTTTGGCGTAATAGCTGCCCATGATGCCCTGCACGCTCGTGAATTCCACGACGGCGCCCGTCACCAGATCGGCCTTGCACAGGAACGCCGCACGCTCAACGTCGGCCGCTTCCTGTCCGCAAACGTCCGCGTCGGCCGCAATCGACTTAGCGAGCGCCACAATGCGGTCGGTCTTCGCGCGCGTCGTGCCCAGCTTCTCCTGGAACACAACCGTGTCGAGCCGCTCGACGTAATCTTGCAACGGAAGCTTCAGGTCTTCGTCGTAGAAGAATTTCGCATCGTAGAGGCGCGCGGCCACGACGCGCTGATTGCCGTCGACGATATTGTCTTCGAATTTCGGATCGCCGTTCGAGGTGATCAGGAATTTGTTCGCAAGCGTTCCGTCCGCGTTGAACAGCGGGAAATAGCGCTGGTGCACGAGCATGGCGTCAACGGTGATTTCCTTCGGAACGGCCAAGAACAGCTCGTCGAACTCGCCCACCATGACGGTGGGGAATTCGGTCAGGTTCACGACTTCGGCCATGGTCTTCGCGGGAAGCTCGGCCACAAGGCCCGTTTTCTCCTCGATGGCCGCGACCTGCTCGCGAATGGAAGCCTCGCGCTCTGCCTCGGTGGGAACGACGAAATGCTCGCGCAACACATCGATGAGGCCGTCTGCCGAGGCAACCTGCCACGGCCCGGGCGCCAAGAATCGATGGCCGCACGTCGAGCCGCCCGCATGAAGCCCCGCGAATTCAACGGGAACCACGGTTTCGCCATGCATGGCGAACAGCCAGCGCACGGGGCGGCTGAAATGCTCATGGCGCGAGCCCCAACGCTGCGAACGAGGCCAGTGGATAGAGGTGATGAGATTCTGCAGGATATCGGGCAGGAGCGCATCGACCTGAACGGACGGGGTCGATTTTACGGCGTACACATATTCCACGCCGTTCTCGTCGCGTCGTTCGAGCGCGCTTGCGTCAACGCCTTTGCCGCGCGCGAAGCCGAGCGCGGCCTTCGTGGGGTTGCCGTCCGCATCGAAGGCGATTTTCGCCGCGGGGCCGCGAAACGTTTCGGTCAACGCCTCGGTTGCCTCGGGAACGTCGAGCGCGCTTACGATGAGGCGGCGCGGCGTGGAATACACCGAGACGGCCCCATGGGGAATGCCCGCGGCGTCAAGCGCGCCGGCGAAGGACGCGCCCAGCTTCGCGGTGGCATCGCGCAGCGCGAAGGCGGGCAGCTCCTCGGTTCCGATTTCAAACGTGAGCGTTTGGTTTGCCATGGGTATCTACGCCTCCTCGCCTTGCTCCGCCGGCTTCACTCCGACCACGTGCTCCAAATAGCTCGCGCAGCATGCCTTCGCGATGGTGCGCACGCGCAGGATATAGCCCATGCGCTCGGTGGCGGAGATCACGCCGCGCGCATCGAGCAGGTTGAACGCATGGCTGCATTTGAGCACATAGTCGTATGCGGGAAGCGGCAAGCCCGCGGCCAGCACGCGATTGCATTCAGCCTCGTAGCGATCGAATTCGCCGAAAAGCATATCGGTGTCGGCCACTTCGAAGTTGTACGCAGAAAACTCGCGCTCGTTTTCCAAGAAAACATCGCCGTACGTGAAGTCGAGGCCGTCGGCGCCTCGGCTCCACACGATATCGTAGACGGAATCCACGCCCTGCACGTACATGGCCAAACGCTCCAGGCCATAGGTGACTTCCGAGGGAACAGGGTCGCACTCAAAACCGCCCACCTGCTGGAAATAGGTGAACTGGGTGACCTCCATGCCGTCGATCCAGACTTCCCAACCGAGGCCCCACGCACCAAGCGTCGGGCTTTCCCAGTCGTCCTCGACGAAACGAACGTCATGCTCAGCCACAGAGATGCCAATGGCTTCGAGGCTGCCCAGGTAGAGGTCTTGGATATTGTCGGGCGAAGGCTTCATCAGCACTTGGAACTGATAATAGTGCTGCATACGATTCGGATTTTCGCCATAGCGGCCGTCGGCGGGACGGCGGCACGGCTGTACATAGCATGCGCGCCACGCATCGGGGCCGAGCGAGCGCAACGTGGTGGCCGTGTGAAACGTGCCAGCGCCTACTTCGTTGTCGTAGGGCTGCATAACAACGCAGCCGTTGTCTGCCCAATAGCGCTGCAGTCGCAGGATGATCTCCTGAAACGTGGGCGCCTCGGGCCTGGGAGCTTTGCTCATTTACAGCACTCCTATGTGGTTGAGGGGCCAATAAATCGCGACAGCTCGACCGGTGACGGTTCTGCTGTCGATGGATCCGAAATAGCGGGAATCGGCGGAATCGGTGCGATTGTCGCCCATCACCCAGAGATATCCCTCGGGAACGGTGTAGGGATAGGTGATAGAGACGCTCGCCGCCGTTTTCAGAGGTTCGGAGGGTTTGCCCTGCGTATAGGGCTCATCTTGCGCGACACCGTCGACGTAAACGACGCCGTCGATAAGGTCGACCGTCTGTCCACCCGTTGCGATAACACGCTTGATCAGGGTTCTTCCCGCAACGATGGGATCTTCGAAAGTGACGATGTCACCAGCCTGCGGGCTTCGCGTATAGTAGGTGATTTTCTCGGACCACACGTTGTCGCCCACTTCGATGGTGTCTTCCATAGACCCCGAAGGGATGGTGTAGGGGCACACGACGAAGTTCTGCAGGAACCATACCAACGCGACGACGAAGACGATGTAGAACGCCCACGAAAGCGCCTTGCGGGCGCCGGCGCCAAGCGCGCCCGTGCCATGCTGACCATCGGCCATGAAACGCATATCCTCTCAAATTAAAAAGGCGCCCATCAGGCGCCTTCGATTGTGCCGTTCGGCAATGATAGCAAAAAAGCCCGTTCAGCCTGCGAGACATTGGCACTCTCCAACAAATCGGGACGCAGGCGCGCCGTTCTCTCGAGGGAGCGCTCGCGGCGCCACGCGGCCACCTTGCCGTGGTCACCCGACAAAAGCACCGGAGGGACTTCCATCCCCCGGAAATTCGCCGGCCGCGTATATTGGGGATATTCGAGCAGGCCGTCGTAGAAGCTCTCGTCGACAGCGCTGCCCTCGTCGCCCAAAACGCCGGGAAGCAGACGCACGACGGCGTCGATCACGACCATCGAGGCGAGCTCGCCCGAAGTAAGAACGTAGTCGCCCAGCGAGATGCACCTATCGGCGAGCGTGTAGGCGCGCTCATCGATTCCCTCGTAGTGCCCGCAAATAAAAAGAAGGCGGCTCTGCGAGGTGAGTTCGCTCGCCACACCTTGGTCGAAAGGCTCGCCGCAAGGCGTGAGGAAAATCGTGTAGGGCTTCTCGCCATCTTGTGCGATCTCGTCGTATGCCTCGAAGATGGGCTCGCATTTCATCACGAGCCCCTGCCCGCCGCCGTAAGGGTCGTCGTCGGTCGTGCGGTGGCGGTCGTGCGTCCAATCGCGCAGGTCATGCGCATGGAAGTCGAGCACGCCGCATGCCTGTGCGCGCTTCATGATGGACTCGCCCATCACCGAATCATACATATGGGGAAACGTCGAAAGCGTATCGATGCGCATGCCTTATTCCTCAGCCTTCGATAGATCGACAAGCCCCGAAGGCAAATCCATGGATATGACGCCTTCGGCTTCGTCAATGTCGACGATGAAATCCTCCACGAAGGGAATGAAAATATGCTCGCCCGATTCCCGCTCGACCTCCACGAGATACTGCGTGGGCATTTCTTGGACGGCGACGATTTCGCCTACAAAGCCCTCCGCGGCATCCTCGATTTCGAATCCGACAAGACGCTCGGAGGCATAAGAGGCCCCCTCTTCGAAATCTTCGGGCAAATCTTCCCGAAGCACGACGAGGTGGCTTCCCACGAGGCTCTCCGCGGTATCGAGGTCTTTCACGCCCGAAAACGAGACGAGCCACTCGGAGCCGCCCGCATGCGTTACCTCTTTGACTTTCGCCTCGCGCGGCCCATCTATCGTGGGCGGCACGAAATGAACGCGAAGGCCTTTATCCAAAAGAAAAGGAAGGCCCCGTACTGGACGTACGGAGAACCTTCCCTTCAAGCCTTGCGTTGCGACGAGTTCGGCCACTTCGGCCCAACGACGCGACATATAAAGCTACCCTTCGACGAGTTCGACTTCCACAGCGCCGCCGTCCGCGCAGGCCGCTGCGCGAGCGAGCACGCGAATCGACTTAATTACGCGTCCCTGACGGCCAATCACCTTGCCGGCATCGTCTGCGGCCACGCGGATTTCCACGAGCTCGCAACCGTCTTCGGCAAAAGTAGAAGTGACCTCCACGGCGTCTACGTCGTCGACAAGAGGCTCGACGATGACGCGCACCAAATCGGCGATGGCGGATGAAGTCTCGGCCATGATTACTGAGCCTTCTTGACCGTATCGATCAGGCGAACAACGGTGTCGGTAGGCTGAGCGCCCTTGGAAATCCACTCCTGGACCTTCTCCATGTCGAGAGAGATCTCGGACGGATCGGTGTTGGGGTTATAACGGCCAACCTGCTCGATGTAACGGCCATCGCGCGGGCAGCGGCCATCGGCCACGACGACGCGGTAGACGGGATGCTTTTTTGCGCCATGGCGGGCGAGGCGAATCTTGACTGCCATTTTCGAAAACTCCTTAACGTGTTTCATTCGAATTCAAAACATGCGAGGGAACATGATATAGCCTGCTTCCCCGCTTTTCAAGCCGACCTCGCGAAACTTGCATGGCGCAAGGCCGGTTTATGCGGGGTTTGTGGAGCCGAAGCCCTCCAAACCCCGAAATTGAGCGCGCTGCCAGGCTTAGTGGCGGCGGCGCGGCGTGCGATGCTCGTTGGCCTCGCGGTTGGAGCGGCCGGGGCGACGATCGGGATTGTCGCGGCGCTCGCCGCGCTCTTCGCGATCGCGGCGCGGAGCGGGCGCGGAGCCTTCAGGGGCGTCGGGCTTCTCGAGCCTGTCAAGCGAAATCTTGCCCGACTTCGGGTCGATTTCGATAACCTGGACTTTCACCGTATCGCCCATAGAGAGCACGTCTTCAACTTGGCCGACGCGCCCATTCGCCATGCGGGAAATGTGCAGCAGGCCGTCTTTCGAAGGCGTGAGCTTGATGAATGCGCCGAAGCTCTGAATGCCGACGACGGGGCCTTCGTAGACCTCGCCCACCTCGGGCACCTTCACGATGGCCTCGATGGCGGCGCGAGCGGCACGCCCGGCCTCTTGGTCGACGGCCGCGATATGAACGGTGCCGTCTTCCTGGATTTCAATCGAAGCGCCCGTGGAATCCTGGATGCCGCGGATGGTCTCGCCGCCCTTGCCGATGACCTCGCGAATCTTATCGACGGCGATATGAATCGTGTCGATGCGCGGAGCCGTGTCGCGAAGTTCCTCGCGCGGAGCGGCGATCTCGGCCAGCATAGCCTGCAAGATGAAATGGCGGCCAGCCTTGGCCTGTTTGAGCGCACGACCCAGAATCTCGGTGGACAGGCCCTTGGCCTTGTTGTCCATCTGCAAAGCCGTGATGCCCTTCTCGGTGCCCGTCACCTTGAAGTCCATATCGCCCAGGAAGTCTTCCAGGCCCTGGATGTCGGAGAGGATGACGACGTCGTCGCCTTCCTTGATAAGGCCCATAGCAATGCCCGAGACGGGAGCCTTGATGGGCACGCCCGCGTCCATGAGGGCGAGGGTCGAGCCGCAGGTGGAGGCCATCGACGAAGAGCCGTTGGACTCGAGGATCTCGCTCACCACGCGAATGGCATAGGGGAACTCATCCTCGCTGGGAAGCACGGGGATGAGCGCGCGCTCAGCGAGGGCGCCATGGCCGATTTCGCGGCGCTTCGGTGCGCCCATGCGACCAGTTTCTCCCGTGCAATACGGCGGGAAATTGTACTGGTGCATATAGCGCTTGGATTCCTGCGGATCGATGGTGTCGAGGCGCTGTGCCTCGTTGAGCAGGCCCAGGGTGCACACAGACAACGCCTGGGTTTGGCCGCGCTGGAACAGACCCGAGCCATGCACGCGAGGCAGATACCCCGGGCGAATGTAGAGCGGGCGAATCTCGCCGGCCGCGCGTCCGTCGGCGCGCTCGCCCGATTCGATGACCATGCGGCGCATGGCATGCTTCTCGAGGGCCTTGCACGCGGCAGCGATGTCGCTGCCCCACGCGGCGCGCTCCTCGTCGCTGAAATCGTTCTCTTTGATAGAGGCCTTGAGCGCTTCGACCTTGCCGATGCGCGAAAGCTTGTCGGCGTCGTGCAGCGCGGCGCTCATCTCGTCGAAGTGCGCATTCACGCGCTCGGCGATAGAGGCATCGGGCACATGGATGGGGTACTCTTTGGGCTCGGGGGCGACCTTCGCCAAGAACTCGGCCTGCTTTTCGCAAAACGCGGCGATAGCCTGCTGGCCGAATTCCATGGCGGCGAGCATGTCGTCTTCGGAAACCTCGTTTGCTCCGGCCTCGACCATCGAGATGTAGTCCTTCGTGCCGGCGATGGTGAGCTCAAGGTCGCTCGTCTCTTGCTCGGCATAGGTGGGGTTCACGATGAACTCGCGGGTCTCGGCGTTGCGGGCGATGCGCACGCAGGCGGCCGGGCCGTCGAACGGAGTGCCGCCGCACAGAAGCGCCGCGGATGCGCCACCCACGCAGATGCAATCGGGCGGGTTTTCCCCATCGCAGGCGAGCGTCGTGGCGACGATGTGCACTTCCTGCTTGAAGCCATCGGCGAAGCCGGGGCGAATGGGACGGTCGATCATGCGGGCGGTAAGCGTGCCCTTGTCGGAAGGCTTGGCCTCGCGCTTGAGGTAGCCGCCCGGGATGCGGCCGACGGCGTACATCTTCTCGATGAAGTCGACGGTCAGCGGGAAGAAGTCGTAGTCTTTCTGCTCCTTGGAGACGACGGCCGTCACCAAGCACGTGGTTTCGCCCTGGGTAACCAGAACGGCGCCGGTTGCCTGCTTGGCGAGCTCGCCGGTTTCCAGGCGGTAGCTTTTGCCGTACAGCTCGAA
This sequence comes from Subdoligranulum sp. CAG:314, assembly GCA_963635715.1. GTDB lineage: Bacteria > Actinomycetota > Coriobacteriia > Coriobacteriales > Eggerthellaceae > Slackia. The sequence goes on along the minus strand of CAVHFS010000020.1, from coordinate 24,134 downwards.
GCTCTCGACGATCTTTTCCATGTAGAACGTTCTTCTTTCTCTTCTTCTTCGGAGGCATGCTCTTCATGCCCCTCGCGAGCAAGCAGGGCCCCTGCCCCGCTCGACCGCTCTATAACTGCAAAAGCCCGCCGGAGCGGGCTTGATGCAAGACTTAGATGTTGTCGCGAATGCCGAGCTTCTTGATCAGGGCACGGTAGTTCTCGATGTCGCGATCTTTGATGTACTTGAGCAGGCGACGACGCTTGCCGATGAGCTGCATAAGGCCACGACGGGTGTGGTTGTCCTTCTTGTGGAGCTTCAAGTGCTCGGTGAGGTGCTTGATGCGATGCGTCATGATAGCGACCTGAACCTCGGCGGAACCGGAGTCGCCTTCGCCTTTGCCGTACTCGGCGATAAGCGCCTTGACGGTCTCTTTGTCGATAGAACGAGTGGTTGCAGTCATTGCTCCACCTTTCCTGGCGCGAAGCGCGCCTTAGCGCGGCTGTTGCGAGCCGCTTTCCTTCATTCGCCCAATGCCGCGAATCCATGCAGGTGGTGCGTGAAAACGAGGCCCTGGGTAGGTGCAACCGTTGCAGTATAGCAAACGAAACGCGTCTACGCGGGAACTTCACAAGGCATTTTGGGTCAAAAGGACAGCCCTCCTTGACCCACGGCTACCCCTTCATGCCACGAAGATGCCGAAGGGTTGTATAGGCTTCGAGTAGAGTGTAGTAGCGCGACATGGGAGAGGCGCCTCGCCAAGCCCCTTCGTCTTTGCGCGTGAGGGCGCGGCGGGCGAGCTCTTCGCCGGTTATTCCAGGGTTGGCCTGCGCCGTCGCGCGAAGGCGCTCGCAGCGGGTGAGCTTGTGCTCCGCGATTTCGGCCGCGCGAGCGCGCAGCGCCTCCCCGTCGAACGGCTCACCATGGCCGGGAAGCGCCCACGCCACGTGATTCAACCAGGCCCCGCGCCGCCCGTTCGCATCGAGGCTTTCCAGATATATGCCGAGCACGTCCTCGTCGCCGTAGGGCGCATCGACGCACGGCGTGGTGCCGAACAGCACCGCATCGCCCGTAAACGACGGCGCGCCATCGCGACCAACCAAGCACAGATGGTCGAGCGTATGACCAGGCGATTCGATCACGTCGAACACGAAGCGGCCAACGCGCACCGCATCGCCTTCGCGCACGAAACGGTAATCGAAGGCATCGGCCGGCAGCACGGTGGGTTCGAAATCGCAGCGCGAATAGGCCTCAGCGTCTTCGGAGGATGCATCCATGCCGCGCATGCGCTCAGCAAAGCGAGCCCGAGCCAGTTCAGCGCGAGCGGGTTCGCGCTCCTCGAATCCGATGCGCGACACATATACCCGCACGCCTTCGGGAAATAAAAACCGCGTTGCCTCAGCGTGGTCGAAATGCGTATGCGTCAGAAACACCTCGCACTCCCCCAGCGCCACGCCGAGCTGCGCCAGCGCCTCTCTCACACGCCCCATGCCAGCCTCGCTGGCGGCGCCTGGGTCAACGACCAAACACGCGTCACCGTCGCGCACGATGAAGCAATTCGACTCGCCCGAGCCCAAATTCACGAAGGGAACCCGAACGCGCCACACGTCTGGGTTCGAGAACACCTTCTCCATAGGCTAGCGAACCCTGCGAACCGATTCGATTCCCTCGAGCGCGCTTGTCTCGGCGAGCGACTTGCCCTTGGTTTCGGGAGCTATGAACCACGACATCACCAGGCAGACGATCACGAGCACCGCGGCCACGAGCATCGTCGGACCTACGCCGAATTCCGCAAGGAACAGCGGCGTGCCGTATGTCGAGATAATCGTGCCGATGCGCGAGAAGCCGATCGCGATGCCGACGGCCGACGCGCGAACCTCGGTCGGGAACAGCTCATTAGGATAGAGCCACTGCAGAATGCCAGGTCCGCCGCTGAAAAACGCATACAAGCCGAACGCGACGATCACGATATAGATTGGGGCCGCAGGCCAAATGCCCAGAATGGTGAGCCCAACGGCCATGAACGCGAGGCTTATGAGCAAAAGCCTGCGACGCCCCATAGAGTTGAGCCAGAACATCGCGGGAATGGAGCCGATGAGAAAGAACAGGCTCACAGCCGCCTCGCCCAGAATGGACTCTTGGCCCTCGCCGAGGCCGAACGCATTCATGATATCGGGACCGAACGTGTAGATCGCATACATCGGCACCACCTGGCACAAGATGAACACGCCCATGAAAACCATGCGCTTCATGTACCCCGAATGGAGCAACGTGCGAAGCGAGGTCTTCGGCTGCGCCTCTTCGGGTTCGAGCTCAACGTCCTCGCCGAATACGCGATGCACGATTTCGTCCGCTTCGGCCTTGCGCCCCTTTTTGGCAAGCCAAAGCGGCGATTCGGGAATATCGTGGCGGCCGACGAGCAAAATAATGCAGGGAACGACGGCCGATCCCAGCATCCATTTCCAACCATCAGGAACCGAATACAGGAAATAGCCCACGAATGCCGCGACCGTTGCGCCCAAATACCACGCCGCCGATACGGCGCCCATGGAGATGCTGCGATGCTTCTTCGGGGTGAATTCCGCGATAAGCGACGTGGCGATGGGATAATCGGCGCCCACGAACACGCCGATGAAGAAACGCGCGGCGACAAGCTGCCAAGGAGTTGTGCAGAAAACGCTCAGAATCGAGAAGAGGGCTATGGCGACCAGGTCGATTATGAACATTTTCTTGCGCCCGATGGCATCGGTGAGATACCCGCCGACGACGGTGCCCACCAAAATGCCGAGCATGACCGACGCGCCGATGGCGGCCGATTCCGATGCAGTCAGGTTGAACATCGGGGTGATTTGCGTGAGCGCCACGCCTATGAGCGAAAGCACGTAGCCGTCCAAAAACGACCCGCCGCTCGAGAAGATTGCGATTTTGCGCAGAAACGGCGTCATCGCAACGTCGTCGATGGTCTTTTTCGCCTTGCGCTTCACCGAACGGGCAAAGCGTTCGGCCGACCACTTGCCGTGCTCTTCCACATAGGCGCGCTGCGTGCGCGCATCGGGGCTCGCCTGGTGCAGAATCTCTTCGCGAGCCATATCGCCCTCACTGGCTGGCGGGCTTACCACCTGCGTGCTTTTCTTTACCTCGTTCATATGAGAACACCTTTTTTCATGAATTGATTCGTTGCTATCTCAAAAGTTTCTTCGCGCATTTGCCGACGCTCGTGCGAGGCAGCGCGTCAACCACCTCGACGATGGTCGGGACTTTGAAATCGGCCAAGTTATGACGGCAGTGCTCAATCACGGCATCAACGCTGGGCTCGGCATTCGGTTCGAAGACGAGAAACGCCTTCACCGCCTGGTCACGCACAGAATCGGCCACGCCAATGACCGCCACCTCGGCTATCCCTGGAAACGAGGCGATGACCTCTTCGACTTCAGAGGCGGAGATGTTTTCGCCTGCGCGCTTAATCATGTTCGACTTGCGGTCCACGAAATACAGCCAGCCGTCTTCGTCGAAATAGCCTTTGTCCCCCGAGTTCATCCAGCCCTTGCAATCGAGGCATTCCTCGGTGGCCGCCCTATCTTGGTAATAGCCCTTCATGAGCGAGACGCCAGGCGTTCCGCGAAAGACGATATCGCCCACTTCGCCAGGCTCGAGCTTGCGGCCGTCTTCGGAAACGACGCGCACGTCATACCCCAAGCCGGGGCGCCCCACGCTCGGCCAGCGACGCTCGCCATAGGGCAGATCGGTCGTAACCCAGCACACCGATTCGGTGAGCCCGTAGCAATTCTGCAAGCGCACCCCAAAGCGGCTCTCGAAGGCGTCTTTCTCCGACTCCTCGATCGCCAGGTAATACTGCACCGATTTCACACAATGCTCGCGCTCGCCTTCCGCCTCGGGCTGCATCAAAAGCGTGCGCGCCATCATGGCCACAAGCTGCAACGCCGTGGCGCGGTACTCGCGCACCTGCGACCAATAGCGTCGCGCGCTGTACTTCTCAACGAACACGAGCGTCGCTCCCGCTGTGAGCACGGGCATAAGGGCCGCGGTCTGAAAATTGGAATGGAAGGCGGGCATAGTCGTGAGCATGCGATCGTCAGAAGAAATCCCGCATTGCCAATCGCCGTAATAGCCGCCGTAAAGCATGTTCGCATGCGTGAGCTCGACACCTTTCGGATCGCTCGTCGTACCCGAGGTGAAGATGATCATCGCGGTGTCGCTCGCGTTAAGCGCAGGATGCGCACGAAGGTCGCTTTCCTGAAGCGCCACTTCCGCATCGAAATCGCGACTTTGGCCGAACAGTTCGCAATCCTTCGCATGCGCGATGAACAGCGTCGGCATCTCGTAGGGCTTGCCTCCCGCGGGGCCCGCAACGCAGCTTTGCACGCCGGCGCAGTAATAGCACTGGCAGTCGGGCTCGGCGACAAGCACCGAGATTTCGCATTTCCCAAACACGTAGGCGCACTCGGCGAGCGTATGCTGCATGTTGATGGGCACAGCCACGGCGCCGATCTTCGCGCAGGCCATGCAGCAGGCAATATGCTCAGGGCTGTTGTAGAGCTGCACGCCGACGTTTTCGCCCTGGCGCACGCCAGCGTCCAGAAAGAGATTCGCGACGCGATTGATGTAGGCGTCGAACTCGGCATACGTGAAATCGCGCCGCGAACCGTCTTTGCCGTGGAATTCGAGGAACGTATGCCCGCCTCGGTGCTCGGCGAGCCAACTCCACATCTCAGAAAGATTCTGGTTCCCCACGATGCTTGACATGAGCCCTATCCGTTCTCTCCCCAAATTCCCCAACTTGGAGATGTGGCCCGCCATCACGCGGGCCACATCCGAAATCAAACCGCGACTAGGTTCGCGAAGCCTCGCCTAGTTCTCGCCGCAGCAGATGGCGCCTTCCTGCTCGAGCTCGGCGATGCGCTCGGGCGTAAAGCCCAGCTTGCTGAGCACGTCGAAGGTGTCGCCGCCCTTGCCGGGCATCGGACGCCAAATCTGGCCGGGCGTCTGCTCGAAGCGCGGCATCGGGGAGAGGCCCTTGAAGGTCTCGCCGTCTTTGGTTTCCCACTCGACGAAATTGCCGCGCTTGGCCATATGCGGGTCTTTCACCATGTCTTCGAATTCGTAGACGATCTGCGCCGCGATGGCATGCTCGGCGAGAATTGCCTCGGCATCGAGACGTTTTTTCTCGAGCAGCCACGCCTCGAGGCGCTTTTCGAACTCTTCGGCGATGGGCATGGACAGCCACAGCGAAGCGGTATCGTCGGGCAAATCGGGAGTGCCCCACTGATCGCCGAGGCCGAGCTCTTCGATAATCCACTTGTTCTGGCGGATGCCGAACAGGTTCAACGCGATGAAGCCGTCGGAGCACTTGTACACGCCGATGCCGCACAGGTTCTGGTTGCGCGCGCCGGCGCGGGGCCACACGATGCCGTCGTTGAGGTAATCGACCATGAAGTACTGGCTCATGTACATGATGCCCTCATACATTGCCCAGTCGATGCTCTCGCCCTGGCCAGTGCGCTCGGCCTTGCGCAAAGCAGCCAGCGAGGCGCCAATCAGCAGATAGGAGTTGATGTAGTCGCCCGAATACGGCATGGTGATCATCGGCTGCTCGGGAGTGCCGTTTTGGCAGGTGAAGCCAGCGTAGGGGCCGACGGTGCCGTCGTAGGCCGCGCGCTTGACGCGGTCGGGCTCGCCGTATTTGCCGAAGCCGGAGCAGTGCACGATGACGAGCTTGGGGTTCACGGCCCACATATCCTCGTCGGTGAAGCCTTTGCGGTCCCACGTGCCGCCCTTGGACGACTCGAAGAAGATATCGGTGTCTTTGAGCATCTCGAGCAGAACCTCTTTGCCGCCGGGCGTGAACTGGTTCAGCTGGACGGAGCGACAGTTGCGGCGCTCAGCCTGCGCGGCGTTTTTCGCATCGCGCACGGTGTCGCCATAGCCGGTGTTTTCAAGCCAAATCACATCGGCGCCCCAATCGCCCATGATGTTGCATGCGCGGGGAATCGCCTCTTCCATGGCGGCGAAGACGATTTTCACGTCGTCGAGTACGCCGAAATGCGGTTTCTCAGTAGGAATGGCAGCCATTTTCTACTCCTTCACTAGGAAAATAAGAAAACTCACAGGTAGATACAAAGTCGCGGGTAGATACAAAAGACGCTGGTTGATAAAAAGTCACAGGTTGACAAAAAGTCAGCGAGGAACGCTGAGGTGCGTCGAATAGCACCGCCTCGGGGCCAAGTGGCCTAAGGGCCACGCCGCGCCCCGAACAAGGGGCTAGGCGGCGTGGCTCAGCGTTCCGCAGCGTCGACACAATTCGTTTGCCGACAGGCAAACGAAACCAAACTAGCGCCGCGCCGAGCCCCAAACAAGGGGCCGGGCGGCGTGCCCCAACGCCTCGCAGCGTCGAGCGATTCCGTTTGCCGAAAGGCAAACGGAATTAACCGCGATACGCTTTGATGGCGTTCTTCGATGCGGTGAGGATCATCATCTCGTCGGTGCCGCCCGAAACGCGGTCGACGCGCAGGTCGCGCCAGATACGGTTGATGCGATGCTCGGATGCGACCGCGATACCACCCATAATCTGCATGGCGTCGTCGACGACCTCGAAGCTGGCGTTGGCGCAGTAGTACTTGCACATAGCCGCCTGACCTGCGTCAACATCGCCGCCGAGGTTCACATCGGCATTCCATGCGGCTTCGTAGAGCATGTTGCGCATGGAGTCGAGCTTGATGGCCATGTTGCAGAACTTCATCGAGTTCAGCTGGAAACGAGCGACCGGCTTGCCGAAGGCGACGCGGGCCCACGCATGCTTCGCGGAGTCCTCGAACGCGGAGATCGCCGTGCCGTAGTCGCATGCGGCCACGAGCCAGCGCTCGAAGTTGAAGTCGGAGACGCCGCGGTTAAAGCCGTTGCCCTCTTCGCCGAAGAGGTCGGATTCTTCGAGCTCGACGTTGTCGAGGTAGACCTCGCAGCAAGAATCCATGCGAAGCCCCAGCTTGGTGAGCGGCGAAAGCGAGATACCCGGCTTGGACATATCGACCATGAACTCGGAGATGGTGTCCGGGTTGTCGGCATCGCGGCACATGATGATGAGATACTTCACGCCCTTCGAGGAGGTGATGAAGGTCTTGGTGCCGTTCAGGTAGATCTTGCCGTTTTCGCGCTTGTAGGTGGTCACCAGGCCCGAGACGTCCGAACCCGCGCCGGGCTCGGTGCAGGCGGAATTCACGACCTGCTCGCCAGTGCCCAGGTACTTCAGGCACGCGTCGATCTGGGCCTGCGTGCCCTCGCGCACGATAGTGTTGTAGCCGGTGAGCAAGTACAGAACGTAAGTGGGCGCGCCGTACTGGCCGAGCACCTCGTAAATCGCCATCAGCGTGGTGATGGGCTGCTCAAGGCCCAAACCGCCATGCTCCTCGTCGAGCATGATGCGGTCGAAGCCGAGGTCGCACAGGCCCTTCGCCCAGCGCAGCGGATACTCATGCCTCTCGTCGCACTCGTGGAAATAGGTCTCCCAATTCTCGCTCTCCATGTAGTCGCGATACGACGCAACAATGAGCTCTTGTTCGTCGGTCAGATTGAAATCCATCAATAACCTCCTTGTTTGTTACCCTCAAATCCAGACACGCTGGAATTGCACACATTGGATTGGGCGCAGGCCCAGTTGAAGTTACGCCTGATGGCGGGTCTTCCAGAATTCGGCGGAATGCTCGATGCACGCAAGCGCCTCGTCGAGCATGCGAGAGTAGTGAACGAACGCGTGCAGCACGCCCTCGAACACCTCGAATTGGTTGCGCACGCCGTTGAAATCGAGCACGCGATGCATGAGCTCGGAATCGTCGCGAAGCGGATCGAGGCCGGCCGCGGCCAGATAGCACACGGGCATGCTGGTCTTCAGGTCGTTGTGGAACATGTCCACATAAGGCGCCTTGGAATCGACGGCCAAATCATTGAGCCAGCACTGGTTGTAGTAGATGAGGTCTTCCTTGCGCATGCCGTCGATGTCCCAACCGTACAAGCGCTGGGAAATGGAATCTTCCAAGCCGTAGAAGCCGTAATACAGAAGCAGGCTCTTCACGAAGGAGTTGTCGCCCTCTTCGTCGCGTAGCCACAGATTCACCGCCATGGAAAGGACCGCGCCGCCCGAGTCGCCGGCGAACGACACGTCGTCGCCGTCGATGCCCTCTTCGGTGCCGTGCTCATGCAAATGCTTGGCGACGATGACGCACTCTTGGATGTTGGTGGGGTATTTCGACTCGGGAGAAAGGTGATAGTCCACGCTCACGACAACGGCGCCGGTCTTCTCAGCGAGAATGCGGCACACGCGATCGTGCGTGTCGGGGCTGCCCACCACGAAGCCGCCGCCGTGGATAAACTCGATCACGGGCAGCTTCTCGGCCTCAACGGGATAGTAGTAGCGAGCCATGAACTCGCCCATCGGGCCTTCGAAGCTGCGCTCGACGGTTTTCGCCATCACGGGGCCGCCCTCATTCCAAAAGCGACGCTCGCGCACGTAGTTCTCGCGCATCTCGGCGAAGCCCACGTCGGTGACGAAAGCGTCGCCCGCGAGCTCGGCCGATTTCTGAAGAACGGCTTTCATCTGGTCGGTCATACAGGGCATTGGATCGATTTTGTTTTCCATACCCACCCCTTTCTCTTAAGCGACCGAAGAATCGAAGACGAATCGCGCCCCTTTGCGCTGGCCTTTCGCCAGCCAGAGGGCATAGAAAGGGCGCCGAACACGTCAGCTACGCTCGGCGCCCAGCCTGGCAAAACTATTCGCTTGCTTTTTTCGCAGCGTGCTTCTTCACAACGCGCAGGCACATGGCCAAGAAGACGATGCCCAGCACGGCGAACATGATTTCGAAGCCGAAGATTTGGGCGAAGGCCGCATTGCCCGAGGCGTCGATCAGCGAGCCATACCAGGTATGGATGAAGACGTCGGGGAGGAAGCCGATGACCGAAAGGATGCCCGTCGCGGTTCCGAAGATTCGCATAGGAATACCCAACTCGGAAAGCGGCGAGGAGCCGATGGAGAATGCGCCGTAGGTAGCGAAGCCGAAGACGACGACCAGGCACGACGCGACGACGGACATGCCGGGGTCTTGCGGCAGGATGATGAAGCCGCCCAGCACGACGATGGCCAAGATGAAGCAGCCGATGATCGTCTTGGAGGATTTCGCCTTCGCGGCGATGTATCCGATGACGGGACCTGCGAGAAGTCCGATGCCATAAGTGCGGATGAGGCCGATGACGTTAACGACATTGGCGTCGGTGCCCAAGGCCTGGGAGAGATACGGCGTGGTGTAGGTAGCGCCCTGGTAGACGCAGTACACGCAGAAGTAGCCGAGGCATGCCCACAGAACGCCCGGGGTCTTGAAGGCCTCAGCGGCATCGGAGAGGCTGAAGAGCTTGGAGTCTTTGTTGATTTCGCCCTTGAAGTCGGGGATCAGGATGAACGCCGCAATCGCGAGGATGGTGATGAGAACGCCCAGGAAGATGATGACCGACTGCATAGCCAAGGTCGAATCGGGAATGGCCGCGACGATGGCGACGTTGACCATGCCAAGGATAAGGCCCGCGGCGCCGTAAATGGAATACGAAACGCCGATGCGCGCCGGATACTCGTCTTCCTCGCAGCACAGGCGAATGACCTTGAAGCGCGTGCCCCACCAAATGAGGATCGACGTAACGCCCATGCCCGCAAACAGCACATAGCACATGGCGATAGACGGAAGCATCGCATAGAGGAAGGTAAGGGCCGCGGTGCCGGCGAAGCCGACCCAGGCCAGCGTGCGCATGCGGAACTTGTCGGCGACGATGCCCGAGGGCAGATAGCAGATAAGCGCCACGATGCCATAGAACGAAACCATCGCGCCCAAGTCGGCGTTGGTGCAATTGAGCGCCGTCATCAGCGGATCGTAGAAAACGCCCTTCAGATACATCGGCGTGTAGACGATGGACGAGCCCATCGAAATCAAGATGATCAGAAACCACTTGTGAATGCCAGAGAGGTCCTTATAGGTGACCTCGCCTTTGCTCTTGGCAAGAATGGACATATGCTTTCCCTTTCTCGTGAACCATTAAAGCCCGATGGCTTTCGGTACGAGCGCCCCTCTCCTTGCTTATGAAGTTCTTGATTGTTTTCTGGAGTAGGCGAAACAAAAGAGCCAAGGACTCCATAAGAACTTGCGAGACGCATGGCTGCGCCGAGCGCAGCGCGAATCGACGGGCCCCCACGCCCAAAACCCCGCCTCCTTTCAGGGGGAGATTCTGTCTTGAGGCCTCGCAACCTGCGTTCAGCGCCATGCGCCGCTTGCAGGGTTCCCCAAAGGCCCCTCGACCAGACGCCATGCATTGTGGAATCGCGAAGATGCGCTCGCTATCCCGAATTGGCCATGAATCGCTGATTACTGGCAATCTCGCGAGCGGTTGGGAGGCACATACTCAAAAACATGCGATGCCCTGCTTAACGCGGTGTTTTATTCTTATTTACAGAGGGAAGGCGATTATTTCGCCGCTTTTCGATAGGCTTGGACGATAAATCTGGGGCGCGCTGTCGAAAGGCACGCAAGGATGGGAGTTATGCGTGGGTGTGCCAAAAATTCTCGGCAACGATGCCGAATCAGTAGAAAAAAGGGATGCGCTTGGGATTCATTACCTTGGTCTGAGCCTCGCACTCGCATGGTTTTACTGCCTCTGGTTCTCGCCGAAGGTCTTCATTTCCACGCCGCTCATGGGCCGCGCGATGATCTATTCATGGCTTGCGAGCCTCGCGGCTTCGGCAATCACCTTTCTGGTTGCGCCCATTGCGCTGCGACACATAAAAATATATGAGCATCCCGCAATCGTATGGGTTTGCGCGGCGACGCTCTCAATTGGCACCCTCGCTTTCACGATCCTCAAGGCTCTCGCGACTCCCATTATGATATGGGTCGTGTTTCCTCTCGTCTTCGCCATCGCGAATACGCTCATATGGTCTGCCTGGGGCGAATTCCATGCGCGGAAGCGCTCTGCGTTCACCTTGCGCAAGTTCGCCCTCGTCTACGGAACCGTCATGCTCGTCTGCATGACGATGACCGAAGTGTTGCCGGCGCCGCTCTCGAACGTCTTCGTGGCGCTTATACCTATCGTGTGCGCGCTCGTCTATAAAACGGAATCCGCCAGCATCGAGGAGCTGAACTTCCCCGCCATGCTGCCCAAGGCTATCCGCAAAAAGACAAATCGCTGCACACTCGTGATGTCGATGTCGCTTTGCCTCGCATGCGTCGCATGCTACTTCACCGTCGCTATCGTACCCGAGGAAAACATCCTCACGGGCGACGCCTCCTACCCCGTAGGCATGACGGGAGCGGCGCTTCTCTGCATCGTCATCGCAATCGCAGCGAAAGCGAGCAAGCGAACCGAGGCAGCGTATAAGCTGCTTCCCTATTTCATGGTCGCGGCAATCGTCGCCTTGGCGCTTTTCGCAAGCAGGGAAACGTCGCTCGACACGATTTCGTTCACGCTGTGCGTCATACTTGCCGGCATCTTCGAAGTGTTCGTCATTTCGTATTTCGGCACGCTTTCTACGAAGGGGTATTTCACGCCCATCGTCGCGTTTTGCGCTTCGAGCGCCATCGTGCGCCTTGGGTTTACCCTGGGTGAGTTCTGGGCCGTCCTCTATGAGGATACGCCCACGATATCGAACGTTTTGGTTAACCCGACGGCGCTTTTGCTTATCTGCGTCGTGGCGGCGGCCCTTATTCCGCTCGTTCGCAACGAGGGCGAAATCGTCCGCCTAACAACGGCGCCCACGACGATCAACGACCTGGGCGAAGTATGCGACGCCGTTATCGCCGAATTCAAGCTCTCCAACCGCGAGGGGGAAATCCTCAAGCTCGTGGCGCGCGGCTACACCGTCGACAACATCTCGAAGAAGCTCGTAATCAGCCCCTATACCACGCAAACCCATATTCGCCATATCTACGCGAAGATGAACGTGCACAAGCGAAGCGAGCTACTCGATTACATCAACATGCATCGGGACAGCGAACAGCCTACCCCCCCCCCGAGTCTCTAAGGGCAAATCTGTCAGATAACGAAGGAAGGGGCCCGAAGGCCCCTTCCCAATCATGCGTATGGTGATGCTGTCGGCTTAGCCGAAGCGATACTCCACGCCCATCGTCGGCTGCGGGTTTTCCCACTTCTTGATGATGGTGTCGCCGCATGCGATACGGCACGTGCCGCATTCCAAGCAGCCGGCGTAGTCGAACGTCTTCTTGCCGTCCTCGTCGCGCTTGTACAGCGCGGCCGGGCATACCAGAATCAGTTTGTCGAACTCCTCATCGGAGGGGTCGTCCACAAGCTCGATATGCGCGCTGGACTCGTCGACCTCGTACTTGTTCAGCGACAAGTACTCGTCGACGTTCACCGTGAATTTGATGTCACTCATAGTGCCTTCATCGCTCCCTTGACGTCTTTGAACAGGTTCATGAAGCCGACGCCCTTAACGATGGGCATCATGGACTTCTTCATGGGCGCAACCGGGGTGCCGTCAACGACGAACATGGTGTTCATCATGTCGCGAATCATCTCGGGGTAGCCGCAGAACATGCGATCGAAGTGCTCCATGAAGTTCGGAACATTCTTGAACTGGCGCAGATCCTTCATGACGAAGGAGTTCTCCAAGGCGTCGACATAGCACTGCAGGCCAGCCTTAGAGGTGTCGCCCGCGTCGAGCGCCTTCACGGCAGCCTGGCCAGCCATCTGGCCAGCAGCAACGGCGTAGTCCATGCCGCGCACGGTATAGCCGAGGTTCACGCACATAGTGGCGTTGTCGCCCGCGATCATCACACCGTCGGCAATCAGCTCGGGCATCGTGGTGATGCCGCCCTCGGGAACGAGGTGACCCGAATGCTCGACGCACTTGGCGCCCTTGAGCACAGGAGCGATTTCAGGGCGAGCCTTAAGGTCTTCGAGCATCTGGTACACAGGAACCGTGCCGTTGGCCGTTGCCTCAACGCCCGCAACGATGCCGATAGAGATGGAGTCCTTGTTGGTGTAGATGATGCCACCGCCGAAGGAGCCATGGGTGGCGTCGCCAGCGAACAGCCACGCCGCGCCCTCACCAGGCTGGCACTGGAAGCGCTTCTCGATTTCCTCTTCGGAAAGCTCGTAGACTTCCTTCACGCCAACGGCCATCTGAGACGCCGGCGGACGCTTGGCGCCCACGGCCTGCTCAGCCAGAAGCGAGTTCGCGCCGTCGCAGAGCACGACGACGTCAGCGGTGATCTCATCCTCGCCAGCGAAGATGCCGACAACCTTGCCGGAATCGTCTTTGATGAGCTTCTCAACGGCGATGCCGCAGATATACTCGGCACCAGCGTTTTCGGCCTGCTCGGCGAGCCACTGGTCGAACGGCGCACGAAGCACCGTGTAAGACTCCTGGCCATCTTTCAGCAAGTCATCGGAGCTGAAATCGATGGTGAAGTTCGAATTGGGGGACATCAGCGAGATGCGCTCGTGCGAAACCTTGCGCTCGAAGGGGATCTCGTCGAAGTTGTCGGGGAATACGGCGCGCAAGCAGTGACCATAAATACGGCCGCCCGTCATATTCTTGGCGCCAGCGAAGTTGCCGCGCTCAACGACCAAGACCGATTTGCCGGCCTTGGCGATCTCGTAAGCGGCAATGGAGCCAGCGCAGCCAGAGCCGACGACAATCGCGTCGAAATCTGCCATTGACTCTTCCTTTCCTTGAAAGCGATAGAAAAAACGGCGCGGGTTTCCGCCCGCGCCGAATCAGAACATCTTAAGACGTCTTAGAGAGCAGCGACGAGCGCGGGCAGGACAGTCTTGATGTCGCCGACCAGACCGTAGTCGCACTGCTTGAAGATAGGAGCGTTCTTGTCCTTGTTGATCGCGAACAGCGTGGTCGCACGGTTGCAGCCGACCATGTGCTGCATCTGGCCGGAAATGCCAGCAGCGATGTAGACCTTGGGGCTGAGCATAAGGCCGGAAACGCCGACGTAAAGCTCGGTGGGCAGCCAGTTAACACCCTCGGTGAGAGGACGGGAGCAGCCCAGGCCGCCGCCGACCTTGTCGCAGAGATCGCGAGCCATCTGCAGGTCTTCCTCGGCGCCGAAGCCACGGCCAGCGGCCACGACGACGTCAGCCTTGTTCAGGTCAACGCCCGACTTCTCGATCGGGGTGGAAGAGACGAGTTTGATAGCCTTAGCAGGAGCAACCCATGCGAGCTCCTCGGTGGCGTTGGCGCCCGAAGCCTGAGCCTCGGCGAACACGCCCGTACCCACGCCGTAGAACGCAGTGCCGGCAGCCTTCTGCTTCTTCATGCCCACGCCGCCGAAGTACATGTCGGTGGCAACGTCGCCGTCGAACTCGATGACATCGGGGATGACGGAAGCGCCAGCATGAGCGGCAACTTTGCCAGCGACAACCTTCATGTGGCGAGTCGGCTCAACGAGCACGACGCCAGGCTGCTCGGCATCGAAGGCAGCGATCACGGTCTCGGCGGCGTCGTCGACGACAGCGCCTTCCGGAACAGCGATGTGCAGAACTTTATCGGCGACGGCGGCAGGAACCTCCATGTCGGCGATAGCGACCAGGACGACCTCGTCGGCCATCGTGCGGGCGCCAGCGCAGAGCTCCTGGGCGGCGTCGGAATGCTCAGCGAGAACAAATGCTTTCATTGTTTTCGAATCCTTCCTAATTCCGCGAACTACAGAGCAGCCTTGATGGCGGCGGCGAACTTCTCGATGGCGCCATCCTCGGAGGCGTCGATGATCTCGAGCTTGCGATCGGCCTGCTTAGGCGCCTTGCAGTCGACGACTTCGATGCTGTTGGCATAGGAGCCCTCAGCGCCAGAGACGTTCATCGGCTTTTTGCCAGCAGCAAGGATGTCCTTCATGCCGGGGATGCGGGGCAGCGCGATGTCGGGAGCAACGGAAACAACGGCGGGCAGAGGAACCTCGACGGTCTCCACCACGTCTTCGAGGGTGCGGACAACCGTCACGACGCCGTCGCCGGCTTCGATCTTGGTTGCGCCGTTGACGACAGGCAGGCCCAGCTTGGCAGCCAGCTGCACGTCAACCTGCTGTGCGTAGTTATCGGCAGAGCCGTCGCCGCAGAGGATGAGGTCGTAATCCCCCACCTTGGCAACGAGGTCGGCCAGAGCCGCGGCGGTAGCGCCAGCGTCGAGGTCGGCGCATGCGTCGTCGGCAGTCATGTAGAGCTCATTGATGCCGCGAGCCAGCACGTTCTTCTTGGTCTTGGAGTCGTCGATCTTGGAACCGCCGACCGTGATGCCCACGACTTCGGAACCCTCGTTGGCAGCAGCCAGCTGGGCCGCAGCCTCCATCGCGTTCAAGTCGTAGGTCGAGACGATCTGGTGAGCCTTGGCGTAATCGAGGCTACCGTCACCGGACACCTGGATGTCCTGATCGTCAGGAACGACCTTGAAAGAAACAACGATTTTCATCTTGTACCTTTCCCTTCTCGGATACGTTTCTTAACAGTCTGTCTTGTGCGTGACTAATCGGCGTACTTTTTGGCAACCTGACGGCCGGCAATGTAGGCCATGACTTCGTGGGTGCCACCGCCAAACATGTTGCCGCGCAGGTCGGCCCAAATGCGGCCGATGCGGACCTCGGTAGTATAACCCAAACCAGCGTAAATCGAGAGCGCCGAATCGGCGACCTTGAAGCACTCGGAGCAGCCGTAGCGCTTGAGCATTGCGGAGTCGAGTTGGACCGATTCGCCGTTGTCGAGCTTCCAGAGGGTCTTGTAAAGCATGTTGCGAGTGTTCTGGACAGCGATCTCCATGTCGCAGAGCAGCTCTTGGATCATCTGAAGCTTCGTGATTGGCTTGCCGAAGGCGATGCGCTGGTTGGCGTATTTCGCGGCGTCCTCGAGGGCGGCCTGAGCGAGACCGACCTGCTCGGCAACGATGAAGGAGCGCTCGACCTCGAAGTTCTTCATGAGCATCATGAAGCCTTCGCCAGGCTTGCCCATGCGCTGCTCTTCGGTGACGACGACGTCATCGAAGTACACCTCGCAAAACGGGATGCACTGCTGGCCGATTTTGTGCAGCGGAGCAGTGGAAACGCCCGGGGTGTCCATCGGGAGGTACCACAGCGACATGTTGCGGTTTTCGCGGCTGGGATCTTCGTCTTTCGCAACGACGATGGTGTAAGGAAGCTTCGCGCCCATGGTGACCCAGGTCTTCTGGCCAGAAAGCTTGTAGGTGCCATCGGCCTGCTTCTTGGAAACGCAGGTCATCGAGCCGTTGTCGGAACCAGCGCCGGGCTCAGAGATGGACAGAGACGCGATAGGCCAGCCGGTCTCCATGTAGTGGTCGACGGCCTGCTGCTTCTGCTCTTCGGTGCCGAACTCCATGATGTCGAACATCGACAGGGAGTTCTGATACAGAATGTGCATGCAGCCGGCGCTGTGGTAGAGCTCTTCAATCATGAGGCCCAGCGTGACCTTGTCGGCCGGGATTCCGCCATACTCTTCGGGGATGCCCATCAGGCCAAAGCCAGCATCGCGATACGCCTCGGCGATTTCGTCGGGCATGTCGCCTTTTTCGTACATCTCCTTCACGACGTCGTCGGTGAAGTAGCGATCGCAGAACTCGCGCACGCTCTCAAGCAGCAACTCTTGTTCGTCGGTCAAAGCGAAATCCATTGCTTCCTCCTCGTAGTATGTCGACTTTTCGACCAACCTGTCCCCTTCGCTTTAAGGACTCGGTTTTGATAAGGGCAGAATACGCTCTTGAAATCCATTGGAGCATGGTCAGTTTCTTATTTTTGTGGTGATTTGTGCCGGTTTACTGGACATATAACTATTTCTGTGCGATTGGGGTTTGATATATAGGCGATACCTTATGTTTCGGTGAATGAACGGGGATTATCGTTTCTGATACCGCCAATATCCAGCGTTTCTACTCATAAAAACGGTAGGACATATAGATGCTTGTGTAGGCCTTCGGTGCTAGAATAGGCAAATCATTCGGGAACAATTCGCCGCATGCGCAGCGCTATTTCGCCACGGCAACGCCCGACTGTCCCATTCCAAGCGACCGAAGGAGACTTCATGGCGTCAGCGGACACAATGGAGCTTATGGGCGAATCGTTCGTAGGACTCGCGGAGAAGCTTCCCATTGAGAAGATTTCGGTGTCAGACATCGTCGCCGCATCGGGGAAAAACCGAAAGACCTTCTATTACCACTTCGAGAGCAAAGCGCATCTGATTCGCTGGATTTTCCGCAATGACCTGGCGAAAACGTTGCTCGAGCGCTTCGATTCGGACCATTTGATCTATGAGAAAGAAGGTCAGGGAGCCATCGCCGACAAGCCCTACTACGCCTTCAAGAAAGTCGGCGTTCGCTCGCTCGATGGGTCGGAATTTTTCCAGGCGCTCGCCGACACGTTCGCCCAAAGACGGTCTTACTACGCGAAAGCCCTGAACACGGCCGATTCCGACGGCCTGCGCTCGTACCTTTTCGAGCTCTATGTTCCGGCGCTTGAAAATGACATCCGCTTCATCCTGAGCAATCGCTCCCTCGACAAGGCGGGCGTGCGCTTCCTCGCCGAGTTCTATGCGGGCGCGGCGATCGCCTATCTCGTTCGCCGCACGGCTCTTCCAGAGGACGTCGAAATCCTCGGCGACGTCGCCCCGTTCCAAAACATCATCCACTCGTCGCTCGAAAGCGAAATCAAAGAACAACAGCTGCGCCGCGTGCTTTAAACAGCTCGACGAGCCCACAGGAAGATTAACGCCGTTTGACCATATCAAACGGCGTTTTTTCAATACTCATCAAAGAAAAACGTGCGAATAAAACTGAGCAAATTCAAATATTGTCTAACAAAAAAATAATTTTTATTTTCGGCGAACGGTAGTTTTAGGCCTGTGAACGGTAGCTTCGCTTTCGCTATTTTTCTCTTTCGCCACAATCTGTTCACACTGAAAAAGAAAGCCGCCCCGAAGGGCGGCTTTCTGGATCGCATAAGACGAATCGACGGCAATTACGCGCCGAAGAAGATGCCAATCTCGCGCTCGGCGGATTCGGGGGAATCGGAGCCGTGAATGACGTTTTCGTCCATGATGAGGCCGAAATCGCCACGGATCGTGCCAGGGGCGGCTTCCGCGGGGTTGGTGGCGCCCATGAGCGTGCGCATCTTCTTGATGGCGCCTTCGCCAGAAACGACCATCTTCACAACGGGGCCGCTGGTGATGTATTCAATCAGGCCACTGTAGAAAGGCTTGCCCTCATGCTCGGCATAGTTCGCAGCGGCCTGCTCGGGGGTAACGTTGGCCAGTTCCATGCGCTCAATCGTGAGGCCCGCGCGCTCGATACGCGCAACGATCTCGCCGATGTGACGATTGCGCACAGCATCGGGCTTGAGCATGGAATAGGTCTTTTCGATTGCCATAATTGTTCCCTTTCTTGAAACACCTATGCGGTACGCGGATTGCAGAGCCCGCGTCGTACAGCTTGGATACTTCCAAGCAATGCACTCTTATTTATTGCTGAGAAGCGAAGGAGATCTCTATGTCGGAGACTTTCCAACCGAGCATGTCTCGCACCATCGAAACGGTGTAGGAAACTTCCCCACCCTCGGAGGTCGTAGAGGTAACGTGCACCGTTGAATTCGACATGGATTTCTCGACGCCATCGATGGTGACATTGGAATCGGCCACAACGCCGCGCATCTCGTCTTCGATGGAATCGGAGCTCATTGAAGAGACGAAATAATTAGAGGCGTGATCCGTGTCCGCGAAGAGCCCCTTCACGACGCTTTCCTGCGTGGGATAGCCATAGCCCTGCGTATACAGGAAGACGCCCGCGCCCGCGGCCAGGAGCAGCACGACGAAGAATGCGACGAGAATCTTCAGGCCCACGTTGCGACGACGGCGATCCTGTCGGGCGATTCCCTTCGAGTAGCGCTCGAGCTCTTCGTCGCTCGCATTGAAGAAACGCTCGTCGCCCGAATTGTAGTTATCGACCGAATCGTAGCCATATGCCTCTGCCGGATAGTACTGGGGGTCGGCATACGCTTCAATTGAATACGCGTCGTCTTGGGTGGGAACGCCATCGGCCGGAACGTCGAGGCCCGACATGTCAAAGCCTCCGTCTTGGGACTGATCCTGCGGCAAAGGAGCTGCCTGCTGACCGATGGGAGGCATGGCGATAGTGCCCGTGGCCATGCATTTCGCAGCCTTGGCGTAATCGACGCTCGCCGACTCGCTGAGGAAATACGTCTTATCGGCGAGGGCTTTCTCGAATGCGCTCATGGCGTTTTGCATCTGCCCCGTAGCAACGTAGGCCTGGCCAAGATTGGCGTACATCTTGTTGCGCGTGGCGGCATCCATGTCGAACTGCAGGGCGCTTTCGTACGAAGCGACCGCATCGGCGGGACGATTAAGCGCCATGAAGCACACGCCCAGGTTCAGCAACGCCTTGCTTGGATCGGGGTTGCGAGAATCGAGCGCGGCTTCGCGAAACGCGACGCCCGCCTCGGCATTCTTGCCAAGCTTGAGCAACGCATTGCCCATTCCCAGATAGGCCTTATAGGGCGAATCGTATTTCGCATCGGATGTGGCAATTTCGAAATGAGCGACGGCGTTGGCGTAGTCGTGCTTGAACGCGTACGCCTTGCCGAGGTTGCAGTTCACCGCGCCGCACGCATCGTATGCGGTGTCGGCCGTGGCCTGAGTGTACGATTCGATAGCGCCGTCGAAATCTTTCAGCTGCAGCAGGCAATTGCCCAGCTGGTGATACAGATATCCCAAATCGCCAGGAGCCTTAGGCACCGCAGGATTTTGAAGCAGCTGGACATACTCGCTGCTCGCAATTTGGAAATCGCGTGCGCGGTACGCCGCCTGGGCCTGAGCTACGTATTGGTTGTCCATGTATTCCCGTCTTCCTTGAAGCCTTGAGCGAGGCCCCTAATTGGCGTTCTCGATCTCGATCGTCTCGATGACATCGCCGACGCGAAGGGAGCCGATGACGTCTTTGCCCTCGATCGTCTGGCCGAACACGGTGTAATTGGGATCGAGAAAATGCTGCGCACCCAAGCACAGATAGAACTGAGACCCCGCAGAATCGGGGTTCTGGCTGCGCGCCATCGCCAAAGCGCCGTCTTCGTGCGAATTGTTGGGGTTGGTCGTGTACTCTTCCTTAATGCAATAGCCAGGACCGCCCGTGCCAAGACCCGCCCACGGATTGCCGGCAGCTTCGATGACCTGCGCGGAATCGAGGTCGCGCGTATTCGGGCAGCCGCCCTGGATTACGAAATTCGGAACATAGCGATGGAATTTCAGGTTGTCGTAGAAACCCTTGGTTGCGAGCTCGACGAAATTGCCCACGTGAATCGGGGCATCAGCGCCGGCAAGCTTAACGCGAATATTGCCCTTGGAGGTTTTGATGACGGCGATTTCGTTGCCGTTGGGCTGATATTCGGGGGTGTACAGTGCCATAGTCGATAACTCCTTCTTAGTCGTGCGTTGAAACTGCGTCTGGCGCCAGTACCGGCGCGAAGTCGAAGCATCGTATGCTGCCACGGCGCCTATCGGGCCGCATTCTGCAGCACATAAGCCTTTGTATGATACCGCCGAGTCAAGCATATACGGCATTTTTAGGGGCTGCGACATAAAAGAACCGCAGGATGACAGCAGAGTTGCTCGGAATCATCCAGCGAAAAGGAGGCCGCGGGTCGAAGGGACGGCCCCTCGGGCTCGCCCCTCGCCCAGACCCTTAAGCGTTTTTGTTCGCGAAAATCGACACCGTTTCAACATGGAAGGTCTGCGGGAACATGTCGACGGGCGTGGCGCTGAGCAATTCGAAGCCCGCCTCTTCGAGCAGTTTCGCATCGCGCGCCCACGTTGCCGGGTCGCAGCTGACATATGCCACGCGAAGAGGGGCAGCCTCGTCGATGGAGCCGATAATCTCCTTCGGCAGGCCACTTCGGGGCGGATCGACGATGAGGGCATCGAGCTCGCCCAATTCTGGCAACTCGCGCGCCGCATCGCCGCCGATGACCTCGACCTCCACGCCCTCTTGCTCAACCGTATGCCGCAAGTTGCGAACGCTCGAGCCGTACGACTCCACGGCGTAGACCCCGCCGCAGCGTTTCGCGAGGGGTATGGTGAAGGTGCCCACTCCGCAAAACAGATCAGCTGCCACGCAATCCTCGTCAAGTTCGAGGCCATCGAGCGTCAGCTGTACCAACGCATCGGCCTGAGGAGTGTTCACCTGGAAAAACGAGGGGGCACTCACGCCATGCTCGATTCCCGCCACGGTTTCGCGCCAAAAGCCGCGGCCGTCGAGAATCTCGAGCCCCTTGAGCTTGCGAGCGCTGCCCGCATCCGCCGTCATCACGCGCACGATAGACGACGCCTTTACAGCCGTGGACAGGGTCTTCGCCACGGCATTGCGCGGAAAGGGGCCAGGCGTGGTCCACAGGGCGACTTCAAGGTCGCCCGAGCGATGTGAATGGCGCACCCCCACACGGTGTATTCCCAGGTCTTCTCGGCCGGTGAGGTAGCGCAGCGCCCCGCGCAGGGCCTTCGGAGTCTTCTGCGCAGGCTTATGGGCGAGCGGACAAGCGTCGGCCGCGAGGATCTTGTCGCTTCCCTTTTGGTGGAAGCCCATCTGAAAGCCCTGCTTCGCATCGAATGCGCAGCTGAACTCGAGCTTGTTGCGATACCCCATCTGACGCTTCGAGGGCACGCACGGCGCGACCAAGCGTTCGGCGCGCTCGGCGCTGAAGCCCCCTATGCGGCGCAGCTGCGACACCACAGAATCGCGCTTGGCCGCAAGTTGGCGTTCATAAGAGATATGCTGCCAGCCGCACCCTCCGCACACGCTTGCCAGCGGACAAACGGGCGCTACGCGACCGGGCGACGGCTCTACGAGCTGCGCGATATGCCCCTCGTAGAAATTGCCCTTATCGCGATCGATTTCCACAAGCGCAACGTCCCCTGGGCACGCGCCGTTGACGAACACGGTTTTCCCGTCTTCGGCACGACCGATGCCCGCATCGCCATACGCCAAACGATCGATGGTTATTGTTTCTGGCATAGTTCCTCTTTCTCGATGCGAGCATTTTAGCGTATAATGAACGACCGCAATGCGCCCCAGTAGCTCAGGGGATAGAGCGTCTGCCTCCGGAGCAGAAAGCCGTAGGTTCGAATCCTATCTGGGGCACCATTCCAATTTTCCTCGAACCCGTTAGGCTTTCGACCTGGCGGGTTCGTTGATTTTCATGCGTCGTTCAGCGGCGCAACCACGCCAAAATTAAACCCGAACGCCCCCGACGCGAAGACAAATAAGTCGCGTCGGGAGCGCATGGCGCCCTGCGAAAACCGTATGCAATATAGTTAGTTAGAGAAGACCAATCGCTCAGTCAGCCCCTCAGCTGACACCGCACGAGGCAAGGACGCCTTAATCAGCTGCCGGCTGGGAACTCCCCGCAAGGGCGCGCAGATATGCCGCGGCCGCCCTGTAGAAAGGCTCGCCCGACTGGGCTTCGCATGCATCGCAGAAATCGAACAGCCACATGCTCAGATGCTCGCCGAGGAAGCGGCCATATGCCGCCGCAGCCGAACCGCCGCAGAAATTGGGGCCATCGCCCATGCTGCCTTCGCCCGATGCCGCGCGCAGAGCCAAGACCTCCAGTAGCTCGCATTCGGTGGCGACATGGTCGAGCGGGTCGTTTTTGCCTTCGGGCTGCGCGAACCCGCACGATTTCACGAAGCGCTCGACTTCCATGGAGTGGGGATTCACGAACAAAAGGGGCTTCACGCCCTCGGCCTTCGCACGCCACACACCCTCGTAAGGGCTGCACGCGGGCTCGCTGGGGCCCACGAACAGGCGCGTCGCCTCGGCGCGCAGGCGATGGAAGAACGCATCGACATCGGCCTCGGCGAGAGAAGCCTCTTCGCTCGGGACACCGTCGCCGAATCCTTCGGGCAGCTCGGCGCCCAGCGCCTCGACAACTTCGCATGCCGCCGCGAGCCATTCGCCACGTGCGACGACTTCGGCGAGCTCGCGCGTAGGATGGCGGAAGCTGAATGCAGCGAGCTCCCACGCCGTAGCTCGCACGGTCCACGTTTCGTTTATTGCGGTATCCATTCCCTGCCCCTTCCTCGCAACGCATTGCGAATCATTCGCCGCCGAGAGCATTGGCAATACGCCCCTACCTGCCAGATTTCGCCTTCGCCATGCGGGCCAGCTTGCCCGCATGAGTTACGGCATGCACCAACGCCAGCGTCAGAAGCACCTTCGCCGAAATCGCATGAAGCGGGTCCCACACGAAATAGCCAGGCGCGAACAAGCCAAACACCGACAGCACCGTGGCGCTGATGAGCATGCCCGACACAACGCACACGGAAAGCGCAACGAACAGCGCCGCATCGAGCGCGATGCGAGCGAGCGCCAGCGGCGAACCCTTGCGAGCCGCCCCAACCAAGCCGACAAGAGAACCCAAGCTCGCGGCTATATGCAAAAGCAGCGCCGCAAGCGCCGCAAGTCCAAGCCATTCGTGGGCGGTAATTCCCGTTAGCTGAGGCAACACCGCAGCCACGACGAGCGCCGCCGCCACAACATCAAGCACGAGCTTCGCCGTTTTCGACATGGCCTACCCCACCTTCTTCAACAGCAAAATAAGCCCACCGAAAAACACCACGGGACCAAGAACCCAGAGGTTCAAGCTAGCATCCGAAGCGCTGCGATAGCCGCCACCGACCAGCGTTTCCCACGCATGGCATTCGGTTGATGCGCAGGTGGATTCGGGGCATGCCATCTCGTGGATGCCGTCGGGCGCGGGAACGTTGGCGTAGTCGTGGCATTCGCCGCTCGCGCAGCCCGTCGCGGGGCACGGCGAAGAAGCGTCAATGGTTCGCGGAAGGTCAACGCTCGCAGACGAAACGCTCGCCGCGGCGAAAACGCACGCCGACGCCAGCGCAAACGCGGCAATGACGCATATAAGCCTTTTCGCCATGGTGAGCCTTTCAACAAAACCGCCAGGCGCGGCAGGAATTGGGGAGGCGCCGCGCCTGGCTATACGGGGAAAGATACAGACTACCCTTCGTCCGCCGGCTTCAAGGGCAAATACTTAAGCCCCAGCAGCAGGAACAGCACGCACATG